>DDWL01000015.1:0-99793 GCA_002345675.1 Bacteroidales bacterium UBA2287 | reverse complement strand
TAGGTACGGAATATTCTGTACCTAACGGCACAGATAAATAGTGTTTTGTAATATCTTTTACCGATATTTTGTCCCTAACGGGACACTATTTTTTAAATGCGTTTGCCCTGTCATGGTTATTCACATAATTGCGTATTAAATATCTGTAATGTATCTTTGTGGGATTTTTTACGAAATTTCACTTTTACTACGTTAAATGAAGGCAAAGTTTAAGGAACACAAGGGTTTGGACCTGTCGCAGGTTAACAAGGACGTGCTTAAGGCATGGGAGAAAAACGATACTTTCAAGAAAAGCCTTGAGGTTCGCAAGGGTAGTCCTGCATACGTTTTTTACGAGGGACCTCCCTCGGCAAACGGAATGCCTGGCATTCACCATGTTATGGCTCGAACCATAAAGGATATTTTCTGTCGTTTTAAAACCCAGCAGGGTTACCTTGTTCACCGTAAAGCAGGATGGGATACTCACGGACTTCCAGTTGAATTGGGCGTTGAAAAAATGCTTGGCATTACCAAGGAGGATATTGGAAAAACCATTTCGGTTGAGGAGTACAACAACCAGTGCCGCAAGGAGGTTATGAAATACACCGACCTTTGGGAAGATCTTACCCATAAAATGGGCTACTGGGTCGACATGGAGCACCCATACATTACTTACGATAACCGTTATATCGAAACGCTGTGGCACTTACTTCAGCAGCTTTTCAATAAGGGTTTACTATACAAGGGCAAAACTATTCAACCCTTTTCGCCTGCTGCAGGCACGGGCTTAAGCACGCACGAGCTTAATCAGCCTGGCTGCTACCGCGATGTAAAGGACACAACCGTAGTTGCGCAGTTTAAGGTTATTCGCGACTCCAAGTCGGAGTTTCTGTTCGAAAATGTGAAAGGCGAACTTTTCATTCTTGCATGGACAACCACTCCTTGGACCCTTCCATCGAATACAGCATTAGCCGTTGGTCCAAAAATTACGTACGTAAAAGTTAACACCCTAAACCCATACAGCGGCGAAGAGGTAACGCTTATTCTTGCAAAGGATTTGCAGAATGCATTCTTTAATCCCGAAAACGCTGAGCTTCCTTTCGAAGATTTTAAGGTTGGCGACAAAAAGTTGCCCTTCCGTGTTATTGGCGAATATACTGGTGCTAAATTGGTTGGTGCAAGCTACGAGCAACTTTTCCCCTGGGTTAAGCCCGAAGGCGAAGCCTTTAAGGTAATTGCGGGCGACTACGTTACCACCGAGGACGGTACTGGTATTGTTCATATTGCCCCAACCTTTGGTGCCGACGACGACCGTGTGGCAAAAGTAGCTGGCATTGCACCGCTTATTCTTCGCGACAAAATGGGTAGTCCCGAGCCAATGGTCGACCGTACTGGCAAGTTCTATAAAATTGAAGACATTGCCGACGATTTTGTTAAAAACCACATTAACGTTGAACTATACTCCGAATTTGCTGGACGCTACGTTAAAAACGAATACGATTTAAAAGCAACACCCGAAACGGCTACCCTCGACGTCGACCTTTGCGTTTGGCTTAAAAAAGCCAACAGGGCTTTCCGTATCGAAAAGCATACCCACAGCTACCCACACTGCTGGCGAACCGATAAGCCTGTACTTTACTATCCGCTCGACAGCTGGTTTATTCGCGTAACTGCGCTTAAAGAGCGCATGATGGAGCTGAACAACACCATTAACTGGAAACCTGCAAGCACAGGAACTGGAAGGTTTGGTAAGTGGCTCGAAAACCTTATGGACTGGAACCTTTCGCGCTCGCGCTACTGGGGAACTCCACTACCCATTTGGGTTACCGACGACCGCAGCGAAATGATTTGCATTGGCTCGCTCGAACAGTTAAAGTCCGAATGCGAAAAGGCTGTTAAGGCTGGCGTTATGGATGTTAATCCGCTCGAAAAGTTCGAACCCAATAATTTCACCTCCGAAAATTACGGCCATTTCGATTTGCATCGACCATATGTCGACAACGTATTTTTAGTTTCCCCATCGGGAAAAAAGATGTTCCGCGAGCCCGACCTTATCGACGTATGGTTCGACTCGGGTGCAATGCCTTACGCACAAATTCACTACCCATTCGAAAATAAAGCGAACTTTGGCGAAGAATTTCCAGCCGATTTTATTGCCGAAGGGGTCGACCAAACCCGCGGATGGTTCTACACGCTTCATGCACTTTCAACGCTACTATTCGACTCGGTAGCCTTTAAAAATATTATCTCAAACGGTCTTGTTCTCGACAAGAATGGCAATAAAATGAGCAAGCGCCTTGGAAATGCTGTCGATCCTTTCGAAAGTATCGAAAATCACGGTTCCGATCCGCTTCGCTGGTATATGATAACCAACGCTCAGCCCTGGGACAACCTTAAATTCGACATGGATGGCGTTGACGAGGTAAAGCGCAAGTTCTTTGGAACTATTTATAATACCTACTCGTTCTTTTCTCTTTACGCAAATGTCGATGGGTTTACTTATAGCGAAGACGAGGTTCCGGTTGAAAACCGTTCGGAAATTGACCGATGGATAATTTCGCTCCTTAACACCCTTATTGTTGAGGTTACCGACGCATACAATAGCTACGAACCAACCAGAGCAGGCCGAGCAATTCAGGATTTTGTAACCGAAAACCTGAGCAACTGGTATGTTCGCTTAAACCGTAAACGTTTTTGGGGAGGAAGCTACAATACCGATAAAATTGCCGCATACCAAACACTATACTCCTGCTTGGAAACCGTGTCGATGTTGGCGGCTCCCATTGCGCCATTTTATGCCGACAGGCTTTTTTCCGACCTAAATGCAGCAACTGGTCGCTTCAAGGAGGAGAGCGTTCACCTAACAATGTTCCCCATTGCTAAAACCGAACTTATCGACAAGGACCTTGAGGAAAGAATGGACATAGCTCAAAAGTTAACATCCATGGTTCTTGGCCTTCGCCGTAAGGTGAACATAAAGGTAAGGCAGCCGTTATATAAAATAATGGTTCCCATTCTCGACGAATCGTTCCGCCGCCAGCTTCAACTTGTCGAAAACATTATTCTTTCTGAACTTAACGTTAAGGAACTTCAGTACCTCGACGATTCGGCGGGCATTTTAGTGAAGAAAATTAAACCAAACTTTAAAACCCTTGGTCCTCGCTTTGGCAAGTCGATGAAGGAAGTTTCGGCAGCCATTGGTTCGCTTTCGCAGCAGCAAATTAGCGAATTAGAGCGAGCAGGAAGCCTTTTGGTTGGCATAAACGGAAAAGAGGAGTCGATAACCACCGACGATGTTGAAATTTTGTCCGAGGATATTCCCGGATGGCTTGTAGCCAACGAAGGAAAGTTTACAGTTGCGCTCGATATTACGCTTACCGAAGAGCTTAAGCTCGAAGGTATTGCACGCGAACTTGTAAATCGTATACAAAACTTGCGTAAGGATGCCGGTTTCGACGTAACCGATAAGATAAAAATTAGCATTCTTAAGCACAAGTTACTCACCCAGGCCATCGAAACGCATAGGGAGTATATAGCCAGCCAAACCTTGGCTCGCGAAATCTGTCTTGTCGATTCGTTAACCTGTGGTTCTGCCTCAAACATTGAGCTTGATACCGATTTAGTAACTACAATCAAAGTAGAAAAGATTACTGCTTAGATTTGGTTTATTTTGATAGATTAACTACATTTAGGAAAATTTTGCGATATGTCCGAGAAGACTAGGTATTCCGATGATGAGTTGGTAGAATTCAGAGAGTTAATTCTGCAGAAACTCGAAAAGGCGCGTAAGGATTTCGAAATTCTTAAAAGTGCCATTACAATGAACGAAAGCAACGATACTCAGGACACCTCTCCCACATTTAAAGTACTGGAAGAGGGTGCAGCCACCCTATCTAAGGAAGAAGCTGGACGACTTGCCCAAAGGCAACAAAAGTTTATTCAACACTTGGAAGCTGCACTTGTTAGGGTCGAAAATAAATCGTACGGTGTTTGTCGTGAAACAGGGAAACTAATTGCCAAAGAGAGGCTTAGAGCAGTTCCACACGCCACTTTGAGCATTGAAGCGAAGAATAATCAGAAATAGTACTTTATAAGTTCAAATTTGTATTACACCCCATTGCGATTTTCTCGTCAATGGGGTGTAAATTTTAAAAACAAAAATCAGCAGCAACAATGTCAACACGCAATAAAACCTTTTTACTTATAGCTTTAGTGCTAATTTCCGATCAGGTATTAAAACTTTGGATTAAAACCCACATGACCCTTGGTCAAGAGTTTCGTGTTTTTGGAAACTGGTTTATAATTCATTTTACCGAGAATAATGGAATGGCCTTTGGCATGGAACTTTGGGGCGAATATGGTAAACTTGCACTTAGCCTTTTTCGTATTGTTGCAATCGTTCTTATTGGGTTCTATTTAGCTTGGCTAATTCGTAAAAAAATGCCAGCAGGGTTAGTCCTTGGCATTTCTCTTATTTTTGCTGGAGCAATAGGGAACTTGCTCGATAGCGCATTTTATGGGATGCTTTTTAACGAGTCGTACATTGAACCCGCTAAGTTTTTACCCGAAGGTGGTGGTTACGCTTCTTTCCTTCATGGTCGAGTGGTCGACATGTTCTACTTTCCGATAATTAACACTACTTGGCCTTCGTGGGTTCCATTTTTTGGCGGGAGCCATTTTATTTTCTTTCGCCCTGTTTTTAACATTGCCGACTCGGCAATTACCACTGGGGTTTTGTACCTTTTAATCTTTCAACGCAAAACGCTTTTCGATAAAAACGCATAGCAATTTGTATGGAGAAAAAATGGTTTGCTGTAATTGTGGCAGGTGGTTCGGGAACCCGTATGGGAAGTGAACTTCCGAAGCAATTTATCGAGCTAAACGGAATCCCCATATTAATGCACACGCTAAAGCTGTTCAGCAGTTTTTTGCCCCAACCCGAAATTGTATTGGTTTTGCCTAAAAACCAGTTCGACGCATGGAGCAAACTCTGTAGTTTCCATTCGTTTAGCACTAAATACACTCTTATTGCTGGCGGCGAAACACGGTTTCATTCGGTTAAAAATGGGTTAGCTGCAATAGCTGGCGAGGGTTTAGTTGCTATTCACGATGGGGTTAGGCCTTTTGTTTCATTCCAAACTTTAGAGCGCTGCTTGCAAACTGCCGCCGAAAAAGGAAGTGCAATTCCAGTTGTAAAACCAAGCGAAAGTGTTCGGCTGGGAACATTGCAATTAAGCCAAAGCCTCGACCGGGATACTTTTTGGCTTGTACAAACGCCACAGGTTTTCACCCTAAAAATCATTAAGGAATGTTACCAAACCGAATGGAGCGATTTGTTCACCGACGATGCTTCGGTTGCCGAAAAAGGTGGTGTTGCTGTAACTCTTGTGGAAGGTAACTATGAAAACATTAAAATTACTACACCCCACGACCTTTTGGTTGCAAATGCTATTTTAAAAAGTCGATAAGGCTATTTAAATTCTCTAAATGCTTCTGCTGTTTTTCTGCTTGGTCAATGTATTTGTCAATATCTCCTGTGGATACTGATGTTTTTGCCTTGCTGTTTGTTTCGTATTCACTTACGCTTTCACGAACTTGGCTTGCGTTTTCCTTCTCTTCAACAAACATGCTGCCAGCACCTTCGCAAAGCCACAAAGGGTTAACATTAAACTTTCGCAAAAGAACCTTCATAAGCATGGCGCTTATTCCCGCTTTACCTCTTTCAACATCGGAATAGGAGCCTTGTTTTATTTCGAGCGCCTGACTCAGCTCCACCTGAGTAAAACCTAACGTTTTTCGTAAATGCTTTAATCTTTCGTGCTCCTTCATGTATCAAATTTATTTCAAAACCGACGGTAAATGTACTCAACTTTGTAAAAAAAGTAACAATATTTTCTTTTGAAAAAAACCAAATTTAAAAAGAATCAATGGGCAGTAAATCTATTTAAGTTAAAGAAATACAATTAAGTGTGTGCAAAAAACAGAACGAACTGTCCGTATAAACGCATTACAAAATAGCTTCAAATCGTAAAAACAGTGTTAATTTATCGTAAAATTTATTAAAAAAAGCCATATCTTGGCATAAATTAATGATTGCCCTTTTCCCTTATGTTTTCTGAAAAAAGAGTTGTAGATAAAACGCTAAAGTTAAGCCAAATTTTAAAGGATAACACGCGACTTATCGACAGTATATCCAAAAACTTAATTGACGCCAGTTCGAAAAGGCTATTTGTAATTACAAATGGAACAATAGTTTATGCCAATCAATGCGCTCTTCGCTCAACTGGTTATTGTCAAAAGGATTTAAGCGGAATTGACATAGACACAGTTTTTGCAACACAGCCTGCGCAATCGCTTAAAAACTATTTTTCGAAAACAGCTGGTTTTAAAAAGAAACAGGATAGCCTGCAAGTAAAAGTATTTGGCAAGGGAAACGAAAAATGGTTTCTGCCTGTTATTACTCGTTTCTACTGGAAAGGAAAACCTTCGTTGCTACTTTCACTTAACGACTTGCAGAAAGAAAGCAATTCCAAGGAACTTAACGATGATTTAACAAAGCTTATTCGCCACTCCTTTAAAGCCACTGGACAAGCATTGTGGTACTACGAGCCCTACAGTCAAGAATCATATATTGGTCCAGAGTTTTTCGAAATGTTAGGCTATAATCCAAATAGTTACGATTCAACTGTAAAGTCGTGGTTTTCGGTTCTTCACCACGATTCGGCAATTCAGTTTAACGACATAATGGCAAAACTCCCGCAAACCGATAAGTTCCCGGTTATTTGGGAGTATAGGGCAAAGGCCAGTAATGCCAGTTTGCGATGGTTTCAGAGCAGCATTACGGTGACCGAATGGGATAAAAACGGAGCACCCATAAAGGTTGTAGGGGTGCAAATGGATATTGATGAGCGTAAAAGAAAGGAAGCCCAAACCGACGAATGTGTTCAAATTTTAGGCGGAATTATTAACGGTAGCCGCGATGGCTTTGTAATACTTAATCAAAACGGAATTATTAACGAATGGAACCCTATAATTGAGCAAATTACAGGAATTCGAAAGATACAAGCAGTAGGTCGATTTGTTGGCGATTTGCCAAGTTTGGTGGTCGATTCGAACGATGCATTTCAGGACTCGCTATTTGGGTTTAAGGAAATATTTAACCCTGCGGTGCTGTCGGGGGGCGCATTAAACGACGAAAAAACCGTTGAAGTAAATATTAAACTGCCAAACGGCGACCGTAAAACAATTGAAAAGAAAACAATAGCAATAAAAACCCAAAGAGGGTACCAAATAGTTCTGCTTATAAAGGATATTTCGACAACTGCTGGGGCACTTCACAAACTCGAAAAAAACGAGGAGCGTTTAAAACTTGCTATGGCCGCAGGGAAAATTGGTGTTTGGGATATCGATTTAGTTACGGGCGAAAACTACTTTTCGCCAATGGCCTTTAATGCTTTAGGCTATTTACCTTGGGAGGTGGAGCCTTCGAATGCGTTACTTAGGGAGCTTATTCACCCCGAAGATTTGCCCGATTTTGAACAAGAGTTACGTTCATTTTTAATTAGTGGAACGTCCACTGTTCTTGAGGTTCGGGCACGAAAAAAGGATATGAGTTACGCCTGGATTCTTTCGAAAAACCGAATTCTTCGCGATAACTATGGTAAAGCGCTACGGATTACCGGAACCATTTCCGATATATCCCATCAAAAGCAGGTTGAGCTCGACCTAATGCAAAGCGAAGAGCTGCTTAAAAAGAATATTCGCCAGCACGAACTGCTCTCCGAAATTTCATATATTTTCAATACCAATAGCCCAATTGCAAATAAAAGCACCAAAGTACTGGAATTGCTGGGGCAATTTACAAATTCGAGCAGGGTTTACATTTTCGAAAACTTTCCAGAAAAGGGGATTACTTGCAATACATTTGAGTGGTGCAACAAGGGAATTACTCCTCAACAAAATAATTTGCAAGAAGTTCCTTTGGATATGGTAATGAGCTGGACTGGTAAAAACGAGTACTTTACATCGAACGACTTAGCAAACGAACTTTCACCCGACTTAGCCGAGATTATGATTTCGCAGGGAATTGAATCGTTTATTATTTTTCCAATACAAGTTAGCGGAGAAATTTTTGGCTTTATAGGTTTCGACGAATGCAGCTACCCGAGGGTTTGGGAAAAGCACGAAATTTCTCTTCTTAAAACCATTTCGAATATTGTTTCGTTTGCATTTGAACGCGAACGAATTACAAGTCAGCTTAAGCGAAACGAAGTGCTTTACCGTGGGCTTACCGAAAAATTACCTCAAATTGTTTTCGAAGTTACTTCAACAGGTCGAGTTAGCTTTTTAAATAAAGCTGGAACCAAATTCTTTGGTATTTCGCCCGAAACGCTTGCTAAAGGTATTCACCTTTGGGACCTTTTCCCCATTCGTGAGGTATACCGCATGAAGGACATGCTGAGCAAAATAACCGAATCGGCCGACTTTAAATCGGTAAATCTAAATACGAGTGTTACTTATAATAATATTAAACCGCTAAACATATACTTTCGCCCAATTCTCGACGAGCAGGGGACTGTTAGTTTTTCAGGTTTAGCGCTTCCCGTTTTGGAGGAATAGTACCTTGCAATTCTTTCAGATTGCAATTTAGGGCAAACTTCAACAAGGTTTTAATTGGCTTATAAACTATATTTGCCTGAGCAATTGGCACTGTTTTGGCATAGCGCTATTGCTTTGCAAATTTGCCTAAAGTAGTAACTCAACTTAGCTTGCCATGTTTCGATTTTTTCTTTTTGCCTTCACTGGGGCGTTATTTCTTTCGCCAAATATTAGCCTTTCGCAAAAGAGTATTGAGCCCTCGCTCATTTTTTCCGACACTGTTTCGTACAACTTCTCGGGCGAGTGGCAGTACCTGTCGACCGATATTTACCTTTTTAATGGCGAAAAGTTCAGCGCACTTATTAACGAACTCGACTTTGTTAAGCGCGAGCAATCGCTATCGCGACGAAAGCGCAACGCCCTTACGCGAGAGCATTTGGAGTACCTGTTTATTACAGCTCGCCTTAAAAACGTGAAGTTTTTTGGTAATAATGATGTTACCTACCCACTGTATAATTTTCAAATTACAAGGGATAACGATGCTAAGTACCAAACATTTGTTAGCGACAACATTGACCATATTCGTATAATCGATAATTTACCTTTATACTCGGCAAGCGATTTTATTGATGCCGAAATTAGCGTAAAGGCCATAACTAATAACGACCGCGACATGGTGCTGGGGCTTGTTGCTTCCCAGCTAAAAAGCATTTCGCGAATTCAAACACCAACCAATGCGTTGCTGGGCATAATTGGCGAGTTCGGAAACTTTATAGAGGCAAGCACTAAAAAGAAGGAGTATAGGTTTAGTTCAACCATAAGGCTTTTTGAGCAAAAGAACTTCGATACGCGCCTGCATTCCATTCGTATTTACGCACTGGTAACGGGCAATAGCTCAAAAGTGCAACTCAATACCAGGCCAATTCAAGTGCTACTCGACACTGCAGCAAATCCCGAAATTAACCGACAGGTTCTTTCAAATCTAATTCAGTATTCAAAGTATCCATTAATAGTGGTAGCAAACTATAAGTCGCTTTATAAAATGGACCAGGTTACGGGCGACGAGGTTAACTTTGCTGCAATTGAAACGCGCAAGCTAAAAATTGAAAACGATTATCGTGCAGGCCTTATAAATGCTGAAACATACAGGCAGGAGCGCGACTTCATTAATTTTATAACCATTTTTGCAAACTTTAAAAACCATCTCGAGGTTTACAAACTTAACTACCGTACTGGAAATACCGATGCCATTGCCGGAAGCCTTTTTCGAGTAACCCAGTACTACCGACAGCTGCTTAAGGCTCACGAAGAAATTCTTTTTAAATATAAAGGGAATAGCACCTATAGCGCAGTTTTTAAAACGGAGTACGAGTCGATTCTCGGCTACGCAGCCTTGTATTTAAGCGACGACCAGAACCTAAATAACCTAAGGGAAATGGTTGGCGCACTGGTAAAACTCGAAAGCAATCCACAAATAGCAACTCCCCGCGAAATGGAGGTTAAGGTTGAACTGCTCCGTTTCTCCGATATTTTCAGGTTTAAACATGGCGAGCAATCGCTCGAAGGACAGCTGCTCAAAATTCATATTGAACGTATCGAAAAGGAACTTTTAGCGCAACGGTTTGAGCCCGAAATGCAAAAGTTAAGTATGCTTACAGCAAATACAACTAATCGAAACGCATCGGATAGGCTTCGCCAAATGGTAAGGCAAACCTCGTGCGAAATTTGTAAAACCGCAGCGCAGGAGACAATAAAAGCATTTGCTTCGCAAATGGATGAGTACGATAGGCAAGTTTCGCTAAATAAACGCGATAGCATAGCCAACGCCCTTCAGCCTTTTGTTTTCGAAAAGATAAAGTTACTGGAGCTTTCTCGGAAAAATCTTTCATCGCTTTATCCCGAGAACAGCATGTCCGAAACATTTATATATCTCAACACAAAGCTTTCCGAAGCCGAGCGTGACATTAAAAACCTTCAGGACTTTTTGAAAATTGATGTGAGCACCAAGGAGCGCCCCATAGTTGAGAATCTTAACCACAAGTTAACGTCAACTCAGCGGCAAGCCGAAACCACGCTAAGCTTAATTTGCAACCTAAAGCCCGAGATGTGCAGGGATAACTATACATCGACACCACAAACTAACGAGAGTAGGCATAAAGAGGCATCGAAGGTTTTCTCACTGGTCGATTCGGTTGCTAGGCAAGCGAATGTTTTCCATTCAATTTTCGAGTTCCAAATTGGGATGGTTGAGGCTAAGTATAAAGAGGTGCAACCAAGTGGCGAGAAGGTTAGCAAGCTCGACAAGGCGAATGCAATTTTATTACGGCTAAGGGTTGCTATCGATGTGCTTACCGGTTCGGTTGGCCTAATTCCACTCGAAAATATAGCAGTGCTCGAGAGTGATGTTAACATGCTTGTTCGCGACCTAAGCGACATTCTTTCGGAACTCGACGAGGTTTAGCTGCTCCGGTATCTTTTAAAAATGATATTGTAAACTGCCAAAAAAAAGTAACGAATATCGGTAAGGAAGGGGCTTTTTTCGTAAGACTTCAGGTACTTCATTTCGGAGGCCATAATTTCGTCGAGGGTTTTGGGATTGTCAACATAAAATGGCGGAATTAACCCAGGCTTAAACTTTATACGTAGTTCTTGAAGTTCCTTTGAGTAAAGGCTATAGTAGTGCTGGCTTAAGGGTCTAACGCCAACAATTTTCAAGTCGCCACGAACCATATTAATTATCATTGGTAACTCGTCAATCCATAACCGGCGCATAATGCGACCTGCCGTTGAAACCCTAAAGTCGTTTTTAAATTTACCGCCTTCGTCGAGGCTATGTTTACGGTAAACGTAATCCTGTAAGTATTCGGCATAGGGGTGCATTGTTCGCATTTTGTATACCCTAATTAAAGCGCCACCTTTCCCAATGCGTTTCAACTTAATAAGTGGGCCATAAGTTGCATCCATGTCGTAGGCTGGGCGCTTTATTTTTTTGCTTACAATAAAAAACTGGTTGCCAACATAAAGCTCATCAACAATGTCGAAGCCACACGAGAAGAGTCGCCCAAGAACTTCGGCACGACTAATTACCCTGTTTTGGCCACGGGTTAAAAAGAAGTAAATACCCTTAGTAAGCGAAAACTTTGGGAAAATCCTCTTTACAATGTAATCGAAAGTGTAGTATATATAGTTTAAAACTGGCGGGAACTTTTTAATAATACGCTCTTTGCGCTGCTCCTTAGTTTCGGCAATGCAAATAAACAAACCGCCTTTGGGTATTTTTGAATTTACCGATTCGAAAAACTTGTTAATCCACCTATAGTCGTTAATTCGTTTTATGTTTACTATGCTTTTAAATATGCCCGAAGGCTGACTGTCGATATTAAAGCGGGTTGTTGTTGAAACCACTAAAGTTGACTCAAGCGAAATGTCGACAAATCCTTTAATCGCATTTAACACATCGTCACCAACCTCTTCGCGAATAGCCTTTTTTATCGATTTATAGCGCGAAGGGCTAATTTTGTTGTCGCCCTCAACTATAAGTTCAAACTCGGGACGCGGAGCAGTTGAAGCAGCACCCTTCATTTCCTCCTTAATTTCGTGGCTTTGCTTTATAACGAACCACATTCCAAAGACAAAAAGTTCGAGAATTGTTACAGTTAGTATTGTGCCAAATACAATAACTCTCGAAAAATCGATAAAGCGAAAGAATAAGAGAACTAAACTTAATAGCGCAAAGGAAACAATATTGCTAAGAATTATTCGTCGTGCAAGGGGAGTGAAATTAATGCCGGTTAAGCTGTACTTTTCGAAAAGGGCCGAAACAATAATCCAGTATAACGAAAAAGAGAGAAGGGCAACGTAGTATTTACTCCAGTAAATATTGAAGGGAACGTCTCGAAAAACGGTGGTAAATGCAAAGGATAAGAATAGAAGGGCTAGGTCGATAAAAATTAGTAAAACACTTCGCGAAGACACCTTCGCCCTTTTTTGCTCAGTTTCTTTAAGCATGAAATAGGCTTTAAAATCAGAGCAAAGTTAGTGTTTTATACTGTAAAAAGTGAAATTATGAAGTTTTTAATGCTTATGGAAAGTGGATGGAAAAAATTCCGAATTAACAAATTGAGTCGATGGAGCTTTGGCTATATCGCATAAACTAAGATCATTTAAGCGGTGTTGTTGGGTAAAAGTAAATAGACCTTTTTCGCTTAAGTGGTGCGAAAGGTACTCCTGTTCGGTTTGCCCAGGTGTTGGCACAAGCAGTGCCGTTTTGCCCAATGCAATTAGGTCCATTATTGTGCTGTAACCAGCTCGGCAAATAAGGTATTGAGCCGAAAGAATTCCTTCGAGTATTTCCTCATCGGAAAGGGACGACAGCAGCAGAACTTTTTCGTCGACAAGTTGCTCCTCGTTTCCCTTTGGGTTACCGCAAAGAATGAGCGTTTTGAAGTTTTGCCTTTGGGCAAATGAAGTTGCTTCTTGAACAAAAATTTCCCTCTGTGGCGATGGTCCCGATGCAATAACAACTAAGTCCCATTGGTTTTGTGGCGCTGGAATTTCGTGCATGTTGGCAAATCGCGAAAGCAGCCCAATAAAACGGGTGTTTCGTGGCATTTTTTTAACTGTACTTAGCTTGCCCGAAACCCTTATTCCTGTAGAATTGTCGGGAATCCAGCACTCGGTGTGCCTTTCGGCATAGCAGCGCACATACATTCGGCCAATAAAGCCGAACCACCCGAATGGTTTTGGGAAAAGGATATTTAGCTGATGGGTTATAAAAACTGAGTCGATTTTTTTTGAATATAAACCGTACCGATTGTCCGATATCACAAGGTCGACTTTGTACTCATCGATAAGCGATTGGATTTTTTTATGCTCACGTCGCGTTTCGCCAAAAACTCGAAAGGCAATACGAATTAATGGTAAAAGCTGATTGCGACCTCTGCTAAATTTAACCCTAAGCGATGGAAAAAGTACAAACTTAACCTGTTTGTATCTACTTTCGAAAACGGGCTTAACATGTTCGTCGCCAGCAACAATAACTTCGCAACCTCTACTTAAAAGGTAATCGACAACCGGAATCATTCGCGTTGCATGGCCAAGACCCCAACCTAACGGGCAAATCATAACCCTTTTTTTACCTTCGAGAATTTCCATTATCCAGAAACTTGAACGGTTATACCTAATTCTTGCACTTTAGCCGCAATGGCGTTTAAATCGTCCATGGGCACTTTTTTTAGCGTATTTACAGGAGTTTCGCGGGCTATTGTGTAAATCATAACATCGAGCGGACGAAGTTCGTCAACAATTTCGAGCCAGCGCTGCAGCTCCTCGGGTGTTGTGTTATCAACCTTTTCGCCCCTATATTCGCCTCTTACAAACAATGTTTGCAGCGTAAATTGTCCGTTAAACAGCTTTAGGTTTGCTACAATTTCTGCAACGGTAATTTTACGTTTTGGTTGGTTAATAAACTCTATTGTTTGGTCGAAACCCGAGTCGAGTTTTAGTATATTATAGTCAACCTTCATAAGCGCTACCCTAATTTCGGGGTTCCCAAGTGTCATTGAGTTCGAGAGAACTGCAACCTTGGCTTTTGGAAAAAACTTGTTGCGAACAGCAATAGTGTCGCTAATTATTTGAGAAAATTCGGGGTGAATAGTTGGCTCTCCATTGCCAGCAAAGGTAATAGCATCAATGGGTTTGCCAGCCTCCGCCATTTCCTTAAGTTTAATCTCTAAAAATTTCTTTACTTCTAATCGAGTTGGAAGCCCACTCGAAAGGTCGTTGGCGTGTGTCCAGCCGCACTCGCAGTAAATGCAGTTGAAGTTGCAAACTTTGCAGTTGTTTGGCAAAAGGTTTACCCCAAGCGAAATGCCAAGCCTGCGGCTTTTTACTGGTCCAAAAATAGTGCTGTCGAAAAGAAATGTTGACATAAAAATATTTTAACGCCTAAAGTTAACAAAATGCAACAAACACAAATGTTAATTAGTTTTTTTTGGCGAATTCTTTTTTATGTTGCCATTAACCAGAGTTCGATATATGGCTAAATATCCAATTGCTGCTTAATAAGGGAATAAGGTTTTTCATTGAGTAGAAGTTATAGTTACTAAGGTTGAAAATGATTGAATAAGGTTTATGAACGACAAAAAACCTTATTGTTCTTTAAAAAACCTTAGTAAAAAAACTATTCCCGAATGATTTTTACCTTATTCCCTTATTTATGAGTTAAATGCGTTTATTTAAAATTCGTTTTCACTTAATTGTTGCATATTTATTTGTGTTTTTTGTGGCTTCTTAGTGCCTTTTGAGGTATAGTACTATTACACAAAGCAAGAATAAAGTTCAACTACACTAACCTTCTTGCCTTGCTATTTGACAGCGTTTTCATGTTCGCAAAATCGAAAGGAGAAACTAAAACAAGTCCTGGTTTTTTGCCAATTTCAATGCTCCCCAATTCGTTTTCGAAACCCAAAGCCCTTGCACCGTTTAGGGTTGCCCATTGGAGTATTTGGCTAAAGCCAACTAAAGGAAAATTATCAGAAATAATCTGTATTTGCTCCAGCATCGAAAGGCTTTCCGACGAGGCATAACTGTCGGTGCCAATAGTTAAATATTCACTATGTGATAAAAAATCGGGAATATTGGGTAATCTATTTTCGATATATAAATTCGACTGAGGGCAAAAACAAAAGTAGGCATTCGGAAAGTGTTGCTTTACTTCATTTAGTTGATATTCGGTTAAATACGTATTGTGAATGAAGAGCACCTTTGCCGTTGTAGGAATATAAGTTTTTACGATGTCGATTGGGGTTCCAGCGGGTATGCTATTAATGGGCAATCCCCACGAGGTAAAAACCGAAGCTAGTTGTCCCGAGTTGCTAGTTGAGAACTCTATGTCGTCTTTACTTTCTGCAAAGTGTATTGATATTAACTTTTGGTTTGAGAACTCGTTTTGTAAAAGGTCCCAAAGTTCTTTCGAAAGCGTGTAGGTTGAATGGGGAACAATTGAAACAGGGTTTTGCCCATTTGCTTCGGCTATAAGCTGTAATATTTGCGCCCGCTCCCAAATCATTTCTTTACGGGTTGGGTCGAGTCCCAAAACTTCAATTAAATTGTAAAAACGAATTGGGCTCTTGTTTTTTGCTTCGAAGCTTACTGATGAATTGCAAATATCGGCAACAGCCGATGTGCCTTGCCTATACATGTCGGCCAGTGCAAAAGCAGTATCATTTTCGGCAGCACCAGTATTTTCGCCCCTTAGCTGTTTTACTTGTTTTACAAATTCGGCCATACCTCTGTCTTTTGCAGTTTTTCCCTTTAGGTGCGAAAGTTCGGTGTGGCAATGCGCATTTACAAAACCGGGAATAATAATGCCGTTATGAAACTCAGTGTTTGCAAGTTCAACAGGAGCGCTTCCAGGGTCGATAATTGCTTTAATTAGGCCATTCTCGTCAACTTCAACAATTCCATTGCGAATAGGATTTCCAGTTACTGGAAAAACGTAGTTGGCCGAGAATCGTTGCATAGCAGAGGGCTTACTGTTCTGGTTGAGGAACTTTTTCTAATTTTTCTAAATTGTAGCCCAATTCCTTGGCTTTGCCAACAAGGTAATTATAGGTTTCTTCGCTCATTTGGGGCGTGCGGCTCATAATCCAAAGGTAGTTTGGCGAACTGCTTCCAACTAAAACGTAGCTGTAGTTTTCCTCATCGAGGTCGAGAACGAGGTATTCGCCCCCAAAAGGCCAAAAAAAGTAAACCTTTAGTCGTCCTGGTTCGTTGGAATCTGGAATTTTAGCCCAGCCCTTAACTTTGCTTCTTTTTCCGTCGAGGGTTCCCTTGTAGCCCTGATTTAGCACTTCAATTTTGCCACTCGGCAATTTAGTGTAAGTGGCTGTAACACCAACCAGTCCCTTTTCGAACGAATGTGGAAAACGGGCAATTTCGTACCATACACCCATGTAGCGCTCCAAATCGACCTTTGCTACGGTTACCCTCTGTGGTTTGTCGGCTTTGTTCATGGTGCAGCTTGTTGAGGTTACAAGAAGTAAAATCGATAAAAGTTTTACCATAATTTCTAAGCGGATTAGAATCTGATTAAATTTTATTTATTTTAATAGCCACGGGCTTTAGCCCGTGGTTGATTATTGTCAGAAATATTGGGCTTTAGCCCAAAAACGATTAAAACGTTTGGCTAAAGCCATGTCTTTTCCTTCGATAAATCCACGGGCTAAAGCCCGTGGCTATTGTAATACTATATTTTCAATTATAAACTTAAACAGTTTCTTAGCTTTAAATAAACAATAAAACGCATACCATTGTTAACCAGCCTAGTAGAAACCCAGAATAAACCTGTGCTGGATTGTGAGCCTTTAGCGATAGCCTTGCCCAGGCAACTATTCCCGCAAAAAGAAATGAGAGAACAAGGAAAACCAATACATTGGCCTGGTAGATTAATGCAAACGCAAATACCAAACCAGCTAATCCGCCAATGCCAACCATGTGAATGCTAATTTTCCACCAAATAGTTACAATAAGCGTGAGCACAACAGTTGCTGTGGCTGCTAGCATATAAAGTGGAACAATATTGGGAATTGGCAACTTTCGAAGGAAATAGAACGAGAAGGCGTAGGGAATTAGCGTAAAAACAATGGGAACAAGCCTTTCCTTGTGGTCGGGCATGTGAATACTTTTTATTATTCCCAACCGATGAAATAATGGAATCATTACTAAAGGCAACACAAGCGTGTTTATTCCAATTACCAGCGTTATAAGTTTTTTTGCTTCGAAGGGGAGCAGCGAAACGTAAGTACCAGCAGTAAAAATGAAGATAAGTCCGTAGGTAGGGGCGTTGAGTGGATGAAAAATTACCGACACAGTGCGGGCAAGTAATTTTTGAAGCGTGATCTTCATTTTATATTGTGTAAGTAGCTCTAAAGTTCTTTTCGAAGCCTTGCAACAGGAACACCAAGCTGTTCGCGATACTTTGCAACAGTTCGACGAGCAATTGGGTAGCCTTTTTCTTTAAGTATATCCATTAACTTCTCGTCGGTTAGGGGTTTTCGTTTATTCTCGGCTCCAACGCAGTCTTGTAAAATTTTCTTAATTTCCTTAGTCGAAACTTCTTCGCCTTCGGAGTTCTGCATGCCTTCGCTAAAAAAGTACTTTAGGGCAAAAATTCCGAAATGGGTTTGAATATACTTGCTGTTGGCAACCCTCGAAATGGTTGAAATGTCGAGCCCAGTTTCCTCGGCAATATCCTTTAAAATCATGGGGCGAAGTTTTGTTTCGTCGCCATCTCTAAAGAACTCTTTTTGGTAATCGATTATGGACTGCATTGTACTCATAAGCGTGTTTTGCCTTTGCTTAATGGCATCGATAAACCACTTTGCCGAATCGATTTTTTGCTTTACAAAGGTTACTGCTTCTTTTTCCTGCCGCGAAGCGTTCTCCTTGTTTACCGAGTACGACTCAATCATTTCGCTGTACTCCTGGCTTATTCGCAGTTCGGGAACGTTACGCGAGTTAAGGTTTAGCTGTAATTCGCCATCGTTTAGGTCGAGAACAAAGTCGGGAATTATATGCTGAGCCGATCGGTTGTGTGGGTCGTGAAAAGCCCCTCCGGGCTTAGGGTTTAACTTTAAAATTTCGTCAATTGCCTCTTTCATCATTTGATCCGAAAGATCGAGCTTATCCTGAATTTTATCGTAGTGTTTGCGGGTAAACTCATCGAAGTGGTACTTTAAAATTTTACGAGCAGTTGCAATTTCGGGATGACTAAGGTTTTTATCCTCAATTTGAAGCAGAAGGCATTCCTGCAGGTCGCGAGCACCAATACCGGCAGGCTCAAACTCCTGAATTACATTCAGCAGCTTTTCAAGCTCCTCCTCGGTGGTTTCAATGCTCATCGAGAACGCTAAATCGTCGGCAATATTTACCAATTTTCGACGTAAATACCCATCGTCGTCGATATTCCCAATAAGGTAAAGCGCCAAATTCCGCTCCCTGTCATTCAAAAAGCGAAGTCCTAACTGTGTTTCGAGGTGTTCGTGAAATGTTTGCCCAATCGAAAAGGGAATTTCCTCTCGCTTATCGTCTTTGGAGTGGTTATTTACCGAAAGCTTGTACGAAGGCACATCCTCGTCGTTCATGTAGTCTTCGAGGGTAAACTCGTTTTCGTCGTTGTTGGTGTCGTCGTTTTGGGTTTCGGCTTCCTGCTGTTCGTAATCGTCCTCAGCATTCGAAAGTTCTTCGAGTGTTGGGTTCTCTTCAATCTCCTTTTTAATGCGTTGCTCAAGCAGCATGGTAGGCAACTCAAGCAACTTAATTACCTGAATTTGCTGTGGCGATAGCTTCTGAAGAAGCTTTTGCTGCAATTTTTGCTTGAGCATGAGAGTTACGCTTTAAAATTCACAATTTTTAGGTGTACGGGGGAAAGGAATAACGTCACGAATGTTACCCATGCCAGTTACAAAAAGCAGTAGGCGTTCGAAACCCAAGCCAAATCCGCTATGTGGCGCTGTACCAAACTTGCGGGTTTCGAGGTACCACCAAAGTTGCTCCTCGTGAATATTCATTTCCTTTATGCGGCTGTAAAGCTTGTCGTAGTCCTCTTCGCGCTGCGAACCGCCAATAATTTCACCAATTTTTGGGAAAAGCACGTCCATGGCCCTAACGGTTTTGCCGTCGTCGTTCTGCTTCATGTAAAATGCCTTAATATTTCTTGGGTAACCAGTAAGAATTACGGGTTTTTTAAAGTGCTTTTCAACTAGGTAGCGCTCGTGCTCGCTTTGCAAATCGACTCCCCACGAAACAGGGAATTCCCATTTCTGATTGGCTTTTTCGAGAATTTCAACACCTTCGGTGTAGGTAAGGCGCACAAAGGGATTGTCGACTACAAACTGAAGCCTCTCCAAAAGTTCCTTGTCCCACATTTTGTTGAGGAACTCAAGATCATCCTTGCAATTTTCAAGTGCGTAGCGAACAAGGTATTTCAGAAAATCCTCGGCCAGATCCATGTTGTCGGTAATGTCGTAGAACGCCATTTCGGGCTCAATCATCCAGAATTCGGCAAGGTGACGAGGAGTGTTGGAGTTTTCGGCACGGAAAGTTGGGCCAAAGGTGTAAATGTCCGAAAGGGCAAGAGCTGCCAATTCGCCTTCGAGCTGCCCCGAAACGGTGAGGTTAGCCTCTTTCCCAAAGAAATCTTCGCTCCAGTTAATTTTCCCATCCTCGGTGCGTGGGGGATTTTCCATGTCGAGGGTAGTAACCCTAAACATTGCACCTGCGCCTTCGGCATCGGAGCCTGTAACAATAGGAGTGTGGATGTAAAAGAACCCCTTATCGTTAAAGTACTTATGAATGGCGAATGCCATTGAGTGACGAATGCGAAGCACTGCGCCAAAAGTATTGGTACGAGGGCGAAGGTGTGCAATTTCGCGAAGGAACTCGAGGCTATGACCCTTTTTTTGCAGTGGGTAAGTTGTAGGGTCGGCCTTTCCGATAACCTCAATTTTTTTTGCCCTAATTTCAACAGGTTGCTCGGCACCTGGCGACTCAACTAGAGTTCCTTCAACCGAAATACAGGCTCCCGTTGAAACATCCTTCAGAAAGTCTTCGGAAAAAACCTCAACGTCGGCAACAATTTGTATGTTATTAATGGTCGATCCATCGTTTAGTGCAATGAAAGCCACATTTTTATTCCCTCTGCGGGTACGAACCCAGCCCATAGCTAGCACTTCGCTGTTAAAGGCTTTGCTGCTTAGCAACTCTTTAATTTTAATACGCTTCACTGATGCCATACGTTGTTAAGTGTAAAGTAAAACTTATTTCGATAGGTTACAAAAATAGCGATTGTGGGCAATAATCAATAGCCCACAGCCCATGTTTTTTCGAAAAGGGTATGTTATTTGTGGAAACGGGCTGAAATTTACAGCCCGACAGGGGTTTATCTACCTCCCATAGTAAGTCGATAGTCGTTTGCGAAACACATTCTCGTTAGCTTCGTTAACGGCATCGACAAGAGCTTCAATTTTTTCGATTCGTATTTTTTGCTCATCGCGAGTGAGGTGCTCCTGATCACGGAATACAACATAGTCGATTTTATATCCCAAGTTGTCGAGGCTCATGGCAACAGCTGCATTGTAGTCGTCGAAAACTATTACCGAAGGAAGATTATTTAGGCTGTAAAGAGCAAGTGCGTTTTCAACCTTGGCTCGCACATAATCAATTTGGCTGGCGCCAAGGTATTTTGCGCCAAGTAGCAGTCGTACCAAGTTAATTTGTGCTACGAAGTTTCGCTGGCCTTCTTGAACCATTTTTTCGTAATCCTTTTGCGAAGTTGCCAAAAAGCGATCGATAAAGTGCTGTGGAACCCCTTGTAAATCGCGCAATTCATTCTCTTTAACTCGCAGTTTATACTCTGTTTGTGCCAGTTTTTGGTCGAACGGGATGAACTGTTTCCATTTCTTTGTACGCTTGTACGTATCGGTCATTGGCTTTGGTTTCCAGTTGGTAACTGGGCGTGTCATAATGGCATCGGAAAGGTTAAGGTTTTGCGATTCGAGCGAGTACATTATGCAGTTTATAAAATGAACGTAGCCACCTCCAACAGTTTTATGAAGTGCCGACCAAAGTGTAACAGGGGTTGAGCGTTTAGTGGTGTCGTTAGCTGAAGTTCCCGTTTCAACTTCAAGCCTTCGCTGCTTTAGGTAACTTATAAACTGCTCGTCGAGATTTACGGGGTAATATGTAGTGCTTTGGTTAAGCGTGTCAATAAGAATTCCGCCAGCATGGTGTAAGGCTCTAACATCCATAACGTAGTTTGTGTCGTTCGACAGCCTAATGTGCAGGTTGAAATCGTTGCCCCACCTCATGTCGCTGATTGATGGTGCTTTAATTTGCCCCACTGCAACGCCTACATACAGGCAAAGGGTTAAAGTGGCAGAAATCCAGAGTATTCGAGTTTTCATAAACCTATTTTTTCAGTTATAAATTTACGAAAAACTATGGGGCGAGGTTTAGTTTTTGCAAAAAATATCGCCAATTCTCCATTTAACGGCATTTTTATTATAAATTTATGCCTATCCAAAACCCAGTAAACCGTTATTCCGAAGGTAAATCTTAATGCGTTGATGACATTAGTGAACAGTTCTATTAGAAAAGGCATAAGCATTGCGTGCTTTCTGCTTCTTTCTCTTTTCGCCTTTTCGAGCGAAACGGTTAAGGTTGACACATTGAACAGTGCCATTCCTGCGTTTCAGGTCGAAAAGTTGGGAGGCGAAAAGAGCTACCGAATTTCGGGCGATAGGCAGCATCAGGTAATTCTCCAACCGCTAACAAAGCCTTTCTCGGTTATTGTAACTAATAAACTTGGCAAGCGCATCGAGGGGGTTACCGTTTACTTCGAAATGGCTCAAATTCCCGATGGTAGCTGGCAGTACGAAGTTATGCCACAGGTTGCCGTTACCGACAGCTTGGGCGTGGCGGTTAGCTACTTCACGCTTGGTTCGGTAGTTGGTGAATATCAGGTTTCGGCACGAATAGTTACCACCGAACCCCATTCGTTTGTGCTTTTCACAGCGTATGCTCGCAAGTCGAACTGGGTTACAATGCTCGTTGTTGGTCTTTTGGGCGGCCTTGCGCTGTTTTTAATGGGAATAAAGCTTATGAGTAGCGGGTTTAAGCACAGCGCAGGCGAACGAATTCGAATTATTCTTGGAAAACTTTCGAAAAATCGATTTTACGCAACGGGCTTTGGGGCATTTATTACTATGGTAACCCAAAGCAGCAGCGCCACAGTGGTAATGCTTATGGGGTTTGTACAGTCGGGGTTAATTCGGTTTAACCAAACCATTGGGATGATTTTTGGCGCAGCCATTGGTACAACTATTACTGTTCAGCTTATTTCGTTCCGCATTGCCGACTACTCGCTGCTAATTATTGCGTTAGGATTTCTTTTAAATACCTTCTCGAAACGCGAGTCGATAAAATTTACAGGAGAAGCACTATTAGGTTTTGGTATTCTGTTTTACGGTATGCACATTATGGGCGAAGCCATGAGCCCACTGCGAACCTACGACCCCTTTGTTGATTTGCTGGCAAGCTTAAAGGTTCCAATTCTTGGTATAATTGCTGGCACACTTTTTACCGCTCTAATTCAGAGTAGTGCTGCCTTTATTGGTATACTGCTCACCTTGGCATCGCAAGGGTTAATTTCGCTCGAAGCATCGATTCCGCTTATGATGGGGGCAAACTTAGGCACTTCGGTAACAGGAATATTTGCAGGCATTGAAGCCAGCCGCGAAGCTCAAAAAGTTGCCATGGGCTATACAATGTTTAAGTTTATAGGTATTTTGCTACTGGCGGGGTTCATTACACCATTTGTCGACTTGGTGCGCTACATTACACCCGACATTATTGTCGACGAAACAATGGGGATTGCCTCAAACATACCCCGTCAGGTAGCAAATGCACACACAATTTTCAATGTGCTAATAACGCTTGCTGTTTTGCCATTTACCAATATATACGCCAAATTTATCGACTTTATATTGCCCCCAATTCAGGAGAAAAAGTCGAAGTATGCAGTTAAGTACCTCGACAATTCGTTAGTTTCAACGCCATCGGTTGCTCTTAAAGTTGCAAAGCAAGAAGTTGTTGGGCTATGCGAAATTGTTGAGGAAATGGTCGACGAGATTATTGTGCCCTTTATCTCGCGCGACAAAACACCGCTAACCCGAATTGAGGATAGGGAGAGAAATGTCGATTATCTTCGCGACCAAATTAACCAGTACATACTTCAAATTACAAAGCAAGACACAACCGACCGCGAAACTCAGGAGGCTTTTCAGGTAATGTACGTTGTTAAGGAACTTGAGCAAATTGCCGATTTGGTTTCGAGCAATTTAGCCGAACGGTCGAAGTGGTGGCTACAGTCGGGCTACGAATTTTCGGCCGAGGGCAAAATGGAGCTTAAAGAGTTTCATTTACTTACACAAAAGCAGCTAAAAAGAGCGGTTGCGGTATTCACCGAGCTTAACCTCGAAAAGGCCAAAAAGGCCTTTAAAAAGTACGAAAACTTTAAAGAAGTTGGACGAGAACTTGAGCGGCAACACTTTAACAGGCTAAAGAAGGATAACGACAAAACCCTTACCAGCTCAAAAACGCACCTCGAAATGGTTTCGGTTTTCCGCACAATTGGCAGCCATGCCAACAACATAGCTCAAATAATTTTGGAGTGGCCTGGGAATAAATGATAACTTGGGGATGGCATGTTACTTCGCTGGACATATCAATTTGTCGCTCCATTATTATCATGTGACCAAATAATTAAATAGCAAAAACAATAAACAATGAAAAAAACCACTTTTTTCTTATTGCTCATTGCATTGACAACTATGGGCTTTACTCAGAACGATTTTATCTATACAAATGATGAATTTGGCGTTAAAGTGAAGTTCCCATCTAAACCTTCCGAAAATACTCTCGTCAACTCATCTGTAAATCAAAAAACCGCCACATTGAATCTTGTTTCAGCTGGTCTTTCCTACGGACTACTGATTCAAAAATCAGCGGTGAAAGTTGACATGTTGGAAGTTTTTAAAAAAGCAGGTGATGTATCTATAACGAGTACATACAAAACTTGCGATTATGAAGTAACAGAGTTTGAAATGCATGCTGGTGGAGCGTGTACACGATATAAATTAATCAACATAAAGAGAGTTATGATTTTTTTGTCCGTTTCGAGCCAGTCGTGTGCTCAGGATAAAGATGTGTTGCCTTTCTATAATTCTTTAACGATAAACGACATACTAGTTCAAAACCCGAATACCGACAATAGTAAATTCAAAACGTTTGCCATTGATTACCCATCAATAACCAAAACCGATACCGTTACAAAAATTGTTTATGTCCATTCCGACTCAAAAACCATCTATCAGTACGAAAAACTTTCAGATGTAGATAAAAACATACCACTAAACGCAACCATAAACCCTTACCATTTTGCTATGATAATTGGGAATGAGGATTATAACTCCCATCAGGCAGATTTGTCATCAGAAATTAATGTTGATTTTGCCCGTAATGATGCAACAGCCTTTAAAGAATATGCTATAAAAACCCTTGGTGTTCCTGAAAAAAATGTAATTTTTTTATTAGATGCAACCACGGGTCAAATGAATCAGGGAATATCGAAACTTAATTTAATAATTAAAAACACACAGGGCAAGTCAACTATTTTTGTTTATTATGCGGGTCATGGTCTTCCCGATGAGCAAACAAAAGAATCGTATATTATGCCTGTAGATGTGAGTGGGAAAAATGCTAATGAAGGAATTCTACTAAAAACATTGTATTCAAAATTAACAGAGTTTCCCTCAAAGAGAATTACTGTATTTATTGATGCCTGCTTTTCTGGTGGCGCAAGAAATCAAGGGCTACTTGCAGCCCGTGGTGTAAAAGTAAAACCTAAGGAAGGCCTGCTTAGTGGCAATATAGTTGTGTTTTCAGCAAGTTCAGGGGTACAATCATCTTTACCTTTAAAAGAAAAATATCACGGCATTTTCACATATTACCTTCTTAAAAAAATACAAGAAACAAAAGGAGACATTAATTACGATGAACTTTCACAAAGTATAAATGAAAATGTTTCGTTACAATCTGTTCTAATTAACGACAAGGAGCAGACACCACAGATTAATGTGAGTATTTCAATACAAAACGAATGGAAAAATTATAATTTGAAATAAATTGCTACGCACAACAAGGGATCTGCTTCACGCTGATAATCTGCCCAATTAGCGAACTAACAAGTATTCACAATCCGACATAATATGACAGAGAATAAACTAAAAGTCTTGGAGAATATCTGCTATACCGAACTTGTTTACGATAGGATAAATAAGAAATTACATACCAACCTTTCAAAAAAACAGATTGAAGCATTTTTGCTTAATATTTTGACTGAAACTAATGACAGATTCTATATAAAAACGGGAAAGAATTTTTATGTGACAAATACAGAGAATAACATTAGGATAACCATAAATTCGTATACTTTTAGGGTAATAACTGTGGATAAGATTAAGAGATGAACAACGGGCAGCACACAACAAGGGGTGTATTGCAACATGGGTTTTTAGCGAATTTGGGTGGACAAACTAATATTAACTTTTAATGCTAATGTAGCGACTAAAAACAACAAAGGAATCCTATGAATAATTATGTCAACTACATCTCGGACGACCATTTACTTCATTGCATTGGCAATCTTCACAAAGCATATTTGAAAGCGAAAAATAATATAAACAAGAAGAACTTTTACTCAAACAAGGTCGACACTATCAAGCTGACATTTGACTCAAGATTCAACAATATCGACGAGGAAAGCCTTATTCAGTCTGAGATATTGAGGCAAATTGACAAGTCAATCAACAATTCCATTGGAACTTTTCACGAACAAATTTTAGGTGGGATAAAAGGATTTGAAGTTGGCAATCTCAGTGGATTTGACATAAAAGCGAAAGACGACACTTTATTTGCCGACATCAAGAATAAACACAACACAATGAATAGCAGTTCTGCCGAAGCCCTTTTTCAAAAATTGGCTCGGTTCGCGAACGACTATAAAAAAGCGAAGTGTTATTGGGTTCAGATTTTAGCGAAAAGTAGCTTTTGTGCGTTGTGGAGGGGCGATATAAACGGCAAAGAATACAGCCACAGCCGAGTTTATAAAATTTCAGGCGATCGGTTTTATGCTTTACTTTCAGGGCAAGAAGATGCAATGTTGCAACTTTACAAAGTACTCCCAATTGCCATTAAAGACTATCTGGAATCGTTAGAAAAAAATGAAAAAATTGCAGTAAATTCTGCGTTGAACGAAATACAATCAGAAACCAAGTCATCCAAAAGAACTATTTTGGAACAAATTACTTTTGAAAACTACAGCTATTATCTGGGTTTTAATAAGTTGTAGTATTGGTTTAAAAATTTCACAATAGAATAACCGACCTCCATGCCCAAGTTGACAGGAACAGCATTTCCAATTTGTTTATATTGCTGTGCCATTGATCCCTCAAATTTCCAATCATCAGGAAAAGTTTGAATTCTGGCATATTCACGAACAGTAAACGGACGGGTTTCGTCTGGATGGCAACGTTCGGTTTGTTTTTGAGCAGGGCTACAGGTTAAGGTTAAGCAAGGTTCGTCCCAACCAATTCTTCGAGCCATGCCCGTTTTTCCACCACCGAGATAAAAACTTCCGCCCATATATTGTTTTTGAATTTCTATTGGTAAATCGCGCCAATACCCTTTGGGTGGTACTAAATCTAAGACATTTACTTTGCTTTTTGGATATTTAACACCTTCGGACTTTGGTACATTATTTTCAAATAAATCTCCTTTTTTTAGGGCATCTTTTAAAGTATATATTTTCTTATGTGGGTTTGGGTATTCGTATTTTAAATTAATATCCTTTCGTATTCCTACTAGGATTAAGCGTTCTCTTTTTTGTGGAACCCTATAATTTATAGCTTTTAAGACTTGGAAAGGAACAACATTATATCCAATTTCATCCAAAATTGAAATCATGCCTTGCAATGTTCTTCCATTTTCATGGCTTAGCAATCCTCGAACATTTTCGCCAATACAAATGGGTGGGTTTACTTCTTTGACAACTCTTGCAAATTCATAGAATAGAGTTCCTCTTGCATCGGCTAAGCCCAATTTTTTTCCAGCATAACTAAAAGCTTGGCAAGGAAATCCACCTGCAACAACATCAACTCTATCATGGTATTCTGAAAAATCAAAATTCTTTATGTCTCCTTCCAAGACTTTCCAATTTGGACGATTTTTGCGCAATGTTTGACAAGCCCATCTATCAATGTCGTTTAAGGCAACACAATTTAAACCAGCTTTCTCAAAGCCTACAGCCAAACCACCAGCACCAGCAAATAATTCTAAAACCTTGTAATCATTTTCAGGTTCAACAAAATTGGAAGTCGTATCTTTTATATCTTTAACAAAAAAATCATTAAATAGTGTTTGGACTTCGGCTTTATTATAAACACGATAATTACTCATTGGCTCCCGGACAGCAGTTAGTTTGCCTTCCCGATCCCAGCGTCTTAAAGTCTCTTTACTTTTACCAATGAGTTCAGAAGCTTCGGAGAGTGTTAAATATTCATTCATAACCACGTAGTTTAACCTTATACAATGGTTACAAATTTACAATTTAATACGACATATTCAATACTGACAGAAAAAAAGTATGAGCCGCTAACAAAAACTATATGTCAATTAAGGTTTCCGTGCGGACAACAAAATACGCAACCATAAAAGCATAGAATACAGAACGATAGCGCTCTTTTTAAAAAAACGCAACAATATGACACCATCCGACATTTTTTTCCCAGACATTATTACTAAACACCAAAGTGCAGACATTCCTTTAGACGGAGTTAAATCACACCTTGTTCAAGCAGGAAAACAGCAATTTATTTTTATGCAGTTCGACAACGATGTTGAGGTTCCTGAGCATTTCCACGAAGCGCAGTGGGGTGTCGTACTAGGTGGAGAAATAGAACTGACAATTGCTGGGAAGAGAAACATACTAAAAAAGGGCGACACATACTATATTGACAAAGATGTTAAACACTCGGCAAAAATTAAAAAAGGATATTCTGACTTGACACTCTTCAATCAGCCCGACAGATATATAGTAAAAAAATAAAAAAGAACTGATTTAATAACAACAAACGGACAGACACGAAAATAACGAAAACACAACACTTACTCCCGCACTTACAAACCCATAACTCGTTAAATCCCAAATACTACTGTTAATTTGTAGCGAGGCATAAAAAAATCAGCATTGCTTTTAAACCAATTCGACAGGTAGTAGCTGCCTTCGAGCCTAAACCAGCTGCGACCTATTAAAGCAAATGCCCCGTAGTGAATTCGTTCCTGCTCCTTGTCGAATTCATACTGCTGCACGTAATTTTGGCTTCCTTGTTTGTCGGTAAACGATGTAGTGGGGTAAAAGTTCCAGTCTGCAAATCCGCCAAAATCAACAAAAGTTCCCAAATAGTCGCCTCGTTTAGGCGAAAGATTTAGCCTAATAAATGGCTTTACCGAAAGCAATATATTTGAAACCTTGGCCTTGTCGTGTAGCTGAGTATCCCACGCTTTTACCATTCCCTTATCGTTAAGGTTAACCTCCTGAAAAAGAAAGCCTAAACCCATTCCTAAGTTTACAAAGTTAGCCATGCGGTAACGGTATATTGCGCCAAACCCAAAATCGTACGAGTTCCCAATTTTAAAATCGCGATTGGGAGTCGAAATGGGAGTGTAAAAGCCTAAACCTAAGTAGCCCTGAAGGTGATGTGCTCTATTTTGACCCCAATTTGAATGCTGGCTATAATCGCGAGGTTGTTTTCGCATTACTTCGGTTTGCCCAAAGGCAAAAAAAGGTAGAAAAGTTAGTAGAAAAATATATGTTTTCATCTGTTTATTTTTTTATTTTCAAAGGTACAGATGGAGCTCGCCATGACTCTCTGGACTTAACTTGTCGTGTAGCGTTTCTCTTGCAATAATCATGGAATGTGTGTGTCAATGGTATTGTCATGGCTCGGTTCATTGTATTTAGGGCTTTATAGTGAGTAGCTGTAGGTTTCGCCCATGTAATTTACCCAAAGCGAATTGCCGTTAACTTGATCGTTAGTAGTTGGAACAAAGAATGCCTTCGATTGAAAAACCCGAATAACGCCGTATTCAACAAGTTCCCCATTGGCTTTGCGAATATGCCAAAACAAATGAGTTGTATTGTAGCCTGCCTGTTGCTGTGGGTTAAAATCGGGAATTAGTACATAAACGCCATCATCATTCTTTTCAAATTTCACGCTATTGCCAACTTGTTGGGTAGGTGCTGAATTCGAAAGAAGATTTGCCTGAGGCACTCCATACCCATGGGCATAGTCGTAGTATGGGTAAAGGTCGGCCGACTGCTCAATAATTTTTAACAGTTCCATTGCAGTTGCCTTTGGGTATAGCTGCAAAGCACACGCCGCAAAGCCAGCGGTAAGTGGCGAAGCAAACGAAGTGCCCGAGGCACTCGAAAAGCCGCCTTTTTTATTAGTCACCTGAGCTTCGCCAAATGCCGAAACATTAGGTTTTAGTCGGCCATCGGCAGTTGGTCCATACGAAGCAAAATTAATGTGAAGTTGCGAATAAGGTGAAACCCCACCAACAGTAAGTATTGAGTCGGCATCGGCAGGGGCTCCAATAACCGACCATTTGTTTGTTCCTTCGTTTCCAGCAGCATTTACAACCAAAATACCCTTTCGGGCAGCCATTGTAGCGGCACGCGAAACGAAGCTGATTTTTCCGTCCATTTGCTCGGGAAAGTAGCGGTGGTAGGTATAGCCCAGCGATGAGTTTATAATTTGCGCACCATTTCGATCGGCCCACTCGAGGGCTGCCAGCCAGTTTTCTTCTTCCGAAAATGGTTCACGGCTAACTTCGGTAATGGCAAGCAAAAACTCGGCACCAGTAGCCAAGCCCATGGGTTGCCCATTATTTATACCTGCAATGCACGAAAGAACTGAAGTTCCGTGCGAATTGGCTCGGTACACATTGGTGCTATTTTGGGTAAAATCGTATGTGGCTATAATTTTTTTATCACGGCGCAAATGCTCAAATGCAGCATGTGTATCGACACTTGGAAAGCCTGCATCAAAAATTGCTATCCTAACTCCCTTCCCGTTAATATTTTGCGAACTAAAAAAGTCGCCATTAAATCGGGCTAGCTGCCTTACCCTAAGGTCGTTTAGGTTGCTATTGTCAATGGGGCTTTCGCTGTATTCTGCAACAAAAAATTGTCCCTGTACTGGCTCAACGGATTTTACAAATGGTAGTCGCGAAATTTTCTTTAGCTGAGCGCTTGTTGCCTCAACAGCAATTGCATTAAGCCAGCGGCTAGGTTTCCCTAGACTTTTAACCCTTGACGAGACCTGTTGAATATAGTTGCCACTAACCGGAAAATCGGTTGAATCGAATCCGTTGAGGCCCATTTGTATGCGCCGCTCGAGGGCAAGTGGATGAAAAACTTCGGTATCGAGTTCGCTTCCATGCTTGTTGCTAAAGAATACCCAGTAGCGGTTTTGCGATATTGATAAAAGCGGAAGCAGAAGAAGCAGAAAAAAAAGTAGATGTTTTCGGATCATAATACTTAATTAAGTCAGATTTTGTAAAAACACACGACACTCAGAGTCTAATAGCCTGTAGGCTTGTGGTTTGTGAACTTCGATTGTGCAATTAAGAATAATAAAATATAAGCCTCATTGTTAACTATTTGTTTAGTTTTTCTTAGTGTTTTTTGTGACTCCTTAGTGCTTTTTGTGGCATAGCTAAACACAAAGTTACACAAAGAATACACAGAGTTGCACAAAGATTTTATCACAGTACCAAAAAACAAAAATCAGAATCCGTAACTTAACCCAAAGCTTATTGTAAGCTGCTTGCCAAAAAGAAATGTGGGGGTATACGTGGGTTGGCCAGTATAATTTCCAAACTGAGCGCCAAGAGTTAAGTATCCATCGTTAATAATTTGCCAAAGCGCTTTTGCCTCAAATACTTCGGCTTGCCAAACCACCGTTTCGAGGAATTTAAGGCCAAGTCGTCCGGTTTGGTTGTTGGCCAGCACAGGTCCTTTTTGGGCTAAAGTGTACGATGTTTCGAACTTAAGCGCTTTTGATGGTCGGTATTGCAGCGAGAAGTAGTATTCCTGAGCGTTTTCCCTAAGGTAGTGCCCTAGGTTAAAGCGATTGCTTACAAAGGTTGTGGTTTCGATAATATGCTCGTAAACCTGTGGATTTGTTCGAGTATACTCAGCTGTAACCGTAAGGTTTTGCAAAGGGAAATTGCTTACCCTAAAACCGCCCTTTACGCTAAAAAAGTTGCTATGCTTTTCTTCGTTAAACATGTTCTTCATGGCCAATTCATCGAGGAATAGCGAAAGGTAAAGGTGCGTGTTTTTAATTTTTCGTACCGAAAAATCGACAAACATTTGCGAGTTTTGCCCTGTATAGTTGGACATTCCGTTAAGGTGATGGTCGACCGATTTGTAAAAGAAGAAAGGCGTAAGGTAAGCAGGCTGAATTTCAATATCGGAGTAAATAATCGAGTTTCCAAACGACATATTTACGCCCCGCCAAGGGGTAAAAGTTAAAAAATTGGCAGCAATATACTTTGGGTGAAACACATTTCGAGGGGCACCAGCGTATAGGTAGGATCGGGTGCTGTCGATAACTTGCGAAACCAGCCAGCCATGAATGTAGTTAAGTTCGAACCAACGAGCGGGCTTAATTATAAGTTTTAGCATGGCAAACGAGGGGGCACGGCTATACAGAATATTTGTGCCATTGTACCCGCTTCCCCATTCAATGTTGTCCTTTACCATTCCAAAGCTACCCCATTTCCAGCTCCAGGTTACACCTCCACGCATATCGCTAAACTCGCCACCCGTTCCCGAGGGTTTATAGCCTCCGCCCTGCATTTGCGTAAGAAAAAGGGGACTGCTCAACCGGTAATTTTCGGCATTATCGCGCAAGCTGGCATAAAAGCCAAAGTTTTTACCAACATATCCCCAGCCATCGGCTCCAACCCAGCGGCGGTATGCAAATGCGCTGTCGTTGTAAAACGAAATTCCTCCCCCAATGGGGTTTAGGGTTGCCGTAAAAAGCGAGTCCTTGAAGTAAAGTGCATCGAATCGGCGTTTAAAATTCTTTGTAGGGTTCAACTCCTTTCCAAAATCCTTTAGGTAGAAATCGAGGTCGGCCTGTTGCCTTTTATTCAGTTTCTCTCGGTTCTCGTTTGCCTGCTTAAGCATTAAACTAATTTGCATGCGAGAGTATGGCTTAACCGAACTATTTACATCAACAATACCAGTATTTGCAAGTTCATCAACAAACTCGTATGCCCCGTTATTGCGAACGTGGTGGTAAACGCTTTGGCTTTGGACTTTAAGTGTAATCGTCAGAAAAAGCGCTAACGATATGATTAATAACCGCATTGGCAACGAATATTTTTACGAAGATAAGAATTTGAATTGAACTTGGATTGCAATTTTTACCCCAAACTAAACTCCACATTTACCTCGGTACCATTGCCTGGGGTGCTGTTAAAGTCGATTCGCCCACCAAACGAGGTTACCCTATGCTGAATATTTCGAAGCCCCATTCCTTTAAACGAGCTCATTTTGCTCATGTCGAATCCGCTACCATTGTCGTTAACGCCAAGCGAAATGCTGGTTGCGCTTTGAATTAGTTGAACATTTACCTCCTCGGCACCCGAATGTTTTAACGAGTTTGAAACCAGTTCGTGAGCTACTCGAAAAATTACAACTTCCAGTTTTTCGTCGAAACGACCATCGTCGCCAAAAAAGTGAAAGCGAACATTTGGAACACTTTCGGCAAAGTCGCTAAGTGCTGCTTTTACTCCCTTTACAATTAGCGATTCGGGCATTAGGTTATGAGCCACGTTGCGAAGTTCGCCAATCGATTGGTCGAGCTGCGTTAATGCACGGTCGAACGACTCCATATTCTCCTCGGGAAGAATTAAGTTGCCCTTCATGCTAAAAAGCGAAAGTTTTACCACCGAAAGCATGCCTCCTAGGCCATCGTGAAGGTCGCGGGCAAGGCGAGTTCTCTCCTTGGTTTCCCCGTCGAGAACGGCTTGTGTAGCAATAAGTTGATTTTCCTTTTCGAGTTGAATTATTTTTTGTCGGGTTGCCTCTCGTTCATTTTTAACCGAACGAATAAAGAAGAATATTGAAGTTAATGACAACAGAAAAACGAACCCGAGAGCATAGTTTAGCCGAGTGTAAAGTCGGTTTTCGTTTTTAAGCGACTCAATTTGTATCGTCTTTTTCTCGGTTTCGTACTTAACTTCCATGTCCGAGATTTTCCTAATCCATTCCTCGCTAACCGATTCTTTATAAACATCGATGTACTTACCGTAGTACTTAAAGGCATTTTCCTTATCGTTAGTATGAATTGAAGTTGTAATCAGTAAGTCGTAAAGGTATTGTAAGTTGGGCTTATTGGTTGTGTCGGTAATGGCAAGTGCATTAAAGGCTGCGGTCTTGGCTTCTTTAAACTTGCTAACATTCAGATAGTAGTTAGCTTCAAGCCTTAAACACTCTTCTTTTAAGTGGCTGTTTCCAACTTTTTCAGCAATTAATTGGGCTTCTTGTAGGTAAGGTATCATTCTTTTGTCTTGACCAAGAAATAGCATGGCACCAGCAGTTCGAACTATAGCAGACCCGATTAGGAAAGGTTCGTTTATTTCACGAAACACCTTAATAGCCCTTTCTCCGTACTGAACAGCTTCACTATAATTCTTTTTAGCACTCATGCCGAGGCAAAGATTAATTAGAGTTATCCCCATAGGGCGTTTACTTCCAATTTTTTCTTGTATTTCGAGAGCTTGAAGAGTATATTCAAAAAATTTGTCACTATTCCCCATTTCATTATAGGCCGCTCCAATATTCGAGAGTACCTGTGAGATCCGTGACTCATCCTTTTGCTCCTTAAAGTACTCTAACGATTTTTGGAGATTTTCAAGAGCTTTATCGAACTGACCACTTAACCGTTGAGCCGAACTTAAATTCACACGCATAAGGGTTAAATTTTTCAGGTCGTCGGTTTTCTCCAGAACATTGTAGGCTAGTTGGTAGTAAAATTCGGCACTATCAATAGCTCCTTGAGTAAAGAATAGTGTACCAATATTACCAAGAGCATCGGCTTGCCATTTAGGTTTGTTAAACTTACCCGAAATCTCGAGCTGCTTAGTGGCTAATTCCTTTGCTTTTGTTTGATTTGAGTATAGGTTTTGATTTACCAACAAGCTAAGCGCCTCCAGTTGGTCGTCAACATTTCCTGTTTCGGCAACTCTGGTAAGTGAGTCGGTTTTTTGTGATTGAGCGGAAGTGTTAGAGTCTAATAATGAAAGGATAAAAAGGAAAAGCCCTGTAAATAAGAGTTTAGTGTAATGCATAAAGTATTTTATTAAAAAAATTTAGTGTACAAATCTAAACCATTAAACTTATAACCACTCAAGTAACCACTAATTTTTATAACCAATAGCCTAATTGTGTCAACTATTTTAGGTAGGTAAATTAGCGGTTTTTTAAAAGAATAATCACTTAGCAAAAATAAGTCCATTTTTAAATGCCCTTCAGTTACAATATTCCCACAAAAATATAATTATACAAAATTTGTTGCTTTTGCTATTGTGTTATAACTAACACATAGTGAGCGGTATGCGAAAAATATGTGCTTAGATTGATTTTAAATAAACGAATTTTCGAAAAATAGTTTCAAAAAGCTTGTCACGAAATGCCAAAACCGACCATATAGTTATAGAGGGCATTTATCTTTTTTAAAAACTAAAAAACTTATCAATGTATTTACTTAAAACTCGCGAACAGCTAACTACGCTTCATAAACAAATTGAAAATAAACAAACTGGTAATCCCGAAGAGCTTGGCTTAAGATTAGGAATTACCGATCGTAGCGTAAAAAACTTAATTGCTCAGCTTCGCTTGCTTGGAGCCGAAATAGGGTACTGCCAAATTACCCAAACATACTACTACGTAAAACCAGTAAAGTTTAACTTTGGCTATGAGCCGCTCAATGTAGAAAGTGCAGGATGGGGGGGGGTAATTGCAAGATATTGAGATTGTTGTGTGTTAGTGCATGAACCTTTGAGTTGCATTGGCCCCAAGAACGAAGTTTCATTTTTTTCACTATTAGGCGCATTTATAATAGCAACAAAAATTTATCAAACCCAGAGGGTTTGATTGTTTATAGAAATTTTTGTGATTAGGGCATACGACCCCAGCTGGGGTCGTATAAATTTCAATGACAATTTATTCTATAAACATTTAATGCCGCTGGCATCATTCATTATTAACAAAATGCCTAATTCAAATAATTTAATTAGGTTTTAATCGCCATTAACTTATTGCTCTTTAAAAAACCTTAGTAAAAAAGTTATTCTCGAATTATTTTACCTTATTTATTAGTTAAATGCGTTTAGCTAAATTATGTCGAAATCAGGTTGTTAAATAACAAGACAAATCTGTTGCTCACCAGTGATTCTTTTTCACAATAAACTCAATACATTGATATGCATTACTTTGTCTAATTACAAAATATGTTATTTAACATATCGCTAAAAACGCCAGGGAAATGTCATTTCCCCGAGCGAATATACCTTGTGTTATGCCAAACCATCCCGTAAGGCGCCAAAGGGTAGGTAGGGCAAATTATGCCTTTTAGTACTAATCGCAATTAACTAAAAAATGAAAAGTAATTCAAACGTGTCCTGTTTTAAAATAGCAGGACTATTCTTAATTCTTCTATTAAGCGCTAGCTCGTGCGTAAAAGAGCCGCACGAACAAACTGCCATTGCCGACAACCCTTTTAAAACAGGTACGCAGCTAAGCTACACTGTTAACGAAACATCCTTTAGCAAAGGGATGAGTAAAGGTGACTTTAAGTCGGTTGGTGGTATGGACATTAACACCGAAAAACGAGAAGTGAACATGTACTTCGATAAAAGTACAAATATGTACTTTATTAAAACCATTAGGCTCGATGGTGTTAAAAGTAAATCCAAAGATTTTGTTGAGCCGGAATGGAAGGAAATTGTGGAGACCAATTCTTCTACAATTATGTACAACGAGCGTGGCAAAATGATTTCCACACAAACCAAAACCGATAAGTTGAACCAAAATTTGGCTTTCCTTGTAACACCTTACACCGAACGTGCCAGCCAAATGAAGGAAATGCTAAAGGATTTTTCAGTAAAATCCAAATCGCTATTAGTTGAAGTGCAAAGCGACACAAACGTTGTGAAAATAACCCGAATATTTGAACAAGGGAACGAAATTGATGAAAACATAGTTGGTTGTACAGCAATTTCCTATTTAAATGTAATGTACGGTGTTCCTGTTGTCTCCGAATTCTATGATAAAAGCGGTAAGCTCACCAGCAAGGTAACAATGCTCTATGCGTTGGTTAACAATATACCTGTTGTTGCCTACGAAGAGGCTATTTCCTACTCGGTTGATTACACAGGCGAAACCATTGAGAATAAGGTTATAACCCATTACGAAAATATTAACGTAACAAACTTTTAAGCCATGTTAAAAAGAATATATATACTATTTGCTGCCCTTGTTTTTTCGGTTAACCTTGCAGCACAGTACAACCCCAACTACCGCAACGTTTTCTGGATGCATGGGCTTCAGGGCGATGCGAACTCCATGATAGCCCTTTCCGATTATTTTCAAGCTAAGTATAAAATTAACTCATTCCATCCTGCATACCTTACCAGCAGGGGAATAGTTTACGCCGGGAACCAGTTAAATAGCTTTAATTTTGAACAGCCTAACGATTTTGTGGTAGCCCACAGTATGGGGGGTGTAGTGGCGCGCCAGTACGACAGACAACAGGCAGTTTCAACTAGTAAGTTTGGAGGATTAATAACGCTTAATTCCCCCCATCAGGGTGCCGAGTTTGCTAGTTCATTCGATAACGGGAACATACAACAGTTGTTCAACATAACTGTAGCTAATGGCTTAGAGGGCTATAATGTTATGGGGCTTAAAGTTGGTGAAGCACAGTACCACGAAGCGGTTTTAACTCAGCTAGGGCTGCTTGAAAATTATAGGGATATTAGGAATAACATTAATATTATTTCAGGAATTGCCAGTTACTTCATTGGAACTCCCTTGGTGTTTTTAGCTGCCAACTACTTAGCCAACTTGGCTACAACCGAAGCTTTTCAATTAGCCATTAACTCAGGCATTAAAGCAAACTTGCAGATGGCCGTTGGCTTAGCATCCGCAACGGTTTTTGGCTCACTAGAGAATCCTGAGTTATATCCGAACGCAAAGGACGATTTAAAGCCTAATAGCATAATTTTAAATACTCTAAACCAAACACCACTACCCTGCCCAAAAATTGCCATTGCAGGAGTTGAGGATTACCCTGCAGGCATTAAATTTCTTGGGTCAACCCTTAGCTATATGGGGCAAAGTAATCCAGGCATTGGCGACATTAAGGATGATGTGTTTTTAAACTTTACCAAAGCCATTGCTTCCGATTCCAGAAAATGTGAAAATAGGTATTACTGGCTTGCCATTGATTGGGGCTGGTTTGGATTATATAGCCACTACCGCGAAAAAAGTTACGCCTTTGCTCGGCAGGCTCGTTTTTGGGAAAACGGCTTCGAGCGGGAGTACCAAAAGTGCCTTGGGAGCATATACAATACCGTAGAGACGTTAACCTACTATGAGTGGGTATGGACCTGTGGTGGTGGTGGTAATGGTGGCGAAGATGATGATTGGCCAGCACCATCGCAACCAATAGTTGAAAAAAGAGCGGCAGAAACAGATCCCGAACTTACCCCCGACCCTAATAATGGCTGCTGGAAACGGGTTTCGCATTCCTATACCGCTTTGGTTGAGCACATTCGCCCCAACGATGGCATTGTTGTAGAGCCCTCGCAGAAAGGATTGGCTGGAGCTATTTTGCCACAAAGTATTCCCCAAACAAACCACGAGGAAGCGAAAAGAAGTGTGAAGGTTAGAGATTATTTAGAATTTGAAGTGTTCGATAAATCAGGGTTCTTTAAGCTTGAAAGGAAATAAATATTAACTAACTTGCAGCACTATTCATTTATAGTGCTGCAAGTTTTAAAGTAACATTAATGAAAACTAAAACATTATTGCTATCAATTGGCATTGCGCTCATAATTATTTCCTGCCAAAAGCAAACCATTGAGGAGCCCACAAAGTACGTAAAGAACGGCGTTATTGTATGGCAAAAGCCTCTTTGGAAGGTGCCCCACGACACGGCGTACTATGTTATGTCGATTCTGAAACCTTTATTTCAGTTCGATGACAAGGTAATTGTTGAAACATACAAGAACGGAAAAGGCGGAATTCGCTGCATGGAGGTGGAAACGGGAAGGATTGTATGGGAAAAATACATTGGATTCGAGGTTGCCCCCCACGGCTATAGTCTTGGTATTAACAACCCTTATTTTAACGAAGAAAGTAGATTTATAATAGTTTCTTTTGGTCCATGGGGAGATAGAAAACATGCCCGTATTAACATTGACACAGGGGCAGCGGAATGGGAAACCCCCCTTGAAACCTTTGCCTCAATGGAGGGAATGGGCGACCACTATTACTGTACGGTTTACACATCGGATGATGTCTGTCCTATATATAAAGTAAACGTTAACTCGGGGGGTGCGGATTACTTCTACACTTCAACCCTAGAGGCTCACTCCAATTACAACGCACAACGATCGGCTACTGCCCGGCCATTTATACATAACAATAAAGAGTACCTAATTTTAGACGAATTGCGTCTTGTTGATCCATCTACTGGCCTAATTGAGTATTTTTTCTCGCTAATGGATGCCGAAACCAAGGAACTTTTAGTTGAGCACAAACCCATCGAAAGCCCTGTAAGCAAGGTAGAAATGGTAAACGGCGAGCTTTACCTTTTTACGGGCGTAGGCTACAAAATTTTTAGCATGGAAACCCTTTCGGTTATACGCGATGTAAGGCTCTTTAATATTAATAGCAGCACTAATACCAGTAGCTACAGTTTCCATCGGTTTTATAACGACAAGCTAGTTATTGGCCTGTCGGCTGGTATTTATATAGTTAATAAAAGCACACATGCTAAACTATTTCAAATTGATAATGCGTACGTTTCGCCCTCGGCCATTCTCGATGATGTATTATACGTTTTGCCCGGTGGTCAACACTTTTGGGCCTATAACCTTAACACGGGCAAGCAGGTACTCGATTTCGAATTAGATCATAACGTGTCGTTTTGTACAGCCACCTACAAAAATAGCCAGGGTAAAAAGTTTGTAATTGTCAGCGACATTGGCTTTACCTACTGCTATGAGGCTATATAGCAAATCTATAGTAATATTTTTACAGGTTAAAATAAATTTACCATTCAATTCAGCTATGAAAAGAACTATATGTCTTTTGGCAATACTACTCCTTTTTTTAAGCGTTAATGCACAGTATAGTAGGGAACTAAATTTCAGAAATATAATCGTACCGCATACCAATTGCTTTGCACAAAAGGGCGATTTAAAGCTTATTCTTACACGGCAAGCTTTTTTTCCCAGCGTTAGCTATGTACAAGGCTCTTTTAGCGACAAGTTTGAACCATGGGTTGTTAATATGTTTGGGAATTTTGGAATAAGCAATGAGCGTCGCATAGCGTTATCGTACGCAATGAATAGTAACATTGTTTTTGGGGTAAATTACCTCCGCCTTGTCCGAAGAGATGGAACATTTATAATATTAAACGATTGGAATATTAATTTCTATGAAGACACATACTCCTTCGATTTTTCGGGGGCTTACCACAATGCACTGGCAAATAATTTCGAGTACGAGGTTGGCACCAGTTTAATGTTTGGTACCGGAGGTTTTACTTTTTGGGAGGTCATTTCGTACGATTTAATGAACGAGGACAGCAACCTCGATTACAGCACGTTTAACCATAATTTTTTAGGATCCATATCGTACAGGTACAAAAAGTTGCAGCTAACAGCACAGCTAAATACGGGCTATGTTCGGTACTACAACACTAGTTACTCCCCCGTACTGCCAGGTGCATACGCCAATATTGTTTCAAAATTTTATAGCCACCAAACCGACTACTACATCGACCCAGCATTTATTATAAACATTAATTTTCGAAGGTTTGGAATGCAGGTTCATTTTAGTCGCCCTTACGCATTTGGCGAAAACAAGATTACCAAGGTAATCACTAACCTCGGCTTAGGAGTATCGTACAAAATTTTGCGGGGTAAAGGGGAGTAAGTCCTTTTTCTTAAACTTTAATTAATCAAAGCGTGGCGTTCCCTGTAATTTATTACACTTACCAATGAAAATAATTTGTACTATTTTACCACTTGCACTTATACTTCTAATCACAGCCTGCCAAAAGCAAACTATAGAAGAGCCCACAAAGTACGTAAAGGATGGGGTAATTGTGTGGCAAAAGCCCATATGGAAGGTACCCCATGATACGGCGTACTATGTTATGTCCATTTTGAAACCCTATTACCAATTCGACAATAAGGTAATTGTTGAAACCTACAGGAATGGAAAGGGCGGAATTCGCTGCATGGAGGTGGAAACGGGAAGGATTGTATGGGAGAAATATATTGGATTCGAGGCTGCCCCTCATGGTTATAGCCTTGGCATAAACAACCCCTACTTTAACGAGGCAGGTAGATTTCTTATAGTTTCTTATGGATCATGGGGAAATAAAAAGCATAACCGAATTAACATTGACACAGGGAAAACTGAATGGGAAATACCCCTTGAAACCTTTGCCTCGATGGAGGGTTTTAACGACCATTACTATTGTACGGTTTATACCTCGGACGATGTCTGCCCTATTTATAATGTAAACGTTAATACTGGAGAAACGGCATACTTCTACACCTCAACCCTTGAAGCACATCCAAACTACAACGCACAACGATCGGCTATTGCCCGGCCATTTATATACAACAACAAGGAGTACTTAATACTTGACGAAGTTCGCCTAGTAGATCCAGCTACTAGCCTAATAGAATACTTTTTCTCGCTAATGGATGCCGAAACCAAGGAGATTTTGGTAAAGCATAAACCCACCGAAAGCCCTGTAAGCAAGGTGGAAATGGTAAACGGGGAACTTTACCTTTTCACTGGCAACGGCTACAAAATTTTCAGTATAGAAACCCTTTCGGTTATACGCGATGTGAGGCTCTTTAGTAGCAGCACAACAACCAGCGCGTACCAGTATCATAAATTCTATAACGATAAACTGATTGTTGGCTTATCGGCTGGTATTTATATAGTTAATAAAAGCACTCACGCTAAACTATTTCAAATTGACAACGTGAACGTATACCCCTCTGCCATACTCGATGATGTTTTATACATTTTAACTGGCGGACAAGACTTTTTGGCCTACAACCTTACCACAGGCAAACGGGTACTCGATTTCGACTTGGACCATGAAGTGATGTTCTGCACCGCCACATATAAAAATGCTGAGGGCAAAAAGTTTGTAATAGTTAGCGACATTGGTTTTACCTACTGCTATGAGGCTATATAATACCAACTTACTACAAAAACAAAACACAATGAGAAAATATACTATGGCAATTGCTATGTTGTTTGCCTATGTAAATATAGCATTGGGCCTAGGCGATAACCGTAACTTTAGCTACCGGACCCCCATAATTCCGCAAACCTTTTGCTTTGCCAAGAAAGGCGATTTGAAGCTATTCTTTTCTTGGCAAATGTATGCCCCCGAAACGAAATGGCATAAGGCTTACCCTTTCTGGGAAAGGGTGGGCATTACTTTAGGCGATTTAATTATTAGTGGCGGAAACAATTTTACGGCTACCTACTCTCCCACAAAATCGTGGGCATTTGGAGCAGGCTGCACTCATATAGACTGGATGGATTTCTATACAGTAGGTACCGATATTTTCAATGTTGAATACAGTACACAGTACATTGGTGAAAGGCAAGCCTTAAAATTTTCGGGTTTTTATCACAACCGCGTTGCCGAAAATTTGGAGTACGAGGTGGGTACCAGCCTTCTTTTTGGCAATGGGAAATTCGAATTCCCCGAGTCGCTCCCCAATATGTACCCCCCCGAACTGAGCTACCTTACTTACAAAATGTTTACGCAAAACTTTGTAGGTTCGCTGTCGTATAGGTATAAAAAACTTCAGCTAACAGCCCAGCTAAATACGGGTTATGTTAGGTACTATGACATCGATTACGCACCTGTACTGCCAGGCTTACCAATACATAGTTACTCCCTTTTTGAGTCACCAAACCGACTACTACATCGACCCAGCGCTTATAGTTAACTTCAACTTTCGGCGCTTTGGTTGGCAGCTGCACACTGGCTTTCCCTATGCCTTTGGTGAGAGTAAAATCTCAAAGCCTGTATTTAGTATTGGCTTAGGGGTGTCGTTTAAAATATTGCGGGGCAAGGGGGAGTAAGTAGGTTGAAGTCGATACAATACAAAAATTGATTAGCGATACAAATTGGGTGCTTGTTTTCCTTAAGAATTAAAAAACTATACGGAATAGAATAATTTATTCCCTATAAAAACTTAAAAAATGTTTTACCTTTGCACCTCAAATATGTTGTGGAAAGATTTGATTGATTGCAACCACTGAAAAAAATGCTAAAGCAGTATTATTTCCGCCAATCTACCAAACCTTCCTAACCTTTTAAGTAATCTTAAAATTTAAAAGAAATGGGATATTTATTCACATCCGAAAGCGTTTCGGAAGGGCACCCCGACAAGGTTGCCGATCAAATTTCAGATGCTCTACTCGATGAGTTTCTACGTCAGGATCCAAACTCGAAGGTTGCCTGCGAAACCCTTGTAACAACAGGACTTGTAATTCTTAGCGGCGAGGTTCGCACCAATGCCTACGTCGACGTTCAACAGGTTGCCCGCGAAGTGGTAAACCGCATTGGCTATACCAAGTCGGAGTATAAGTTCGACGGCGATAGCTGCGGAGTTCTTTCGTCAATACACGAGCAGTCGGCCGACATTAACCGTGGCGTTGAAAGGGGTAACGACGAGAACCAAGGCGCCGGCGATCAGGGCATGATGTTTGGCTACGCTAGCCGCGAAACCGACGACTATATGCCGCTATCCATTGTGCTTTCGCACATTTTACTTCAGGAACTTGCGAAAATTCGTCGCGAGGGCACGCAAATGAAATACCTTCGACCCGATGCTAAGAGCCAGGTTACCATTGAGTACAACGAGCAGGGCAAGCCTGAGCGGGTTCACACAATTGTAATTTCGACCCAGCACGACGAGTTCGATGCCGACGAGCGCATGCTTCAAATTATTAAAAAGGATATTGCCGAAATTCTTATTCCAAGGGCAAAAAGCCGCCTTCCCGAGCGCGTTCAAAAGCTGTTAAAAGGCGACCATATTTTGCATGTTAACCCAACAGGCAAGTTCGTTATTGGCGGACCTCACGGCGATACCGGTTTAACAGGACGAAAAATTATTGTCGACACTTACGGTGGCAAAGGTGCTCACGGTGGTGGAGCTTTCTCGGGAAAAGATCCCTCGAAGGTCGACCGCTCAGCTGCTTATGCAGCTAGGCACATTGCTAAAAACCTTGTTGCGGCTGGTGTTGCCGATGAGATCTTGGTTCAAATTGCTTACGCCATTGGTGTTGCCGAACCTGTTAGCGTGAATGTTAACACTTACAATACCGCTCATGTAAAGCTAAACGATACGCAAATTGGCGAGAGGGTTGCAAAAATTTTCGACCTACGTCCAGGTTACATTATTAAACGCCTTGGACTAAAAAATCCTATTTACCAAACCACTGCTGCCTACGGGCATTTTGGTCGCGATTACTTTAAGGCAAAGGTTCAAATGGGTGGAAATGGCAATACCTACGAAAAAGAGGTTGAGTTTTTTACTTGGGAAAAGCTCGACTATGTTGACACAGTAAAAAAGGAATTCGGATTATAGATTTCTTTTTCAAATAAATATGCCTGCTTTACAGTAATGTAGGGCAGGTTTTTTTGTTGTTAAACGCAAAGGCGCTAAGAGACACCACGGAGACACGGACCCCGATAGTTATCGGGGACAGAGGAACACGGAGAAGAATTAAACGCAAAGGCGCTAAGACGCTACTATTGTGTCCTATGTGTCTAATGTGGTGAAAGGTTAAACGCAAAGAGACAACACAAAGGCACAGAGAGACGGAGGAACACGGAGAAATAATTAAATTTGTGAAAATCTGTTCAATCTGTGTCATCTGTGTTCTATAAAATCCGTGTAAATCCTTTTAATCCGCGTTATTTGCGTTCTATGTTAAACCAAATATTCCTACTATCTTTGCATGTTAGCAAAGTAAAAGTTTCCCTATGCGGCGATTAATTATTATTGGTTCTATTGCCACAGCCCTTCTAATAGTTTTAATTATTGGACTTTCGTTGTGGCTAAAGTCCACAAAAGCTCCAACTTCCGATGCGCTACGAGCAATTCCGCTCGATGCTGGCTTGGTAATTAAAGTAAACTCATTTAGCGGAATTCTTTTGGCAATTAATAGCGATTCGCAGCTTTGGAGCAACCTAAAACAGTATAGCCTTATTTCGAAAGCCGACAGCACACTACTTGCAATCGACTCAATTTCGAAAATGGAACCAGCTCTCCAACAGGCTTTAAAGTCAAGCAACCTATTCGTTTCGGTTCATATTGTTGGCAACAACGAACCCCAGTTGCTGGTTACAGCAAATTTACCAAGTGGTATTTCGGGTGCCGACTTAGAGGGGCTTTTCCAAAAGTATTTCGAAGGAAAATTTAGCATTAGCGAAAAGGGCTATAACGGAGCAACGCTTCTTACCGCCGAAAGTGGAACCGGGCAAAACGCCGAAACCTACACATTGTCGGCACATAAAGGGGTTGTGCTTTTTAGTCCAAGTTCGTTACTGGTCGAAAGGGCCATTAAACAGCTCGTTAATGTAAATTCGTTGCTTACCGACAAAGCTTTTCAGGAAATTTTAAAGACTGCCGGAACTAAAATTGAAGCCAATATTTTTGTAAACCACAAATTCTTCCCTGCGCTTTTCTCCAAATTCGTTGCAGGCAATTTTCAAAAAGGCTTTATGGGCTTGCACGATGCGGCACACTGGACCGAGCTCGACCCAATTTTTAAACCCGATGCCATTTTCCTAAATGGATTTTCGCAGGCACCCGATTCAATTAATGCCTACTACCAAATTTATGCTAACCAGAAACCGATAAAAATGTCGGTTCACGATGTGCTGCCTGCCCAAACAGCTGCGTTTGTGTTTTTAGGTATTTCGAATATCGATAGCTACTTGCAAGACTACCGAAAGTACCTCGACCGAGCAGGTAACCTGCGTGAGTACAGGCAATCAAACGAACTATTGGCAAAAAATATAGGAACCGATCCGCTTAGCTTTTACTCGTCGTTTTTTAGTAAAGAATTGGCTCTTGCTAACGTTCCCTTTAACGATGCGAACGACGACGAAAACTGGTTTGTTGTGGCAGGCACAAAGGGAAAAAGCTTAGCGCAAGACGAAGTAGAGCGACTTATTAATACGTATGCTACAAAACAAAGCGAAAACCCTTCGAAATACGAGTTAACCTATAAAGTTGATAAGGATAAGTCGATTAAAATATTCCGTTTCCCCAGCGGAAGTTTCCATAAAACGCTTTTCGGGAGTTTATTCAATTCGGTTAGCGACGAGTACATAACGTTTATCGATTCGTACATAATTTTTGGGTCTTCGTTCGAAGCGCTTTCGCGCTTTGCGCTGGCAAATGTTCACAACAGGCAGCTGTCGGCCGAGCCTTGGTTTCGTGAGTTTTCGCTCGACCTTGTACCCGAATCGAACTTCACCCTTTTTGTCGACCCTCGAAGAGCCAGCGGACTTAGCAAAAACTTTCTTCACCCAAAGAATGCTGTAAAATTTAAGCAAAAAACCGAGAACCTAAAAAACTTCCAGGGCTTAGCATTTCAACTTATTGGCGGCAAGCAAATAGTATTCAATAATATTTACTTGAAAAGCGGCTCGTCGTCAACTCTTGTAACATCAACGTCGTCGGCACCACAAACAGTTTGGGAAACAAGGCTCGACACAACTATAAGCTCAAAGCCAGCTTTGGTTATAAACCATATTACTCAAGGTCGCGAAATATTTGTGCAAGACAACCTGGATAACATTTACTTAATAAATGAGGCTGGGCGCATTTTATGGAAAAAAGCATTGTCCGAGGCAATAATTGGCGAAGTTTCGCAGGTCGACCTTTTTAAAAACCGAAAACTGCAACTACTCTTCAACACGCGAAACTACCTTCACGCCATCGACCGTAACGGAAATAATGTTGATGGATTTCCTGTGAAATTGCAGGCTCCTGCTACAAATCCCGTTGCAATTTTCGACTACGAGCGCAACCGCGAGTACCGTTACTTTTTAGCTGGCGAGGATCGAAAAATTTATGCCTTCGACAAGAATGGCAAAAAATTGTTGGGATGGGAGTTCGACCGCACCGAAAGGGTTGTTACCAAGCCGCTTCAGCATTTTCGAATTAACGGACTCGACTACATAACTTGTTCCGATGCAAATCGCCCCTATATTCTCGACCGTAAGGGGAAGGAGCGACTAAAACCGCAACGGTTATTTTCGCCAGCCCGAAATAGTACTTTTTTAGTTGACGAAGGAACTGCAAAAACGCCAACGCGATTTGTTACAACCGATTCGCTCGGTGTTGTTCGCTTTATTTATCTCGATGGCCGAGTTGATGATAAGATTTTAGGAACGATGTCGCCCGCTCATTTTTTCGATTTTCAGGACGTTAATGCCGATGGAGTAGAAGATTTCATTACCCTCGATGACAAGAAATTAGCTGTTTTTAATTCCGAAGGAAAAGAAATATTTACTAAAAAGTTTTCGGACGAAGTTTTACCAAAGGTATTTTACTTCCACTTTGGAGCGAGCGATAGGAAGTTGGGTGTTGTATCGCAAAAATCGTCGCATATTTATCTCATCAACAGCGATGGTTCTTTTTACAAAGATTTCCCTTTAAGGGGTATTACGCCATTTAGCATTGGGCGGTTTGCTTCAACAAAAACCAAGTTTAACCTTATAGTTGGGGCAAACTCGGGGTATATTATTAATTATGCTGTTTACTAATTTTAAAATTGAATTGTAATGTTTGCTTTTCTTCGCTTTGTTCTCATTGCCATTATTGTAATTTATCTGTTGGGCTTTATATTTAGGCTCTTACTAAGGTTTTACGTTAAACGAATGGGAAAACGGTACGGATGGAATGCCCAAGAATCGGAGCTGCGACCCGAGGGCGATATAAAGGTAAAGGGAACTCAACCTAAGTCGAAAAAGGTCGACAAGGATTTGGGCGACTATGTCGATTATGAAGAGGTTAAACCATAGTGAAGGCCGTTACTTATTTTAAATTTTTTGTATGTCGATAGCTGTTCAAAATGTTACCAAACTGTACGGAGACCAAAAGGCACTCGATAATGTGTCGATTTCGGTACACTCGGGACAAGTAGTTGGTTTCCTTGGCCCTAATGGCGCAGGCAAGTCGACTTTAATGAAAATTATAACAGGTTTTATACCACCTTCGCAGGGAACAGTTGAGGTAAATGGAGTTTCGATTGACAGCGACAAAACCGATTTTAGGAAATTTATTGGGTACCTGCCCGAGAATAATCCTCTTTACGCCGACATGTACGTTAAGGAGTACCTTCATTTTGTTGCTAAAGTATGCCAAATGGGTCGTTTTAGTAACAGCCGTGTAAAAGAAATGGTTGAACTTACTGGAATTGGGCACGAGCAGAATAAAAAAATTGGCCAACTTTCGAAGGGGTATCGTCAACGCGTAGGCTTGGCACAAGCGCTCCTAAACCGCCCTGCGGTTTTAATACTCGACGAGCCTACAAGTGGCCTCGACCCAAACCAAATTGTCGAAATACGAAATATTATTGCCGAGGTTGGTAAAGATAAAACCGTTATGCTGTCGACCCATATTATGCAAGAAGTTGAGGCAATGTGCCAAAGGGTAATAATAATTAACAAAGGAAATATTGTTGCCGACGGGTCGACCCAAGAGGTGCTGGACATGACTACCCAAAAAGGGCATGAAATTCTGGTTGAGTTTACAGGAAAAATTGACCCCGAAAATTTCACCAGAATAGCAGGTGTTGCTAACATAACCGATTTGGGTAAAAATCAATGGCTTATTGGTGTTTCGCAAGGCGACATTCGATCCGAAGTATTTCGCATTGCCGTTGAGAACAGCTATACTCTAATTGGAATGCAGCAAAAATCGTTGCAGCTTCAAGATGTGTTTAAATTGCTTACAGCTGTTAAGCACGAATTACAATAACTTTTGTACAAAAATGGCTATGGAAGTAGTTGCGGGGATTGACATAGGAGGAACAAACACGGTAATCGGCCTTGTTACCCGCGAGGGTATTTGCCTTAGGCAGCAATCGATGTACACACGCGTTGAGGGTAACTTTACCGACTATATAAATAAAGTTGTTGAAATTGTTGGTCAACTTATGGCCGAAAAGGACGACAATTTAACTCTTGTTGGAATTGGAGTTGGCGCACCAAACGGATCGTATAGTTTAGGTGCAATTGTCGATGCACCAAACCTTGTATGGAAAGGCGTTTTGCCTGTTTGCAAAGACCTTACCGAAAGGCTAAGAGTACCTTCGGCGCTAACCAACGATGCAAACGCCGCAGCACTTGGCGAAATGCTTTTTGGCGCAGCCAAAGGTCTTAAGCACTTTATTGTAGTAACCCTAGGCACTGGGCTAGGAAGTGGAATTGTTGTCGACGGAAAGTTACTCGTTGGTAGCGACGGTTTTGCAGGCGAACTTGGGCACACAACTGTAAAGCCCTGGGGGCGTCAGTGTGGCTGCGGTAAAAAGGGGTGTCTCGAAACGTATGTTTCGGCTCCTGGCATACGAAGAACTGCGTTCAAATTACTTGCCGACTCAAACTCCCAAAGCATACTTCGAACTTACCCATTCGAACAGCTTACCGCAAAGTGCATTACACAAGCCGCCCTAAAGGGCGACAAAGTTGCCCGCGAGGCATTTGAGTATACAGGTAAAATTTTGGGAATGAAGCTAGCCGACACGGTGGCCGTTCTTAGTCCCGAAGCAATTATTCTGTTTGGTGGCTTAAGCAATGCTGGGGAACTAATTTTTGAACCCACAAAGCGACATTTGGAAGAGAACCTCTTCTCGGTTTTTAAAAATAAGGTAAAACTTATACCTTCGGGACTAAAGGACGAAAATGCAGCGGTGCTTGGTGCTGCCGCCCTAATTTGGAAAGAGTTAGAGGGAAAAATTCAACCCTGAATTTACTCCAAAACCCTGTTTCGGCGATCGTTGGTTTTGTAAATTTCGTAACGCCATGCCTCGTGGCTCAGTAGGTTTCCTTGGGCGTCGTAAACTATTATTTGGTTTATCCTACTGTCGCTTCGGTAAATGTACTCAATTCGGTTTTTCAAATTTTCCGAGCCATCCGAAATGGTTTTTTCAACAAGCAATCCTTTTTCGTTGAACTTATAGGTGTAAACATTCGTTGCCTCTCCTTTCGCAAACATTTTGGTTTTAACAACTTCGCGAGTTATTCTATTTAACGAATCGTAAACAGGAACACGCTTTAGGTAAAGAATTGAATCGGGGGGTAAAAGTTTGCTCCCTTTTACCTTACGCTCAATTTCGGTTCCCTGTAAATCGTATTTATACTTTGCAACGAATCCCTTTTTCCCTTTGGGATTTATGCCTCGTGTCGAAGCAACTGTGCCATTGGGATTATATTTGTAAGCAACACTCATTAGTAGCGAGGTGTCGCCGGGCGAAACACTTTTAAGAATAAGTTTACTAATTCTATTCTCGCTGTTTTTTTCGTAAACCTCAATTCGCTCAAGCCCTTCGGAAGTAAAGTACCTTGTTTGAACTTTCGTTAAGTTATCGAAGTAGTGCCATTTGTAGTTAGAGGGCGTTTGGGTTGCTCTGTCGAATACTATTTCGGTATGTAGCCTTCCTAGCGAGTCGGAAATAAGCTGCTCAGCAGCAAAGTATTTTGGTGTTCGCTTCCCGTTTTCAATAACGTACCACGACCGTACGGCAACCCTATAAATATTTTGAGGTTTGATTCCCTGTGCGCCAAGTGTAAACGGAACAAATGTAATAGCCAGCAGGGCAATTGTTATTATATAATTTTTGTAATGTACCATAATTGGAGTAATTATATTGAGGAGCAATATAGCCTAGTTTTAGCGAATAAAATTCAAAATTAGCCCATTTTTTATAAACTTCAAGAAAGGCTATATTATTGTTGCTAACCGATTGGTAAAGTTTGGGATAAATTCAAAATATACGAAAATAATCATATCGTATCAGCAAAACCGCAACACATTATATTTCATCCATTGAGCATTTTTTTTAATTTTAATTCTAAAATATACAAAGAATCTATTTTTTTTCTTTTATGAGCGTATTAGCGCTATTCATCAACATTTTAATGGGTTTCACAAAAAAAGTTTTAATATAAATGTGAGTATAATTACTTTTTCTTAAATTGCACACGTTAACGGAAAAATGATGGACACTCTTCGAATAGAAGGAACAAATACTACCCCTAAAGTTAGTTTCGACGCCAAGGAGCGTCTACTCGAGATTAGTGGCTACTCGAGACCCGAAAATGTTCGTGACTTTTATGCGCCTCTACTTCAATGGATTGAGGATTTTAAAAGTTCCATATTAGCTTCGAAATCGGTTGGAATTGACCCCGATGCGGTTACTTTTAAGTTTAAGTTTATATACTTTAACAGTTCTTCGGCAAAGTTTATTTACGACATTATTCTTCAGCTTAACGAAATGCAGAGCCATAAAATTCCCTTAAAGCTATACTGGTATTTCGATGAGGACGACGACGAACTTCGCGAAGCAGGCGAAGAACTCTCCGATATGGCAAACCTACCATTCTTTTACATTGAGGTAAAAAGGCAATAACGACAAAGTAAATCAAACTATAAAAGGCTGTCCTAATCGGACAGCCTTTCTTGTTAACCATATTTGAAACAAAAAAGGCTGGACGATTTCTCATCCAGCCTTTTTATTTGGGTTAAGTTATACTAGAAATTATAGTCGAGGCCAATGGCAAAAACCATAGCGTCGCGTTTGTAGGTTTCTTCGTAGCCTGTAAATATTTTAGTATAGCTTTCGTACATGGTTTTCATAAAGCCAACGTTTACGCCAAGGTTTTCCATTACCATATACCTGCCACCTAAACCAATTGAGTTGGTGCTAAGGCTGTGGCTTAGGTCGCTTTGGTAGTCGGCATTAACGCCAGTTTGTGTACGAAGGAATCCTGCGCTAACAAGAATTTTATCGGTTACTTCGTACTCAACGCCAAATGCTGCTTCCCAAAAGTCTTTGTCGATAACTACATCGTTATCAACAAAGGCAGCAACAGTTGCTGGTGGAGTAATCATCTTTTTACCGTAGTTTGCACCTTTGTCTAGGTACAAGTGGTAACCAGCGGTAACATTTAGCTTCGAAATTGGCTTATAGGCAACGCCTGCCGATATCATGCCAGGCATGTCGTTGGGAGTTTTAGCGCCATCGGGGAACATACCAACATCATCCTTATCGGTATCGTTAGTCATAGTTATTTGTGTAAGGTGCTCGTACTTAAGTGCCACATTAAGGTTTTCCATAACTTTTATGTTAACACCAATAACAGGAGTAATGCCCATTCCGGTTTGTTCGGCATCAATTTCGGCATTGGATGTCATTCTCGAAAAACCAGTCATTCTGGTTGCGCCAGCTGTAAAATTGGGTGCAACAGCATTTAATGTACCTATTGCAGTGCCAACATTCATTCCAGTAGCGCTAATATTTGCTGCACCAAGAATCGTAGTAATTGCGCCGATGGTTGCAGCATCTAAATCGGAAACAAGTGTAGCCGCAGTAATGGTGCCGGCTGTAATTAAGCCAGTCAAACCATTAGATGTAGCAGTTGCTCCAGCAGCTAAACCATTTAAAGTTGTAGCCCCATCGGCAAAAAACTGGGGAGCCGAAACCATTGTCCCTGCATATACCCTTCCTCCTTGATTAAACCCAGTGTAAGTGGGGTTGATCATTACATCTTTTAAGTAGCCACTATAGCTGTTATTTGCAGTAACAATACGAGCGCCTAAACTTAATGAGAACATATCGCTAAGCGCATATGCAGCATTAAATTGAAAACCCCAGTTTAGCGAGCTACCATCGAATTTTGCATTTACACCATATTGTGTTGTAGGTATATTAGCTCCTCCTAATGCAACTGGTGCAGACAACATTGCTGGCAAAACAGCTACCTGTTGTTCAAACGAAGGTAAACCCGTTTCAAACCCAGCTGTGCCACCGCCGCCAATGGGTACAATACCAAGCGAATAGGCTACTTTGTCTTTTTTGTAAATAGCATAAACCGAAGGGAAAAGAGGAGCCATTACTTTGCCCTCAAACTCTTGGCGATTCATTGTAAAAGTGCTACCAATTGTTCTTGTTTGTAAAACCGTTTGGTTGCTAAACGACAGGTAAAAACCATCCTTTAGCAACGACAAACCTGCAGGATTATAGTATGCTGCATCGAGGTTAAGCGAAGCGTCGCGCGAAGGCATACGAATAAACGATGCGCTTTGGTTGGTGTTAGTAACAATTCCACCCGCCATAAGTGTTGCTGGCAATAGCAGCGAGGCAATAATGATAGTTGATAATCTTTTCATATTGGTATTGTTTTGGGTTAAACTAAAGTTTGCTTTAAATTAAAAGCTAATATATAATAATAAACGGAAAGTAGAGCTTGTGTTTTATTAATTCTACAATTCGTAGGGTAAGAGCAGGAAATAGTAGGGTAAGTGTATGGAAAAACTAATCTAACAGCCTTTCAGCTTTAATGTTAGAGATTTTTAATTTTTGGGGTAACGTTTTTATTAGGGTAACAGTGGTTACTGCTTGTGGCTTTTTTATGTCGTCGATAATTGATGGTATATTCGCTGATGTTCGATAGGGAATAGTAATTGTGCACTTTTTGCCCAACGTTTCGGGAGCGTATTTAATTCCCATTATATTTTCGCTAAGTATTCTTATTTCTTCGCTGCATTCGTTTATTTTAATGGGCTTAAAGCTGAATTTAATATTCGACACAGTAACTTTTTTTGCACGTTCTCCTTCGGTTGCCGAGTACCAAACTAGCGAGCCAAAAACATGAGTAATTTGGGAGTCGAATACTATTTGTTGAAGTTTTAGAGTTTGTAACGAGTCGGTGTTTTTTAGCTGAAAGCAAGTGCTATACGCATTTATATTGTTGTTTAACTTAAAACTCATTGTGGAGTAAGGTTGCAGCACATCGCTAGTGTCGGCAATTAGTATTTGCGCTGTTAGCGTATATACTCCTGGGCCATGTGCGGGTATAAAGTAATTTATTGTTTCGTCGGCGTTACTTTCGTTAATTACCCATTTTCGTTTTCCAATCCAAATGCCTCGTTTTTTTAACGAGTCGACCGATTGGGTGTTTTTTATTGCCAATACTTCTGTTTCCATTTGCGAAAGCTCGCCTATTGCACGATCAACTATGCGGTCGAAAATGGCTATGTTTCGTGAATAGAAAACTAAAGAGCTGTCGAACTCGGCATTTGTATAGCCCATTTTTTTGTAAATAGGGGCATAGTACTCAATACTATCCCGATTTAGTAGGTTTCGGTTATAGTCGGTTGAGGATATAATGGCATCGGACAAAAATATTTGCTTAACAACTACAACCATTTCGTTTTCGGGAATAATGCGAGTTTTGCTGCATGCAACTATTACAAGTGCTACAACTAGGTAACCGATATATTTTTTCATTATTAAATTTATTGTGTTACAAAAATAAAAAGACTGCCTGATAAGTTACAAAAGATTAACCACAAACCTGCCCGACTGCGTCATTCAGGCGGGGTGCACAAAGATTTAAACAAAGATCATAAAGTTCACGTTCGGCTATCGCCCATAGCCGTCGGGCTAATATTAAAAAAAACAATATAATCAATTGTTTTAACTTGCCCCAGCGGGGCATTATGTTTATAGTAAATATTTATTTATTATTGTCAATATTTTGTTGTTCCATTTGGTTGCATATAACTGCAAACTGCTCTACTTCACCATTCCCTTCTCATACATTAATGCTAAAATTAGCTTTGCATCGTCGGCAAGTGGCAGCTCCATTTCGGCAACAGGTTTCGATAAACTCACAACTATACTCGAAAAACTGTTCACATCGTAAGCGCTTATTGTTTTTGAATTGTGGTACATTTTCAAAAGCATATTGGTTGTTGATGCCAAAAAACTGAGATTAATTGAAAGAACTTCAACCTCTTTTAAGTTGAAATTCGAACGAATAGTCGACTCAACCAAGTTATGGTTTTTTTCCCATACCGAAAGCATTTCGGATAGTTCCATATAGATTGCATCGTTTTTATGTAGAAAATAATCGTTCAGAAGCATGCGAAACTTAATGGCGTCGGGGGCATCGGGTAGCGTAATGTCGACAAATCGCGATAGGGGATTATAGGTTGTATACTTTTGGCTTCCGTGGCGACGATAGCCTTCAACGGGCTCGGCAACATTGGCAATCACCATAAGCGCTTCAATGCTATTTGTGTTTGCAAGGCGCCGCATCATGGGTTCGCGGTTCGAAATATGCCTTGCTCCGGCTTGCTCCAAATGTTTGCTAACTTCGAACAGCCTTCGATACATTTCGTTATAATCCGAGGCTGGGTTTTGGCTCCAGAGCCTTTCGGCTATGGCTGCTGTGCGAGGCCAAATTCGTGAGTCGGCATTTTCGGCTGTTACAAGTTCGGCCCAAATTGGGGCTTCGCCACCTAAAATTCGTTTCTGCTCATCGCTGGTAAGCGAAGTTGTATCGGGCAGCGGATCGACCATGTAATGCTTATACGCATTGTGCGAAAGGTCGATATAGTAACCATTCGAAAGAACGCTGTTGTAACCCTTTCGGGCAGAATCGTCCATGTACTTTCGTCCACGCCAGCTATGAATTACAATACTTTTCGGAAGGTTGGGTTGAAATATTTCGTCCCAGCCCATCATTTTTTTTCCGTTCTTTTCGAGAATTTTTAAAAGTCGACCATTAAAGTATGCCTGCAGCTCATGGTTATCTTTTATGCCATTCTTCTTCATAAATACCTGAATTTGAAGATTTGCATCCCACTGCTTGCCGTTGTTTTCATCGCCCCCAATGTGAACATACTCGTCGGGGAATAGGCGAGTCATCTCCTTAAAGAATTTGCCAAGGAACTTGTAGGTGCTCGCATTTGCAGGGTTCATGGTTGGGCCAAAAACCCCAAAGTATTTCTCAATTTCGTAAGGTCCTGGTGCTGCTGCAAGTTCGGGGTGTCCTACCATCCATGCTGTTGTGTGCCCAGGCATGTCGAACTCGGGAACTACACGAATTCCTCGAATATCGGCATAAGAAACTATCTCCTTTACTTGTTCCTGAGTAAAGTACTCGCCATTCGACCCAAGCTGGTGAAGCTTTGGAAAAGTTTTGCTTTCAATTCGAAAACCCTGATCCTCGGAAAGGTGAAGGTGCAGCACGTTTAGCTTTGCAACCGACATGGCGTCGATATTCCTTTTTATAACCTCAACGGGCATAAAGTGGCGACCCACATCAATCATTAGTCCCCGCCAGGGGAAACGTGGCGAATCGGCTATACTAACCGACGGAATGTAGTAGCCCGTTTCGTCAATTTCAACAAGTTGGAGAAGAGTTTCTAGAGCATGCTTTGCGCCCAAATCGGTAGGCGATTCTACTTCAATGCTCTCGGCTAACACTTTTATTGAGTACGATTCATTTTCACCCAAGCGAACTATTGCTTTGCGGTTAACCTTTAGGCGAATGCCTTTGCCCTGCTTGGGCAAAAAGGGAATTGTAGTACGACTGCTAAGCCGTTTTAAAAACCAGCTGGCGTTTGCATCAAGTCGCGAATGATAATTCCCCTCAATGGTAACTTGTAACCCATCCGAGCCAATTCTGAACTTTCCATCGCCTCTCGAAATTTCCTTAGGCATTGGCATTAAACTCCATTCTTGGGCGTGAACACTAGTAATAATTAGTAGAAATACTAACGCAAATTTTAAGGATTTTATCATCGTTTCTTTTTTTAAAATATTTTATGCGTTGCTCTTTTAAAGTTTACTAATTGCAAATGCCCATGCCCCAATGGCAACAGCATTGCTCGTTCCTAGTACCGAAAGTCCAACACCTATTTTCTTTTTCGAATTGTAGGGCACTACCCTGTTGCTGTTTGGAACACTAATCATGGTAGTTGATGATCTAAGGAATTCAGCCATCTCCAACTCATTTTCGAGGTTATATGCCTTTACCTCCATTCTGTCGACTTTGCTTCCCGAATAGGTTGAAATTTTCCCGTTGAGTTGAGCCATCATTGCTGGAGCAAAAAGGCTAAATGCGTTCGATAGTCCACCACCAATTACCACGTTACAGTCGAGTAGCGTAACCGCATTGGCTAGCGAATCGCCAAGTTGAGTTCCAAACTGACTGAATGCGAATAAGGCTGCATTTTTATTCCCATTGGCAGCTGCTCCCTTTGCAATATCGAAAATTTCCTTGGGCGACAAATCTGTATCCTTTTCGTTTCCGGTTTTAAATGCAAAGTTGCGCTTTATGGCGCGAATACTAATTTCCTCTTCGGCAAAACAAGCAGATTTAAGCATGCTGCGTGTAACCCAAATTTCGGCACCTGCCGAATTGTCGCCAATATAAAGTTCTCCGTTATGCACAAATCCTGCTCCAAACCCTGTTCCAAGGGTTACGCCAAGTAGGTTCCTGTATTTTCGAGGATTCGCATTTTGTTGAAGCTGTGTGTTAATTTTTGGCAAAAATCCGCTAATGGCTTCACCAAGTGCAAAAAGGTCGCCATCGTTATTAATGAAAACAGGAACTCCAAAGGTTTCCTCGAGCATTGGGCCAAGCGCAACGCCCCCACGAAATGCAGGAAGATTGCCCAAATCGCCTATTACACCATTTGGATAGTCGGCAGGGCCAGGAAAAGCAAAGCTAATGGCAATTGGTTTTTGAGGCAGGGAAGCAACAACTTCGTTAAAACCTGCAACCATGCCATTAAGGCAATTGTTTAGGTTACTTGCGTTGCTTGGCTTTGTAATTATGTTGCCTACTATTTTGCCTTTACTAATAGCCGAAAAAACAAAGTTGGTTCCGCCTGCATCGAGCGACAGGACTATATCGTAAGCATAATCCATAATAGTTTACTTTGCTGTTTGTGTCTTGCTAAAGGCAAGATAAATTACATAAAGTAGCCCTATAAGAGGAACTGCAAAACCTGCAGTTACCGAAATTTTGTCGGCTACAAGTCCCATTACTGGTGGAATAAATGCTCCTCCAGCAATTGCGGTAATCATTAGTCCCGAAATTTCGTTTGAACGTTCGGGCATCGAGTCAATAGTAATTGAAAAGATAAGCGGAAAAATATTGGCAAAGCCAAGACCTGTAAGCAAAATGCCTGCAATTGTAAAAACTTGATTGTCGATAAATATGAGGCTAATTCCTACAAGCGACATAATTGTTGTTGCCTTAAAGAATAATGCTGGTTTCATCCAATTTAGGGCAATTGAACCCATAAACCGACCGCTCAGTATTGAAATAAAGAAGAATGCGTTACCTAACAATCCCCATGTTTGTAAATCGATACCATACCGCGATTGTAATAGGATTGGAACTCCCGAACTTATACAAATTTCGATACCCACATAAACAAAAATGCCTAACACCATTGCCAAAATAAACTTATTGTTTAAAAGCGAAAAGCAACTCTTAAAATTTGCAGGCGTTTCGGCTTTCTCCTCTTTTATTCTTGTTAGGCCAATTACAACAATGGTTAACAGCAGCGATGCAACATAAATTGGAAAAAGGATTCGCCAATCGGCACCAAACCATTTAGCAGCTGCAAACGGAATAAGAGAGCCCGAAAGCGATCCAATTGCCTTAATAAACTGACCAAAAGTTAGGTTACGCGAATACTTTCCTAGAGCCGAAACATCGCGCATTATTGGGTTTCCTGCAACTTGAAGTATAGCCGCTCCTGCTCCCAGCATTAAAATGGTAAGTAAAAAAAGTGCGTAACTGCTAAGCCCAAATAGCGGAATCGTTAACCCTGCAAGCGCAATAACAAGCCCAAGTAAAAGAACAGTTTTTTTGCCTTTACGATCCTGAAAAAGCCCCATTGGGACCGAAATAATTCCGAACATTATAAAGCCCATAAAGGCAATAAATTGCGCCTCGAAATTGGTTAACGAAAATTGCTCTTTGGCCAGACCAACAAAGGGTCCAACTGCATCGCCAAACCCCATACAAAGGAAGGCAAGTAGAATAGGGAACGTTTTACGATTCATGTTTGTTTTAGGGCTTTAGAATTTTTTAAAGTTTCAATTTGGTCGACTCACGTTCAATAAGTTCAACGGGAAGAGATACAATACAGTTTTGGCTTGTGTGAACCAGTCCTTCAATTTGATTTGTTAGCAAAGTAAACGCAGCTTTGCAAATATTTTTAACGGGTTGCGCAATTGCCGTTATTCCCGGTTGCATTATGCCAAAGTAGTCGAGGTCGTCGAAGCTAACAATGCCAACCTGCTGAGGAATGCTAACCCCCATTTGCCTGAGCGCAGCAAGCGTTGATGCCGTTAGCGAATTGTTCATGGCAAAAATGCTGTCGGGAAACTGGTTGGTAACATACAGCATTTCGAGAATGCTGGCCACAGTTTGGTTTTGGGTGGCAAACTCTACTTCAAAAACCCTTGCCCCTAAGCCTGCTTCCAATAACGCATTTTTGTAGCCTTCAATTCTATTGTGAATAGTTGAAATATGAGTAGGCGAAATTGCAAGTGCTATGGGGTTTTTATAACCCATACGTAATAAATGAGTGGTTGCCGCTTTGGCTCCACCAAAATTATCGACGGTAACCGAGCAAATGTTTTGCCCCTCAAAGTGCCTGTCGATAAGAACAACGGGAAAGCCTTCGGATTTTAAATTGAGAAATGGTTGCGCTGTTTCCTGTGAAGTAGAAATTATTAGCCCATCAACACTCCTGCTTTTAAGCATTTCGATGATTTTTACTTCCTTTTCAGGCTTTTCGTCGGAACTACAGGTAATAATGCTGTAGCCATTTTTATCGGACAAGTCTTCGAGGTATCGTGAAATATGGGAGTAGAATGGGTTTGAGATATCGGAAACAACTAAACCCAGCGTATTGGAACGCCCCATACGAAGCCCCCGAGCAAACTGGTTTGGGTAGTAGTTAAGTTCTTGTGCTCGTTCGAGCACTCTTTGCTGTGTTTGCTGTGCTATTCCATGCGACTCGCCCTTGGCATTGAGCACCAATGAAACCAGCGACCTCGAAACCCCAAGGCTTTTGGCGATATCGTCGAGCGTTACACCTCTCTTTTTGCTCATAAACCGATTTGTTTACTAACAAATGTAGTATTCTAAATCGTTTTAGCAAAGATGGTATATGAGGTATTTTTTGGAGTAGTATCTGTAGCTACTAAGGTTGAGAATAATAGATTAAGTATTTAAACGACATAAAACCTTATTGTTCTTTAAAAAACCATAGTAAAAAAAATATTCCCGAATTGTTTTTACCTTATTCCCTTATTTATTAGCAAAATGCGTTAAAATAAATTACATCGAACTCAGGTTATTACTTATCTGCGTAATCTGCGCAATCTGCGCAATCTGCGAGAGACATTATTAATAACCAGCACTTTAGCCAATATAAAAGCCTGCAAGAAAACTTGCAGGCTTTTGGGATTTATAGAGGGATTTGATTATCCGCACTTCGAATTGCCGCAGTTAGTACAAATTAGGCAACCTTCTTGGTATATTAGCGAATCGGAACCACACTCGGTACACTTTTTACCAACCTTTGCCTTTGTGCCATTGGGAATATACTTACGTAAAGCACGCTCAACCCCAGCATTCCAAGTGTTAATGGTCTCGTTATCGAGCCTTAGCGAACCAATTAGGTTTACTACGTCGTTAATTGGCATTCCGTTTCGAAGCACACCTGAAATAAGTTTTGCATAGTTCCAAAATTCCTTATTAAACATATGCGAAAGACCACCTATGGTGTTTGTATACCCAAACTTGTCGACATACTGAAAATCGTAACGACTGCCATCGTCGTCTTTAGCCTTAATAATTCTTCCAGCAGTTACCGACTTTGGTATTGGTAGCACATCGTCTTCGGAAAGACCGGTGAAAATTTCGTATGGAATGTTGTTGTATAAACCCACAAAGGCAATCCAATTCTCGTGATTATTTTTAAAGCGAATAACTTCGCAATCCAAAACATCGGGGCGCTTTGATGGACGTTCCTCTTCGGCTTCCCCTTTTTCGTCCTTTTTGTTCGAAATAAGTACGCCATCGCGCGAGCCGTCGCGGTAAACGGTGCAGCCTTTGCAGCCGCTTTCCCATGCCGTTTGGTAAACCTTGGCAACCATATCCTCCGACACGTCGGAAGGAAGGTTAACGGTAACGCTTATGGAATGGTCGACCCATTTCTGAATAATTCCCTGCATTTTCACCTTGCTCAGCCAGTCAACATCGTTTGACGTTGCTTTAAAGTAAGGCGACTGTTTTACAAGCGACTCAATTTTATCGTCGCTATAGGTTTTCACCTCTTCGGCTTTGTGGCCATTAACCTCGAGCCAGGTAAGGAACTTATGATGAAATACGTTGAATTCCTCCCAGGTATCACCAACCGAATCGGTAAAGCTAACGGTAACATTTTTATCGTTGGGGTTTACCTTGCGACGACGTTTGTAAACTGGTAAAAAAACTGGCTCAATACCCGATGTTGTTTGGGTCATTAAGCTTGTTGTACCTGTTGGAGCAATGGTAAGTAGCGCAATATTTCGGCGACCATACTTAACCATACTGTTATAAAGATCTTCGTCCTCCTCTTTTAACCTATTAATAAAGGGGTTGTTTTTTTCGCGTTGCGCATCGTACAATGGGAAAGGGCCACGCTCCGAAGCCAGTATGGTCGACGAGCGGTATGCCTCTATGGCTAACGTTTTTTGAACCTCTTCGGAAAAATCGATTGCAATGTCGGAGCCGTAGCGTAGGTTAAGAGCTGCAAGCATGTCGCCTTCGGCGGTAATGCCAACGCCTGTTCTACGTCCCTGTATTGCTTTTTGGCGAATTTTACTCCAAAGTGTACGCTCAACCGACTTAATATCTTCCTCCTCGGGGTCGCGATCAATTTTTGCCTGAATGGCGTCAATTTTCTCAAGTTCAAGGTCGATAATATCGTCCATCATGCGCTGTGCTGCATGTGTATGCTTACGGAATTGTTCGAAGTTAAACTTTGCTTCGGGAGTAAATGGATTCTCAACGTAGCTATAAAGATTTAGGGCAAGCAATCGGCAGCTATCGTATGGGCAAAGGGGTATTTCGCCGCAAGGATTTGTCGACACGGTTTTAAAACCTAGGTCGGAATAGCAATCGGGAACTGATTCGCGAATTATGGTATCCCAAAATAGTACGCCAGGTTCGGCCGATTTCCATGCGTTATGAATTATTTTATTCCAAAGTTCGCTTGCATCGGTTTCCTTAACATATGTTGGGTTGTTCGACTCAATGGGGTATTGCTGCCTGTAGGGTTTGTTTTCGATTACCGATCTCATAAAATCGTCGTCGATTTTAACCGAAACGTTTGCTCCAGTAACCTTACCAGCATCCATTTTTGCATCGATAAAGTTACCTGCATCGGGGTGCTTAATCGAAATTGAAAGCATAAGCGCACCGCGGCGACCGTCTTGAGCAACTTCGCGGGTTGAGTTAGAGTAGCGCTCCATAAAAGGAACTACGCCAGTTGAGGTTAATGCGCTATTTAGCACTGGGCTTCCCTTGGGGCGAATATGCGAAAGGTCGTGACCAACGCCACCGCGTCGCTTCATTAGCTGAACTTGTTCCTCATCAACTTTAAGGATGCCACCGTATGAGTCGGCATTACCTTTTGAGCCAATTACGAAGCAGTTCGAAAGGCTAGCAATTTGGTACTCGTTGCCAACGCCAGTCATTGGGCCACCTTGTGGAACAATGTACTTAAAATCGCGAAGTAGCTCGAAAATCTCATCTTCGCTCATTGGATTCGAGTATTTTTTTTCAACTCGTGCTATTTCGCTAGCCAAACGGCGGTGCATATCGTCGGGATTTTTTTCGAAAATATTTCCCCACGAGTCTTTAAGTGCATACTTGCTAACCCAAACCTTGGCAGCCATTTCGTCGCCTTTAAAGTAGGCAACCGATGCCGACATGGCCTCTTCGTAGGAATAGGTTACAACCTTTTCCTTTGTAACTTGTGCGTCCTTTGCTTCTTTCATTTCTGTAACGTTATACCCCTGATTCATTTTTCTTGGCAGTCTTTTATATTTTGAGAACTTAACAATTTGTTAACACGTTGGTAAAAAGGCAAATAAAAAACTTTCGATTTTCCTCAAAAGTTCTTGCAAGGTATGAAACCAAAACCTAACGTTCCAAGTAATAAATGGGGTAACAATTAACAATCGTACAAAGTTATTAACACGCCAACATACTGAATAGCAGTGCAATATGTAATTCAGTTAGTTCTCAGGCGATTAACATTATAGGGCTAAAAATCATGCGTTTGAAGGCAACTAGGTAATTGTATTGTTAATAGTGTAAATTTATTTTGTGATGTTAAAGGGAAAAAAAGGAAAGCCGCAAAAAGCGGCTTTCTGATATATGAAGTTTAAAAAGAATTAGTCTTGTTTTTCGAAAAGATAAAAGTTTTTTACCTCCCAAGTTCCAGCATAGCCATCTTCGCTACTGCTGTTATACTTGAATGCAATGCGAATATTGGTTTGACCAACATAAGCGCTAAGAGGAATACGTGCCGTTACCCAGTCATACCAACTTCTCCCTGATGGATAGTCTTTTTCGGCCATTGTAAGTTTTGTCCATTCGGAAGGTACAATTGATAAGCCGTCGCTTGTTGTTGAAACCCAAACACTGATTGACTTTTTAAAGTTCGTTTTAACACCTGAGGGGTCACCAAAAAAATTCCCCACATGATCAAAAGAAAGAAAAACAGAATCGGATCTTTCGATAAGGTTAAACGCAGGCGAAACAAGCCAATCCTCATTAGTATTGTAAATTGGACCCGATAAATATCCAGTAATTTTCATGTATTTATAACTTACATCCCATGACCAAACCGCTGCTCCTTCAACGCTTATTGGAATAAACTCGCCTAAATTCGATCCTATTTGAGTGTTTGCATTTAAGCCAACTAAAATGTCTGTGTCAATAAATGTCCAAACACCAAGTTTTTGTTTAAACTTTGCAACTTGAGATGTAATACTGGGATATTCGATCCAATTTGTTCCGTCGAACGTGAATACAGATTTAATCAAATTAGTTGTAGGTATCGTTGCAGGAGGTATTGCAGGTGTATTGAACATGTATCTAATTAGTTTAATATCTCCAGTAATTGCATATGGATATTTTATTTTCAACCAAATAGGAATATAAATACTGTACTTAATTGAAGCGCTAAAATAGTCATTCTGACCTGGTTGGCCCGAACCCGTACCCATTGCATCATAATCAGCTGCAAGCAAAGTGTACTTATTAGTTGCGTTTGTTATTTTAGTCGTATCGTATGCTTCAAAGTAATTATAAGTAAGTAGAATGTCGGAACCATCGTCAGCATACTTAAAGAGGTTCTTTAGCACGAAAGGGGCGTATATAGCAACATTAACCGATTCGGAAAAATATTTATTCGTTTTAATGCCTGTAGCTATAGCTGAGTCGGCATTGTTTGTTGCAATAGCTAAAGCGCTTTTGCTAATTTCGTCGTAGTCGGCATTAACCAACTGGTAGTCATACGATGCAACATTTGTTGGCCTTGCTGCTTCATCTAAACCATCAAATTGTTCGTTAACATCGCAACTTATAAACAGACCTGCAAAAAGCAGACCTGTTAAAAAATATAATGTCTTTTTCATGTCTGTCATTATTAAAATTTAATTTTTAAAGAAGCAGAATAAGTTCTTCCAAACCCATAGAAAACTGGAGATGTTAACCAATCGTGATTGCTTCCATCAGTTGCGTCGGTAATGTAAATTACATCGAAAACGTTGTTTACGTTGCCAATAAAGGTAGCATCGAAATCGCCAATTTTAAAGCGATAGTTAGCCGTTAGATCGAAGGTCGTTGCGTCAGGAATTTGCCAAGGTTGAGCAAATGTAACAGGATCGAGGCTAGTCCCAACCGAAGAAATATTAAAGTAAGCATAATTTCTACCAAAGTAGTTACCATCGAGACCAACTTTAAAACCCTTTAATACTTCGAATTTTGCTCCAAATGCGGCTGTTGTTTGTGCAGAGTTCCCAACATGAATGCCGCCTATATTTACATCAATTTTTGCATGGTCGGAGCCTTGGATAATTGCAACTACATTTCCAAGAACATCGGTAGGCTCACCGTTTCTATTGTAGAGGTAGCCTGAGGCATTATTCTGCCAGTTCCAGTCCCCTAGCGAAATCATACCATTAAGTTCTAATCCTTTAAAGGGTTTTGCAACAAAGTCGATTTCAATTCCTTGGTGAAGAGCGTTAACACCTTCAAGGTTGGCAACTAAACTTTCGGGGCTACTTGCATTTATAGCACGAACAAGAGTTTTGTCCTTCCAAAGAGTTCTGTAAAGGTTAAGGTTTGCGCTAAAAAAACTCGATACAAAACCGTAGCCAAATTCAGCTGAAACGGCTTTCTCGTTAACAGCATTAGGGTTTGTTATATTGCTGGTAGTTGATTGTAAGAAACCGCCACCAGAAAAGAATGGGGCACGTGAAATAATACCAACGTTAGCAAAAACATTGTGCATTTCGTTTAAGTTATAGTTTGCACCACCCTTAACACAGTAACCTAAGAAACTAATTTTCTCAGAAACGGCATCCTGCTCATTATAGTAAAAGCGATCGTCTCTCCAGTAAGTTGTGTTCGAGCCCGAAAGTGAAATAAAGGCACTTAGCTTCTCCCTGTTATACTCGGCCTGCATAAATACACCCTGATTCATAACATAACCATCATAATCGCGGTATACTACATCACCTACGGTTAGTTTATCGGTTGCAAAAGACTGGTCGGAAACTAAAGGCCTCTTGGTTGGATCGATAAAAAAAGCGCCTCCGTAAAGGTCAGTAATTTCATTAGTATGAACCCCTTTGTAGTAACGAAAATCCAATCCGCCATAAAAATCAATATCCTCAGTTATTTCAGTAGTAAAGGTCGAAAGTAAGCCATACCAACGGTGTGAATTAACACTTTTCGACATTGCAAGTTCTGATCCATTTATACTTGCCTGATTAACGGCATAAATTGCACCATAGTCAAAAGTGCCATCGGGGTTGCGATATTTTGTGCTTGGAACACCATTAGAAGCACCATAAAAATCAGTACGATTATTTCCTTGACCGCTATAGCCATAACCATTACCAATTGAAGCGTAAAGGGCAGAAGACAAACTCGATTTTGGGCTAATTGTCCAAAAGTGGTTGAGCGAAATTTGAGGTTTGTGGTATGAGTTAAAGGAAGATGCTTTACGCTGTCCATTCATGTCGAAACCATACGAAGCGTTATAGCGATACTTCATGGGTTGTTTTTGCCATTCGGTAATTAGCAGTTTATCGCTGTTATTACGCTGGTTGTGCCATTGTGGAGCACCAAAAGCAGTGAACGAAAATTGGTGGTCGATATTTATCCGTTTCGAAATGTTAACAAAGTACGAGTACGACTCATATTCAGTACCCTGAATGTAACCATTCGAAGCAGTTTTTGTTCCTAAAAGAGTTATTGCCCAGTTGTTTTCGGTTAACCCTGTCGATACTGCAAAGCCAACCTTGTTATAGCCATCGCTTCCAATTCCGTACGATACCGAACCGCCTTTTTTTGCATCGGTCGAGCGGGTTACAATGTTAATCGATCCACCAAGCGAAGGTGCAGCAACCTTTGAGGCTCCTAAACCACGTTGTACCTGCATCGATCGGGTAACATCGCCTAAACCTGCCCAGTTGCTCCAGTAAACGCCGCCCCATTCCATGTCGTTCATAGGAACACCGTTAATCATTACTGCAATATTCTCCGACGAAAAACCACGAAGGTTAATACGCGAGTCGCCAAATCCACCGCCCTGTTTTGTGGCGTAAACACCTGGGGTCGATTTTAGTATTTCGGGAAACTCCTGAGTACTTAATTTTTCCTCAATTACATAAGGTTCAATAATCGATAGTGCAACAGGGGTTTTACGGGCAACAGCAACCGAAGCAAAAACGGTTACCTCGGTAATGCCTATATCCTCGGGGTCAATTGCAACTACTCCAAGGTCGGTAGTTGCGCCTTCCTTAACAACAACATCTACCTCTTTAGTTTTATAGCCAACAAATTGTAAAAGAATTGTTTTTTTACCTGCTGGTACATTTAATGAGAAATTTCCCGATACATCGGATGCTGTTCCCACGGTAGTGCCTTTAAGCAGGACAGTTGCGCCTGCAAGTTTCTCGTTGTTGCCTGCATCAACCACAACTCCCTTCACAATCCCTTGCGAAAAAACCATGCTGGTAGTAGCAGCAATGGCAATGGTTAGCAGGATGCTTTTAAAAGTCTTAATCATAGTTTATATAATGTTAAGTTAGTAGAAATGTGTCTTAATTTACGAAGTTCAAAAATATAACTTAATTTAACAACAACTGTTAATGCGAAGAAAATCTTAGGTAAAAGACTACTTATTGTATAAAAAGAGAGCGTTATGTGTTTTTAAAAGAAATAAATCATGTATTATTCGAATTATTTAGGAAATATTCCTTTTTAAATATGAAGTAGATTTTAAAGTAAAAAAAACCGCTCTAGATTTCTAGAGCGGTTTTTTTAATAATTAAATAAGTTTAGAAAATAAACCTTAATCCAAGCAATGCCCCCCAAGTACTTGTAGTACTAATGTTTTTACTAAGTTTAGTTTTTGCATTAAAATCATCAACAGAAGTTGCGTTTAATGTGAAGGTTGGAGCGGCAGTGGTTGTTGGCAATGCAGCTCTTGTAAGAGGCCTAACATTATCAAAACTTGCTAAGGGATTGTAAGTATATGCACCCCATGAATCATTAATCATATTACCAATATTAAGTAAGTCAAGACTTACTTGTAAGGTATATTTATTTGCAGATCCAAAGTTCGAAAAAATATCCTGTAGAATTTTAGCATCGAAACGATGTATCCATGGACGAACTTCTCCAAAGCGCTCTGCATATTGTCCTTTACGGCTGCTCAAATATTCGTTATTTTTTACATATTCCCAGAATGCTGCTTGTTGTTCAGCAGGAGTAGCAACTGTAACACCGCTTACTACTAATGGTGCAAAAGTTAATTCTGTTTCTGTTTCAGGAATATACATTAAGTCAGACGAAATACCATCGTTATTTAGGTCGTTAGAGTAAGTATACGACCAACGTCCTTCTTGTGATCCTCTGTAAGAAACAGTAAATGTAGTAGATAGCATTTTAATATACTCAATCTTATACGAAGCGTAACCAACAATTTGGTGAGGTGTTGAAAAGTTTGAATAACTCAATTCAGGGTTGTTAAGGCTATAAACCGAAGTATTTGATGAGTATGCAGAATATGCAGCAGAGCCAGGGTTTGAAGTTAAGTCTTTAGCCATAGTGTATGTGTAGGCAACCATTCCTGAAAGCCCATTGCTGAAACTCTTTGTTAACTGAGCTGTTAGCGAGTACTGATAACCTTCACTTGTATTGGTTAGAACTGTTGCACTACCAACTGTGCTTACATATTTTCTAGATGCACTTGACACCCAAAAAGGTCTATTGTCGGGGCCAACCATTGTAGCAGTGGCTGGTGCTTCGTTAATATTTACCTGTTTAATGGCATTAATGTCTTTTCCAAAAAGAGCTTCACCAGTAAATATCATATTAAATGGTAATTCAACGTCAACTGCAAGGTTTGAACGCCAAACTTGAGGCATTTTAAAATCTTTCGATACCTCTGAAAGAGCCGAGTTATTTGGAAGTGTACTTGGTGTTTGAGGGAAAAGAGCTGGATTACTTGCAATTAGCGCTTTATAATCGGGCTGGAAAGTCATTCCAGTTAAGTTCGCAGCACCACCTGTAGTTCCCCAACCAATTTCAGGTACTTGAATAACACCAGAGTTTGTGGGTTGGTTGGTAAACCATACAAATGGTAACAGACCAGTAAATATACCCGAGCCCCCACGAACTTGTAGCGAACGGTCACCTTTAACATCCCAGTTAAAACCAAACCTTGGAGATACAAGTAGTTGCTGTTTAGGCCATGCGCTTACATCAATTTTTTGTCCATTAAAGTCTAGTGCTGCAATTGCAGGATTATCAACTAACTCATCAAAAAACAAAGGAAGTTCGAGTCGCATACCAAAAGATAATTTCAAATTAGGGTTAACCTTCCACTCATCTTGGGCATATGCTGCTGCTAGTCCAAATGTTAGCTCTGCACCAGGCGCATCAACGCCATTATATCCGTATGTTACACCAAATCCAGTTGGAGTTGCATTATTAAGGAAGTCGGCAACGGAACCATACCTATAATATGATGTTCCCTCACGAATATATGAGTTCCTAAAGAAAAGACGGTCGAAAGAGCCGCCTAATGTAAAAGTATGATCACTTACATTAATAGTTGTATTGTTTACTATACTTAAGGTTTTATTGGTTACATCGTTATTGTAACTAAAAAGTTCATAACCAAACGACATGTACTGATCACCACCTGCCCAAATGTCAACAAATGGGAAAAGGTCGGAGTTACTGGTACGAGTGTCCTGAATAAAGGTATAACTTGCAAGAAACTTGTTAGAAATATTGGGTTTAAATGTACTATTTAGTTCTCCTGTAAAGGAACGAACAGTATTTTTAAAACCGTAAAACGAATTTGAGAAAGCCATTGATTGGCTACTAATACGGTTTGAGTTCCTAGGATTATTGGGGGGACCACTATTTCCATTTGTTTGTTGATCCGAAGTGCCTACAACATCGTTATAGCGGAAGGTTAATTTATGATCGGGGTTAATGTTCCAGTCTATACGAGCAAGAATTTTTGTGTTTAAATTTTGGAATGGATCGAAATCTTTGTATTTACCAGGATCATAATTATAGGCAGTTAAAAGGTGATTTCTTACTGCAATCATGTCGGCTTCAGTGGTTCTCGAGATCATTAAATCAGCATTGGCTATCCCATCAGTACTAGGCTTCCACGATACTCCAGGAATATCTTCTTTTTCAAATTCTCCATTAACAAAAAAGAAGAGTTTGTTTTTAATAATTGGACCACCTATACTTACACCATAATTACTGCTTTTTCTAGTGTTTGCATCAGCAATCTCATTTCCTTCAACAGTATTTCCGGTAAAAGATTTAGGCCGCATATATGTGTAAACCGAACCTTTGAAGGTGTTGTCGCCGCTGCGAGTAACAGCATTAATGCTTGCGCCTGTAAATTGCGAAAGCCTAATGTCGAATGGGGCAATGTTAACTGTAACCTGATCGATTGCATCTAAAGCAATAGGTTGAGCATTTCCTCCAGGAAGAGGATTGCTACTTAGGCCAAAGTTGTTATTAAAAGCAGCACCATCAATGGTAATTGTGTTAAAACGACCATCGCGACCACCAAACGAGTTCCCTTGTGCTTGAGGTGTTAATCGAGAAAGATCGGTAATGCTTCTGCTGATTGTAGGCATGTTGTTAATGTCGCGCCTACTAATATTTGTTTGTGCACCAGTGCGGTTGGAGTTTAAAATGGGATTGCCTAGTCCTGCTGAAATAACAACAGCTTCAAGTTCTGTGGCCGATTCTTTAAGCAGACCATTGAGCACAAACGATTCCCCTAACTTTAGGTTCACATCCGTGTAATTAACAGGTGTATAACCCATAAATGAAATTGAAACTGTGTACGGTCCGCCTACTCTTAAGCCTGTAAGGACATATGTTCCATTGTCCTGAGTGCTTGTCCCGTATGTCGAACCGCTGGGTTCATGCAGAGCCATTACTATAGCAAAGGGAACAGGTTCGCCCATGTCGTCAATCACGCGGCCATTAATGGCGGAGGTTGTTGACCCTTGACCAAAAGCGCAAACTCCGCTAATGGCGAAAACTAGGGTAAGCATTAAATTAGTTAATCGTGTTCTCATAGTTTTAGGATTTGTGATTTTCAAATATCGCACAAAATTATGAATAGATTGCACGCCATAACCTATAAAATGATTAACAAATTGTTAATACTTTTCGATTCAAATTCGAGGAAAAGTTATTTTGTAACTAATAAGGTGTAGATAGTTTCAACTCATTGCCTCTCGCTGATAGCGCTGATGGCGCAGATATTAAATGTTCCGAAACAAAATCTGCGTAATCTGCGAGAAATAAAAACCACAATAAATTCCGCGTTAATCTGCGTAATCTGCGAGAGAAAAAGAACAACCCCACCATTAATCGTTCTTAACGGATTTAATTTTTAGTAAACTGGCAGGGGTGACAAAAAATATGTAATTTTGTCAGGTGGTTAAGATTTTACTAAAATGGATGTTCAAAAAATAAAGCAAAGGTTCGAAATTATTGGAAACACGCATGGATTAAACCGTGCCATCGACATAGCTCGTCAGGTTGCCCCAACCGATTTGTCGGTTCTTATTACCGGCGAAAGCGGTACAGGAAAAGAGGTTTTCCCAAAAATTATTCATGCCTTTAGCGTGCGTAAGCACGGGCAATACATTGCCGTTAACTGCGGAGCAATACCCGAGGGAACTATAGACTCGGAGCTGTTTGGGCACGAAAAAGGTTCGTTTACCGGTGCAAACGAAGCCCGTCAGGGTTACTTCGAAGTTGCAAGTGGCGGCACAATATTTCTCGACGAGGTAGCCGAACTTCCCTTATCAACTCAAGTTCGGTTACTCAGGGTTCTCGAAACTGGCGAATACCTTAGGGTTGGCTCGTCGAAGGTTAAAAAAACCGACGTTAGGGTTATCGCGGCTACAAATGTTAACTTACTTCAGGCCATCGACAATGGCAGGTTTCGTGAGGACTTATACTACAGGCTTAATACAGTACCAATACAGGTTCCTCCCTTGCGCGAAAGGCCCGAGGATGTTCCTCTTTTATTTCGAAAGTTCTCGGTCGACTTTGCCGATAAGTACCGTATGCCCTCAATAACGCTCGACGACGACGCTCGACGACTTCTTGTGGCCTATACGTGGCCAGGAAATGTAAGACAACTTAAAAATGTTACCGAGCAAATTTCGGTTATTGAAGAGAATAGGGTTATTGGTCCCGAAATTCTTCAGAAATACCTGCCAGGCTATAATTCAAATAAACTTCCAGCGTTAATAAAAGGTGCTAACGACGAACCATCGTTTGCCAACGAAAGGGAAATTCTATACAAAATTCTTTTCGATATGCGCAACGACGTTAACGACTTAAAAAAGCTTGTTCGTACCATGTTAGAGGGCGACTCGGAGCAAATAACCCACCACGAAGAAACGAAGGGCATTATTAGTAACTTATATAAAGGTGTAGAAAATGTGCTTCCAAAAACGCACAAAATAAACTCCGAAAGCACATCGATAATTCACGAACAGCCAATTTATCACGACACCGAAGAGCTTACCGAAGAGTCGTTATCGCTTATCGACAAGGAAAAGGAGATGATAATAAGGGCGCTCGACAAGTATAATGGCCGCAGAAAAAACGCAGCTCAAGAACTTGGAATTTCGGAGCGTACCCTTTACCGAAAAATAAAAGAATATAATCTCGAATAGTAAAATGAACTCGTTTCAACAAAATTCAAAGCATATTATTATTGCTTTAATCGTAATAGTTTTAGCGTGGAGTTGTAGCGTAAAGTATTCGTTTACAGGAGCATCTATTTCGCCCGATGTTAAAACGGTTAGTGTTGCTTACTTCCAAAACCTTTCAACCTTAGTAAATCCTACTCTTAGTAGCCTTTTCACCGAGGAGCTAAAAAATAGGTTTGTTTCGCAAACACGGCTTAGCATGGTTTCCGATTTTGGAGACCTTAATTTTTCGGGCGAAATAAAAAACTATCAGGTTACCCCAGTTGCCATTCAGGGTAACGAAACTGCGGCTTCTAATAGGTTAACAATAACCATTAGGGTTAAATTTGTAAATAGTAAGGATGAAAAACAAAATTTCGACAAGTCGTTTTCGCGGTACGAAGATTTCGATAGCCAAGAGCAATTTAACAGCATTGAAGGCGAATTGGTGAAAATTATTGTCGACAAGCTGGTCGAGGATGTATTTAATGGAGCAGTTGCAAACTGGTAGTAACTATGGATAAGACATCGTTTTTAAATTTAATCGATAACCGAAAGGGCTTTTTAGCTAACGAAGCTGAAAGCGTTAAAGCAATTTGCGAAAGGTATCCCTATTTTACTGCTGCTAAAATTCAACAGTTACTTATGCTGAATAGGCAGTCGTTGGAGTTTAACAGCAAGCTGTCGGGAATTGCTGCACTTGTGGCCGACAGAAAAAACTTGCACACCCTTTTAAATTCTCGTTCAGCAGTTTCGGTAAGTAGTGCTGCCGATAATACGCAGGATATTATAACAAGTAGCGCGGCTGTTGAAACCACAATTACTCACGAGAATTATTTAGAAAGTAGTTCAGCAGAGGAAACAATTGAATTTAGCCTATTTAACGAATTAACCGAAACGCCCGAAAGTGCCGAGGATATTGTAAATTTCGAAATTGTAAGTGGAAGCGACGACGACGAGCAGGTTAGTTTTTTGGATGTAACCTCGCCCGAAAGTTCCTTGGGAACACAGCTTGGCCCAAAGGAGTCGAATTTTATCGACGCCCAGCTTTACACCCTCGAAATTCCTGGCGAATTTATCGACGATGGCAACTATACCTCGTTAATGCCCAGCTTAAAAGTTGAAGCATTAACCGAAAAGCAAGAAGTTTCCCTCGAAGTTTCCGATACTAAAGCCGAACCCAAGGGGGTAGAGCCTCAGAGCTTAATCGACTATTTTATCGAAACAAACCCACGAATCGAGAAGCCAAAGCCAATCGACCCAAATGCCGAAATAGAGGATATTTCCCTTTCATCGCTTAAGGAACCCGACGATGTAGCCAGCGAACAGCTAGCTATAATTTACAGAGCTCAAGGGCTACACGAAAAGGCAATAACAATTTATGAGAAATTATGCTTGAAATTTCCAGAAAAAAGAGTTTACTTTGCGGGTCAAATCGAAAGCATAAAGAATCAACTTAAGGAATAATAATTTAAAACTCCCTAACAATGTACTTAGTAATATCTGTTTTTATCATCATCGTTTGCGTATTGCTTACGCTAATTGTACTGGTTCAAAACTCGAAAGGTGGAGGCCTAGCATCGAATTTTGCTTCGTCAAATCAGGTTATGGGCGTTCGCAAAACTGCCGATTTTCTCGAAAAGGCCACTTGGACTCTTGCCGTTAGCCTTTTAGTTCTTAGTCTTTTAGCAGCATTTGCTCTTCCCCGCGAAAATAGCGAAGGGCCACGTTCTGCTATTCAGGAAAAAATTGACAACACTAAGGATGAAAGTCAAACTCCAGCATTCCCTGTTGGCCAAGAGCAACAAGAAACTGAAGAGCCTGTAGTTCCAAAATAAACTTTTTTAACGTACCGCGAAATGGGTGTCAGAGTGTCAGTCTAACACCCATTTTTATTTTATCCACACTGTAGCAAGGTTTCTGCATCGAAACCACTGCATTGAATAGTCATATAAAATATGCAACCCTAACCTTTTGTCAGTTTATTAACTCAAAACACTTAAATCGAAGGTTTGGCACATCATTCGTAAGTAACCAACTCGATTAATGAAAATGTTTAACTATTAAATTATAAAGAAATGTCAGAAGTAAAAATTAAACCATTAGCCGACAGAGTACTTGTTGAGCCAATGGAGGCTGAAGAAAGAACCGCTAGCGGAATCTATATTCCCGACACAGCTAAGGAAAAGCCCATGAAAGGCACAGTTAAAGCTGCTGGTCCTGGCACAAAAGATATAACCATGGAAGTTAAAGTTGGCGATGTTGTGCTTTACGGAAAATACGCTGGCACCGAAATTTCGGTCGACGGTAAGGACTACCTAATGATGAAGCAGTCCGACATTTTGGCTGTTATTTAATTCGAACAGTAATTAATAAAAGTAAATAGTTTAAAGCTATGGCAGGAAAAATTATAAAATTCGATAGCGAAGCTCGCGAGCACCTAAAAAAGGGTGTCGACCAGCTAGCTAATGCAGTAAAAGTAACACTTGGCCCAAAAGGTCGTAATGTTGTTATCGAAAAGAAATTTGGCTCACCCCAAATTACTAAAGATGGCGTTACCGTTGCCAAGGAAATTGAGCTTAGCGATCCTTTAGAAAATGTTGGAGCTCAGCTTGCTAAGGAGGTTGCTTCGAAAACCGCCGACGATGCTGGCGACGGAACAACTACCGCTACCGTTTTGGCGCAGTCAATTGTTACAGTAGGTTTAAAAAACGTTACCGCTGGTGCAAATCCAATGGACTTGAAAAGGGGAATCGACAAAGCTGTTATAAAAGTTGTTGAACACCTTAAAAAGCAGTCGGTTGCCATTGGCGACGATTATACAAAAATTGAACAAGTTGCCACCATATCGGCTAACAACGACCACGAAATTGGAAACCTTATTGCCGAGGCAATGAAAAAGGTTAAAAAGGAAGGCGTTATTACTGTTGAAGAGGCAAAGGGAATTGAAACTACCGTTGAAATTGTTGAAGGAATGCAGTTCGACCGCGGTTACATTTCTCCTTACTTCATTACAAATCCCGAGAAAATGGAAACAGTGCTAGATACTCCTCTAGTGCTTATTACCGATCGTAAAATTTCGACCATGAAGGATTTGCTTCCAATACTTGAGCCTGTAGCTCAAAATGGTCGCTCACTCCTTATTATTGCCGAAGATATTGATGGCGAAGCTCTTGCAACACTTGTTGTAAATAAACTTCGTGGTTCGCTTAAAATTGCAGCTGTTAAAGCCCCAGGCTTTGGCGATCGCCGTAAGGAAATGCTCGAAGATATCGCAATTCTTACAGGTGGCGTTGTAATTTCGGAGGAAAAAGGTCTTCGTCTCGATGCTGCAAAAATGGACATGCTTGGCAAAGCCGAAAAAATTACCCTCAATAAGGAAAATACAACCATAGTAAATGGTGGTGGCAATAAAGAAACTATCGAAAAGCGTGTTGCTCAAATTAAGGTTCAAATTGAGAATACAACTTCCGATTACGATCGCGAAAAACTTCAGGAACGCTTAGCTAAACTTGCTGGCGGTGTTGCGGTTCTATACGTAGGCGCTTCGACCGAAACCGAAATGAAGGAGAAGAAGGACCGTGTTGACGATGCGCTTAGCGCAACCCGTGCAGCCGTTGAGGAAGGAATTATTCCTGGTGGTGGTGTTGCCTATATTCGTGCGATCGAAGCGCTCGAAAATCTTACTGGCGTTAATGAGGACGAAACAACAGGTATGCAAATTGTGAAACGCGCCATCGAAGAGCCGCTTCGCCAAATTGTCGAGAATGCTGGCATGGAAGGTTCAGTAGTTGTACAAAAGGTAAAAGAGGGCAAAGCCGATTACGGTTATAATGCTCACACCGATAAGTACGAAAATCTTTTCCAAAGCGGTGTAATCGATCCAACCAAGGTTGCCCGTGTAGCTCTCGAAAATGCAGCATCAATTGCTGGCATGCTTCTTACAACCGAGTGTTTAATGGTTGAGGAGAAAGAGAAAGGCGGAGGAATGCCTGCTCACCCCGGAATGGGCGGAATGGATGGAATGATGTAATATTTTAAACAAACTATACTTAAGGGGCTGCCTATTAGGGCAGCCCCTTTTTTTATTCGTTTTTCTACATGCACAATAATCCTATGCGTGCTGGATTGGTCGATAAACCAGAAGATTACCGTTACTCAAGTGCAAGGAATTACGCTGACATGGATGGTCTGTTGGAAATCGTTTTTCTTGATTTGCCATGGAAAACGTATCGGTAATTGAATTTTATGCGGTCAGGAACCGAGCCGTTTTTTGGCGAGTTCGCCGTAGGCAAACCGCTATTTAAGTTCGATGAAATCTTCACCCCAATAGCCAGCGGGGTTCGCCGAGCGGGGGCTTATGCAAGCAGCGTTTTGTAAAAACAAGAAAAAAATTGTAAATCTGAGTAAATGCATTAACTTTGTTACAGCAGTAACCGTAACGCTGGTAACAAAATTATGTGATTATGAAATTTTACAATAGAACAAGTGAAATATCTGAATTGCAAAGGATTCAGAAGTTGTCTTTCAATGAATATTCTCGGTTTACGGTAGTTACCGGAAGAAGGCGAATTGGAAAAACGAGCCTTATTATGAAAGCCGTAGAACAAACCACAACAGTATATCTGTTTGTTGGTCGAAAGAATGAGACAACTCTGTGCGCTGAATTTATTCCAATAATTGCGCAGTCGCTTAACGCCTTCGTGCCTACCGAAATTCGGTCGTTCCAATCGCTTTTCCAATATATGATGGAATTGTCGGTAAGTAAACCGTTCAACTTGGTTATCGACGAGTTTCAGGAGTTTTACAATATCAATGAATCAATTTTCAGCGATATGCAGAATATTTGGGATCAGTACCGCAAACGAACAAGAATGAATCTCATTGTCTCTGGTTCGGTAAATTCGCTCATGCTAAAAATATTTCAGCATGCCAAGGAGCCCTTATTTGGACGAGCCGATAATATCATCAAGTTGTCGCCATTGGGCTTGTCAACACTTAAAGAGATTATGCGCGACCACTATCCTCAATATAACAATGACGATTTACTCGCACTGTTTGCTTTCACAGGTGGTGTGCCGAAGTATCTGGAACTTTTCTGCGATAATGGTTTGCTTAGCGTAAACAATATGATTTCTTTTATGGTTAGGGAGAACTCGCCCTTTACCGATGAAGGAAAGAATCTTCTTATTGAAGAGTTTGGGAAGAACTATACCACCTACTTTTCAATACTGAGTGCCATTTCGGGAGGAACTAATACCCAACCAGAAATTGAAACTGCTTTAGGCGATAAAAGCATTGGAGGGCAAATAAAAAGGTTAATTGAGGATTACAATATTATTACCCGAACACGCCCTGTGATGTCAAAAGAAGGAACCCAAACGGTTCGCTATGAGATAAAGGATAATTTTATCCGCTTCTGGTTCAACTATTTCGACCGTCATAGGTCGTTAATAGAAATTAAAAACTTCGATGCGTTGCAAACCATCATAATGGCTGATTACCCTACATACTCTGGTAAGGTGTTGGAACTTTACTTCAAGCAGCAATTTGCCGAAAGTATGCAATTCCGCACCATTGGTTCATGGTGGGAGCCAAGGGGAAGTCAGAACGAGATAGATATTGTTGCGCTAAAATTGGAGAAGAATCAGGCTGTAATAGCCGAAGTAAAGCGTCAAAAGAAAAACTTTAAACCAGAATTGCTGGCTGCCAAAGTAGAGCATCTTAAAAACAAGGTTTTGCCAAAATATCGGTTTGAAATGGTTTGCTTATCGTTGGAAGATATGTAGTAAAATGTTAAAGGTTTTAATCACACTGCTGGCGTGCTTGCCTGCTCACCCAGGAACGTGCGGAATGGATGTAATGATGTAATAATCGAATCAACTATAATTAAGAGGCTGTCGAAAAAGGGCAGCCTCTTTTTTTATTCGTTTTCCGAAGTGAATGCTTCGAACGACATGTTCTTAAGTGCTTCGTAAAGATTTGCTTCGGGTGGAATGGAATTGAAATTTTTCCAAAAACGATCATCGGTTTTCGATGCGGTTTCCGAAAAAATTGAGGTTAACGGTTCTGCATCCTTTCGTTCGAATCGCGTTACGTTTAGGCTATCAACATGGCTTGTTGCCATTTCGAGAAAGGCATAAAAGCGTCCGTAAAAAAGCTGATTTCTTCTTTTATACTTAAACTGCAAGTCGCCACGTACGTGCGAAAGATGAAATTTATGGTTTAGAAAACCGTACCGTATTGAATAGGTTACCTTTTCGGGCTTAATCGATATGCGCCTGTTTCGCTTAACCACAAGTTGGTTGGTTAGTCCGCTAATTCTTTGGGGGTTAACCTGCATGTCGGCTCCAACCAACGAAAGTGTTTCAATATCGATGTAAAGTGTTCCCTCAATTAGAGGATCGGTTACAAATTCCTTTTGATCGAAGTTTATTGCGTAGGTTAACCGCTCGTTAAAAACAACAATGTCGGATTTAGTAAAGTTGTAAAGTTCTAAAACTTCTTTGCTAAAAAAGTTATCGATATTTTTTGCAATGTCGAGCATAAGGGCGCCTCCAATTCCTCCCTTAAGCTTTATGTCCAAAGTGTCCGAAGGATTTACATTTCGAAGCTTTCGGGTTTTAAGGGTTTTAACCTGATCGGTTTCGTACCCGCTTGCGTAGCTCGATTTGTATATCTTAAAAATTCCCTCGGAGTAGTTTAGGTAGCCATTTCCCTTTCGAACGCCCTCGCGGTAAAATGCAGTAAGGTATGTTGGCTCTTTTCCATAGTTCTGGGGTATTCGGGTAATAAAGTCCTCTACCATTTTCCTCGGGTCAAATTGTCTAATTATAACTTCCTGAATTGAAACGTATTCAACGTCGAGGAAAATATCGGAAGCTTCGAAAAGAAGAACTTCAACTGGAACCGTTCGGGTTTTGTAACCTAAATGCGATATGGTAACGCTTAAGCCCAAGGCCTCGAAGGGTAGTTTAAGCGAAAAAAATCCTTCTGAGTTGCTTACGTTTCCAATTGCCAGCTTCGGAATGCCAATTGTAGCAAAAGCTAAGGCTCTTTGATTTTGCGAATCGACTATTCGTCCCTTTAAAATAATGTGCTTGCTTGAGTCGGCCTGTTGAATAACCTTTTCAGCCTTGGGGCTGCCTGCTGTTCGGTAAAGTATTATGTGTTTTCCTATGGTTTTGTAGCACAGGGTTGTGTCGGCTAAAATTTGGTCGAGTGCCTCTTTAATGGTCGAAGGTTGAATATTGAGCCTAACTTTTTTTTCGTTCGATATAATTCGGCTGTCGTAAACAAACAGGTAACCAGTGCTGTCGGTAATTCGGTTTAACGCTTCGTAGGTTGTTGCTTTAAGTCGACCAAGGGTTACCCTTTTTTGCATTACGCTGTCGGCATATGCTTGAGCAAATACCGCTGAATGTATAAATGGGAAAAGGGCAATGATTACTATAACCGTTGCCTTTATAGTGAAATGGATTCGATTTTTTAAAAATATCATTGTCCTTTTTCGGTCAGAACAGTTTGCCCATTTTCGCTGCTTGCCTTTAACTCAAGGCTAGCGCAAAGAACGGCAACGATTGTATCGATTGAACTACCCTGAAACGTAACGGTAATGCGCCGCGAACTTAAATTGTTAGTCGATGCGGTTAAGCTGCTTCCGTAATTTCGGTTCACAACTTCAATAACATTCCCAAGGGTTTCGTCCTTAAAGTGAATTCGCTTTGCAGGGTTTAGTTTGTTGCTCCCTTTTGTAAAGTTCGATTTTAAAAAAGTATTATTGCTGGCAATAAGTTGCTCTCCAGCAGTAACTGTAAAACTTTTATTGTCATTTTGTGTGTCGAATACTTTTACAATTCCTGTTTCAACCTGAATGGCGAAATCGGTTTTGCTCAGCGACTTTAGCTTAAACGATGTGCCAACAACTTCTACAATAGCTCCGTTGGTTTCAATTCGGAAGGGTTTACTACGGTCGGGTGCAACTTCGAAAAATGCCTCTCCAGTTAGGTTCACCAAACGTTCCTTCGATGCAAATTTTTCGGGAAACAATAGGGTCGTATTTCCGCTAAGGTAAACCGTCGATCCATCGGCAAGGGTTCTAACAAGTGTTTCATTTTCGCTTACCGTTTCAATTGCAATTTGTGAACTTTTAAAAGGGTTTAGGTAAAACACACCGCCAATTGAAACCATAATGGTTACAACGGCAGCAACTTTTAGCCAAGCACCAAAAGTGAAATTGTTTTTATATTCGGGGGTTGCTATTAAACTTTCGCTTTCGAGTTTATTGAAAAGGGTATTCCAAGCCCTATCGGTATTAATGGTGCTACTTTTTTGTGTCATTCTAATTTTATTCCAGTCTCGTTTCATTTCATTAAAAAGGGTTTTGTTCTCGGGAACTGCGCAACGATTACTAAAGGCTTGCTGTTCCTCGCTATTAAGTTCGCCAGCTAAAAACTTGGCTGCTTCTATGTAGAAATCTTGTATGTTCTCGTTCGTTTTCATGGCAACTTTTGTTAACAGTTAGCTGGCTAGGTTGTCGAAGGGTTTAAGGCTACTCCTAAAAAGCTGTAGCGCTTTGCCCATGTTAGCCTCTACCGTTTTAATCGAAATCGATAGCTTTTCGGCAATTTCATGGTATTTTAGCCCATCGAATCGACTAAGGATGAAAATTTCCCGACACCGTTCGGGCAGCTGGTTTAATGTTCGGGTTATTGCTTCACTAAGTTCGGTTACCTCAATGCTGTCCGAATTGTCAACCGATGTGCTTTCGAGGTCTTGCTTAACATAGGCTGCGTGCTTTTGCTTTACAGCGTTATGGTCAATTACCTTTAAGGCTTTGTTCTTAACCGATTGGAATAGGTAAGCTTTAAGCGAAGTTTTAACATCAATGGACTCTCTGTCTTTCCAAAGTTTATAAAACAAATCTTGAACTATCTCCTCGGCCGAGTCCATGTCGTTAACGTACTTTCGAGTAAACATACAAAGAACGGGGTAGTACTTCCGAAAGAGCTTTTCGAACTCCTTCACATCGCCTTGCTTAATTCGTCTTAAAGTATTTAGTTCAAAGAGGTTCATCGTTCTAAAGTGTATACACCAAAAGTATGAATTTTTTTTTGGGAAATGGGGCAAGGAGTTGAGTTTCCAATCCTTGCCCCATTTTGTAATCGAAACTTAAATGAACTATTGTCTTTTAAGCCTTTTTCCGTACTTTTTAATTGCCGACTCAATTGCTTCGTCGGGTTCAATTACGTTGTACTCGCCCCAAAAATTTTCGTCGTTAAAAGCGGTAACGGCATCTGAGAAAACATCGTTGCTTCGGAATGACTCGCGGTATGTTAGGCGTGTTGTGTTATCCACTTCTCGGTCGGTTATTGCTAGCTCGGAGTTAATGGTATAGTTCGAACTAAAAATTCTTTTTGGCCAAGTACACTTAAATTTTACCTCGTTACGTGCGTAGTTGAGGTAGTAAAAACCATTTTGCTGTTTATAGGTAACTAGGTACGAAGTTGAAGTAGGGTAGAATTTGACGCCGTAAGGTTTTTTCTTTACAAACATCGATGCAGCTTTGTCCTTATCCTCAATATTCAGGCTAAACTGAGCCATAACAATAGCTAAATTTTTTGTGTCGATGTAAAGTTTTCCAAAGTAAAGAGGTTCTAAAACGAACGACTTTTGCGAGAACGATATTACGTAACACATGGTATTATCAATGGTTACCAAATCATCGAAGGTGAAATTGTATAAGTTTAACGTTTCATCGAATAGAAGCAGATCGTGGTTTTTCGCAATATCGAGAAGTAACGAAACATTGGGACCTCCTTGAAGTTTTACAGCAAGAGTGTCGCTCCTTTTAACATTAGAACTTTTGCGCCCTTTAAAAATGCGAACCCTATCGCCTTCGGCAGCCGATTTATAAGGTGCTTTATATATATCAACAACTGCTTCCGAAATCGAAACGTAGTCGCGGCGCTGTTTAATGGTTTCTCTGTAAAATCCCAGTAGCATATTAGGTCTATTGCTGTAATTGTAAGGAACTTTCTGCAGCGCATCGAGAACAATTTTTTGAGCATCGAGAGGCCTTACTGTAATCTCATCGAGGTTTACCGAAGCAGGTTCTAGAAAGATAACGTTCCCATTATCGGGCTTTAGCGACGAAAGCTCAACTACTTTATTCTTATACCCAAGGTGTGTTATTAAAATCGACTTCGAAGTGTGTGTTTTTGGAACTTTAAGAGCGAAGTCGCCATCGCTATTCGACACCGTTCCTATATGCGTTTCGGGTAGTGTAACCGTTGCAAAAACCAAACTTTCTTTGGTTTTTCCATCTTTTAGTGCGCCCTTAAAGGTAACGTACGAGTCGCCATTTTGGGCCATTAGGTTGCCGTATGCCCCAATTAATAGGGCTACGATACCTATTCTGATAAAACTAATTGTTGGTTTCATAACTTTTATAGTTAGTGGTTAGTTACAATTAAAAGGCTTTCGACAATAAGACCTTTTAACAACTTTTTACCCTATCAAAATTTAAAAAAAGTTTTTAGCGTTAAATTAATTAGTATAAAATCAGCGAGTTAAGTTAAATATAATTTAGCAATTATTTAGTGAGTTACTTTTATTAATTTAATCGAATGTAAATGATACAAAGCTAGTTTCAGCATCTTGAGAATTACCAATTCTTAGCTATCTTTGCGCTCTTAATAAAAAGTACATGAAGAACATCAGAAATTTCTGCATTATAGCGCATATCGACCACGGTAAAAGTACACTTGCCGACAGGCTACTTGAGCGAACCCACACCCTTACTGGGAAGGAATTGCAGAACCAGGTGCTCGACAGTATGGATCTTGAGCGCGAAAAGGGAATTACCATTAAAAGTCACGCCATTCAAATGGAGTACCCATTTGAGGGTCAAAACTATATTTTAAACTTAATCGATACTCCTGGTCATGTCGACTTTTCGTACGAGGTTTCTCGTGCAATTGCAGCCTGCGAAGGTGCTTTGCTAATTGTCGATGCTACCCAAGGAATTCAGGCGCAAACCATTTCGAACCTTTACCTTGCCCTTAACCACGATTTAGAAATAATTCCGGTGGTTAATAAAATAGACATGGACGCTGCTATGGTCGAGGATGTTATGGATCAAATTGTTGACCTTTTGGGTTGCAAACGCGACGAAATAATTCCTGCAAGCGGAAAAACGGGCGAAGGAATCGATGAAATACTCAAAGCAATAATCAATCGTGTCCCAGCACCAAAAGGCGACCCCGATGCTCCTCTACAGGCACTTATTTTCGATTCAGTGTTCAACTCGTTCCGTGGAATTATTGCTTACTTCAGGGTAACTAACGGAACAATACGCAAGGGCGATAAAGTTAAATTCATTAATACTGGTAAGCAGTACGAAGCCGACGAGGTAGGCATTTTAAGGCTGAAGTTGCAACCTAAGGACTTCCTTGCTGCTGGCGATGTGGGCTATATTATTTCTGGAATAAAGGAGTCGACCGATGTTAAGGTTGGCGACACCATTACACATGTAAATCGTCCAACAACCGAGGCCATTCCAGGTTTCTCCGATGTAAAGCCTATGGTTTTTGCTGGGGTTTACCCCGTTGAGGCCGATGAGTACGAAGACCTTCGAGCTTCGCTCGATAAGCTTAAGCTTAACGATGCTTCGTTGTCGTTTGAGCCCGAAAGTTCATTGGCGTTAGGCTTTGGCTTTAGGTGCGGTTTTCTTGGGCTGCTTCATATGGAAATTATTCAGGAGCGACTCTATAGGGAATTCGACATGGATGTAATTACTACCGTGCCAAACGTTTCGTATAATGTGTACACTACAAAAGGCGATTTAATTGAAATTCACAACCCAAGCGGGCTTCCTGCTCCAACTCTTATCGACCATATTGAGGAACCAACCATTCACGCTCAGGTAATTACCAATAGCGACTCGCTTGGAGTTGTTATGCGACTTTGCATCGATAAGCGTGGAACGCTTAAAAATCAGGTATTTCTCACTTCCAATCGCATCGAGTTAACTTTTAAAATGCCTCTCAGTGAAATTGTTTTCGACTTTTACGATAAGTTAAAATCAGTTTCGAGGGGTTACGCTTCGTTCGATTACCACCTCGATGGTTTTCAGGAGGCTACATTGGCAAGGCTTGACATACTTCTTAATGGTGAAATGGTCGATGCTCTTTCGGCTCTAATTCATAGGGATCATGCCTATAACTTTGGTCGCAAAATTTGCGAAAAACTAAAGGAGCTCATTCCGCGCCAACAGTTCGACATTGCCATTCAGGCTGCAATTGGCACCAAAGTTATTGCCCGCGAAACGGTAAAGGCGCTTCGTAAAGATGTAACTGCCAAGTGTTACGGTGGCGATATTTCGCGTAAGCGTAAGCTGCTCGAAAAGCAGAAAAAAGGGAAGAAACGAATGCGCCAGGTGGGTAACGTTGAGGTTCCTCAGTCGGCCTTCCTTGCGGTTCTTCGTATGGATTGATAATTTGGTTCCCCAAGGTGAACGATTTCTTTCATTGGCTAAAAAGGTGGAGGCAAAACTATTCGCTTGGTTACTTTGCTAACCAACATGGAATACTTCAACGATTTCTTCGTGAGCAGGGAAACTGGGAGCCACATTTAAGTATCTCGCGCCAAGCAATTCTTTCCGAAGTTGACAGGTTAAAGCCAAAAACGGTTGCCATTTTCGGCAGCGGATGGCTTTTGGATGTTCCCTTAAAAGAACTAATTGAACAGGGCATTCGGGTTAAACTTTTCGACATTGCCCATCCCACAAAATTGGTAAATAAATACAAAGGAGTCGAATCAATTGAATTTATCGATTTCGATTTGACTTTTGGTGCAGTTCACGAAGTGAAAAGTTTTCTTCAAAAACCCAGTAGTTTTAAGTTCGAACTTCTTATTGATAACATTAAGAACACATCAAGTAGCAACGCATTTAACTACGACCTAGTCGTTTCAATAAATACGCTTAGCCAACTACATGCCCCTTTTATCGATGCTTTCGAAAATCGAAAGAGTTTATCGAAATATAGCCTTGTTGAATTAATCGAAGCATTTCAAACACTTCATATAAAATCGTTACCCAAAGGAAAAAGCCTGCTTATCACCGAGTTATACGAGGAAATACTCGATTTAAAAAGCAAATTACAAAGCGAAAGCCCTAGAGTTTATATAAACCTTACGGGTTTTGAGAAGGTAAATGAGTGGAACTGGCAGTTCGATACGCAATCGACCTACATTGACGATTTTTCGGTACGAAAGAGGGTAGGAGCCTATAGGGTTTAGGATTTGGCAACTTCCTTCCAGCAGCGTACCCAGTCAACCTCCATTTTTGCTGGAAGCAACTGGTCGTTGGCTTGTTCTGTTACCCCCGACGAAAGTACTACATACACAGGGCAATCGGGGAGATTATTAGCCTCCTTTTTATAGGGTTCGCCATTAATTTTCCAAGTAATTGCCTCGGCATCCCATTCAATACTTAAAATGAAGAATTCCTGAGAGAAATCGAAGCCTCCAATAGCAGTTTTGGTATTTTTGCTTTTGGCAATGTCGCCGTTTGCCCAAAAGTATGCTCCTTGAACCGACTTGTTGTCTTTTCCCTTTTTACGGAAAATGTCAATTTCGGGAAGCATTTTTTCGCCCACAAGCCAAAAGGCATGGTAAACGCCTTGAACTGCGGTAAACCTAACTTTAGCCTCAAACTTTCCGAATTTCTGACGGAATGTTTGTCCAGTATTTACAATTCCCGAAGTGTACTGAAACGTTTTTGGCGTAAGGCCAAAATTAAGATTCCAAGCTAATCCGTCGGAGTTCTCCTTTTTGGTTATAATACTTAAAACGCTATTTTTTTGCTCTATATTTTTAGTGTCGGCGTACCAATGCAAATCGGCGGCAAGCGAATAATTTTTACCCATTAAAGCATCGCCCCAAAAGTACCTGGTGAGCCACTTACTTTTATCGATTTCTTTTGCCTCAAACTCGTCGCTAAATGTTAACTCCCAACGTTCAATTTCTTTAAACCTATCGGTTCCGTTAACCTTGTTGAACCAAACAATTTTCTCCGATTTTTCGAGTGCCTTAAATTCCTGAACTTTTTGAAAGGTGTCAGATGTTTCAAATTTATTTTTTGAGAGGAGATATTTCTTTCTTTCGATTAATTCACTCGACTCAACATGCTCTTTAAGAGCATAGTACTTGTTAAGCAGGTCTGAGTTTTTAACGGCAAAGTAGTCTTTAACGGGAGACGAATTTTTTAACTTGAAGTAACGTTTAAGTTCACTACTCTTGCGAAGTGTATTATACTCAACTTCTCTTTGGTAGTCGTCGGTTTGTTGCTTTTTATGTTCCTTTCGTTTCGATTGGTACTCGTTCGACTCAACTGCTTGTTTTAAATCGTTAAACCGAACTGGTTTACCCGAAAGTTCGACGTTCGAGAGGAATGAAAGCGTTTCCGAATTTTCAATTCGCAAGAAGTTTTTTATTGCCTTATCGCCCAATAACTTTTTAAATTCCTGTTCGGTCTTATACTCAGGCGATGCTTGGTAGGTAAGTTGATTAAGTTCCCTTTTCACTTTTTCGGGTTCTCCGCTAGCAATAAATTGCTTAAGTTCTGTGTACCTTATGTACTCAGGGGAGTGGGAAAAAGATTTAAAGTTGCTATACTCCTTGCGAAGCGCAGCGTCTTTCTTTTCAATTTCTTCAGTTTTTGGGAATCGGCCTATTAGCCTGATTGCCGCCAGTCGGAGTTTTAGAAGTGCCATTTACAACTTGTCGTTTAACCCATTACCGGGGATGACTGATAAATCTGAATGGAATTTTTATGTTTTCTGAGTAGTCTTCACCAGCCTCAATCATGTCTTCATCATCTTCCATAAAATGCCAGTGAACTTCAACCTCAAACCCTTTTCGATGAATAGTTTTAAAAATCTCTAAAATTTTAAGTATCATTTTAGACGATGAAGTATTGTAGTATTCGAGGTTAAACTTTAGCTCTGTTCTATTGTTTGGCGAAACTGCATACTGATCGAACCAGTTTAAAATTGGGGTATAAAAAGTAACCACATCTTCGGGAAGCGAATTCCCAGAGAACTCGAATACACTATTCTCCCTATCAAGTAAAACTTTTGGAGTTTCGTTGGTTGGCTCTAATACAATCTTTTCCATGGCCGTAAATTTATTCCCTTTTTCTCGAAAAACACCATAATATTAGTAAAAAAACTAATACAAAACAATGCTTACTCAAGAAACGGAGTAAAAAATAAGCGCAAATAATTATTTAGGGCAGGGCAATTCTACTATTGCGATAGTAGTTTAAAGCCTTTTCCTCTCACGTTAATAATCTCAATACTCGAATCGTCGCTTAAGTATTTTCGAAGTTTAGTAATGTAAACATCCATGCTGCGTGCATTAAAGTAGCTATCGTCGACCCAAATATTTTTAAGGGCAAAGTTTCGGTCGAGTACTGCATTTTTGTTAACGCAAAGGTAACGAAGTAGCTCCGACTCTTTAGTCGTTAACTTTCGTACTTGGTCGCCATGCTGAAGTACTTGTTTAGTTGCGTCGAAGCTGAAGATTCCAAGGGTAAAAACGCTTTGACCAAGAGGTCCCTGGTCTTTTCGAGCGCGACGGAGTATGGCTTCAATTCGTACTAAAAGTTCTTCAATGCTAAAGGGTTTCGTCATGTAGTCGTCGGCCCCAATCGAGAAACCTTCGAGCACATCTTCTTTCATCGACTTGGCCGTTAGAAAGAGAATTGGCATGGCTGGGTTAATCATTCGAATTTCGCGTGCCAATGCAAAACCGTCTTTAATTGGCATCATTACATCAAGAATGCAAATGTCGAAATGATTATTTTTAAAGCCCTTAAGGGCTTTTTCGCCATCTTTAAACAGTTCTGTTTCGAAACCCTTTGCAATTAAATACTCTTTTAGGAGTAGTCCTAAATTTTCGTCATCTTCGGCAAGAAGAATTCGTGTTTTAATGTTTTCCATTTTTCAGTTTGTTATGAGTTTCTTTCTGGCCCTTTATATGGCAGGTATATACTAAAAATGCTTCCTTGGTTAATGTTGCTATCAACCCAAATGCGTCCTTCGTGGCTCTCCACAATTTTTTTTACGTAGCTTAAGCCAAGCCCAAACCCTTTTACGTTATGCACATTACCAGTGGGGACACGGTAAAATTGATCAAAAATTCTTTTTAAGTTCTCACGCGAAATGCCAATCCCATTATCTCTTATGTTAATATTAACGCCGTTTGCTCCATTCGAGGTTGAAACGTGAATTTGTGGATTTCCGTTGCGGTACTTAAGTGCATTATCGAGTAGGTTATTAACTACGTTGGTAATGTGAACTTCGTCGGCAATGCAGTTAGGGTTTTCGGCCTGTAGGTCGAGCGTGAGCTGCCCATTTACGCTTTCAACCTGAAGGTTAAATGAGCAAACTACTTTATCAATAACTTTATGAACATTAACCTCTTTGAGCTTTAGCTTTAGTTTTGTTTTTTCGAAAATGGCCATTTGAAGCACCTTTTCAACCTGTTGGCCAAGTCTTTTGCTCTCTTCGGAAATAATGCCTCCAAGGTAGTTAAGGTTTTTCCTTTCAACCGGAATCGAAGTGTCGTTAAGCATTTGGGAGGCAAGCGAAATGGTTGAAATAGGCGTTTTAAGCTCGTGAGTAAGGTTGCTTACAAAGTCGCTTTTAATTTCCGAAAGTCGCTTTTGTCTTAAAATTATGAAAATGGTTACGGCAAAGCCAAAAATAATAATAATTGTGAGCAAAAATGTTGTAAAGGTCATTAAGCCAAGGGAGCTAAGAATATAGCTGCGTTGGTTAGGAAAGTAAACGGACAAAAAGTAGCGCCGGGCAAAAAAATCGTTTGGAAAAAGTCGGGTAGCAAATGTTTGTCCCGAAAACCTTGGGTTATAGTTGGGAGTTACGTATACAGTGCTGTCGTACTCATTAAAAAGCCTGTACTCGAAGCGCGCATCAATTCCAAGTTTATTTAGTTCGCTATAAATTATGGTGTCGAGGGTTTCCTTCGGAATTCGTTCCTGAATGGGGAGTTCAACCTGTATTAGCTTATCAACAATATTTTCGACAAAAATGGTTTTGTTTACTAGCTTTTCGTCGAGGGCAATTCTGAAGCTAATTTCAGGGTTTGTTTTCGAAGTTTGCAAAGGCTTAAGGTCGAAAATGTGTTTGCCCGATTTTGTTATTGTTAGCGAATCGGTGGGGCTTAACCTTCCAATTGAAGGAATTCGTAAAGTGTCGAGTTGGCGAAGGGTAAAGGCTTGCTGGTTTTTTTCTAATGTTCGAATGCCGCTACGTGTGCGATTAATTCGGCTGTAATGCGACGTTATTTTTGGAGACGACGAAAGACCTATGGTTGAATAGGGCTTTACCTCGTCAATTACCTGAAAAACGGTTTCCTGCTGGTCGACCTGTGTGGTAATTTTTTCGAGGGCAAGCGTTGCTGTTTGTGTAAACTGTTCTCCTTTTATTTCAGCAGCAATTCTTACCCATTTCGATTGAACTAAAACCAACCCAAGGGTTGCAAGTGAAATTGTTGAAGCTAAAATCCAAATTAGTAACCTGCTCATGCAGCAAATGTAAATACATTATCACATTATGCCTCTACCTGTTAACCCTCTTTAACACAAATTTGTTTGTGTTAACTTATTCTCGCCGTATATTTGTACTGTGAAAATAGCAAATGTTTGCTAGTTCTCATTTAGGTGAGAAGTGAATAGAGGTTTTTTCATGGGTTAAAGTTTTAGGGTTTGAACAGGCAGGGTGGTTCCTGCCTGTTTTTTTATACCAAGTCGAATGCAGCGAAACCCTTCCCTTTTTGAATTTCAAGCCGAAGCGCCGCCAATACCCCAGGAACTTTTTTAACGCTAGCAATTACTTCTTTCACCCTTATGGGTGAATTTGTTCCCGAAACCTTGAGAATATAATCGATATTTGGCTGCGACTTCAGCAGTATGCTGCTGTGTATTTTGTTTTTTATAAGCGAGAATTCTTCTCCAGTAACTGGCGATATTCCTTTGTGGACAGGGAATTCAATGGGTTCTTTTCCCGAAACAATTACTCTTAATCCCGATGATTCGGCGAAGGTTATTTCGAGCTGGGACTGAATTAGCCAAACTAATTTATGAATACTTTCGGCACACGAAATGGCAAGAAGAAAAAATGGTTCTTTTGTATCCTGAAGAACAAACACCTTTTTTTTACCTTCCATATTTTTTTGGTTTATTGGTGGGGCTAAAGATATAAAAAAACGTTAGGAATCGTCTTCGGAATTTTCCTCCGACGATGGTTCGGGCGAAAAGTAAATATCGGCTCGTTCAATTGTAACCAACGAGGCGTTTTGCTCGGCTTCTTTCTTGGTGTTTCCAATTCCCGAACCCATTTGTTTTCCATCAACAAAAATTCGAGCTTCGAAAAGCGGAATGCTTCCCTTTAGCTGTTCTAACTCACTACATTCAAATACTACACTAACTTTTTTCTTTTGCCCCCATTCAATTAGCCTGCTTTTATAGTCGTTTTCGGTTTCAACTACTTCGCTAAGGTTAATGTGTTTTTTAAAAATATGCTTTAAAATCCACTTGCTGGTTTCACGAAAACCTTTATCGAGGTAAAGTGCTCCAACAAATGCCTCGAGTGCATCGCCATAAATATGCTTTTGCGCTAGCGTGTTTGTAGTTTGGGTTACTACAAGTTTGTCGATACCAATTTCGATGGCCAATGCGTTTAGGCTTTGCCTACTAACTATGCGCGAGCGCATTTTGGTTAAAAATCCTTCCTTTTGGGTGGGAAAGTTTGCAAAAAGATAATCGGCAACAATAGCATCGAGCACGGCATCGCCAAGGTACTCGAGGCGCTCGTTGTTAACCCTTTTGCCTTTGGCATGAATGGTTGATGCCGATTTGTGAATTAGGGCAATACGATACAACTCAAGGTTTCGGGGTTTAATACCGAAACCTTTTCTTAATTTGAGATATAAGTCCTTATCCTTAGGGCTAATTCTAAAACGAGTTATCGGGCTAAGGAGAAAACTTACCACGTATTTATCCTTGGTATTTTACAAAAACTACCGATGAGTTATGACCACCAAAACCAAAAGTATTGCTTAACACTGCATTAACATTGCGCTTTTGGGCAACGTTTAGGGTAAGGTTAAGCTTAGGATCAATTTCGGGATCAGCAACCTTGTGGTTAATGGTTGGAGGGATAATGCCAGTTTTGAGGGCAAAAATAGTAGCAATAGCCTCAAGAGCGCCAGTAGCACCTAAAAGGTGACCAGTCATCGATTTGGTAGAGCTAATATTCAATTTATATGCATGCTCTCCAAAAACCTTTTCAATAGCCTTGCATTCGGCAATGTCGCCTAGTGGGGTTGAAGTTCCATGAACGTTAACGTAGTCAATGTCTTCTACTTTAAGACCAGCATCTTTAATGGCTCCAAGCATAACGTTTCTTGCACCAAGCCCTTCGGGGTGAGGAGCGGTGAAGTGATATGCGTCAGCGGTCATGCCTCCGCCTGCAAGTTCTGCATAAATTTTAGCACCTCTAGCTTTTGCGTGCTCAAGTTCTTCAATTATAAGTGCGGCACCACCTTCGCCCATTACAAAACCATCACGAGTTCCATCGAATGGACGAGATGCTGATTTGAACTCGGCATTATTTGTTGAAATGGCTTGCATTGCACTAAAACCACCAACTCCAATTTCATTAATTGCTGCTTCGGAGCCACCAGTAACCATAATTGTTGCCTTGCCAAGACGAATTAGGTTAAGTGCATCGATTAGCGCATGGGTTGAAGATGCACATGCCGAAACGGTTGAGTAGTTAGGGCCACGAAAACCGTAACGGATACTAATGTGTCCCGACGCAATGTCGGCAATCATTTTAGGAATAAAGAAAGGGCTAAATCGCGGAGTTCCATCTCCCGCGAAATAGCCTTTCACTTCCTCCATGAAAGTGTGGATTCCACCAATCCCTGATGCCCAAATAACACCTGCCATATCGAGGTCAACTGTGTTAACGTCGAGCCCTGAGTCGAGCATGGCTTCGTGAGCCGCAACCATTGCATACTGGCAATATGGATCGTACTTGCGTACTTCCTTGCGGTCGAAGTGTTGAAGGGAATCGAAATTTTTTACTTGACAGGCAAATTTCGTTTTAAACTTTTCTGTGTCGAAGCTAGTAATTAACTCACAGCCACTAACGCCTTTTTCCAAATTGCCCCAAAACTCTTGTAGGTTGTTCCCAATAGGGTTAATAGTTCCAAGTCCAGTAACAACAGCACGTTTTAGTTCCATAAATTTGAATTTTGTTTAAAAAGAAAATTACCAGTTTTTAGTAAATAACTTACTTCGAATGGTTAGAAATGTAGCTGATAGCATCGCCAACGGTGCCAATTTTTTCGGCTTCTTCGTCGGGAATTGATAAGTTGAATTCCTTTTCGAACTCCATGATAAGCTCAACAGTGTCAAGCGAATCAGCGCCTAAATCGTTAGTGAAGCTAGCTTCTGGAGTCACCTCATTTTCATCAACTCCTAGTTTTTCCACGATGATGGATTTAACCCTGGTTGCAATATCCGACATAACTTTTAGTTTTAATTAATAAATTAGGTTTAAGTAATTATGAAAAAAAAATATTAAGCCATTTTAAAAAATGGTTTAATGAAAATTTCTCGGCAAAAGTAAATTTTTTGTTTCTAATTTTGATGCCTAAACATGATTTTTTACAGTTTTGACTAAAAAATATATTTCAACTGCATGACAAACAACAACATAGCCATTCTTGCTTCGGGCTCAGGTTCGAATGCCGAGAATATAATTCGGTACTTTAAAGGTTCAAAACTGGTTTCAAAGGTACTTATTTTAACCGATAATCCTAAAGCTTTCGTTTTAGAGCGAGCTAAAAGGCTTTTTGTTGAAGCAATTCAGTTTAATGTAGACGATTTGCAAAACGGTATTCTATTGGAAACACTTAAAAAACAAGAAATTAACTTTATTGTATTAGCAGGTTTTTTAAAGCTTATTCCTAAAGAATTGGCAGAAGCTTACAATGAAAGAATTATTAACATTCACCCAGCGCTTTTACCTAAATACGGAGGTAAAGGAATGTATGGCATTAGGGTTCACGCATCTGTAATAATGGCCGGTGAAATTGAAAGTGGAATAACCATTCACTACGTAAACCCAAATTACGATGAGGGTTCAATTATTTTTCAGGCAAAGTGTCCAGTTTTGCAATGCGACAAACCCGAAACGCTCGCAGAGCGTATTCACGAACTCGAGCACGAGCATTACCCAAGGGTAATAGAGGAGTTACTTAAAAAATTATAGAGAGTAAGAATTATTCCAAATTAGCTCTAACCCTATTCTATCATTAATGGTGTAATCCTATGTAGCCTGTTTATTCCCATTTTGTTTCAACAACAAACCACGCGCCAAGTAATATCGACAAGGCAAGGCAAAAAGCAGGTAAAATGCAAACAATTTGTAGTAAAAAACTGGTTATCCCTGTTTTGTTAATGCCTTTGCTCGAATGGATTTGTTAACTCCTGGCTATACTTATCGTATTCAGCATCAGATTGATTTGGGTGAATGTCCTTAATTCGAAGTTGAATAGTAGTAATTCCTCTATATACATTTTCGCCAACGCTATAGCAAACGCTAAAGGGGTTGCCCTTGCGAATAAAGCTGTAGTGTTCGGCCATTTGAAAAGCGATTCCCTGTAAGGGTTTTAGGCAACTTTCCTGTATAAGCGAAATTTTTATATGCTCCTTATCGAGCCCAACCAATCGACTTTCGCCATTGTCGTAAACTTTATGAGAGGCAAAAACAGGAGCCATATTTCCTGGCCCAAACGGTTGAAATTGTTGAAGAATTCGAAAAAACTTCTCGTTAATATCACTAAAATCGAGTTTCGCGTCGATGGTAATTGACGGGATAAGCATATCGGGATCGATTAGCCTTGAAACAGTTTCCTCGAATTTATCGATAAATAGAGGTACATTCTCGGGTTTCAGTGTAAGCCCTGCAGCGTACATGTGCCCACCAAAATTTTCGAGTAAATCGGAGCAGGCTTCAACAGCTTGGTAAAGGTCGAAACCAGGAACCGAACGTGCCGACCCAGTGGCAAACCCATTCGATTCGGTAAGTATTACCGTTGGCCGGTAGTACGTTTCAATTAGCCGTGAGGCTACAATTCCAACTACACCTTTATGCCACGAAGGGTTGTAAAGTACAGTTGTTTTACGGTTTTGCATTTTTGGATCGGAGGCAATAATTCGGTGCGCCTCATGGGTAATGCTTCGGTCAACATTTTTGCGGTCGTTATTGCACGAGTTAACAATCGAAGCCATTTCGAAGGCTATTGTGTCGTCCTCGGCGCAAAGTAAATCGACCGACGATCGCCCTTGCTCCATGCGCCCTGCGGCGTTTATGCGAGGCCCTATGCGAAATACAATATCGTCGATGGCAATTTGGGTTTTCTCGATACCGGCAAACTTAATAATGGTTTTAAGACCTCGCGAAGGGTTTTCGTTAAGTTTTTTAAGTCCAAAGTGCGTAAGTACTCGGTTTTCGTCGATAACGGGAACAATATCGGAGGCAATGCTAACGGCAACCAGATCGAGGTAAGTGTAAACTTCTTCTAATGGGATTCCATTTTTTTGACTAAAACCCTGAATTAACTTAAAGCCAACTCCACAACCCGAAAGTTCTTTGAACGGGTAATCGCAGTCGACTCGTTTTGGATCGAGCACTGCCACTGCGTCGGGAATGGTTTCTTCGGGAAGATGGTGGTCGCAAATAATGAAATCGATTTTTTGCTGCTTAGCGTAGGCAACCTTTTCAATTGCTTTAATGCCGCAGTCGAGGGCAATTATTAGTGAATAGCCATTTGTTGTTGCGTAATCGATTCCTTTAAAAGATATTCCATAACCTTCGTCGTACCTATCGGGAATGTAGTATCCAATATTCGAATACCGCTTAAGCAGAAACGAGTACACCAGCGAAACGGCAGTTGTGCCATCGACATCGTAGTCGCCATAAACGAGTATTTTTTCACCATTCGAAATAGCTTTTTCAATTCGTTCAACTGCCTTATCCATATCCTTCATAAGGAAAGGGTTGTAAAGCGTGTCGAGCGAAGGGCGAAAGAAGTAACGGGCTTCATCGTATGTCGAAATTCCCCTTTGAACCAGAAGTGATGCCAGAATTCGGTCGATTCCTAGCTCGTTCATCAGTAGCTCAATGGTATCGGAGTTTCCCTCCTCTTTATATGTCCACCTTTTTATCATTTCATCTAATTATTAAAGGTGGGGATTTCGCTTTCAACAAGTTTTAAGTCGAAAAGGGTTACGAACGATTCGAGAAGTTTTGCTTGTACTTCGGCAAAGTTGACCAAGTTGCCAAATTCTTTTTGCAGGGAGGTTACGCCTTTATCGACAAATCCGCAGGGATTAATGTAGTTAAAGTAGTCGAGGTTTGTGTTAACGTTAAAGGCGAGGCCGTGCATGGTAACAAAGCGGCTAGCGCGAACGCCAATGGCACAAATTTTACGCTCTTTACCCTTTACGCCAACATCGAGCCAAACACCTGTTGCGCCGTCGAGACGTGTAGAAGTTACTCCGTAGTGTTTAAGGGTTAGAATAATTGTTTCCTCTAAAAGGTGAACATAATCCTTTAAGCTAATGCCAAACGCTTCGAGGTCGAAAATGGGGTAAGCCACAATTTGACCTGGTCCATGGTAGGTAATGTCGCCTCCACGGTTAGTTTGAAAGTAGGTAGCGTTTATTTGCTTTAGAAACTGGTCGGAAATGAGCAGATTGTTACTCTGGCCACTTTTGCCCAAGGTGTACACATGAGGGTGTTCGCAGAAAAGCAGGTATCCTTTTCCCGACACCTTACCAGTTTCGGTTCGAGCAGCTAAAACCCGTTGGAATAGCTCCTCCTGATAGTCCCAAGCCCTTTTATACTCAACTTGACCAAGATTTTGGTAAATTACTGTTTGCATTTATATTGTCGTTTTTTTCTTTTTCGCTTTGAGCCGTAGGTTGACCATTTTTAATGGCCTCTTCGGCGTGGTACGACGAGCGTACAAGAGGTCCGCTTTCGGCAAACGTAAACCCCTTTTGAAGTGCAATAACCCTGTACTCTTCGAACTGCTCTGGCGTAACGTAGCCTTCAACCGAAATGTTGTCGGTACGAGGTTGAAGGTACTGACCAAGCGTAATGGCCTTGCAGCCAACGGCTAGTAAATCGTCCATTGCTTGCAGCACTTCCTCCTTGGTTTCGCCAAGGCCGAGCATAATCCCCGATTTTGCAATAAATCCCTTTTGGGCAATGTGCCCAACTACACTAAGGCTTAAGCGGTACTTTGCACGCGAACGTACAGAGGGCGTAAGCCTTTCAACTGTTTCAATATTATGAGCAACTATGTGGGGGTTTGCCTGTAAAACTATATCAATTAGTTCAGTGTTGCCATCGAAGTCGGGGATAAGAACTTCAACCTTTGTTTTGGGGTTTTGCTTACGAACCTCAGCAATTGTATTTTGCCAGTGCTTTGCACCACCATCGTCAAGGTCGTCGCGAGTTACCGAAGTAATTACGCAGTGGTTTAGGCCCATTAGTTTAACCGATTGGGCAACCCTTTCGGGCTCATTGCTGTCGGGAGCAACTGGTTTGCCAGTTGTGGTGGCACAAAAACGACACGCACGGGTACAAACGTCGCCCAAAATCATAAAAGTGGCGGTTCCATTTCCCCAGCACTCAGCAATATTTGGGCACAAACCGCTTGAGCAAATAGTATGAAGCCCATGTTCCTTAACAACACGATTTACTCGTGAGTATCCTTCGCCTGAAGGCAACTTGATTTTAAGCCAATTGGGTTTTCGTTCCCTATTATTGTTAGAGTTTTGCATAAAACTATCTTTCTCAGTACTCATGCGTAAAGTCCCTTTTTTAGAGCATTAACAAAAACGGGTTGTTTGCCTCGAGGACTAACAATTTCTGATTTCGAAAGTAGATGTAAATCGATAATTATATCGTACTTTAAATTAATATCAAAGCACAAGTCCAGTACCTTTCCCTCGTCCTTCCAATCGTAATCAGAGTTGAGAACAACCAAAACATCGAAACCGGAACCCTCTTTACTATATCCAACGGCCTGGGATCCAAACAGAATTACGTCCTGAATAGGCTTATCGAAGTTCTTCGATAAGTGCTTTTTAAGATCCGAAAGAATTATTTGGTTACTATTCATTTTAAATAAAGTCAAGTTTGAACAAATAGTTCAAATTAAAACAATCTACAAAATAAGCGAAAAAAATCGGTTTTTGTTTTACGAATACCTTAATAAAAAATGGGAAAGGCTAAACCTTCAATAAGTTAGTATTTTAGTATATTTGCGCTTTAAATTTTTTGGAAACTATGTTTGAACTAAGCGAACAGGAACAGTTAAGAAGGGCTTCGCTCGCGGAGCTAAGGAATTTGGGAATTGATCCCTATCCTGCCGAAATGTACCCAGTGTCACATTGTACAGGCGATATTATGTCGAATTTCGAGGCTATGTGCGAGCAAAAAGCAGAGGTTTGCATTGCTGGGCGCATAATGAACCGAAGAATTATGGGAAATGCCTCATTTTTCGAAATTCAGGACGAAAAGGGAAGAATGCAGGTGTACATAAAACGCGACGATATTTGCCCTGACGAAGATAAAACCATGTACAACACGGTTTTTAAAAAGCTTTTAGACATAGGTGACATTGTTGGCGTTAAGGGTTTTGTGTTTCGCACACAAATGGGAGAGGAGTCGGTGCACGCATTGGAACTTAAAGTTTTAGCAAAATCAATCCGTCCGCTTCCCATTGTAAAGGAAAAGGACGGTCAGCTGTTCGATGCCGTTACCGATCCCGAAATGCGTTATCGCCAGCGTTACGTCGATTTGGTGGTTAACCCCCATGTTCGCGACGTGTTTATTAAGCGGAGCAAAATTATTAGCACCATGCGCGAATTCTTTAACTCCAAGGGTTACCTTGAAGTGGAAACGCCCATTCTGCAGCCAATACCTGGTGGTGCAGCTGCCCGTCCGTTTATTACGCACCACAATGCACTCGATATTCCTTTATACCTAAGAGTTGCCAACGAGTTGTACCTAAAAAGGCTTATTGTTGGTGGTTTCGATGGGGTTTACGAGTTTGCAAAAGACTTTCGAAACGAAGGCATGGATCGCACCCACAACCCAGAGTTTACCGTAATGGAAATTTACGTTGCCTACAAGGACTACTTTTGGATGATGGACTTTACCGAGGAGATGATTGAGCGCGTTGCGCTTGCACTTCACGGAACAACCAAAGTTACTGTTGGCGACAAGGAGATTGATTTTAAGCGACCATTTCGTCGTGTTAGCATGACCGATGCCATTAAGGAGTATACAGGATTCGATATTACTGGAAAAAACGAGGATGAACTTCGCAAAGCCTGCAGGGATTTAGGCATTGATGCCGATGAAACCATGGGGAAAGGCAAGCTTGTTGATGCGCTTTTTGGCGAGAAATGCGAGCATAACTTTGTGCAACCAACATTTATTACCGATTACCCAATTGAAATGTCGCCACTTTGTAAGCGCCACCGAAGCAACCCTGAACTTACCGAGCGTTTCGAACTTATGGTAAACGGTAAAGAGCTTTGCAACGCGTACAGTGAGCTAAACGACCCCATTGACCAGTTGGATCGCTTTCAGGAGCAAATGAAGCTTAGCGAAAAAGGCGATGACGAGGCAATGTTCATCGACCTCGACTTTGTTCGTTCGCTTGAGTACGGAATGCCAACCTGTTCGGGAATGGGTATTGGAATTGACCGATTAACTATGTTTATGACAAACCAGTCGTCGATTCAGGATGTACTATTCTTCCCACAAATGAAACCAGAGCCCAAAAGCCGTAAGGATTCCCCAGAAGCCTTTAAAGCAGTTGGAATTCCTGAGGAATGGATCCCTGTACTTGAGAAAATGGGGCATGTTACAGTTGCTTCGGTAAAAAGCGTAAAGGCAGGAAAGCTTTTCAACGACCTTTGTGGGTTTAATAAAAAGAATAAATTAGGATTGCCTAATCCAACAATGGAGCAGGTAGAGAAATGGATAAATAATTAGCAATAAGATTTTAAAACAGCAAAGAAGCTGTCTCATTAGTTACAAACGCCTAACCACAAAGTGCACAAAGGTTTTACACAAAGTTCACAAAGAACTGTATATGTGTGTGTCGTCTTTGTGGTTCTTTGTTGTTTCTTTGCGGTCTTTGTGGTTAATTTTTCTTTTGAGGCAGCCTCTTTGCTGTTTTCAGAATTACTTTGTTTCCTTTAAATAGCCAGCAGGATCGACAGGAGTTCCCGAAACCCTTACTTCGTAGTGTAAGTGTGCGCCCGAACTTCGGCCCGTGCTTCCGGTGTACCCAATTAGTTCGCCCTTACGCACTTTACTCCCTTTGGAGGTTGTCATTTTTTCGAGGTGAGCGTAAACCGAACCGGCACCATCT
>DDWL01000035.1 GCA_002345675.1 Bacteroidales bacterium UBA2287 | reverse complement strand
TAACCTGACGGCTATGGATAGTTATCGGGAAGACACATAGGACACAATAGAAATCACTTTGTACGATTTGCGCAACTAATTGGGTTATTGCACAGCAAAGGCAGCCTCAATTATATTTGTTAACTCTACAAAATTAGCAACCGAGAGCTGCTCGGCTCGCTTGTCGAGCAAAGGCGAATCGCCCTTAAATCCCTGGAATGCACTTTTTATAGAGTTTCGAAGCGTTTTGCGGCGCTGATTGAAGCCTGCTTTAACAACCTTTACGAATAGCGCTTCGTTGCAGCCAAGCGACTTAGTTTGATTACGAGTAAATCTTATTACCGCCGACTTTACTTTGGGAGGTGGTGTAAAAACGCCCTCATTAACGGTGAACAGGTATTTCATGTCGAAGTATGCCTGTAAAAGCACGCTCAGTATGCCGTAGGTTCTTGAGCCGGGAGGCTCGCAAATGCGTAAAGCAACCTCGCGCTGAATCATTCCTACAACCTCGGTAACCCTATCGCGATTTTCGAGAACTTTAAAGAATATTTGAGACGATATGTTGTAAGGAAAATTTCCAATAATACTTAATTCTCCAGCTGGTAAATCGTTAAAATCGAACTTTAAAATATCTTCGGCAATAAGGTTTTGTGTAATTGCCGGAAGGTTAACCTTAAGATATGCAACCGATTCCCTGTCGATTTCGAGTGCATACAGTTTATCGCCAAATCGTTCGAGAAGCATACCAGTAAGCACGCCCATGCCTGGGCCAACCTCAACAACGCACGAAGCGTTGCTTGCTTCGAGGCTATCGACAATTTTGCGCGCTATGCTCTTGTCGTTCAGGAAATGTTGCCCCAGCTGCTTTTTGGGTTGAACTCGCTCCATTTAGGTTGATATAACTTTTTATTTGTACTAAAATTTAATTCGAATTTGAGCCTTAATGTCGCTTCGGGTTGGGCCGTCAATTTCGTCGAGTCCTGTTCCAATTTTTTTAACGTTGGCAAAATAGGTTTGCGAGTAACGCACCCATAAATCAATTCTGTCGCTAAACGAGTACTTTGCCAGTAGGTAAAACCTTGTTCCCTGCGAGTAGTAAGCAGGAATTGAGAACGAGTAGAGCAAATCGCTTTCGTAAGCATAAATTCGTGTATTCCATGTGTCGGTATCGAAAATGGCAAAGCGTGCCGAAAGCACCAATGGACTTTGCATTGGACGGTACGAAATATCTTGGTAAAGAATTAGCCCTCGCTCGGTTGTGCTGCCTTCTATATTGTACCACGAAAACTCAACACGGCTTTTTAACTCAATGCTTCGGGCGGGACTAAATGAGCAGTGTAGGCGAAAACTTTGGTTGTTGTAAGGCAAAACAAAGGCAACCTGAGCAGAGTCAATAGTTTGGTTCTTCTCCTTTTGTTTGTATCGATACCTAATGTTAAAAGTAAGGCTCGACTTAGGACTGTACGATGCCTGAACCAAGTACTCTTGCCCTCTCGATGGCGCATTTACGCCATACTTTAACCATGAAGAGGAGAAGAAATCGGCATAGCCGCTAACTTCCCAAAACTTTATTGGTTTAAAGTTAACGGCAGCAACCACTCCTTGTTCATTTGCAGTTCCAGAGCCATCGGACAAGGCTGCTGTATAGTATGGACTGTAATCCTTTTGGTAGCTGCGCCCTAAAAGCGAAAGGTTTAGCTGCGGATGAATTCGGAAAAGGCCTCCAGCAATAAGCCCTGCTCCATGGTCAATTGTTTTCGAAACCTCTCCGTAGAGCATGTGATTTCCGAGGCCATAGTTAAAGTCGGAACCAACATTTATGCGGTTTTTTAAGTCGGGCTCAAACTGACGGTATAGCTGAGTGCTCCCTTCGAACACTCCTTCTAAGTTTACCAACGAAGCGGTTGCTCCGAGGCGAAGGTTTTTCCAAGCAGTATTAACATTACCTCCAGCAACAAGCTCCCAAAGAATATTCCTGTTTGCAATTTCGCTAGGGGTTCGGTGCAAACCACTTGTTGGTCGCGTCGAAAACACTAAGTCGCCATCGATTAGCGAATCCGAAACATTTGCGTCAATTTTCTTATACGAGCCAAAAGCTGTTACTAAAAAACTACCAACCTTAACAGTAGCACCAACACCTCGAAGAAACTGATTTTCGTCGGTGGAACTATACCTATTTAGTCCTCTACCTCTTTTTCTAAATCCTGCTACATCGGACGATTTTCCGAATGAAGTACCAGTCCAAAGGGTTAAACCCTGGCCGAATTGTGCATTAAAATCGCCAACAACGAGTGTTTTAACAATACCAACATCGTTAAGTTGGGCATGAAACGAAAAATAATCGGGGCTTTTAGGCAAGGAAGCTGCCAAATTATCGTAAATGTTAGCAAGTTTAGAATTCGAATAAACGTTTCTCTTAGGTGCACTAACGAATAACTCCTCGCCAGGATCCTTTTCTGCAACAAATCCGGCTTGAAAGTGCTTGCGAGTTTTAATAGAAAAGCGAGTGTAATAATTCATTTTACTACCTGCATAGCGAGTTGCAGTAGGGTCGCTTTCGGGTGCAGGAGTGTAGCCTTTTTGCGTTTCAATTAAACTTTTAGTGCGAACAAACAAATCGCTTCGGCCGTATCGAAATCCCGAAAACGGATCGACTTTTTCCACAGGTGGACCAACAGTTACGAAAGGCAGCAAACGCTGAACGTCGTTAAAATCGAAACCATACACCATTTGCAGTTCGTAAATGGTGAGCATTTTGGTGTTAGTTTTAACATAGTCTAATAGGCTGAGAATTTGAAAATCGGACAAAAACACAAGTTTTCCAAGTTGCTCTTCGGTAGCAGCATTAAGGTTAATGGGATTGTCGATAAAAAAAACAAGGTCTTCTACTAGGGCGTCGAGGTCAATTTCGTCGTCGCTTAGCGACGAAACATCCTCAAGAATGTTAGATATAATATTTTGCGGGTCTACTTTTTGCTGCTGCGCAAAGAGCCTCGAACCTATCAAGGAGAAAAATGAAATAAAAACTATAAATGCACAATACCTCATGGCAGCTTAGGTTCTGATTCGGCAACTGCAGACTTTGCTCCAAAAACATACGACAGCGATACCTGAGGGGTATACCCTAAGTACTGATGCTTCGAAAAGGCAAAGTCGAATTGTAACCCACTGTAGTTGTAGCCAAGACCAAAGCAAAGCAGCGATGGATTGGTCGAGAATCCAGTTCGAAAGAATAAGTTATTTATGGGCGAGTACTCTAACCCCGCTTTGAAGTTGGGATTGGTATCGATATTTTTTTCGGCAGCCCCAGTTAAAATAACCTTTTCGCCAAGTTTATAGGCAATGCCTAAATTGAAAATAGTAGGGATTCGTTCGTCGTCGTGAATTTTGCTTCGCGAAGGGTTGACCACATGAACGCCAACGCTCAGGTTTTTGCTTGGGGTGTAGTAAAGTCCTGCTTCGACCGAAAAAGCCGAAGTTTGACCATAAACTCCCGACGCATTTATGTTGTGCATATTAATTTGCACCCCAGCGCTAAAGCGAGGAGCCAATTTCATTCCGTAGGCAAGTCCTGCTTTTGTTTGGCTAAACTCGGTAAAACCTAACCGTTTTACCGACAAGCCAAACGTGCCAGGCTTAACAGGGTAAACAAAACCCAATGCGCTAAAACTTAAATCGGGACTAATAAACCTATTTTCGTGATGCAAGCCAATCGACATATGCTCAAGAAATGCTAAACCTGCCTGATTATTAAAAACCGACCAAGAATCGACAATTGACACCCCCGTATTGCCCATTGCTGCAGCGCGACTGCCTGGGGCGCCTTCGGGAAGGCCAGCAAATGCGCTCTGAGCGCAAAGCGAAAAACCCAAAAACAGCATTAGTATTGAATGGTGACCCCATTCGACAAAAGTCGGTTGCTTTTTCATTTTCCGTTTGTTCTATATTCAAACTGAATTTTTGCCAATTCAACATTGGCCGATATAACCTTTTGAGCCAGTTCGGACTTAAAAACTTTAACTCGCTCCATAATTTCTGAATTTCCCGTAGCAATTATTTGTGCAGCTAAAATGCCTGCATTACGCGACCCATTTAGTGCTACCGTTGCAACTGGAATGCCAGCAGGCATTTGAAGAATTGACAGAATTGAGTCCCACCCATCGATCGAAATTGACGCCTTTATTGGAACTCCAATTACGGGTAGTGGCGTAAAAGCAGCAATTACGCCTGGTAAATGAGCAGCTCCGCCTGCTCCCGCAATAATTACCTTAATCCCTTTGTCGGCTGCACCTCGTGCAAATTCGGCAACAATATCGGGGGTTCGATGTGCCGAAAGGGCGTTTATTTCGAAAGGTATTTTAAGGTCGTTCAAGAACTTGGCTGCATCTTCCATCACTGCCATGTCGGAAGCACTTCCCATAATTATGCTAACAAGAGGTGTCATAGGTAGTTAGTTAAATTGTTTATAGTGCAATAATAATCAGAAAAAACGCAATAGCAACCCTTAAAAATACGAATACGTTTAAAAACATTTTTTTAATACGAGATTGCTATGCTTCGCTATAGTATTTTGGGGCAACCTCCTTGTGCTTTTCTAAAATAATTTGGTTTATATACTTTGCTAGTTCGGCAGGCTCCATTTGACTAACAATTTCAGCAGAAATTTCAGGGAGAATGTGAATTTTAAAAGTATGCCTGCCGCTTAATGTAAATCCGTTTTTTGGTAGTGCCTCAAGCGTTCCATCAATTACCACAGGCAGAATTGGAACACTTGCTTTTTTTGCAAGAAGAAAAGCCCCCTCCTTAAACCGTTTAACCTTCCCGTCGAGGGTTCGAGTGCCTTCGGCAAAAAGTAGCACCGAACTACCCATGCGTAAATGGGCTAATCCTTGCAGAATCATTCGCATTGCATCCTTTGGATTTTTCCTGTCTACTGTAATATATCGGTTTAGCCAAAGGTTCCAACCAACAACTGGCACTCGAAAAAGTTCCTTCTTTGCAACCCATTTAAAGTGAGTAAAAAGCCTGTATAGTAATAGAATATCGAGAGCACTTTGGTGGTTTGAAACGATTACATAAGCCTGCTTTTTTCTTATGTTATCCTTACCAAAAATATTAATTCGCCAAAGCGGATTTAACCATAAGTAAAGCATCGACCAGTAAGTGGAGTAGCGATGTAAAACCCAAAGCCGTTTATCCCACCAAAAAGTAAGTACCCAAACCAACAAGTCAACTAAAAAGAGAAGCAGCGACAATAACCCAGCTGCAATCCAAATAAAAAGGGAAATTAAATTATTCAAACCTTTAACGAGTAATTAAAATGATTTTCGAATTTTAGCGTACCTTTATTACATTGCAAAAGTAACTGAAAATATAATACAAGTATGAAACCATTTAAATCGGGCTCCCTATTTGCCTCTTGGCTTTTACGATTAAGCCTTATATTCCTAATTGTGTTAGTAAATCGAGAATCGTTACAAATGCTCAACTTTAATTCATTAAACTTTTATGTATCATTAGTATTTTGCTTACTCGCACTACTTTTACTCTTTGGCGGAATACTTGGGAAGCAGGGCTTAACCGTAATTTCGGGGTTGCTTATTTCAATATTTGCCATTATAACTATATTCCTATTTCATCCTTATTTGCTTGGATTGGCAATGGCTAATAAGTTGCTAATAACTTCAATAGGATTTTACTTTTTTACCAATGGCAATAAGTAAGCAACAAATACTATCTCTTGTTAAAAACAATAAAGTATTATTGTGCTGCATTTTAAAAAATGGTATTAATTTTGTTTCCAAGATGAAAAACACCCCTATGAGAATACTTCTGCTAATACTGCTGTTCGTTGTGGCGTCCAGTTCAATAACTCAGGCTCAAGAACCTGTTGAGCAACTCGACACTATAATGCTAATAAGCAAACGACGAGTTATTGGAAAAGTACAAAAGGTTTCGCCAAGTGCCATTGTTTATTTTCCAAAAGGAAAACAACAAACTGTGGAAATGGCTCGTAAACAAATCCATAAAATATTTTACGCCAATGGTCGAATTGAAAGTTTCAACACATTAGCTGTTGAAATGGTTGACGAAAAAAGTTGGAAAACAGTTATTATAAGCGACAACAAAGACGATGTTGAAGGGCTTTACCCATTAGGCAATGTTGACGCGCAATCGTCGCCACGAAGTAGAACAGCCAAGTCGGCGAAAAGTAGCGCCGAAATTAGAATGAAGAAAAAGGCAGTAAACATGGGGGCTATTATTATTTTAGTTACCCGAAGAGAATCGAAAGGCGGCTACAACGAAATACCCACACACTTTGTTGAAGGCATTGCTTACGGATTTGAGCCACCAGCGCAATAACGATTAATAGTAAAATGCAAATTGAGGCTGTCTGAAAAGGCAGCCTTTTTTATAAAACAACTTGATTGAGAGTAGTATGCAAGGTTGTAGCTGAAAATTGAACCCCATAATGCATTGAAGAAGCAGGGTGCGAAAGTTAAAAAAAAAAGCACCACGAGAGTGCTTTTTTGCAGTGGTCCACTTGGGCTTGCCCCGTCCTGATAGTTATCGGGAGCTATCGGGGCAAGGACCACCTGATTATGAGTTTGACGAAATAGTGTTAGGGTTTACATGTTTTAAACCGAAGCGATTCCACCATTTCGGGGTACTTGGCCAAATTTCGAACGTACACGCTGCTCTTCATTCTCTTAATGTGCTGCTCCGCCCTAACTGCATGGTCGAAAGTATCGAAAGGGATTGTAAGGAAAACTTGCCAGTCGTTTGCCTTTGCAGAGAAAACCTGATTTCCGAAGGTTTTATCTAAATGCTTCTCAATTCTATTTTCAATCGAGTCGGCGGTTGCGCCAATGTAGAAGCGGTTTAGTTTTTGACTGAATAGTATGTAGCAGCAAGGTTTTGGCATAGCAGCAAGTAAAAAAAAAAGCACCACGAGGGTGCTTTTTTGCAGTGGGCCCACTTGGGCTTGAACCAAGGACCACCTGATTATGAGTCAGGTGCTCTAACCAGCTGAGCTATGGGCCCGATATTTTGTAATATATATCTTTCGGAATAAAAACATAACTAAGAACTTTTTGTTGCTCACCTGATTATGAGTCAGGTGCTCTAACCAGCCCCGATAACTATCGGGGCTATGGGCCCGAAATTTTGTAATATATATCTTTCGGAATAAAAACTTAACTAAGAACTAATAACCCGAAAAAAACCGCAAAGGCTTTTTTATTGGATTGCAAAACTACATATTTGCATTGGAATAATCAAAATCTAATCGTCAATTTTTTATGGGAAAGTCAATTTTTAAGCCTTTTGCTTCGAAAAATGTTAAAAATATAATCTTCGACCTTGGCGGAGTAATCATTAATCTTAGCTATCAGAGTACCATCGATGCATTTAAAGCCATTGGCTTTAACGATTTTGAAGAGGTTTTCACTCAGGCTTCGCAGGTCGATTTGTTCGACAAACTTGACAAAGGATTAATAACTCCTGCCGATTTTCGCATTGCCCTCCGAAAACTTTGTAAGGTTAGCATAACCGACCAGCAAATTGACGATGCGTGGAATGCCATGCTGCTCGATTTTCCAAAGTACCGTCTCGATTTACTGCTTAGCATTAAGCAGCACTACCGCACTTTTCTGCTTAGCAATACCAATGCTATTCACTTTGTTGCCTATAATCAACTGCTTAACGATAGTTTTGGTTTCGAAAACCTATCGCATTACTTCGAAAGGGAGTACTACTCGCACCTTGTGCACATGCGCAAACCCGATTCCGAAGTGTTTTTGAAAATTCTTAACGAGAATGGACTAAATGCAAGCGAAACGCTATTCATCGACGATTCGATTCAGCATGTTGTGGGTGCCCAAAAATTAGGTATATTGGCATACCATTTAAATATTCCAAAAGGCGAAAGCATTGAAAATCTTTTTTTAATAGAATAAATTTCGAATTTTATAACTAACAGATTACTAGATAGACTTTAATATGAAAAATCTCCCACTTGTAAAAAAGGCTTCGGGCGAATCGCAACCGTTTAATAGAAGTAAACTCGAGGAGTCGCTTAGGCGTTCGGGTGCTACCGAAATTGACATTGAATTGGTTGTTAACGAAATGGTCGAATGGCTTCACGAAGGGGTTACAACCAAGATGATTTATACTAAGGCATTCACTCTACTTCGTAAAAAGAAAAAGGGGTTAGCTGCTCGCTATAGTTTAAAAAAAGCGTTAATGGAGTTGGGCCCAACAGGTTTTCCCTTTGAGCATTTTATTGGCCAAATTTTTAAACACGAAGGGTTTAGCGTTGAGGTTGGTCAAATTGTGCAAGGAGTTTGTGTGCAGCACGAAATGGACGTAATTGCCACACGCAGTAATGTGCAGCGACTTGCCGAGTGCAAGTTTCACAACGAAGCAGGTAAGGTGTCGAGCGTTCAAATTCCCCTTTACGTTCGTTCGCGAATGGACGATATAATTAAAAAGCGTAAAACACTACCCGAGTATGCAAATTTCACTTTCGAGGGTTGGCTTTTTACTAATACTCGATTTACCGTTGATGCTGAAAACTATGGGAAATGTGCAGGTTTACATTTGGTTAGTTGGGATTATCCCGCAGGGAAAAGCCTAAAAGAAATAATTGAAAGGGAAAGACTTTTCCCCATTTCAATTCTTACCGAATTGTCAAAAAGCGAAAAACAGGTGCTTATGGATAAAGGTGTTGTGCTTTGCCGACAAATTGCGCTGATGCCTCAAATACTCGATTCGTTAAATCTTTCTGGGACAAAAAGGAATAGCGTCATAGCCGAGATTGATGATTTGTAGGAAATTGCCTTGTAAAAGCGAAGCCCGTTTTCTTTTCGAACGGGCTTCGCTTTTTTTGCACTATGGATTTGCTTGAGTTAGCTTGTCGGCTTCAACTTTTGCCCTGTCTATTAGGGCTTGAGCTTTAGTGTCGGCTTCGCGAACTACTTTTTTTGCAGCTTCGTCGCCTTCCTTCCGAATTTTTTCGGCTGTTTTTTTAGCAGCTTGCTGAACCAGCATGTTTTTTCCCTTTGCTTCGTCCTCAACCTTTTTAGCATTAATGTCGGCCTCTTTGCGAATTTTTTCGGCTGCTACTTGCGACTCCTTGCGCATTGCATCGGCTTGCTTTTCGGCATCGGCAATTAGCTTGTCGGCTTCTTCGCGAGCTTTCTTTCGTGCATCCTCTTTGCCTTTGTCAATTTGCTCTTTTACAACCTCTTTAACCTGCTCCTTAACTTGTTCTTTAATGTTTTGAGTTGCTTCGCCGCCATCGAGGCCAACTTTTGGGTCGGTTGCAGTTCCTGTTACTTTTAAGCCAATTTTAACGTTGTCGCTAGTCCCAATGTTTAGCCCTTTAGCTGCTGCAGCAGCCGATAATGAACTTAACGCGTCGGATGCTGCCCCAAGTTTCGACTTAGGCATGTCGAGTTTTATTTTAAAATCGAGAGCCTGCTCAAGAGTCATGGTTCCTCCAAAATTCATTTTAACCCCAGCAATTTCGGTGTCGAAAGGGTCGAGGGCAACAACACCATTGGATATGGTAAAGCCAGCATCGATATTTTTAAGACTTGGGTTGCGGAAGTCGTCGTTTTTAAGCAAGTCGGCAGCCTTGCCAAATACCTTGGAGTTAACAATGGCAATGCTTTGCGAAGCAAGTCGTCCCTTCGAGTTTACTGTGTTTAGCTTAGGACTCATTGTGCTGTCGAGTTCAGCATTTATCGTTAGTTTCGATGAAATGTTTCCGGTTAAACTCTTTACCTGTGGAGCAAGTTTTTCGAGAAAACTAAACGATTTTACTGCCGATGGAATGTCGAAATTCTTTATATCCATTGCAAAATCGATGGTTGGCACTTCAATGTTTTTAGTGCTGTAATCTCCATTAAGGCCAAGGCTACCTTTAAGCATGTTCATGTTAACGTTGTTCATTTTTGCAACACCTTCGCGAACAATTATTTGACCTTTAAGGTTTTCAATTTCCATTTTGTCGTAAACAATCTTCTTAACATCCGAAACTAAAACAAAATCGATATTCTTTGGAATTTCAATAATGCTCATTGGAACAGTGTCCTGTGGAGTTTCTTCAACAGTTTCGGTTTCTTCGCCCATAAGCTCATTCACATTTAAAAGAGAAGAGTAAAAATTAATATTTCCCTTTAAGGTTTCGTCTTTTAAAGCGTATGGAATAAAGTTTTCGAGACGGCCATCCATGCGGAAATCGCTTTTGCCCATGCGGGCATCGAAGCTGGACAACTGCACATATTTTGGGCTGAAAGTTAGGGTAGTTTCAATGATTTTAAAACCTTGAGGAAGGTCGGGGCTAACGAACTCGAAATCGCGCATTTTCATATAGCCATCGGCTTTAAACTTGTCGTACTGCTCATTGTCGATGTACGACATAAGGCCCCCAAACTCGAGGTTGCAGTCGAGAATACCTTTTATGGTTGTCTCTTCCATTGGCACAACATCGGCAAGCGTGTTAAAATCGATAACACCCTTAACTGCTCCCGTTATTTGCATGTCGCTCATGGGTGTACGAATGGCCATAGTGGCGTCGAATGGGTTTCCGCCAAGTTCAATATGGAATTTATTTACGTCAACGGTGGTTTTGTCGTCGTTGGTGCCATCGTAATAAATCTTGGTATCAACATTAATGTTTTCGGCCGCCTTAGGTAGGTCGGGGTACTGAAAACGTGCGTTTTCGACCAAAAGGTTAATGCCCACATTCGGAAGCGTAACTTCGCCAACAGTTCCCTTTGCCCAGCCGTCGAGTTGTAGTTTTCCCGATGCAGTAAGACCTTCAAAGTCGGTCATATAAATTGCAGGAACAAGCGAGAGAATCGACTTGAAGTCGGTTTTGGTTGAGCTAAATGTTACGTCAACATCAATGTCGTCGGTGGGCATGCGCACTTCGCCGTCGAGTTTCATTGTAACCTGATTAAGGTTGAAAACGTTGTCCTTAAACTTGTAAGCGCTATTAACAAGGTCGACACCAATTTCGCCATTGAACCCAGCAGCAGCTTCTTTAATGTAACGAATGCCATCCATGTAAAAGTTTAGTTTATCGATTGTTGCGTTTATTTTAAGGTCGCTGTTATCGATATTGGTATTGCCCGAAAGTAAAAAGTTTAGGTTCGAAAGGGTTGCTTTCATTGCCGATTCATTGTCGATATAGCGAATTTCGGCATTGCGGATTTCGAATTTTGTTAAAGAGATTTTAAAGTTCGACGGCTCTTCGGTTACAGGTGTTTCGGGGGTTTCCTCTACAACTTCCGATGGAACAGCAATATCCCAGTTTGCTTTGCCCTCGGGTGTAATTTTGGCAGTCATAACTGGCCTGTCGAGCAGAATCGATTTAACCAGAATATTCTCCATGGCAAATACGCTCTTAATGTCGACCTTTACGCTAAACTCACTAAATGCAACAAGCGTATCGCCCTCGAAATCGTTAATTCCAACAACGCTAAGGTTTATAAGGCCAATGTATACATCGGGAAATCCTTTAAGAATCGAAACTTTAAAGTCGGAAAATTCCACCTTGGCGTTAACGTTTTTGTTAATCTCCGTTTTGGCCATCTCCATAAGCTGGGGCTTAAAAACTATGGGGATTATAATTGCTGCAGCAAGAAGTAAAACTACTAGAGCCACAAGCGAAATGAGAAACCATTTAACAAACTTTTTCATAATCAATATTTTTTTAAGAGTCGATTTTCAAAGGTAATTAAAAAGATGGTAGGAGAGGAGCAGTTAGAACCTCTATTTAAAACAACTATTACATAGGAAAGGTTCTGGAAATGAAAAAAAACTTTTCCGCAAATTCCAATAACTTTCCATAGCCGTCAGGCTAACAAAAAAGGTCACTATTCTTCAATATAAAATGCCAATTGCCAATGAAAAGAGAAAGTCTGGGGCTCAACAAAGACAAATAGCAAGGCTAAATGGCATAAAATTCCCAAGTAACTTGCTATAAGTGATGTGCAGTGGGGATGGCAATTGCTATAACTATCGGGGACAATTTCTCAATACGCATTACAGCCAAACTCGATTAATTGGCTAATTGGCGAGTAACTCAATCCGAAATTATTCCTCTCCAATTTTCTGAAGTATTTCTCTTTTCAGTTTTTCACTAATCCAAACTTCCTTTTTTATCAATTCTTCCAGCAATGGTCTTACTTCATTAATCAGCCCTTCCATTTTAGCCTTTATTAAAACGCCAATTGTACCAGTTACTTTTAATTCAGCATGTTTAGCATAAAATCGCCCAAGTCTTTCGTCAAGTATAATCAAATCGGCATTACATTCTGTGGCTAAAACTATTGCTTCTGCTTCTCCTTGGTCAAGGTCAAGAAAGTATTTTACGGCTTTCTTGTCTTTTATTTCCACTATTTTTATCCAATCAAATTTGGATAAATCTGTGTAATATACCTTTGCTTTTCCTGCTTCAATCTCTTTGTAAACTGCTAATGGAATGTATATCTCGTTGTAAAGTTGTTGTAATAAATCAAGTCGATTTAACTTTAGGAGGGAAATAATTGGAGTAGTATTTGAAACAATCTTAGGCATTTGCAATATCTTCATTTAAATCGTTTATATCATATGCCCCAAGAACTGAAACGTTGTATTTTGCAAGCAATTCCAAGAAATCTATTCTCGATATGCCCAATACTTTTGCCGCAACTCCAGATGAAATTTTACCAAGTTCATAAAGTTTAACCAATGAAGTTATTTTTATCTCAGTCTCAAAATCTTTTCCACTAAGTTTTAACGTATTAGCCAAAGATTCAGGATATTCTATTTTTATCATTCTATTCATATTCTCTGCTTTTTACAAAGATAACGAATTTGCATGGTTTCTGTTTCTTTGAGGGCTGTTTTTTATGTTTGCATATGGATAAGAGGTATTCCTATTTTGCAATCGTTATAATGTGTAAAAATCGAAGTATCGACAATGAAATTACGGGAAAAAATACCGTTTGCAAAAACCGAAAGAAGAAGTTGTTTAGCAGATTAGTATATATAAGGAGTGCAAATAGAAGAATTATAAAAATGTCGATAGCCATGGCAATGTAAGTGCCGTAGCGAGTTGTAAAGAATTTCGAAAAGTCAACTCCCATTGCACTTTTATTAAGGCTTTTCACCGTCTCGTATGTGCAAAGGGTGAATAAAATTGGCGATACCACGCCAAAAACAAGTAACATGTATGGCGATGGAACAATTTTAAAGCTGAAAAGCAAACCTCCAGCAATGGTAATTAAAAGATTAAGGGTGTAAGTTTCCTTTGCTCCAACCAAATTTTGCCGCCAGTAAATAAAAATCGATTCCTTCATATTTCATTATTTGAACACTGATGACACTGATTTAACCAATTTTCACGAATTTTCCCCAATCTCGTCCGACCGCTCAAAGCGGTCTGACGAGTAATAATTTTTATCAGCGAAAACCCGCTCAATCCGTGTAATCTGTGTTCCATTATATAAAAATCGATTCCTTCATATTTCATTATTTGAACACTGACGACACTAATTTAACCAATTTTCACGAATTTTCCCCAATCTCGTCCTACCGCTCAAAGCGGTCTGACGAGTAATAATTTTTATCAGCGAAAATCCGCTCAATCTGTGTAATCTGTGTTCCATTAATTCGCGTCCCATTTAAGCCCCATAAATTAAGTATCCCAAGTAGGCTAAGTAAAATAGAATAAAGGCAATGCCTTCCTTGCGGTCTATTTTTCGCCCAGGGCCAGCAACTGCAAATACAAATAGTAAAACGGATGCTAAGCAGGTTACTAGCAAGTCGACATTTGCCGAGGGGTGAAAGGGTATTGGGTTTAAAGTTCCCGATATACCAAGTACCATAAAAACGTTAAAAATATTCGAGCCAACCACATTGCCTACGGCAATATCGGAGTTTCCCTTGTAAGCAGCCACAACCGAAGTTGCCAGCTCGGGAAGCGAAGTGCCAATGGCCACAACGGTTAGCCCAATTAGCGCATCGGAAACTCCAAGCAGTTGAGCCATCGACACAGCCGAGTCGACAATTACTTTTCCCCCACCAACAAGGCCTCCAATGCCTACAATAATCATAATAATGCTAAGCCACGTTTTTCGCTGTTTCACTTCCGATGCGGGAGCCAAAGGGTCGCTTTTTGCCGAGCTAAAGGTGTAGTAAATAAATATTAGGAAGAATGCGAGTAGCGTTAGCCCATCGGTGCGGGTAAGTACCGATTCTGTCATGCCATCGAAAAGAATATCGTTGGCCATTATAAAAAGAACTATTGCAGCCAGTAGGCTGAAAGGGATTTCGATTCGAACCGTTTTGCTCTGCACGTTAATTGGCCGTACCAGTGCAGCAATACCTAAAATTAGAAAAATATTTATAGTGTTGCTACCCACCACGTTGCCAATTGCCAAGCCGCTGTTCCCACCAAACGAAGCCATTACGTTAACCACAAGTTCGGGCATTGAGGTGCCAAAAGCCACAACGGTAAGTCCAATGGTTAGCGGAGCAATGCCAAGCCGAGCAGCAATCGACGAAGCTCCTTCGACCAGCCAGTTAGCCGAAAAAATGAGAAGCGCCATGCCAACCGTAATGAGAAGAATATCAATAAGCATAATTTGAGTTTTTTGAAGGGCAAAGATAGCTATTAAGTCGGAAGACCGAAGTCGGAAGTCCACAGTCTTCAGTCCTCAATTCTCAATTCTCACTTCCTCGCAATCTCACTTTAATGGTAATCAAATCATCTATTGTGTTCTATTGTGTCTATTGTGGTAAAAAAAGTCCATGAGCAATTCACCCGCAAACGATTTAGATCTCAAATTTTTTTCAATTCACCTAAATGCATTTAATAACCATAAAATCAACTATATAAATGTGTGGTGTGTTAAATGTAAAAGCGACCTTAATAATAAATAAGGGTATTGCCCTATTCTATAATTAAAAAAACTTCCTAACTTGCTAAGCCAATTTAAAAAGTTAAATGCCTATGAAGTACTAAGTAAACAGCTAAGCTAAATAGCAACAAAACATACTGCTTTCGCAAAAAGTAGTAATATTTTATTTTTTTAAACCTAATCAATTATTAACTAAACCAACAATTATGAAAAGTATGTACAGATTTATGAAACTAATGTTTCTGTTTTTTGCGCTTACGTTTACTGGAATTACGTATGGGCAAACAACACTTATTTCCCCAACGGGAGATGGAGGTTTTGAAACAGGAGGTACTCCTGTGTTAAATAATTGGACCGCCGTTAACTCGGCTACTGATGGATGGTATGTTGGTGCAGTTCCTGGAGTTAGTGCAGGTAGCAATTGTGGTTACATATCTTCTAATGGTGGAGTAGCCTGGACTTATTCTCAAACTTCAGTAATTCAGCACATCTATTACGATTTTACTATTCCTGCAAATGAATCCAAATTGGCTCTAACTTTTAAATGGAAAGTTGGAGGAGAAGGAGGGACTACATCTGATTGGGATAATATGAAAGTTTTTTTCGGAACTACAGCAGCTATCGGATTACCTGTTGCTAATACAGCTATAAATGCAACATATCGAATTTCCGGTGCTGGTGCTGTTAGCGGTATGTATAAATTGAGTTCTGCAAGTTGGAATTCAGAAACAATTAATTTAACTGGTACACCAGGCGAAACCTATCGATTAGTGTTTAGCTGGAAGTCGGATATCTCAGACATAGCAAATCCGCCTGCTGCTCTTGATGAAGTAAGCCTTGTTTCATCTTCTCCAGTACCAGCTGATGCCGCTCCAATAACAATGACCTTTACAGCCACAACTGCAAGTGGAATGACAGTTAACTGGGTTGATAACTCAACTAACGAAACAGCATTCAGGGTTTATTCATCGACCAACGTTGCTGGCCCTTATACGCAAGTAGGCGCCGATATTCCAAGTACGACAACTGCTGCAACTGGCGATGCTTACAGTTTAGCTGTAGCAGGTTTATTAGACAACACCACCTATTATTTTAGAGTTGTTTCTGTTTTTGAGGCAGAGTCTGCTTATCTTACAGGAAGCAACGCTACATTAGCAGGAACAATAAGTGGTGATAAAACTATTGGTGCAACTGGAGATTACGCTTCGTTAACCGCTGCATTTGCTGCTATTAATGTAAACGGTTTAGCCGGTTCGGTAAATTTAATTTTACAAGCCGACTATGTTTCTTCGGTTGAAACATTCCCTATTATACCTTCAACAGTAGCAACTGCCGCTAAAACTATTACTGTTTATCCGGCTGCTTCAGGTTTGTCAATTACTTCTGCTGCTGTTCTTACCACAATTGACATGAACGGTAGTAAATATGTTACATTCGATGGTCGTGTTAATGCAACCGGTACAACTGCCGACTTAACTATTAACAATACCAATGCAACTACTACAGATTCGAGAGTTACAGTTCTTTTACGTAACGATGCTATTTATAACACAATTAAGTATTGCAACGTAAAAGGTAGATCAACAACCGGTTCGGTTGTGTTTTTTGCTACTACAACCGGAACGTTAGGTAATAGCAATAACTTAATTGATTACTGTAATATTAGTTCCGATGGTGCAAATTTAGCTTCTGCTTTAGTTTATTCAGGAGGAACTGCTGCTAAAGAAAACAGATTCAATACTGTTTCTAATTCCAATCTTTTCGATTTTTTCATGGAGGGTACCTCTTTCGGTGTATATTTAGCTTCAAACACTTCTGATTGGACCATTACCGGAAATAGCTTTTACCAAACTGTTCCACGAACTGTTACAACAACTGCAAGTCTCAGTTATCCTGTTTACATTACAAATACAACTGCTACTGGTGGTTTTACTGTAACCAACAACTATATAGGTGGTAATGCACCACTTTGTGCAGGAACACCTTATACATTAAACTGGGTAACAACTGCAAGAGCTAATAGAATTATAGGTATTTACATGAATGTTGGAGCTGCAGCTGTATCTACAGTAACCGGAAATACAATAACTAATTTTGTACTTGCCACATCAAGTGGTGCAAGCACAGGTGCAGGTATATGGGGTGGTATAAGTGTAAATGCAGGAAATGTTAATGTTGGCTCACTAGCTAATCCTAATATTATTGGAAGCAGCTTAAGTAATACAGCAATTGTTTGTACTTCTTCGACTTCAGGTGCACTTATTGTTGGAATAAACTCTGCTTCTGCAGGTGTTGTAAACCTTAAGTACAATCAAATAGGTGGTATTTCAATTGGAGCTACCAGTACGGCAGCTATAGGATATGCTGTTGCCGGTATTAGAGTATCGGGCGGAACTGTTGCTGTTAATTCATTAAATATTACTGATAATTTTATTGGCTCGGCCACACTTGCCGATAATATGATTAGTGGTATAGGGACAACTACTGCTGTTTGCAACGTAATTGGCATTCAAAGTGCTGCCATTGGCAACAATGAAATTAAAAATAATACTATTGCTAATTTAACAGTATCTACATCTAATGCAACTACTTCGCAAGCATTTGGAGTAAACGCAATAGGCGGTTCAAATGTTATTGAAAGCAATACAATTTATGCGCTTTCAAGCAGATCGGGAAATACTTCGTTAACAACTCCTTCGGTTGTTGGTATTTCAAATACAAGTGCAGTTGCTGGTCAAAACATAAGTACTAACACTATTTACAATTTGAACAATACTAATGCAACAGCTGGTGTTGGTGTTACCGGAATTCAATACTCGGGCCCTACATTAGGTGCTAATTTGGTTCAACGTAATTATATTTATGATTTGAAAACTGCTTCTAATAGTTCGTTTGCTGTAATTTCGGGCGTATATGTTGGCGGAGGAACTTGTACTGTACAAAATAATATGATTGCTTTAGGGCATAATATTACCAACGGTATAGATATTAGGGGTATTAATCAACCTCTTGGTAGTGGAATTAAATTTTACTTCAACTCTGTTTACGTAGGTGGTACTGCAACTGGTGTAAATTCAAACACTTTTGCTTTCCACCGTGCTCAAACAAGTTCGGCTTGTGATGTTAATAACAATATTTTTGTTAATGGCAGAACCAATGCAACATCTACAGGTAAAAACTATGCATTTAGAATTGGTTCAGCTACAGATTACTCTGCGGCTTGGTTGGTTACTGACTACAATTTATTTAACAATACAATACCTGCTAATCTGTTTGCGGTAAGTACAACCGATTACGATTTTGCAGGATGGAAGGCTTTAAATGCAACTTTAGACCCAAATAGTATTGTTGCCGACCCATTGTTTGTTAACCCAACTGCTGCTATTCCAAATTTACACATATCAATGGGTTCGCCAGCAGAAGGTGTAGGAATTGATATTCCTTCTGTTACAAATGACTTTGATGGAGATATTCGTGCAAACAAAACACCAGTTGATATTGGTGCCGATGCAGGTGATTATGACAATATTGCTCCAACAATTTTATCGTTTAACCCTGCCAATGCTGCAATTGATGTTCCCGTTGGTTCAAACGTAGTTGTTACTTTTAGCGAAAATGTACGCAAAGTAAATAACGATCCAATTGATGGAACTGTTGTTGCATTCAAAAGAGTTGATACCAGTGAAGATGTTGCGTTTACTGTTACGTACTTAAATAAAGTGTTGACAATAATTCCAGACGCAGCTCTAATTGGGTTTAAAGACTTTTTAGTAACAATTACGGGCGTTGAAGACATGTCCGACAATGCACTAACTGGCACTAATAGTGTGACATTTACTACCGGAGCAGGCGATGTTACTCCTCCTACAATTTCAAGCGCAAGCGTTGAAAATGCAGCTCCTGCAAATGTTGTTGTTAGTTTTGATGAAAATGTTAAGATTACTAGCACAACTGGCATTACTGTAAAAGTTGATGGGAACACTGTTGCTATTAATAGTTTTGCCGGAAACAATACTTCGGTATTAACATTTACTTTGGCTACAGCAGTTACCTCGCACCAATCAGTTACATTCTCTTTCGATAACGCATTAGGCAATATCCGTGACGTTTCCGATAATTTGTTAGCCACAGTAACCGATTATTCTGTAGTTAATAATGTTAAGAGTTCTGCAAAGGATATTCTTACTTTCAATTTCATGGCTGCCGATAATGGCGCAGCAGGAATTACCTCCGATATAATAGGGGTTGTTGGAACTAACACAGTTACATTGTTCGTTACTAATGCAGTTACTTTAACTTCATTAGTGCCTACAATAACAACTTCCGATTACTCGACTGTATCTCCTCTTTCGGGCGAAGCTAATGATTTTTCAACTTCTATAACTTATACTGTTACTGCCGAAGATTTAACAACTAAGGTTTATACAGTTACTGTTAAAGTTGTTTACAGTTTACCATTAGTTGAAAACTTTGATGCTGCAACTATTCCTGTAGGTTGGTCTGAGGTTAATACTGCTGGTGTTACAGCGCCTAGGTGGACTATTAGCACAACTACTATTGCGGGTGGTGCTGCTAATGAAATGAAATTTACTTACCAAAATATTAATTTTGTTACTTCCCGATTTGTTACTCCTGCATTAAATACTCAAGGTGTTAGCAATTTAAAATTAAGCTTTAGGCACATGCTCGATACCTACGGAACTGGTGCAACCCTTAAAGTACAATCGTCAAACGATGGCATTAATTGGACCGACGAGTCATGGAGTGTAGCAACTACATCAACCAATATTGCAGCAGAACAAGTTAATTTATCAATAGTTAATAACTTGGGCAATGTAACTTATATTGCTTTTGCAATTACAGGTAATTTATATCAAATTGATTACTGGTATATTGATAATGTTAGCGTATTTGAACCTGCTGCTAATGATGCCTCTGTTACATCCGTTGCATCTAAAACTGCAATGGAAGGCGAAGCGATTATACCTACTGCAACAGTTCGAAATAATGGCTTGAATGTAGCTACTTTCGATGTTCTTCTTTCAATCACTGATGGTGCTTCTTACAATTATTCAGAAACTTTGTCGGTAACAGGCTTAGCAAGTGAAATTTCACAAAGCCTTACTTTTGCAAGTGTTACTTTGCCAACAACAGGTCAATATACGGCAACTGTTACAACTCAACTTGCCGGAGATGAAGTTGCTGCAAATAATAGTTCAAGCGCTACATATACTGTCCTTAACCCAGCTAATTTAGCTTATGGTTATGTAATTTATCCTGTTAAAGCTCCTGTTTACTACGACCTTAATTACCCTGACGTATTAGTGCCTATTGCAGACCATGCTTCCGATGCGTTCTCGGCAAGAGGTGGAGAGTGGATTGATGGAATATGGTATGCTTTCGATAGAAATACTACAACTTTGGTTAACCGATTTATTACTATAAATCCAACAACTGGAGTAAAAACTATTCTGAATTCTACCGGTATTACTTACGCTCCAAACGATATTAGTTACGATTATACAACTAATACGCTTTTCGGTGTAGTTTCGTTCACAGGCGATGTTTTTGGGCTCTATTCTATTAACCTCGAAACAGGTGTTCTAACTCAAATTGGCGCAAACTCTACTGGAGCACCTATTACTTTAGCTTGTAACTTACAAGGTCAATTGTATTCTGTTTTCACCGATGGTAGTTTATATACAATTGATAAAACTACAGGTGTTGCTACAGTTGTTGGTTCAACAGGTGTAACTGGAATTACTTACGTTCAGTCAATGGCATTTGACCATAGAAATGGTGATGTTCTATATTGGAATCAAATGGGCACGGGTGTTGCCGGTGGTTTCTATACAGTAAACACTGCAACTGGTGCTGCTACATTAAAGGGGCAATTAATGTTAGATGCCGAAATCGTAGCTTTTGCAATACCTTTCACTCCTTCTTACGAGGTTACCTTTAGCGTTGTTGGTGCAAATGGAACTTTAGGTGCTACTGTTGATGGTAGTCCTATTACCAGTCCTGCGTCAGTTATAAAAGGTAAAAGCGTATTGTTCACAGCTACACCTGATGAAGGTTACGAAGTAAAAGAATGGAAACTTAACAATTCAGTTGTTACAGGCAATACTGCTACCATATATACACTTGAAAACATAGCAGCCAATGCAGCTGTAAGTGTTGAGTTCGAAGCAATTATTTACACCATTACATACAATGCCGATGGTGGTACTCACACAAATCCTGCTACTTTCACCATAACCAATTTGCCATTAACTTTAACAGATGCAAGCAAAGTAGGTTACACCTTTGATGGTTGGTTTGATAACGCTGAATTTACAGGTGATGTTGTTTCTCAAATCACAACTATTGGAGACAAGTTGCTTTATGCAAAATTCGAACTTATTCCTGTTCCTACTTACACTGTTACCTTTACAGTAACTGATGGAGTAAATGCTATTACCGACGCAGTTATTACCTTCGACGGTACTGCTGCTGCTGCTGGTGTTTATGTATTCCCCAACTTAGTTGCTGATGCTTACGATTACTCAGTTGCCAAGGCTGGTTTTGTTACTGTTACTGGAACAGCAACTGTTGTTGCTGCCGATCAAACTATCAATATACCTATGATTCCAGTTGGCGTTAACACAAATGCTCTTAGTAACCTTAGCGCATATCCAAACCCATTCAGCAACCAAATTACCATTAGCAATCCTTCGGTTGTTAGCCGCGTAGTTGTTGCTAATTTAATTGGTCAGGTTGTTATGGATGTTCGTACAAACGGAACTGCTACAGTTGAAACTGGCTCTTTGTCAAAAGGCGTTTACCTTGTTACCTTCGAGGCAGCTAATGGCGAAAGCATTGTACGTAAAATGGTTAAGAAATAGTTTTTCTCTTATACTCAGGGCGCGACTTCGAGTCGCACTCTGAGTAAGTATTTAATAGCCGCCCCGAGAAATTGGGGCGGCTTTTTTCATCCCGTCCGACCGCTCCAAGCGGTCTGACGGGTTATTAAACTGTCTGACGGGTTTGCCAAAGCGACCCACGCATTGTGATTTTAGTCGAAGCAAAGTCGCACTCTGAGTCTGCTATATAACGTCCTACCGCTCCAAGCGGCCTGACGGATAGAAATAAGTCGCTATTGCCCGCTTGGCAGTCGGAACGCATTAGTACAGCAGCTTTAAAATGCCAATTAAGAAAACAAAAAGTGATATTTATTTTGAAATATCAAAAACTAATTATAATTTGGTTCGCTGTTTAATTAGTAAAAACCATAAGAAAGAAAGGAGGGTCTAGCGAACTTTACAGTTAAAGTACTTATTAATTTTTTTTAATAACCCCAATTAATAACTTAAAACAACAAACTATGAGAATGAAAATTTTTACAATGCTTTTAGCTTTTACTGTGCTTTTTGGAGGTACAGCTAATGCGCAATCGAGGGTTAGCAGGCAACTCGATGAGAAGGCCAAAAAAGAAATTTTAAGCCCTGAAATTTTTGACAGATGCCCTAATGTTTCTTCAAATGTTAGTTTCAGCACTAAAGCTATTTGGGATGTGTTATTCTCTTTTAATGTTTCAGCTGGAGAGCAAGCAGTTGAAACCGACGGCACTTATATTTACACAGCATTTTGGTCGGCTAATGGTAATATTACTAAGTGGCAAACAAATGGAACTTTAGTTGAAACATTTACAATTCCTGGTGTTGCTGCTGGAATTCGCGATTTAGCGTACGACGGAACTTACTTCTACGGACGTGCTGGTGCAACTGCTACAAGTATTTACAAAATGGATTTTGTAAATAAAACATTGGTTGCAACCATTCCAATGGCTGGCAAAACGGTTAGACATCTTTCCTACGATCCAACATTAGATGGTGGAAACGGCGGTTTTTGGACTGGTGACTGGGCATTACTTAGCTCACACAAAATGGATGGGTCGTTGATACAGACAGTTACTCCTCCTGCTGGGTTTGCAGGTAATTATGGTAGTACTTATGACGGAACCTCTGTTGGTGGTCCTTACCTATGGTTTTTCAGCCAGGATGCTGTTGCCCCCCAAGTTGACATTGTAAAATATAAAATTTCAACCAATACCATTGAATTAACCTACGACGCAGCTGTTGTAGCGGGTGTTGAAGCTGCTGCTTTAGCTGGTGGCATGGGAGGTTCTGCTACTCTTGTACCTGGTAAATATGTTTTATTAGCAAACTTTCAACAAACGCTTAATAAGGTAGTTGTTTTCGAAGTAGCTACTGCTGCAGCACCTACTGCTCCTGCAGTATCCACAGCCTTAACAGCTGTTGCCGAACCTGCAGGTGCTTTAACTGCCAATATTTCGTGGAATAACCCTGCTTTAGATGTTGCAGGAAGTGCTCTAACCGAATTAACCTCGGTAAGTTTATACGATGCTGCCGACATGGTAACTCCAATTTTTACAAGTGCTTCACCTGTAATTGGTGGTGCCGAAACATTTGCTGCAACTGTTGCTGCAGCTGGCACCTATACGTTTAAGGTTATTGGAACCAATTCAGCTGGTGCTGGTTTGCCTGCTTCTGTTTCGGTTTATATTGGCGAAGACAAGCCCGCAGCTCCAACCAATGTTGTACTAGTTAAAAACGACATGGAAGCTCAACTGTCGTGGACAGCTCCTGTTGTTGGTTTAAATGGCGCTTTCTTCTCAGGAACTGGCCTTACCTACGATGTTGTACGATACCCAGGTGCCGTTTTAGTTTCCGACGACCAACCTGGTTTAACTTTTACCGAAACTTTAGTAAACCCAGCCAACTATTACTATAAGGTTACTGCAAGCAATGCAATTGGGGTTGGCGGAAGCGCTAATTCGAATACTTTGCTATTTGGCGATTTTTTAATTTATGAACAATTTGCTGCTGCTGGTATCCCTTCAGGTTGGGCTGCACAGGGCTTAGGGCTAACTAACTGGTCGGTAGTTGCTACAGCTAATGCGGGTGGTGCTGCAAATGAACTAAGATTCTATTATAGTCCTTCATTTACTGGACTCTCTAGTTTTGTTTCTCCAGTTATTAACACAACAGGTATGGGGGCATTAAAATTGGAGTTTAAACATTTCATCGACTGGTATACTCATACTGCAGTTCAAAAATTTGGAGTTGCTACAACTATTGATGACGGCGCTACATGGACAGAGGTATGGTCAATTGATCCAACAGCTAATGTTGGCCCAGAAACCAAAACGCTTATTATTAATAATGCTCACGTAGGTTCTGCTAATTTCCGCTTAGCATTCTTCTTTAACGGGTATTCTTTTGATATGGACTATTGGTACATTGATAATGTTGAATTGTCAAAATTACCAGGCGCAAATGTTACTTTTAATGTAACAGATGGAGTAATTCCTGTGGAGGGTGCTACAGTAACCGTTAATAGTTCAAATTATATTACAAACGCTGCTGGAAATGCAACTGCATTCCTACTTCAAGGCACATATCCTTATTCTGTAACTGCTTTTGGTTTCGAAGACTTTACTAGTACTTCGGACGTTGTAGTTGTTGATGGTGTAGACCAAACTGAGAATGTTGCCTTGACTGCTTTAACAGTTTTTGATGTTACATTTAACATTGAAAATGCTATAGGCGATCCGCTGAATGCAACTGTTACAGCTTATTTTGGTGGAGTAGTAGTTGACTCAAAAACTGCTGTTGATGGGGAAGCTGTATTTACTGATGTTCCTGTTGGTACTTATACCTACGATGTAGTAATGGCTGGTTACACTTCTATTATTGGTGTTGAATTAGAGGTTTCCGCCGCTGTTACTGTTCCTGTTGTAATGGTTGAACCTATGGTTATTCCTAATAATTTACTTGTTGAAGTTACTGGTAGCGATGCTTTGTTCTCTTGGAACAATGTTTTTTCTTCTCCTCTCGAGATTTCACAGCACACAGGTGTTGGTGCAGATGGTGGGTACTACCAACAGTTTAATAAAGGTTATGGCGTTGTTTACGACCTAAGCGCATACCCCGATGCAGTTATTTTAGAAGTTGATTTTCATCATGTATCATGGGGAACAATGGGAACTTGGACTTATAAATTCCATGTGGCTAATATGACCGACGTAGTTTCGGCTCATGTTACTGGTAACTACACATCAACTGGTAATGACACTTGGGAACTTGGAGTTGATTTAGGTTCTGTTGAAGGTTTAGGTGGGAAAAGTGTTGGTATTTTCCTTCAGCCTTTTGGAAATATTTCGACCGATGCTTACCCATGTGTAAATACCGATGGTACAGCTAATGGAGCTTCCTTCTTTGCAGTTGACTTAACAACATTTGTTGGAACTCCTTCTGAACCTACTGCGGGTGACTTTATTATGGACCTTTGGATTTTAACAGCTAATGGCGAAAAAGTAAAAGCACCTAGAAAAGTTGCTAATAAAGCACTCGAAAGTTATACAGTTGAATTAGACGGTGTTGAGGTTGCAACAGGTGTGACCGAAGAGTCGTATTTATTCGAAGACTTAGCAGTTGGTTCTTACACCGCAGGTGTTAAGGCAGTTTACACAACTGGCGAAACCGCAATGGTTACTATCGACTTTGAAATAGCATCGAGCTATACCGTTACATTTAACATTGTTGACGAGGCTAGCGCTCCTATTACCGATGCTACTATTTCTTTCAACGGAGTTGATTACCCCACAGGCCAGTATGTGTTTACTGGTATTTATGCTGGTACTTACAACTACGCTATTTACAAGGAAGGTTACGACCTTGTTGAAGGTGCTGTTACTGTAACTAATGCCGATGTTGTTGAGCCTATTACTCTAATTATAACAGGACTAAACACCAATATTTTAACTGGTTTAAGTACATATCCTAACCCATTTAGCAACCAAATTACAATAAGCAACCCATTGCTTGTTAGCCGTATGGTTGTTGCCAACTTAGTTGGTCAAGTTGTTATGGATGTTCGTACAAATGGTGCTGCTACTGTTGAAACTGCTAATCTGTCGACAGGCATTTACCTCGTTACTTTCGAGGCTGCCAATGGCGATCGTATTGTACGCAAAATGATTAAGAAGTAAATTCTCTTTTACTCAGGGCGCGACTTCGAGTCGCACTCTGAGTAAACACAAAGCAATAAAAAACCTCGGGCAACCGAGGTTTTTTATTCTTGTACTTCATCCGTCTGACCGCTCAAAGCGGTCTGACGGATTGTGCCATCCCGACTTCCGAGTAAAATGATTAAAAAGTAAGTATGTTTTCACTCACGGGGGGACTTTGCTTCGACTTGCTCAGCAACCAAGTCACCCCGTGAGTATTGGTCAGTAAAAACCTCGGGCAACCGAGGTTTTTTTTGTGCCGTATTTTATCCGTCCGACCGCTTAAGGCGGTCTGACGGGTTACCAATGCAGTTCGTGTTTCATCCGTCAGACCGCGTTGAGCGGTCGGACGGATTTCTCCCTCACAACTTCCGTCTTCGGACTTCATCCTATTTCCCCATTTTATTTATACCTTTGCACTTTCAACCCCTTGTAAAGTAAATGAGTGCCCCTTCTTCGTTAAGCGATCTTATAGCGCGGTTTAAGTCTCACACAGCTGTTCAGCAGCTGGTGAAAAGCATTGTCGACGAAAATCAAAGAAAAATACGACTAAAGGGATTAGCTGGCTCAAGTAGCGCTATTCTTTTGGCTACTTGCAGGCAATTTCTCTCGCAGCCCTTTTTTGTTGTACTAAACGATAAGGATGAAGCCTCGTATTTATACAACGACTTGGAGCAAATACTTGGCGACGAAAACCTATTTTTCTTCCCTTCGTCGTTTAAGCGTGGTATTCAGTACGGACAAGTTTTACCCGATGCGCTAATTCAGCGAACCGACACGCTTAATGCAATTGCATCAGTTCAAAAACCTATTATTGTAGTTACATACCCCGAAGCCCTAACTGAAAAAGTTGTTTCGAACGACCAACTCGACAGTTGCACAATGAAACTGGCAGTTGGCGAAAGAGTTTCGCTCGATTTTATTTCAGATTTTCTATATGAAGTTGGCTTCGAAAGGGTCGATTTTGTATACGAACCCGGGCAGTTCGCAGTAAGGGGTGGAATTGTCGACATATTCTCATTTTCATCTTCGCTCCCTTACCGTATCGACTTTTTTGGCGATGAGGTTGAGTCCATTCGGTCGTTTGGCGTCGATAATCAGCTGTCGAACGATTCGCTTAGCAACATTACAATAATATCGAATACCCAAAGCGAAAGCAATACGAAGTTTTTAACTTCAATTACTGGGCTGGTGCCATCTAATACCTTGGTGTGGCTTCGCGATGTTGAACTAATGACAGCAAAGCTAACCGAAGTTTATTCTCAAGCCGATGCTATAACCGAAGGCAAAGCCGACGACAAGTATGTTCAAGAGGCTGTTATGTCAAAATGGATAAACGAAATAGCAACAGTTGAGTTTGGCATTAAAAAGCATTTTGCCAATAGTGTTACCATCGAATTCAACACAACACCACAGGTTTCGTTTCAAAAGAATTTCGAGTTACTAGCCGACAGCATTGTGGAGAGCGTTGAAAATGGCTACGAAACTTTTATTTTAGCCCAAAACCCCGCTCAGCACCAAAGGCTGCTTCGCATTTTCGAAAGCATTAACCCAAATCTTACCTATTCGCCTGTTTATCAAGCCATTCACGAGGGCTTTGTCGACCACACACTAAAAATATGCATTTACACCGATCATCAAATATTCGACCGTTACCATAAGTACAAGGTAAAACACGAGCTTTCTCACCGAGGAACTGTTACACTTAAGGAACTTGTAAGTTTACAACAGGGCGATTACGTTGTTCATATCGATCATGGGGTTGGGCAATTTGGTGGGTTAGTAAAAACCGAGACAAACGGAAGGGTTCAAGAGGCCATTAGGCTAATTTATAAAGACGGCGACTCATTACTGGTAAGCATTCATAACCTTCACCGCATTTCCAAATATAGGGGCAAAGACTCGGAGCCTCCAAAGGCTCATAAGCTCGGAAGTGGAGTTTGGAACAGAACGAAGCAGGCTGCAAAAAAGAAGGTAAAGGACATTGCCCGCGACCTTATTGCGCTTTACGCAAAACGTAAAAACGAGCGAGGATTTGCCTTTTCGCCCGATTCGTATTTACAAGAAGAACTCGAAGCGTCGTTTATTTACGAAGATACCCCCGATCAGGTTAAGGCAACCGAAGCCATTAAGGACGATATGCAGGTTACAATGCCCATGGACAGGCTCGTGTGTGGCGATGTGGGTTTTGGTAAAACCGAACTGGCTGTTAGGGCTGCTTTTAAAGCGGTTGCCGACAGCAAGCAGGTGGCAATTTTAGTTCCTACAACAATTCTTGCTCTCCAGCATTACCATACTTTTTCGGGACGATTAAAAGGATTTCCGTGCAATGTTGAGTTTATTAGCCGAATGAAATCGGCCAAATTGCAAAAGGAAACGCTTACACGACTTGCCGAAGGCAAAGTTGATATAATAATTGGTACCCATGCATTGCTGGGCGAAGGGGTTAAGTTTAAAGATTTAGGCTTGCTTATTGTCGATGAGGAGCAAAAATTTGGTGTGGCCGCTAAGGAAAAGTTAAAGAAAATAAAGCTGAATGTCGATACGCTTACGCTAACAGCTACGCCTATACCTCGTACATTGCAGTTCTCGCTAATGGGTGCACGCGATCTCTCAATTCTTAATACTCCTCCACCAAACCGGCATCCAATTGTAACGGAACTGCATCAGTTTAACCACGAAATTATTAAGGAGGCAATTGAATTCGAAGTAAATAGGGGAGGGCAGGTGTTTTTTGTTCACAACAGGGTGCAAAACATTAGCGATGTTCAGGTAATGATTAGTCGCCTTTGCCCAAATGTTACAAGCATTGTTGCTCATGGGCAAATGGAACCAACCCAGCTCGAAAAATCGATGGTTGAATTTATCGATGGTAGCCACGATGTTCTTGTTTCAACAACAATAATCGAGTCGGGTCTCGACATACCAAACGCCAATACAATTATTATAAATAATGCCCACATGTTTGGGCTAAGCGATTTGCACCAAATGCGAGGTAGGGTAGGGCGCTCCAATCGCAAAGCGTTTTGCTACCTAATGGCTCCCCCGCTCGAAAGCCTCACCCCCGAAGCGCGAAGGCGCTTAAAAGCAATAGAAGAATTTTCGGAATTGGGAAGCGGCTACAGCATTGCCATGCAAGATTTGGATATTCGAGGAGCAGGAAATTTACTTGGAGGCGAGCAAAGTGGGTTTATTGCCGAAATTGGGTTCGAAGCCTACCACCGAATTCTCGATGAGGCCATTCAGGAGCTTAAGGAGGAAGAGTTTCACGAAGTGTTTGCCAACGAGTCGGCTAAAAAGCAAAACGATTGGAAACCTGCCCAAGGCGAATGCCACGTTGAAACCGACATGGAGCTCCTTATTCCCGATAGCTACGTAAATAGCACCCCCGAGCGTATGCGCCTGTACCGCGAACTCGATAGCATAAAAACGCCCAACGAACTCGATGCATTCAGGGTGCGCATTTGCGACAGGTTTGGCGCACCTCCTTTTCAGGTCGACGAACTACTTGGCATTGTTAAGCTTCGATGGGTTGCGGCTTCGCTGGGAATTGAGCGAGTTACGCTGAAAAACGAAATGCTTTTTGCCTACTTCATCTCAAATCAGGTTTCGTCGTTTTACCGCTCCGAACTTTTTGCGTCAATAATAGCATCGATACAAAAAAGTGGAGGCGCATTTCAAATGAAAGAGGTTAAGGAGAAACTTATGCTTTCGGCAAAAAGTGTTAAAAATGTGCAGCATGCCATTGGGTTGCTGCAACAAATTCAAACTGCCTCCGTTAAGGTTTAGTTAAAAAAGTGGAATTGAATATAGTAATCGACATAGGGAACACCCAAACAAAAATTGCCATTTTTAATGGCATCGAGTTGGTGCATTTTTCTCGTTTCAGCAAGCTGAACGAAGCATTACTTGACGAAACACTAACACAATATAATACAAAAAGGGCAATAGTTTCGTGCGTAGGAAATCCACCTTTTAGTATTGTTGAATTCCTATCGAAAAAAATGCCTGTTGTCGAGTTTAATTCGAGCACGCCAATACCAATCAAAAATAGCTATTCAACAAAGGAAACATTAGGCCCCGATAGGCTTGCAGCAGCAGTTGGGGCTTATACACTTTACCCAAATAGTAATGTTCTTGCAATAGGCTGTGGAACTGCAATCACCTACGATTTTGTTACTTCGCAGGGCGAATATTTAGGAGGAGCCATTTCGCCTGGAATTAATATCCGCTTTAAGGCTTTAAATCACTTTACAGCCAAATTGCCGTTAGTCGAAATTGATGAAAATTTCCCCATTTTGGCCAATTCAACACAAGGAAGTATTATATCGGGGGTTCAGAATGGCACTATTTTCGAAATAGATGGGTATATTAACGCTCTTAGTCAAAATATTTCCGATTTTAAGGTAATTCTTACAGGAGGTGATGCGAATTTTTTTGTAGGAAAGTTAAAAAATAGCATCTTTGTGCACCCTAATTTAGTATTAATAGGTTTAAATCGAATTCTATACCATAATGATCAGTAAAAACCTTCTAGCAGCGCTTGCTCTTGTAGTACTTGCGCACACCGCATCGACACAAACAATTAATACATACTCTCCCTACTCTCGATTTGGGATTGGCGATTTGAAAAACAGAACTTTCATGCAAAATCGTGCAATGGGAGGAGTTTCGCAGGGAATTATTAGCGGAACGGCTATAAATCAGCTTAATCCAGCTAGCTATACAGCGCAGGATACCATGTCGTTTATTCTCGACTTTGGGCTCGAAGCTGGACAGACCAATTACTCATTGGGGAGCCAAACACTTTCTAATCCTACAATGAATTTTCACCATATTGCGATACAGTTTCCACTAACAAAATGGTGGGGAGCAAGTTTAGGCATTCAGCCATTTAGCGACGTTGGCTATAAACTCAGGTATGTTGAAACAAACCCTTACTTGTTAAGCTCAATAGGCGCTATAAAGTATTACCACTACGGCGAGGGCGGTTTGTCGCAGGCATATTTTGGTAACGCTTTTAAACCTGTAAAGGGTCTCTCGGTTGGCTTTAATGTTTCCTACTTCTTTGGAAGTCTCGATTACCATTCCGACGTGCTTTTCCCCTCGGGTTCGGTTTATACAAGTTTGTATAAAGTAAATAGAGTTGTTGTTCGAAGCCTTGCCTATAGTGTTGGTACTCAGTATAAACTGAATTTTGGCACCGATGACAAGTATTCAATGGTATTTGGCTTTACCCTCGATAACGAAACTTCGCTTAAAGCAGAACAAATAGTGCATTCTTCGACTAATAGTAGAATGTTCGACACAATTAGCTACGTAAGTACAAAAAATACATCGGTATTATTGCCTGCAAACTATTCGGGAGGTTTTAGCTTTACATATAATAAAAGTTTGACTTTAGCATTCGATTACTCATCGCAGGACTGGACCAATGCTAAGTTTATTGAGCAAACCGACAACTCTTTAACCTCAAGCAATACAATGCGATTTGGATTGGAGTACTGCCCAAGTCCAAACGACCTGAAAAGCTACTTAAAAAGGGTTAAGTATCGCACTGGTTTTTACCAATCTAACACAAACCTAAACATTCGAAATACTCACATCAAGGATTATGGCATAACATTTGGAGTTGGGTTACCACTACGTAGAACGAGCACCTCATTTAACTTGGCATACGAAATGGGCCAAAGGGGAACAAATAAAAATGGATTAACAAGTGAAACGTATGGTATTGTGAGTTTTGGTGTAACTTTTTACGATATTTGGTTTGTGAAAAGAAAGTACAACTAAGAATATTAATAAGTAAAATATAAAGCAATGAAAACTTTAAAGAAAAAAGGACTAGCCCTAATTGTAGTAATTGCAGCAACGGTTTCGGTTGCCTTTTCGCAGGCATATTTATCGAATCCCAAGTACGGTGCCGATGAAAAAACCCGTACCGAATGCGCTACTGCCATTTCGCTTTACCGCGAAGCATTTAACCAGCGAAATTTTGCCGATGCTCGCAAGCCATGGAAAAAGGTTATTGCAATTTGCCCCGCAGCTACTCAAAATGCATATATTAATGGCATTCAAATGCTTAAGTTTTGGATTGAGGGCGAAGCTAACCCAGCTCGAAAAACCGAGTTACTCGACTCTTTAATGATGGTTTACGACTTACGAATTGAGAATTTTAGTCGTCGTGGGTTTCTGTTAGGCCAAAAGGGAATGGATTTATTTCAGTTCGATACTCAACGTTACGAAGAAGCATATAACTTTTTAAAGGAGTCGATTGAACTCGAAAAAACCGAATCGTCAACTTCTGCTGTGTTTACCTATATGGTATTAACAAAAGCAATGTACGATAACCAAAAGGTAGACGCCGATAAGGTTATTGAAACCTATTCGCTTCTTTCCGACTATATTGATGCAATGATTGCAGCTAATAAAGATGACGAAAAGTTACCTCAGGCAAAAGAGTCTATTGATGCAATTTTCTCTCAAGCAGGTGTTGCTAATTGCGAAAACCTAGTTCAAATATTTGATCCTAGAGTAAAAGCCAATCCAAACGATGCTGAACTGGCTAAAAAGGTGTACAGTCTTTTAAAAGCTAGTAGGTGTAGCGAGGCTCCACTTTACAAAACGGTGGCAAGCGTAGTTTTCAATAACGAACCAAGTTCATCATTAGCATTAGAATTAAGTCGAATTTCGCTTAATAACAAGGAAATTAAAAACGCCGAAAAGTACTACCAGGAAGCCATAAAACTAGAGACTGATTCGATGAAAAAATCGAATAACTTATACGAGTATGCTGAATACATAATGTTTCGTGAAAATAATAATTTGCAGCAAGCACGTAGCCTAGCACTTCAGGCAATTGACTTAAACCCAAATTTTGGTAAAGCATATATTTTAATTGGTTACTTGTATGCTTCAGAAAAAAATTGTGGTGACGATAACTTTGCAAAAAGCACAATTTACTGGGCTGTTGTCGATAAGTTTATTAAAGCTAAGCAGGTCGACCCATCGGTAGCTGCCGAAGCCGACAAGCAAATTGAAGCGTATGTTAAATATTTCCCTGCTCAAAGCGACATATTTTTTCAAGACCTTCAGCCTGGTGCAAGCTATACCGTAGGTTGCTGGATTAACGAACGCACAACTATTAGAGGACGACAGTAACCTAAGTGGCACACAATAGCACATATACGTTTAAAAAGTATTTCATAGTCCCTGCACTCGTAGGGACTATGCTGCTTTTATCGTGTGAGCCCGACATGGAAAGCATTAAAGCCCTTGTCGACAGAGAAAACACCCCTGGCATTATTGCCAAAAAAAATGAAATAATTTATACCGAAAACGGAATACCTCGCCTTAAGCTAATTGCCCCTGTAACCAAAAGTTTTCAGTTTGCCCCAGAGCCATACACCGAGTTCCCCGAAGGGATACAACTCTTTACCTTTTCCGATGGAAAATCGGTGGAGTCGTTTTTAACAGCCAAATATGCCGTTTATTACGACAAGAAGAAGATATGGGAGGCTCGGCATAACGTAGTTGCAATGAATAAAAAGGGCGAAATTCTCAATACCGAAAGGCTGTTTTGGGACGAACAAAAGAAAATTGTTTACTCAAACGACTTTGTGAAATTCACTTCGGTTGACGGAGTAATATTTGGCGAAGGCTTTGAGGCCGACGAGCTACTCGAAAATGTTGAAATTAAAAATTCATCGGGAACTATTTTTGTTGCCGATAAAGATTAGCTTTTGTATAAAATAACATATATTTATTGGTTAAAATATTGCAAATGAATGCATCGAAGGTTTTAGAACTAATTTGGCTTTTTTTGGCTGTGCTATGCTTGGTTATGGGTGTATATGCATGGTATAGTAGTGGGCTCGAGAAAAGTTATATGTTTTTTATTCTTAGCGCTTTGGCTGTTTTTATGGCATACCTTAGGCGATATAGGCGCAATAAACTTGAAACGAATAGTAATAAGTAATTCATGGAATATAGCCCAATATTAATAGGCTTATCAATACTTTTCTCTGCCCTTTTTTCAGGAATGGAAATTGCCTTTGTCTCGGCAAATAAGTTACGAATAGAACTGGATCGTAAGCAGGGCTCTTTGTCTTCAAACATAATACATCTTTTCATCTCAAAACCTGGCCAGTATATTGCCACCATGCTTGTTGGTAATAATATTGCGCTTGTAATTTATGGTATTCAAATGGCTGTGCTGCTCGAGCCACATTTAGCCATTTACTTCGAGAGTGAACTTGGAATACTCCTTTCGCAAACCATTATATCAACAGCTATTATATTAGTAACTGCCGAGTTTTTACCAAAATCTATTTTTAGGCTTCACCCAAATGGCTTCCTCAATTTCTTTGCACTACCCATGTTTTTCTTCTATGTGCTTTTTTACCCCATAAGTAAAGCATCGGCATGGGTATCGCTTAGGTTTATAAGGCTGTTAGTAGGGAAAGGGTTTAGAGTAAATCGCGAGGCATATATTTTTGGTCGAATTGACCTAGACCATTTAGTCGAAGAGGCCAGTTCGCCCGATATTAAAATGGAGGAGCAGCAAGAGTTTCGAATTTTTCAGAATGCGCTCGAGTTTAGCGAGGTAAAAGTACGGGAATGTATGATCCCTCGAACCGATATTGATGCTATAGACGTGGAGTCGACTGTTGCCGAATTGCGTGATAAATTTATTGAATCGAACTATTCGCGATTACCAGTGTACTCTGGCAATATCGACAATGTTATTGGCTATGTTAGCAGTAAAGACCTGTTTCGAAAGCCTCAAAGCATTAAGTCGAAGCTGCTACGCATTGAGTTTGTTCCCGAAACTATGCTGGCGCATAAACTGCTTGCTCATTTTATAAAAGAGCATAAAAGTATTGCCATTGTGGTTGATGAATTTGGGGGGACGGCTGGACTGGTTACCATTGAAGATATTATAGAGGAAATATTTGGCGAAATAAACGACGAACACGATTCGACTCAGTTTGTCGAAAAACAACTTGGCGAAAACGAGTATTTGCTCTCAGGCCGACTTGAGGTGGAGTATTTAAATGAAAAGTATAGCCTCGAAATACCTGTATCCGACGAGTACGACACTTTAGCTGGGTTTGTATTAACCATGTACCAAAACATTCCCACTCCAAATATGGTAATTGTTCTCGATAAATTTAAGATTAAAGTTGTGAAGATGGTGGGAACCCGAATTGATTTATTAAACCTCAGTAAACTCGACTAATTAGGCCATTTAGCGTTTTGTTTGCCATAAACTCAATATAATCGCTAAAAAAAAAAATAATCGAATGCTGACTCGAAGGAAAATTGCTATATTCGTACCTTCAAAAAAAACACTACTATAAATAATTAATATTTAGTTAAATGGCTACATTAGAGAAGATTAGGAATCGCGCTGGGCTTTTAGTTGCAGTAGTAATAGGTTTGGCTCTTATCGCCTTTATCCTTCAGGATTTTTTAGGTGGAAATAATTCCATGTTCAAAAACTCCGATATTGAGATTGCTGAGGTGTCGGGAACATCGGTGCCATACCAACTTTACCAAAACAAAATTGACAATTTGGTCGAGTTAAATAAAGCCCTTTCGGGTAAGGCTGCTATTGACGAGCAAACTACCGAGCAAATTCGCGAAGAGGTTTGGACCGAAATAGTTCGCGAGCATGTGCTTGGTAACGATCTTGAAGATCTTAGCCTTGTTATTTCAACCGACGAACTTTTCGATATGGTTCAGGGTAACAATGTTCACCCATTTGTACGCCAGCAATTCGGAAACCGCCAAACAGGCGAATTTGACAAGAATTACGTTATTCAGTTTCTGAAGAATATGGATAGCGATGCTTCGGGTGTACAAAAATCCTTTTGGCTTTACCTCGAAGACCTTATTAAAAGGGATAGGGTAACTAGCAAGTACAATAATATGGTTAAAAAGGGAATGTATGTTACCAACCTTCAGGTAAAACGTTCGCTTGCCGACAGAAGCAAAAAAGTTGATTTCGATTTTATTGTGAAACGCTATACTTCAATTGAAGACTCAACAGTAATAGTTTCGCAAAGCGAAATTAAAGAGTATTACAAAAAACATGCATCTGAATACGAGCAAAAAGCAACTCGCGATATTGAGTATATTCTGTTCCCAATTGCACCATCTACCGAAGATTTTCAGGTTGCCGAAACTTGGATAAACGGCATTGCTCCCGATTTTGCAAAAGCTTCGGATGCAGGTCAGTTTGTAAACCTTAACTCCGACACTCCCTTTAATAGCCGCTATTTAAGCCAAAACGACGTTGTAAATGCCGACATGGCTAAATGGGCTTTCGATGCAAAGGTTGGCGAAATGTTTGGCCCTATTTTCGATGGGGACTCGTATCAAGTTGCTAGGCTAACCGAAATTGCTTCAGTTTCCGACTCAGTAAAAGCACGCCATATTCTTATTAGCCCTGCCGAACAGTCGCAAGTTGCCCTTGAAGCAGCTAAAGCAAAAGCCGATAGCATACTAAAAGTGATTATGAAAGACGAAAGTTTTGTTCGCTTAGCAAGTAAGTTCTCAAGCGATCCAGGGTCGGCAAGTAAAGGTGGCGACTTAGGTTGGTTTGCCGAAGGAACAATGGTAAAACCATTTAACGATGCTTGCTTTAATGGTAAAAAAGGCGATATTGAAGTTGTTGAAACTCAGTTCGGAATTCATATTATCGAAATTCTTGATAAGAGTAAACCATCGAAAAAAATACAGCTAGCTATTATTGAGCGCAACGTTGTTGCAAGTACCCGCACATACCAGCGTATTTACGCTCAGGCCAGCGAATTTGCAGGTGTAAATAATACTTACGCTAAGTTTAACGAAGCTTTACAGAAAGATAATAAAATATCGAAGCGCTTAGCTTCGAATTTAAAGGAAAGCGATAAGAAAATTGCTGCGCTCGATAACGCTCGCGAAGTTATTCGCTGGTCGTTTAATGCAAAAAAATACGATGTATCAACTGTATTCGAAATTGGATCGAATTTCGTTGTTGCTACACTTGCCGAAGCTCGCGAAGAGGGCATTGCCCCTGTTGAGCAAGTTACTGATGATATTAAAGCAAAAGTAATTCGCGATAAGAAAGCCGATATTATAATGGCTGACTTTTCAAAATCGATGAGTTCGGCAAATACTTTAGACGCCCTTGCTCAGGCAACAGGTGTTGCTAAGCAAAATGCGACCCGTGTATCGATGTCGTCGTTTTCGTTACCCGCAGCCGGTTTCGAACCAGTAGTTATTGCAACAGCGGTTGAAACTAGCGAGGGCAAACTTGTTGGGCCAATTAAAGGCAACTCGGGGGTGTATGCTTTAACAGTTACTGCAGTAAATACAGAAGAGGGCGAGGTAGAAGCAGAGCAAAAACGTCTTTTAAATGGCGTACAGTCGAGAGCAAACTTTGAACCATACGAAGCTTTGAAGAAAAAGGCAAATATAGTTGATAAGCGAGCTAAGTTTTTCTAAGCAGTTTATTTGTCAATTAACAATATTTTTTAAAATAGAAGGACGGCTGTCCTTCTATTTTTTTTAAAGTAATTCTGCAGCTCTAAAACTTTGTTTTTTTAGCATTTTACTTTATTTTTAAAAGTTTATTGTGAATTGATTTTAGCACGTAAAATAATAAGATTAACCTAAATAACCCACCATGAAGCAAAAAGCTGTTTTTTTAATTTCAATTTGTAGCCTTATACTTACATCGTGCTGGAAGCCCGATGAGTTTGAGGAGTTTCGAATTGAACCCATGCAGCAAACATGGGCTTTTCAAGTGTTAAACTCGACCTTAACATTTAAAGAGATTGTTGAACGAAACGATGCAAATACTCTAGTTGAAGTTAGCCCTGGCTCAACCCTTTACTTTATGTCGTTCAGAGACACTCTAAGTGCTGGCTCGGCAGCCGATATGTTTCAATTACAATCGAAAGCGTTTAATTTAAATGTTCCAGTTGTGTTGCCTGCAGGTGTTACTTCGGTAAATATTCCAATTACTGAAAATTTTGAAGCAATAGCTGGGGTAGAATTAAAGCGTGTCGATTTTTCATCGGGCAACTTAAGGGTTAAGATTCATAATGGTCTTAACTATCGTATACTTGGCGACCTCATCTTTACTTCACTTATTAATGGTTCTAATTCATTTAAATTTCCATTTAATTTAAATGCAGGAACACCCGATGTTAACATTTATGAACTTGATCCAATGTATTTAAATCTATTCGATTCGGGAACAAACTCTTATAATAAATTTAAATTTTCAGTTGTATTCGATGTATTCTCTGGGGGGAACCCTGTTTCGGGTAATATTGGAGTAGATGTTGAGTTTTTGAACCCCGACTTTGAAATGCTTGTTGGTAAGTTTAATCAAACAATATCGACAGGCGACCAAGATATACAAATTGCCGTTTTTAATAATACAATTCTTGCCACTCAGCACTTTGCGCAGCCAACAATGAACTATAAAGTTGCAAATAGTTTTGGTGTACCTATTAAGTTTAGGTTTAGTAAGTTCCAAGTTTCGAATAATATGGGCACAACTACCAACGTTACTAACGACGGCACCCCAACCGCAGCCGACATGAACTTATCGGGATATAATGTGCTTAACTATGTTGAAAACACAAGTATTTTAACACCAGCTTTAACGAATTTTACTTTGGGCTACCTAAATTCTAATATCGAGTACATATTCGACAGTGCTCCCAATAAGCTATCGTACACAACGGAAGTAACTCTTGGCGATGAAACCGACTCGCACGACTACTTCGTGAAAAAATCGAGTCAAATACAGTTCTTCTCCGACATTACTGTTCCCCTTTCGGGCTGGGCAACAACCCACCTTTTATCCGACACGCTCGAAGCCATTGAGTTCCCTGAACTAATCGAAGTTGGGATTTCCGATACATTGGACTATAGCTTAACCCTGAAAATAAAATTTAGCAACGAGTTACCTATTAATATGGATTTTCAGGTTAAATATCTTAATGAAAACAACCAATTAATTGGTCAACTTTTTGAAGACAATGAAGATCAGTTAATTGCTAGCCCCGAAATAGGTGCAAATGGCGAAAGTATAGGCGTTAAAGCAGGGTATGCAACAATTATAATTTCTAAAGAGAAGTATAATGCCATAAAAGAGGCCAAGAAATTGGTGATTTTGTACAAGTTTAGTTCAGGCGGTACTGCAAATCAGGTTGTAAGAGTATTATCGACCAATAAAGTAACCATTGAGATGAGCGTTATTGTAACTGCCACTTTCGATCCCCAAAGCATGTAATCGTTATGAAGAGAATACTACTTGTTATAGCAATTTTTTGCAGCAGTAATGCAGTTTTTGCGCAGTCGGAATTAACGCTGCCCTTTATGGAACATGTTTTCCAGTCGTCCTACCTTAATCCCACCGTTCGCCCCGAGCATACTATAAGCATTGGCTTACCAGCAATGTCGTCGGTTTATATGCAGGTCATTCATAATGGTTTTGTCCCTAATTCGGTGCTTGCTAAGGAAGGCAATACCCTCGTGCTTAATCCTCAAGATTTGCCAGGAGCCATGAAAAATTCGAATATGATATACGCAAATGCGGGAATCGAATTTTTCCACCTACGGTTTAAAGTTTACCATTGGGATTACTGGTTTGCCGTTAGGCAAAATCACGAAATGTCATTCTTTTATCCAAAGGATTTATTTAAACTAGCCGCTTTTGGTAATTATGAGTTTGCTGGTCAAACAATGGATTTTAGTCCATTAGGGTTTAATATGTCGCTTTATAGAGAGTACACTTTTGGCATGGCAACCGAGGTTAACGAGTGGGCCTATGGAGGACGAATTAGCCTTTTGCAAGGCTTAGGGAATACGTACCTAAAGCCAAAAACATTAAGTATAGCTGTTGATGACGACATGTATGCACTTACAGCCGATGCAAATGGTGTTCTTTATACATCAGGTATTCCACTCGATTCGGCAAATATGCCCGACATTAGTAGGTATACTGAGGGTTTTGATATGGCGAACTATAAGGAAAATCAATTGTACCAATTCCTCACCCGTTTCAGAAATCCTGGCGTTGCGCTAAGCGGAGGCGTTTCGTACAAGTACGATAGCCGTACCAAGTTTACCTTGTCGTTTAGCGACCTAGGCTTTATTAGCTGGAGCGATAGCACAAAAAACTACTTATTAAAAGGAAATCATACGTTTAGTGGAGTAGATGGATTAGCCGATTTTCTTTATGGAAGGGGTGTAAATACCGATTCGATTATAGATGCTGCGCTTGATAATTTCTCCGACGATGATTTTTCTGATTCGTACCTAACTTGGCTTTCGCCAAAAATATACCTACGAGCCGATTACCAACTTGCCCGACGCACACAACTCGGATTGCAGCTATATTCGGTTATTAATAGGAAATTTTATCCAGCGTTTACGGTTGGTATTCAACAAGGATTTGGTCGGGTATTCAGCGTTCTGCTAACGGGTTCATTCAACCAGCGTTCATTTACTAACCTTGGCTTTGGAATGGTTATCAAACCCGGACCTTTTCAAATATACTTAGTTGCTGACAATTACTACTCTCCTGTTGTCGATCCACTTAGTTTTACTAACTTTAATTTCAGAACTGGAGTTAACTTAGTATTTGGTCGACCAAAGAAACCACAAGGATTACCTTACAGATAAACGAAAGAATTCGACAACTTTAAATGATAATTTCAAAATCATTATGCGAAAAATATTGTCATTATTAATAGGTGTAACATTGCTTTTAGCAATGACTACTATGAGGTTAACTGCTCAAACCTCTTTTAAACCTACTAGTTTAGGGGAACAAGTTAACTCAAAATACCCTGAGATAAACCCAGTCATTTCAACCGATGGTAAAACGCTGTTCTTTACAAGGGTTAATCACCCCGAAAATAGATTTGGTGGCGATGATAGTCAGGATATTTGGTTCACCAAGCTAAACGACGACGGAACTTGGAGCGTGGCCCAACGTGCCCCCGATAAGTTAAATATTGGAAGGTATAACTCCATTCTTTCGGCTCTCGACGATGGGAAATCGTACCTGATTCTTGGCCGTTTCAATGAAAAAGGCACAAAATGGCTTACCCGTGGACTGTCGATAGTTGAAAGGAAAAATGAAATGGAGTGGGGCGAACCAGTACCCTTAAGTATCACAAGTTTTAAAAGAAGAAATAAGGGTCGTGTTGTTTCCGCATTTCTTACTGGTGATAGAAAGCAGCTGTTTATGGCGTTTTCAACTTCCCCAAGTGGAAGCAGGTTGAAAATTTACGTTTCGATTCATGAGGAGGATAACTACTACTCGAAACCAAAGGCGCTACGGGGCGGCCCTCAAAACGCTCGTTCTGCCCGTAGTACCGAAGCCCCATTTTTAACCAGCGACAAAAATAGGCTTTACTTTACAGCCATATTTGGGAAAGACGATAACTTTGATATTTACTATGCCCAACGCACCGACGAAACCTTTAGAAATTGGTCGGAACCAATAAGGGTAACCGACACAATTAACAGCAAAAACTGGGATTCGTATTTTAAAATGAACCAAAAGGGCAGCTGGGCATATTTTAGTTCAATTTCTAACTCAGTTGGAAAAGCCGATCTTTTTAGGGTGAAAATATACGAGGAGTTCCCATTTGCAAGGGTTAAGGGTTTAGTATTAAATCAAGCCGACCAGTCGCTTATGGTTGCCGATACTGCATATAAAGTTATGGTTAATGGAGAAGCATTTAAAGGTTTTGATTTTAATAAGTACTCTGCATCGTACGAGGTTTTACTCCCCCTTGGCAAATCGTATACCTTACTTCCCCAAATGGAGAATTGGAATGGGATTTCGAATGTAATTGATTTAACTGATGTTAAAGAGTACACCGAGCCGAATATAAACTTATACTTCTCGGCAATTCCAATTGTTCAGGTAACAGGACGAATTGTCGATACTCGCACGGGGCTTCCAGTTTCGCTGGAGCGCAAGCCAACTGTTACAATTAACGGTATGCCATCCGATTCGGTTAAGTACGATCAATACTCAGCCGCCTTTAGCGCCATATTGCCTCTTGGGCAAAGCTATACATTCGAACCCAAAGTTGATAATTTTACTGGTTCACCCGTGGTGGTTGACGTAACAAAGGAAACGGCTTTTCAGAACCGCGAAATTATTCTTAATGTAAAGTCATTCCCATGGGTTGAGGTTAGCGGTATAGCACTCGACAATAGCTCGTTTACACCAATTCTTGGAAACTTCAATCCTGTTTTCTTAATAAACGGGCAACCTGCCGACTCGGTACTTATCGACCCTGCTTCAGGCGCGTTTAAAGTACGTCTACCATTTGGTAGCGAGTACAATTTAAGCGTTAAGGCGAAGGATCATAAGCCATTGGACTCAAAACTCGATTTAAAGGGTTACGTTGAGTTTACTACTCTTGCCCAAAACGTTTTTGGCGAGCGCGAGGATGCTAATATGGCTGCATTAAGCGGAAAGATTATTAATACAAAAACTGGAAAACAGCTCGAAGAGGGTTACGAGGTTGCCATGCGTGTAAATGGGATGGAGTCGCGAGGATTTGTTTACAATACTAAGGATGCTTCGTACACGCTTAAACTTCCAGTTGGCTTTAACTACGACCTTACTCCAAAGGTTATGAACTTTTACAATAAGTTCGAACCAATTGACTTAGCTAAGGCTGCTCCAATGAGTAAAATTTCCAAGAACTTCTATGTTACACCTATTGAAGTTGGGCAGTCGGTCGATATTGAGAATATTTACTTCGAATCGGGTAAAGCAGTTCTTAAGCCCGAGTCGTTCCGCTCGCTTAACGCACTGGTACAGTTCCTAAACGAGTACCCAAATGTTAAGGTCGAAATTGGTGGCCATACCGACAACGTTGGATCGGCTGCAATTAACGAGAAAATTTCGCAAGAGCGAGCCTTCTCAGTTGCAGAATATGTTATGGCTCAGGGGATTCCTTCGCACCGAATCGAGTCGAAGGGTTACGGTTTCTCGAAACCAAAAGCTAGTAACAAAACTGCCGATGGCAGAGCTAAAAACCGTAGGGTCGACTTTACAATTACTGGAATTTAATAACGCCATACGCATAGTACAAATCGAAAGGGCTGCTCAGTTGAGCAGCCCTTTCGGCTTAATAACCTGAGTTCGAAATAAGCAATAAGTTAAAATAGAGCCAGTTGCCCATAAGTTGGAACAATATCATACTTGATTGAAGGCTTTTTGGGGAGAAAAGAGTACGCTAGAAGCCCTGATATAAGGTTTGTAAGGAAGTTTCCAAAAGCCCTATGGCGAGAATGCTCTATTTGGCAGATGTTTTTTAGCTCGTCGTTAATGGTCTCAATAATAGACCTTTTCCGCAGCATTACCCTGTCGCTCATTGACATAAGAGAATTTTTCATATTCCTCTTGAGCCCAGTAACTAGATGTATTCCGTTTATAAATAGGTGCTCAAAAAGCGTTTGCCCTATGTACCCCTTGTCGGCAAAAAGTTTACCAAACACCTTTAGGAGGAATTGCTCATCCTTCAGCGGCTGCCTATCGTCCACATTGCCAGGGGTTATGACAAAGTTAAGGATTTCCCCCTTGTCATTGACAACCAGATGAAGCTTGAATCCGAAGAAGTATCCCATCGTGGA
>DDWL01000020.1 GCA_002345675.1 Bacteroidales bacterium UBA2287 | reverse complement strand
GGTTGTTTATTTCGTGGGCAATGCCTGCAGTTAGAATTCCTATTGAGGCCATCTTCTCCGATTGAATTAACTGATTTTGAGTAGCATGGAGTCTTTCCAAGGTTGTCTCCAATTCGTTCCTCTGATCAAATAATTCCTCATTAATGGATACAAGTTCTTCGTTGGCCGCTTCGAGCTCTTCGGTGCGTTCCTTTACAAGAAGTTCAAGGTTTTCTTTATGTTCAATAAGTTCTATTTCAAGGTTTTTTTTGTCGGTTATGTCGGTATGAGTGCCAATCATTCGGGCAACCTTTCCGTTTTCGTCGCGCTCAACAATCTTACCCTTTCCTCGAAGCCACATCCAATCTCCATTTTTTCGGACGAACCGGAATTCAATTTCAAAATTCTCTGTCTTTCCCACAACTGTATTTTCTATTGTGGTTAAGCACTCATCAATGTCGTCTTTGTGAACTCTTTTTATCCATTCGTTAAAATCACTTGGGAATTCATTGGGCTCGTAGCCAGCAATTGTATAGTATCGAGAGTCGAAATATGTTAAGCTCTCTTTAACATTCCAGTCCCAAATTGCTTCATTTACTGCTGTCATAGCAATGTTGTATCGTTCTTCACTTTTTTCTGCTTTTTCGCGAGCCTCTATTAGCTGCTTTTCAAATTTTTTTCTCTCTGTAAAGTCTCTAACAACAGCAATTATTGCATGTTTATTATTCCAAAAAATTTTATTTAACGAAAGTTGAACAAATATTTCGCTTGCTGTATGGGCTTGTTTTACACACCAGTCAATTTCAATATGATTCCCATTAACTACATTTTCCCATATTTTTATTAGTTCGCTATAGTTACACCCATCAACATGCAGGTTTAAAAGAGAGTAATGGCTAACCTCGTTGTCGTTTAAGTTGAAAAGTTCTTGTGCTCTCTTATTGAGCGAAATAATTTCTCCTTTTTGGTTGTGGATTACAATTCCATCGCTTATACTGCTGACAATTGCATTTAAATTCTTTTGATTCTCCTCGAGATCTTCAATTTTCTTTTGAAGTTCGGGGTAATAACTTTTCTTCATCGAGCTTTCGCCCAATCCAATAATTCGTCTCCTGTATTCTTCCCAATTTTCTTGCATAGCTATATGGCTTCTTTATAAATACACTCAAGGTCAAGCTTGCATGGCGGCCTGGGGTTTGTTGCATTACATGGGTCGTTAATTGCTTTCGATGCAAGAGTGGGAATAATATCGGGTTTAACCCCGTTGCTGCCTAGTGTCGATTTTATATTTACGCTATTCCTAAAGTCGATTAAAAAATTTACAAGTTGTTTTCGAGCATCGGTTTTTTTGGTGCTTTTATTGCAGCACCCCATTGCAGCTGAAAGATTACTATATTTTTCGGTTGCAGAGCTGTAGTTAAAGTCAACAACATGAGGCAGTATAATGGCGTTACACTCGCCGTGGGGAAGGTCGAGATAGCCACCCAAACTATGAGCCATAGAATGAACGCAACCCAAACTTGCGTTTGAAAAAGCAAGACCTGCGTATAAGCTGCCAAGCATTACTTTACCTCGAAGCTGAAGATTGTTTGGGTATTCAACTGATGCATTAAGGTTATGAATTATAAGCTTTACTGCTTCAATGGCATATAAATCGGTAAAGGCAGAGCTGGCATTCGAAACATAGGCTTCAAAAGCATGCGAAAGAGCGTCCATACCAGTACAAGCTGTTAAAAACGAATCCATTGTTGTAAGCACAAAAGGATCTATTAGGGCAACATCGGGAACAGTTGCTTTGCTAATAATGGCCATTTTATACCTTTCGTTGTACCTATTAATTATAGCAAATTGCGACAAATCGGCCGCAGTTCCTGCTGTTGTTGGAATACAAATTAGCGGAGGCATTGGTTTGTTTATTTTATCAACACCCTCGTACATATCGATTGTCCCTCCGTTTGTCGATACAATCCCAATGCCCTTTGCGCAATCCATAACACTGCCACCACCCAATGCAATTATTAAATTGCATTGGTTTTTAAGGTATACTTCAACACCCTCCATAACTTCAAAGTCGCGAGGATTTGGAGAAACATTTAAAAAAACATGAAAATTAATTGCTTGGCTTTTGAGTATATTTTCAATTTCTTTAAGCCATGGGGTTTTGGCTATTCCAGCATCCGAAACAAGTAATACAGTTCTCCCGCCAAGCTGCTTGCAGTAGTTCGCAACCATAAGCCTTGCGTCAATTCCAAATATATATTCGGGCGAAACAAATTTGCGGAGTTCAAGTTGTATAATTTCACTTGCCATACTAAATTTTTACATAAATATAGGGAAATGATAGTGATATGCTAATTCTAGAGAACTAAAAATATTTCATCAATAAATCGTTTTAAACTTTCCTCTTAACATCAGGGCAAACGCATTTAAAAAATAGTGTCCCGTTAGGGACAAAATATCGGTAAAAGATATTACAAAACACTATTTATCTGTGCCGTTAGGTACAGAATATTCCGTACCTAGCGGCACGGTTTTCATATACTGTATGTGAGTTCTACCGATATTTTGTCCCTGACGGGACATTAAAGCAAATACGGAAATTCTAATTGGTGTACAGATATAGCATTTTAAGCAATTGTTAAATGCGTTTGCCCTACTCTTAACATTTCCTTTTTTTGTTAATAGCGTCCTTTTTTATAGTTTTGCAGTAAATAAAAATAACGATATGAAATTTCTTGCCGAAGTAAACGTAATGCCTCTTAAGGCGCTGCTCGACCCACAAGGAAAAGCAGTTGGAATGACCATGCACAACACCGGTTTTAGCGAAGCATCGAACGTTAGAATTGGCAAGCATATTACTTTCGAAATTGAAGCAAAGAGCCGCGAAGCAGCCATGGAGCGCGTAAACGAAATTTGCTCAAAAATGCTTGCAAACCCTGTAATGGAGGGTTACGATTACCACGTTACTGAGGTAAAGTAAAGTAAAGGCTACTCCTTTTCGGAGTCGTTTTTTCGATCCATAATATTGGCCTGCTGACGGATGGATTCCCTGTGAACCAATCGCAGCAGGCTTTTTACGTACTCGGGGTCGAGCCCAAGTGTTTCGCCCTGTTCAACTCGGCAGTTAATCATCTCCTCCCAGCGGCGAAGTTGCATAATAACAACATTATTTTTCTTTTTAAACTCCCCTATCTCCTTGGCAACATCCATTCGTTGGGCAAGAAGTTCGAGCAGTTGGCTGTCGATGGAATCGATTATTTCGCGTAGCGATTCGAGCCTATTTAAGTATTCGGGGTTTGCAACCGACTCGCTTCGAAACTCGAGCGAATTTAATAGTTCTTCGAGTTTGCTTGGCGTAACTTGCTGTCGAGCATCGCTAAGCGCAACTGTAGGGTTAAAGTGCGACTCAATCATTAGCCCATCCATCGAAAGGTCGAGCGCTTTTTGGGCAATTTCTTTTAGTAACTCTCGACGACCAGCTATATGGCTTGGATCGCAGATTATGGGAAGCGATGGAATTCGGCTTTTAAGTTCAATGGGAATTTCCCACTTTGGAACATTTCGGTAGGTTGACCGCTGAAAAGGTGAAAAACCACGATGAATGGCGCCAATTTTTGTTAGTCCAACTTTTTGAAAACGTTCAATGGTACCAATCCACATATCAATATCGGGGTACACCGGGTTTTTAATCAGAACAGGAATATTAGTCCCTGCCATTGCATTGGCAAGCTGGTCAACCGAAAAGGGATTCGACGAGGTTCGGGCTCCCACCCAAATTAAATCGACACCATACTTTAGGGCTAACTCAAAATGCTCGGGAGTTGCAACCTCAACGGCAAGCAAAAAACCAAATTGTTCCTTCGCTTCGCGAAGCCAACCTAAGGCAGGCTCTCCGGCTCCTTCAAAATTTCCTGGGCGAGTACGCGGTTTCCATACCCCAGCACGTAAAACCTGTATTCGGCCTAACGCAGCTAATCCGCGGGCAGTTTCAAGCACTTGTTCGCGACTTTCGGCGCTACACGGCCCCGAAATAAGTAACGGTCCTTCGATGGGTTTGCTAAACCACTGAGAAATTGGAGTGAGTTCCATAGCCTGCAAAATTAAACTTTTTTTACGAAGCAAATTGGGGTATAACAATTATCGTATTTTGGGTATTATACAATATACTTTCCCTTTTTATATTCAACCCATTTTGTATTCGCTAAAACCAATTATCTTTGGCACACCTATTGAATTAGTTTCACAAAAAACTCGGTAATGCTGCAAAAATTCAAAGCAATATTTTACTTCATTTTCTTAGTTCTCATTCTATCCAGTTGCGGAAAGGTTAATGAAATTAAGGTTATTGGAATTAGAAACGTTCAACTTAAGGGATTGCAAAAAAACGTAATAAAGCTAAATGTTGAACTTGAGATTGATAATCCCAATCGCCAAAAAATTACTATTACCCATGTAAACTTTAAAGCATGGCTTAACACCAGGGAACTGGGGACTCTCGAAACTACCGAAAGCATTAAGCTTATACCTTGCTCACAAAATATGTATCCAGTTTCAGTCGAAATAAAACTTCGAACTGCTGCCGATGCGCTAAGGCTAATGACAGGCTCATTCGACGATATTCTAAATAAAATTGAAGTTGAAGGGTATATTAAAGGGAAATCGTTTCCGGTTCGAAAAAAAATAGTGGTCGAAAGGCAGCCATTTTCGAACTTAGGCAAAACACTTTAACCTATTTTCAAATCGAGTGGGTTAAGTGAAATCAAAATTGTAAATTTGTGCCTTAGTTTTTTAACTTGAAAACTATTTAACGAAGTGTATATGCGGTTTAAACTATTATTTATTCTCCTTGTTTTTGGACTTTACTCGAAAGGAGCAGCCCAAATTAACCCTATTACACCAAGTGACCCTAAAAAGGAGGGCGTAGTAAATATTTATCAAGACGAATCGATACGCCGCTTGCTCGATACATATATAATTGCCAATGCTGCCCGTCCTGGCATGCAGGGGTTTAGGGTGCGAATTTTCTTCGACCTTGGTCAGCAGTCGCGAACCACTTCGCTCGACGAGCAAACCAAGTTTATGGAAACCATGCCCGGCATTAATGTTTACCGAACTTTCGATAGCCCTTACTACAAAGTCTCGGTGGGCGACTTTCGAACCCGCGACGAAGCGCTTAAACTGCTCAAGTTAATCGAAAAGCAGTATCCCAAAGCGTTTATAGTTAGCGAATGGATACACTTTCCTAAGCTGAATTAAACCAAACAAAATGCTGCAACTAGAAAACTACAACAGGTTTAGCAAAAAGTTCCGAATTAAAAGGAACAATTATAAAGCAAACTTGTCGGTAGCAACTTTGTATTGCATTAACTCTATCTCGTCAATTTCTTACTTTGGAACATTAAGAAACAAAATAACTTCTTGTAGTTTATGACCGACCAGTTACAGCACGAATGTGGCATTGCGCTAATTAGGCTTCTGAAACCCCTCGAGTACTACCAGGTAAAATATGGTACATGGATGTATGGCCTTCAGAAGTTGTACCTTTTAATGGAGAAACAGCATAACCGAGGACAAGATGGCGCAGGTGTGGCAAGCATTAAATTCGACATGCAGCCTGGGCTAAGGTATATCGACAGGGTTCGTAGCTGCTCCGATGGCTCCATTCGTCAGGTTTTCGACGAAATTCAGGCAGGTCATGTAGTAAAAGAAAGCAAAGCCGAACTGCTTAACGACCCTGCTTGGGCTAAGCAAAACCTTCCGTTTGCAGCCGAACTTTACTTAGGGCACCTCCGTTATGGCACTTTTGGCAATAACTCCATCGATTTTGTGCACCCTGTTATGCGCGAAAACAACTGGAAATCGCGAACCCTTGTGCTTGCGGGGAATTTTAACATGACCAATGTCGACGAGCTTTTTCAGAAACTCGTTGAACTTGGGCAGCACCCAAAGGACTACTCCGACACGGTTACAGTACTCGAAAAGGTTGGCCATTTTCTCGACGAGGAGAACCAGTACATTTTCCGTCAGCATAAAAACGATGGAATTCCAAATAAAGAGATTAGCAGCCTAATTGCCGAAAACCTTAACGTTCGTCAAATTTTACAGGAAGCAACCCGTGATTTCGATGGTGGTTACGCTATTGCCGGCCTTATTGGGCATGGCGATGCCTTTGTTTGCCGCGACCCATGGGGCATTCGCCCAGCGTTTTACTTTGCCAACGACGAAATTGTAGTTGTAGCCTCGGAGCGTCCCGTTATTCAAACTGTAATGAACATTACCACCGACGAGGTGCAGGAGGTAAAACCAGGTTATGCGCTTATTGTTAAGCACAATGGACAGGTGTCGATGGAAGAAATCCGAATTCCCCAACAACGTAGTTCGTGTTCGTTTGAGCGCATTTACTTCTCGAGGGGAACCGACAGGGACATTTACCGCGAGCGCATTAAACTGGGCGAACTGCTAACGCCACAAATCCTACAATCAATAAATTTCGATTTAGAAAATACCGTTTTCTCGTTTATTCCAAACACCGCCGAGGTTGCCTTTTATGGAGTTTTAAAGGGCGTTGAGGATTACATGCTAAAGGAGAAAACACGAATTATTAAGGAGAAAAACGGCTCGCTAACCGAAGCCGATATTGAGCATATTATCGCTTCGCGACCAAGAGTCGAAAAAATTGCCGTTAAGGATGCTAAACTTCGCACTTTTATAACCCAAGACAAAGGGCGAAACGACCTTGTTGGTCACGTTTACGACATAACCTATGGCACAGTAAGACCCGATGTTGACAATTTGGTTGTAATTGACGACTCCATTGTTCGAGGCACCACGCTGAGAGAAAGTATTCTGCGAATTTTAGGGCGTTTAAATCCGAAAAGCATTGTAATTGTTTCGTCGTCGCCACAAATTCGCTACCCCGACTGCTACGGAATTGACATGGCTAAACTTGGCGATTTTATTGCTTTTCGTGCAGCTATTGCCTTGCTAAAGGAGACTGGTAATGAGGGCGTAATAAACTCCGTATATAAAAACTGCAAGGCGCAGCAAAACTTGCCCAAAGAGGAAATGGTTAACTACGTTAAGGATATATACCGACCCTTTACACCCGAGCAAATCTCCGATAAGGTTGCTGAACTTCTAACTCCAAAAGGATTAAAACCCGAGGTTAAAATTATTTTTCAAACAATCGAAAACCTACATGTATCTTGCCCCAACGATAAAGGCGACTGGTACTTTACAGGAAAATACCCAACGCCTGGTGGTAATAAGGTTGTAACCACATCGTTTATTAACTTTATTGAAGGCAGAAACCAGAGAGCTTACTAAAAATGCCTCATCTATTTACTTCTGTATTACAATTTTTGAATAGAACCTTTGGTGTAAATTTGAAAAGACCATTGAATAAATACCGTTTGGTAAGTGATTAAGGTTAATATTTCCTTGACCTTCAACAACTCGTTCGCTGTGGACAAGTTGCCCTATGTTGCTAAAAACCTTTAGGCTTAAACTTTTACTTTTAAAAGGTATAAAGTTAACACTGCCACACGAAGGGTTGGGATATACTTGCAAATAATTGTAAAATTCGTTTGAATTAATACTTGTTGGCGAGTTTGGTGTAAACTTAATAGTTGCCAACTCCATATAAAAATTACTATTTCTTGAATTGGCTGCTATATATACACTGTTAGTAGCATCAATGCCGAATGCAATGGGTTCGTCCATTTGTGAAGCGGAACCGTTGTAGTATTTTGTCCATAAATGGTTGCCCGCCGAACTATATTTTATTAGCATTACACCCCCTCCAGCGGCATGGAAGTTTCGAGCCATTACTAATATGTTGCCGCTATTATCCATTTTAATGCTTTCGCGCGTATCGGAAGTAGAGAAGCTCTCTTTACCAGCATGCTCATTTAGCCAAAGTTGATCGCCATTGGAATTATATTTGGCCGTGATTACGGTATTCTCCCACATTCCAGTGGTAAACACATTACCACTCTGATCAACAATAATCGATTTAAAAACTGCAAGCATTTTATTGTTTGCATAAAATTTTCGAGTCCAAAGTGTGTCACCTGTACTATTATATTTTACAAGAATTGCATCCCACTTGTTCGAAACGGCATTTGCCTCATAGCCACACACGTAAACCGATTGGTCGGTCCCAAATGCAACGTCGAAACCCACAGCAGAGCGATCGTCAATTATGCGGTAGTAATGATCCCATAGTTTTGTTCCTGCCGAATCGTAAACAATTGTACCTATAAGGAACCGATTATCCCAGTCGGTTAAATTACCTGTAATGGCAATTTTTTGTTCGGCAGAATTATAGTCCGTATTTCTTGGCACTGCTCCATAATGGGCTGTAAATGTTCTTGCCCATTTTCGCTGCAGGGCTGAATTCGTTTTTATTAAAGCATAGCCATTTTGGGCTGTTAACCGGGTTGTGCCTGCAATGTAGTAATTGCCATCGGTGTCTTTAAAAACATCCAATGCTTTATCGGCTAAATGATTAGTGCCATCGAAGATGTAGGTATTTAGCACATCACCGTTGGGGTTGTACTTTAGGGTAACAATGTCGTCGCCATTTGTAGAACTATTCGACGTTCCAGTAACTATAACATTGTTATCAGCATCAACAATAATTTTAACAATTTGGTCAAGTTGATTACTTCGGTTGTATTTTCTGGTCCACAGAGTATCTCCTAACGATGTATATTTTACTAAAAAGTAGTTATCCTTTTCTGTGCTATTTTTAAATGCATAACCAGCTGAATAAATATACCCTTGTTGGTCAACTGCAACGGAGGCAGCAAAAGCACTTGAACTATATGGGTTAAGAACATTAGCCCACTGAGCGAAATTGCTTAAGGAAAGTGCTAAAAACAAAGTAAAAAGTATGCTTTTTTTCATAAATCCAGATTTTAGTGGAATAAAAAATACATCGGTTACAAGTATACAAAAAATAAACTATAAATCTTTCATCATTCTCATTAAACTGGATCGTGCAATTTGTTGCCTTAAGTGCAATAAAATCAAATACATTTGTATCTATTGAAATTTTTATAAAAAAAAAGGCACGTTTAAAAACCGTGCCCTTTGCAATATTTTCTAATTCTGCTTTCGCAGCAACCAAACATCGTTATACTTTGGAAACTCTTTCCGAATGGTTAGCACTTTGCTTCGAGCGTCGGCAATTTCCTTATAAGTAAAGGCCGAAACACGATATAAGCCCTGATCGTTTTGAAGTATTTGCGATTTGAATCCCTCGATATTCAGTTCGTTTTGAAATTTCTTAGCATTTTCGAGTATTTTGAAACTTCCCAATACTACAAAAAAGTTTTCGTTTGGTTTGAATTGAGCCGATTCCCCAACCGATACAAGGGTTTCTTCTTTAATAATAACCGGTTTTTCTTCCAATTGAGGTTCAATTCCTTTTTGGGGAACTATTTGCTCTTCCACAATCCGATTATCACGCGATTTTACTATATTCTTTTTAGGTTTACAACCCAAAGCAAAAACGACTAAAACACTCAAAAAAATTCTGGTTTTCATAATTTACAAATTCTAAAAATTAAGTTTTGTTAACCGCACTATTGCTATTTACCTTAATTTAAACTGGTTAGTTCCAATGTAGTTACCGTCGTTATAAACTTCAAACTTATAAATTCCTTTAATAAGCTTTGTGGCAGGCACATAGGTCATCTCAATTCGCTTGGTTCCAACACTTTCAAATGATTTTAGGCTAGCATAAAAATTCTCGGAGTTTTCGGTTGCATTTACAGTGGCCGACTTATTCTCATCGCTAACGAATATTTTTCCATCGGGTGCAATGAGTTTAAAACTAATTCTACTTCCAACATCTTTAGGCAAATCGAATGTAAAAACAAGCTTTTGTGTTCTTCTGGCTATTGCCGTTAACTTGTCCTTTTTCCCTCTAACAGCCTCAACACGATAATTATTTCCTGCCATGGCTTTTAATATGGTGTTATTTGCCATTAGTTGCTCTTTCTCTTTTTGAACTGCAGCCAACTGGTCGCTTATACTTTTGTTCTCGAGCGTAAGTTTGTCGTTTGCTATTTTTTGGCCTACCAACTCTTCGTTTAATTTATCTTTAAGCGCTTCAATTTCTTTAATTTTAACCTTAAGCGATCGTAAAGAAGAATTCTCTGATATTAGTCTTTTAATATCGGCTTCCTGCTTTGCAATTTTTTGTTTTGCTTCCTCAATTGATTTATCGAGACGGGCATTCATGCCCTGCATTGCAGCCATGTCGTTTTTAAATTTAGCCAACGATTTGTCGAGCATTAATTTTTCCGACAATAGTGCTTCGGATACTACTTGTTCGTTTTGTAAATCCTTTTTTAGCGACTTGTTTTTTGCAAAGTAAACCCCCGCAAATACTATTGCCAATAATAATGCAGCTATTATTGCAACTAATTTAATGTTTGTCGATTTCATCTCTTTAAAATTAAAATGGTTAGCTATTGTTTGATAAAACAAACTTAAGCCTAACAAATTAAGGTGAAATGAATGCGAGATTAAAAAGCGATTAAACTAGCCTTTAATTGGTAAAAAAACGGAAAACTCCGAGCCTTTGTCAACTTCAGACTTTACCTCAATTGAGCCATTGTGAAGCATAATAATTTTATCGACAAGCGACAACCCTATACCATGGCCTCTAACTCCCATTGTATTTTTTGATCGGAAGAATGGCTCAAAAATCATTTTCAAGTCTTCGAGGGGAATTCCAATTCCTTTGTCCATAAAAACCAGTTTAACAGAGCCGCCTATAGCATCTATAACGATTTCGACTTCATTATCTCCAGAGTATTTACAAGAATTATCGATGAGGTTACTTATTGCCGTTTTGAGCAACAATTCATTTCCCATAACAACTAGTTTATTTTCATCAACAATACTCTCGCTAAACGAAATGTTAATTGAGTACTCACTTTTTCGTTTGAGTATTTCGGAGCGCGCATTCCAGAGTGTGTCGTCAATTCGAATTGGGGAAAAAGTTATTTCGGCCATCTGGGAGCTTGTTTGTGCAAGCAGAAGCAGTCGGTTTGATAAATTATTTAAGTTTTTAATGTCGTCAAGTACAGAGGTTATTGTATTTTGATACTCAGAGTTGGTACGAGAATTCATTAAAACTACTTCGAGTTGCCCGCTAATAATTGTTAAAGGAGTGCGTAGTTCATGCGAAGCATTGGCAATAAAATTTTTTTGAATGTTGAACGCTAATTCGAGGCGCTGAAGCATTCGATTAAAAGTTTTTGCCAGCCTCGCTAACTCATCTGTGCCATTACCTTCGTTTATGCGGTTATTAATGTTGGCTATTCCAATGTCGTTTACTTGTAAAATTATATTTGTTACGGGGTTCAGTGCCCTAGCGGCAAAAACTTGACCAGCAACAAATACAATTAGCAAGCTCGAAACGTATACAATTAGTAGTATTAGCCGTAAACCTTTTAGCCTGTTAATCCCATAAATATCAGTAGCTGCTGCAAAAACAACAATTCTATCGTATTGGCTTGTGTAAAAGGCTCCAAAAACTTCGTATTCCTTGTCGATATATCTAACTTCATTCTGTAAACGAACCTTTTTTAAGTATTCAATTGGAATACTTAATGTATTTTCAACATTGGAGCTATAAATCTGATTATTTTGGTAATCAAAAATTACTATTTTTTCATTTGGTAAACTTAGCGGGTTATTCTTCTCAATTTTTTTAAGCAATTCAGCATCTATTTCGTCAATATCAATAAGCATTTGGGCAACAAGCTTTGTCTTGTTTTTCAAGCGGTCGTAAAACATCTCTTTACGACTTCTTGAAAATGAGAGATAGATTGCCAGCGACGAAAGAAACAGAATTAAAGCAACGATGGCTATAAACTGATAGGTTAATTTTTTACGTATTTCCATTATTTGTCGTCGAGAAAATAGCCCAAGCCTATACGTGTGTGAATAAACTTTTTTTCAAAATCTTTGTCGATTTTTTTTCGCAAAATATTAATATAAACATCAACCACATTGGTTCCTGTGTCGAATCTTATGTCCCATATCTTTTCTGCAATTTCAGGCCTCGAAACAACCCTCCCTTTGTTGTTCATAAGAAATTCGAGTAAAGCAAATTCTTTCGCCGTTAAATCTATCGTTTTACCTCCTCGCCTTACATTTTTTTTATCTAAGTCAAGTTCTAAGTCGGAAATCTTAAGAAGGTTTTGAGTTTTGATTACGCCACTTGCTCGCTTGGTATGTGCTTTAATTCTTGCTATAAGTTCCTTAAACTCGAATGGTTTTACAAGGTAATCGTCGGCACCCGAATCGAACCCAACAACTTTGTCGTCGGTTGTCCCCAGCGCCGTTAGCATTATTATTGGCACATTTTGATTTTGTACTCTAATTTTTTTACAAAGTTCATAGCCATTTATATAAGGGATAATTACATCGAGAAGTATAATATCGTATGTGTTTTTTAATGCTAAACGTTCTCCCATTTGCCCATCAAAGGCAACGTCAATCTCATAACCTTGCTCTTCGAGCCCTTTTTTTATAAAGGCAACTACTTTGGGCTCGTCCTCAACAATCAGAATTTTCATCTATTTTCTTTTGTAACGAATGTTAAAATACAAAGAAAAACTTAATTAAAAGCAAGTGTAATCCTTTTATTTGAATTTCAAAAAAAAGCCGTTCCATTGTAGCTGTGGAACGGCTTTAATTCGCTGCCTAACAATCTATTCCTCGGTAACTACAATTTTTTCAATGCTATCGCCTTGGCGAATATCGTCAATAACCTCTAATCCTTCGTAAACCTTTCCAAAGCAAGTGTGATTACGGTCGAGATGGCTAGTGTTGTTGCGGCTATGGCAAACGAAGAATTGCGAGCCACCTGTGTTACGGCCAGCGTGAGCCATCGATAGTACACCACGGTCGTGGTACTGGTTGTTACCAGCTAATTCGCAGTCGATTTTATAGCCAGGGCCACCTGTTCCAACTCTGCGGTCGGTCATATCCTTTGAAAAGGGGCATCCGCCCTGAATTACAAAGTCGGGTATTACCCTATGAAAAGCAAGCCCATCGTAAAAACCCGACTTAGCTAATTTTATAAAATTTTCAACAGATTTTGGGGCATCGATATCGAAAAGTTCAACTTTCATTACGCCCTTTGGAGTGTGTATTTCAACTTTTTTCATTAAAATGTAGTGATTTAAATTTTTGCAAAATTATAAAATGTATACGATAACCTAAAGAAGTTTTCGTTGTTGAGCATAGTGAAAAATTTGATCCACAATTTCTTCGCTCGACATAGTTGAACGATTAAGAATAATGTCGAAAAGTTCGCTGTCAGGTTTGTTTCCCCTGTAAAACTCCATAAAAGAATCCCTTCGTTTATCGGAGTCTTTAACCATTTTATCGGCTTCAGTTTTCGAAATATTAAACCTGTCTCTTATTCTGTCGACACGCCAAGTAAGTGGAGCCATAAGCCTAATGTGAATTGATTTTTCGATATGCCGCGCAATTACGCAACCGGCTCTTCCAACAATAATTGCATGCCCTTGCTCGGCATAGGAGCGCACAATACGCGAAATGGTTCGCTTTATGTGGCTGTCGCTGTAGTACTTATCTTTAGAGAAAAGCGAAATTAAATCGCCAATAATTGTTTTTTCTTCGGCTCCAAAAATGTGTGAAATGTCGTATGGATCGGCATTTAATTTTTCGGTAGCATCGTGCAGCACTTGGTGGCTAACAAAGTACCATTCTTTTCGTACATCGGTAACGTGGCAGGAAGTGTTTATTTTTTCGGCAAGCATTTCGGCAATTTGGCTTCCATAGCAGCCATACTCGCGCGAAAGGGTAATTACGGGTCCGGGTTGGTGCTCTGTGTGTTCTTCTTCGCGTTTATTACGCTCGAACATGTAGTGTAAAAACAGGTTTTCCATACTCGTCATTTTCGATAAATATACAAATTTATTGTTCCCAATTCAACTTACGTAGTTGCTTTTGTGGTTTAAATTGGCGAGTGGGTAAAGTTTATAGGTGTTTGCAAAAACAAAGAAACCCGACAAAAGCCAGGTTTCTTTGTTAAAAATATAGGGACAAACTATTCCTCGTCTTGATCCTCGTATGCCTTAAGCAGTTTATCCTGAACATCGGCAGGAACTTGCTCGTAGTTGGCAAACTTCATATTGTATGTAGCCCTACCGCTGGTAAGCGACGAAAGGGTAGTTGAGTACTTATGCATTTCGGCTAAAGGAACGCGTGCGTTAATTTTTTCGAATCCCTTTTCGCTGTCCATGCCAAGAATAATTGCCCTACGGTTTTGTAGGTCGCTCATTACATCACCCATTTTATCGCCTGGAACAAGCACTTCAACCTCGTAAACTGGCTCCATAATTTTGGGGCCTGCATTTTTGAAGGCAGTTTTAAACGCCTGACGACCTGCAAGTTTAAACGAAATTTCGTTGGAATCAACGGGGTGCATTTTACCATCGTAAACGGCAACCCTAATGTCGCGGGCATACGAACCAGTAAGAGGGCCTTCCTCCATTTTCTCCATAATTCCTTTCAGAATTGCTGGAAGAAAACGGGCATCGATTGCTCCACCAACAATACAGTTGTAGTAAATAAGCTTTCCGCCCCACTCGAGTTTAACCTCCTCTTTACCACGAACGCTTATGTTAAGCTCCTTACCGTTTACCTTATGCTTAACAGGGTCGGGAGCACCTTCAACGTATGGCTCAATAATCATGTGAACTTCGCCAAACTGACCCGAGCCGCCACTTTGCTTCTTGTGACGAAAGTCGGCTTGAGCAACTTTTGTAATGGTTTCGCGGTATGGTATGCGTGGAGCAATAAATTCAACCTCAATTTTTTGCTGATTAATAAGCTGCGATTTCAGAATATTAAGGTGATGCTCGCCCTGACCGTGAAGAATAATTTGTTTTAACTCCTTTGAGTACTCAACAACAACTGTTGGGTCTTCTTGGTGGGCACGGTTAAGGAATTCACCAAGTTTTTCGACATCCGACTCGTTTTTAGCTTTAATTGCAGTGCGGAACTTGTGATTTGGGAACTGCATTTCCTTAAAGCTAACCGATAGGTTGGGTGCACAAAGTGTGTGGTTTGTTTTGGTATTTTTAAGTTTAACAGTAGCGCCTATGTCGCCAGCAAAAAGTTCGGGAACCTTTATTCTGTTTTTACCTGCAACCACAAATAGCTGCGAAACACGTTCCTTACCATCGTTGGTTGTATTAACCATATCGAAACTTTCGGTTACCTTACCCGACATTACCCTAAAGTAATTTATTTCGCCAATATGAGGTTCAATGGTAGTTTTGAAAACAAATAGCGAAGCGGGAGCAGCGGAATCGCACTTAATCTCTTTGCCTTCTTTAGTTGGCATTGGGGTAACATCGCCAGGGTTTGGGCATACGTTAATTACGAACTCCATAAGCCTTTTAATACCAATGCTTCGCTTTGCCGAGGTGCAGAACACGGGGAATAAACCTCTGCTGCGAACCCCAACTGCAAGACCTTTACGCATTTCGTCTTCAGTTAATGAACCCTGTTCGAAGAATTTCTCCATTAGCGATTCGTCGTTTTCGGCAGCAGTTTCAACTAAAATATTGTGAAGTTCGGTGGCACGATCCATTTCGCTTTCGGGAATTGGAAGGTCTTCGCGTTCGCCATTCTCGCCCTTGAACTTATACATTTTCATTAAAAGAACATCGACAAAAGAATCGAATCCTGTTCCTTGGTTTACTGGGTACTGTATAATAGTTACCTTTTTTCCGAAGCTAACGCGAAGCGACTCGAGAGCCTGCTCGTAGTTGGCTTTATCTTGGTCGAGGTGATTAATGGCAAAAACCAAGGGTAGGTTCATTCGTTCGCTGTGGCGATTGAAAATTTCGGTGCCAACCTCAACGCCATACTGCGAGTTAATAACCATTATTCCCGTATCGGCTGGGTACATTGCCGAAACCACACCTCCAACAAAATCGTCGGAACCCGGAGTATCGATAATATTTAGCTTATTGTTTAGGAATTCGGTATGTAGAACAGTTGAGTAAATGGAACGTTGGTTCTGCTGCTCAATTTCGGTGTAATCCGAAACGGTGCTTTTTCCGTCAATTGTTCCTTTACGTTCAATTACCTTCCCTTCGAACATCATGCACTCGGCAAGCATTGTTTTGCCAGAGCCAGTATTGCCCAGTAGGGCAATGTTCCTAATTTGACTTGTTTGGTAAGTTTTCATGAATTTCTCGCTTTACTGCGGTTCAACAAATTTAGTTTTAACAGGTCTTGCTAAGTAGTAAAAAGTTTATACAGAAAAATCGAATAATTCTTAAATTGCCTAAATCGAGTTGATTAGGGCTTTTTAAAGTTTCCAAAAATAATAAAAATTTGATTTGTTTAGCATAAACCCTATTTTTTAAGCAAATAAATATGGTTATTGCTGTACTTTTAAACCCTAATTGTAAAATTTTGAGAATTTTGAGCAAAGCAGCTTAGACTTAGGAAGCTAAATAGTTGTACCCAACAAGCAGTTGAAATGAACCCTATTTACAAAGAAAATGAAAGGTTTGAACGCATTGATTTTAAACTAAATGCCTTACAAAAAGGGGAGTACGAAAGTTGTGTTTTTGTGAACTGCGACTTTTCGAACTCGAACCTAACCGATATTGTCTTTTCGGAATGCGAATTTACAGGTTGTAACCTAAGTTTGGCAAAGCTATCGAACACTGCTTTACGCGACATTAAATTTAGCGATTGTAAAATGCTGGGGCTGCAGTTTGGGTACTGCAATAAATTTGGGCTTTCGTTCCGTTTCGAAAACTGTTCGCTAAACCATTCTTCGTTTTACCAAACAAGCATTAAAAAAACTGTTTTTAAAAATTCGAAACTACAAGAGGTCGACTTTTCGGACTGTGACTTAACAAGTTCGCTTTTTGACAATTGCGATTTAGCTGGGGCAACATTTATGAATACAAATATTGAAAAGACTGACTTTCGAACATCGATTAACTACACCATTAACCCTGAGATTAACCGCATTAAAAAAGCAAAATTCTCGTTACAAGGCGTAATTGGGCTTTTAGCCAAGTACGACATTGAAATTGATACAATTAACTAAGAATCTGTTTAAGTTTGATTTATTTGTAATAGCCACGCTCCGATAACTATCCATAGCCGTCAGGCTAAGATTGTTTCCCCCATGGTTATAGGAGCTCCACAGTTCATTTTATTCCTTTCATCCTTGATGAGAAAGGAACCAAAGAATCAAGGCAACCGAACGTCCTTTGTGAGCTCAGCGGAGCTAAACCGAAGCTACCACCCGCCCTGCCAAATCGTAAGCCCCATGGCAACGTAAGCGATATGGAACGCTGCAAGGGAAACCCTTCCTTTGCATCCATGGTTTTTCAAAGCGCTATCAACCTAAGCTCTATCATCCGATGCGTTCCATCTCGAACGCAAACGCCCTTGCACATGGGGCTAACGATTTGGCATTCCCCCTCATGCTGCTGCTCTCCCGATAGTTATCGGGGTTGCCGGTCCACCACACATCGCTCATGGCAAGCTGCTTGGAATTTCTAATCAATTTAGCTTTGAGGTTTGTTGAACCACAGGTTTTATCAATGCTTCTTCAAATAGGCATTTTGTGCTTAAGTACAGCAGTCTTGTATCATTAGGCTGACGGCTATAGATAGTTACCGAGGCGTAGGAATTGAAGAAATATAAGTCCAATAATATTTTAACAGTATCTAAAAGCAGACTAATAGAAATACTACCTGACATGCAGTTGTATATTCTATAAAAAGAAAAGGAACACCCCAAAAATGGCTATAATTGCGCCAATTATCTCCTTCATTTTCAATTTTTCTTTATGAAAGTATATTGATGCGGGAATTATAAGAACCGGAACAATTGACATTATTGCTGAAGCAACGCCAGTTGAAGTATACCGAACTGCCCAAAGAGAAAAGGAAACGCCAAGAAAGGGTCCAAAAAATGCCCCAATTGATAAACGCCCCATAGCCTGACGATTTTTTAGCGCAAGCGATAAAGCTCCCCAACGATTAAGAATAACAAAAAGCGCTAAAAACCCAATTACGCCTGTTATAACACGAATTTGAACAGCTGCAAAAACGTTGTAATCGCCCATTCCGTATTTGCTAAGCACAAGTCCTCCGCCCTGACCAACGGCACCGCCAAATGCTAACAGCAGTCCTGTAATGGGGTACGAGAATTTAAACTTTCTTCGGCCACCATTTAGTTGCAAAGCATCCTTATCCTCGCGATGCAGAACAACCAGTGCAATTCCTATAAATGTTAAAAGCATTCCTAAACCCTGCTTGTAGTTAAGCTGCTCGCCAAGGGTTAGCCACCCAATAAGTGCTGCAATGGGTGGAGCAAGCGACATAATAAGCATCGAAATTCGAGCGCCAACCACAACGTATGCTCTAAAAAGGAAAAGGTCGCCAAGCACAAATCCAACCAACCCCGACAGCGAAAGCCAAATCCAGTTATGCGCCGAAGCATCGGTAGGAAATGGAATTCCCCGAATAATAAACGAAAAGATGGTGAGCAAGCCAAGGGCAGCAACCAGCCTGATGAGGTTTACCGAAAGTGAGCCAACCTTTTTGCTTGCCGATTCGAAGGCTAAGGCAGTAATGGTCCAAAAAAAAGCAGTTAAAAGTGCAGCAAATTCGCCCTGACGCGACGAAATAAAATCGATTAGCATAAATTCGTAATTAGCAAGTGGCTATTATGATAAAGAAAATATGCTTTGGTTTAAAAGGGTGTTCAATTTGTTCGCTCCATAAAAATATAGAGTTTAATTGTTTGGTTGCCACTAAGGAATGCTTAGTTTTGTGAGTACTAAAACATCTGAAATAACAATAGAAATACTAAAGAAATGAATAAACTGGCGCGATATATAATGTTAGGCATGGGAATATCTATAGTGCTTTTTTTACTTTGGTATTTTAGCAGCATTGTGGCATACATACTTATCTCAGCCGTTTTTTCGTTAATTGGAAAACCAATTGTCGACTTAGTTTCGCACATAAAAGTTAAGGGGTGGAGCCCTCCCAAAATAATTGGAGCAGTAGTTGCCCTTGCAACTATTTGGTTTGCTTTTATTCTTTTCTTTAGGGTTATGATTCCTTTAGTAGTGAGCCAAGTAAACGAACTAAGCACAGTTAATGTGCCAGGAATGGTTTCGAGTTTTTCGGAGCCCATTGCCCAATTCGACATGTTTATAAAGGAGTACCTGCCAGCTTCGGTAAGGGATTTTTCGACTCAAGATATTATAGTGGAAAAGGTATCGAGCATGTTTAACGTGGGCATTGTTTCCGATTTATTTAGCTCAACAGCAACTCTTTTAGGCAACCTAATAATAGCAGCCTTTTCGATAACCTTTATAACCTTTTTCTTTTTAAAAGATGATGGACTTTTTTTCGAAGGGGTTATAATTCTTTTCCCCGAAAAATTCGAAACCAATATTACCCATGCGCTAATTAGCATAAACAAGCTTCTCCGAAGGTACTTTATTGGAATTGTAATTCAGAGTTTTTTAATAATGACCCTTAATACCATTGGGCTATCGATTATTGGCATTAGCTTTAATACTGCTCTTGTAATTGGTCTGTTTACCGGTATTTTAAATCTAATTCCCTACGTTGGCCCCTTGGCAGGCATGCTTTTGGGTTCACTTATAGGTTTGGCCACAAACCTTCATCTCGACTTTTCAACTGAACTTCTTCCCCTTTTAGGATACATGATCATTGTTTTCACCATTGTACAGTTAATCGACAATTTTATATTTCAACCAATTATTTTCTCAAATAGCGTAAACGCACATCCACTCGAAATATTTATTGTGCTACTAATTGCTGGAAGTGTAGGCGGGATTCTTGGTATGCTATTAGCCATTCCAGCATACACTGTTATTAGGGTTTTCTCAAAGGAGTTCTTTAATAACTTTAGGCTTGTTCAGAAATTAACCGAAAAAATTTAGCTCCGTTTTAGGGCTATTTACTATATTTACACTCAAAATTGCTTGTAAATGCAAAGAATTTCGCTAATACTCATAATGCTCTTGGTTAATGTTGCCCTTTTGGCACAAGAGCCCCAATTACCATTTACTTATAGGTTGCTCCCTACAAACGACCCCGCAAGCGTGTCGAATGTAAAGTTTATAAGCAATATTCCCGAATCGGCTTCAGGTATTTCGTGGGATTTTGGAGACGGAGGTGCTTCAACTGATCGAAACCCTGTGCACGCCTATAGTTACAAAGCAAATGCAGAGAATAAGTTTTTGGTTAAGCTAACGTATAGTGGCTTATCGACTCCGTTTGAACAGGAAATAATTGTAAATCCAGCTTTTTTCGCAGTTACCCCCGATTTAAACTTGGGCGATTTAGCAACTTTAAAAAAGGTTATGCGAAGCGCATTTAACTTCAGCATAAATAACTCCGATTCGATTGGGAATATGCGGTTTTACTGGGAAATTGATGGGGTTGACCTTGAAGGAAATGCTTTTGCTGTTGGATTTGGACAATATCCAAATATTTACCACACATTCCCAAAAGGCGGCCTCCATACAATCTACTTAAAGGTAACAAATAGTTCAGTTTCCAATACAAATTATGCCGAGTATAGCACAAGCATTACCCTTTTACCTCCAGTTTCCACTACAAAATTAGATTTTGTGAACCTTCCCGAATACATTACACCTAATGGCGATAGTGTAAACGACTACTTTGAAGTTACTGCAACAGGAACAACTTCGCTTTCGTTTATGGTATTTTCGCGATCGGGATCGGTAGTTTACCAACAGGAGGCAAACATTATTAAGTGGGACGGCACAAACTACTATGGCAAGGAACTTCCCGAAGGTATTTACTACTTTACCATTGAAGATAAAGGGAATTTATATAACCCCGCAAAGGGATTCTTCTACATTTTCCGAGGGAAAAAGTAGCATTCCCCTAATTTTTCGACAATCTAAAGCGCGAAACTTAACTCAATGGAAAAACGCAACATACTTCAACGCATTTTTCTTTTTTACTACAATGGCTTTAAAAGTATGACTGTTGGGAAAACCCTATGGACTATCATTATTATTAAGCTAATAATAATGTTTTTGATTCTTAAGCCCTTCTTCTTCCCAAATGTACTTAAACGTAATTTTAAAACGCCCGAAGAGCGTAGCCGTTACGTTATTGAGAATTTAACTAACACTAATAAATAGCTTTATGGTTGAACATATTGACCTTGTGAACTGGTCGAGGGCTCAATTTGCCCTTACTGCCATGTATCACTGGGTGTTTGTACCGTTAACATTAGGCTTAGCTTACATAATGGCTTTTATGGAAACCATTTACGTTCGCACAGGCGACGAAGAATGGAAGCGCATTACCAAGTTTTGGCAAACCCTTTTTGGAGTAAACTTTGCCATTGGTGTGGCAACTGGTTTAATTCTCGAATTCGAATTTGGCACCAACTGGAGTAACTACTCGTGGTTTGTTGGTGATATTTTTGGCGCCCCGCTTGCCATTGAAGGCATAATGGCGTTCTTTATGGAGTCGACCTTTATTGCCATTATGTTTTTTGGTTGGAATAAGGTTAGCAAAAAGTTTCACCTTTTATCAACCTGGCTTGTTGCGCTTGGCGCAAATCTTTCGGCGCTATGGATTTTAGTTGCCAATGCTTGGATGCAGTACCCTGCAGGAATGCACTTTAACCCCGATACAGCCCGAAACGAAATGCACAACTTTTGGGAAGTACTATTTTCGCCTGTTGCCATTAATAAGTTTTTACATACAATAACTTCGGGCTATGTGCTGGCTGCTGTATTTGTAATTGGCATAAGCGCTTGGTTTTTGCTGAAAGGAAGACATATTTTAATGGCAAAGCGCAGCATTGTAATTGCATCGGTTTTCGGCTTAATTTCGGCACTTTACCTTGCCTTTACTGGCGATGGCTCGGCGTACCAAGTTGCTCAAAAACAACCCATGAAGCTAGCTGCAATGGAAGGTTTGTATGAAGGCCGCAATGCTGCAGGCTTAGTTGTTGTTGGAGTTCTTGCTCCTGACAAGGAGGTCGATAACGAAAAAGATCCATTTATTTTCAAAGTTGAAATTCCTAAAATGTTGTCGTTTTTGGGTTACCGAAATAGCGAAGCATTTGTTCCTGGTATAAAGGATATTATAAATGGAGGCTATACCTTTGTTGATAAAGACGGGAATGAGCAAATTGCCCTGTCGGCCGAGGAGAAAATTAAACGCGGAAAAATTGCCATACAAGCTTTAGCCGATTATCGAAATGCCTCCGACATAGGCAACAAAGAGGAAAAGTTGCAGCAAAAAGCTTTGCTCGACGAGAACTTTAAGTACTTTGGATACGGTTACCTAAACAACCCAAAAAGCATAGTACCGAACGTTCCCCTAACCTTTTACAGCTTTAGAATTATGGTTGGCCTAGGCTTCCTTTTTATAGCCTTTTTTGTAGTTATTTTAGTTCTAGTAATGCGCGAAAAACTTACACAATACCGTTGGATTCTGTGGATTTCGGTATTCCTCATTCCGTTTGCCTACATTGCCAGCCAAGCTGGCTGGATTGTGGCCGAAGTTGGCCGTCAGCCTTGGGTTATACAGGACATATTACCAACCGTTGCAGCCGTTTCGCGTATCGATGCGGGTGCAGTTCAGGTTACTTTCGTTCTGTTTTCAATAATTTTTACGCTACTGCTTATAGCCGAAATTAAAATTATGCTAAAGCAAATAAAAATTGGCCCTAAAGAAGGAGGAGAATAGCCATGGTGGACACAACTTACATTTTACTTCAGCACTACTGGTGGCTAATTGTTTCACTTCTAGGTGCATTTTTAGTTTTTTTACTTTTTGTACAGGGTGGCCAAACATTAATTTATACCCTTGGAAAAACCGATACTGAGCGAACCATTCTGGTTAACGCCCTTGGGCGAAAGTGGGAATACACATTTACCACGCTGGTTACCTTTGGCGGTGCCTTCTTTGCATCGTTTCCACTTTTTTACTCAACAAGTTTTGGCGGTGCCTACTGGGTGTGGATGGCCATACTTCTTTGCTTTGTTGTTCAAGCAGTTTCGTACGAATACCGATCGAAACCAAATAACTTTTTAGGGAAAAGAACCTTCGAAAACTTTTTATACTTCAACGGCTTAGTTGGTACAGTGCTTTTAGGAATAGCTGTGGCGACTTTTTTTACTGGCTCAAAGTTTTCGGTTGACATGATGAATTTGACAAATATTTCGCAACCAGTTATTTCGTCGTGGGAAACTCCTTGGCATGGACTTGAGGCTGCGTTGTCGTTTCATAACCTTTCGCTAGGGCTTGCCGTTTTCTTTTTGGCTCGTTTACAGTCAACACTTTTTTTTATGAACTATGTAAACGACGAGCAAATTTTTGCCCGTTCTCGTAAACATTTACTATTCAATGCTATTCCGTTTTTAGTATTCTTCCTAATGTTTTTAATTTGGCTAATGCTTCGCGATGGCTTTGCCCTAAACCGTGAAACAGGGGAAATATTCATGGAGCCATTTAAGTATTTTAAAAACCTAATTGAAATGCCAGTTGTAGCGACCATGCTTGCTTTAGGAGTGGTATTAGTGCTATTTGGAATTATAAAATCGGCTTTTACCCTTTACCGAAAAGGAATTTGGTTTACGGGTATTGGAACAATTCTTACTGTACTATCGCTTTTTTTGCTTGCAGGTTACAACAACACAGCTTACTACCCTTCAACATTCAACATACAGCATTCCTTAACAATTTTCAACAGTAGTTCGAGTAAGTTTACCTTAACGGTAATGAGCTACGTGTCGATTATGGTTCCTTTTGTATTGGCCTATATTTGGTTTGCATGGCGTTCAATTACAAAAAAGAAAATTGATGCCGACGAAATGAAGAGTGAAGGTCACGTTTACTAAAAATTCGAAATAATTAGGAGTATGAAATACATTGTTGAAATTTTACTGCTGCTTACCTGGCCCCTGCTTATTTACATTGGGTATAGGCTTATTTTATGGGCAATTAAGTACTTTGAGGAAAATAGGCTTTCCGAATAATTTGTAACCCATTTTTGAATTTGTCTAATTGGCATGCAATTCCATTTGGCATAATGTTTGAAAATCACCCTCGAACTTAAAACCAAAATAAAATGAAAAAAATTCTATTCCTATTTGTACTTGGGGTTTTTACCCTTACAGTAACGGCTCAAAAATCGGCTATTATAGTATTTAGCGAAGATGGTGAAGCTTTCGACCTAATTGTTAACGGCGAAAAGAAAAACGATGCTCCATCGACAAATGTTAAAGTACTAAACATTAACGAGGGCAATTACAGACTTGTGGTTAAATTTCAAAATGCCCAAATTGCGAATGTTACCCAAAATGCCATGGTTGAACCAGGTACCGAGTATACTTTTGCGCTAAAGCGCAACAAAAAGGGGGTAATGGTTATGCGCTACTTTGGCGATGCTCCTTACAACGCAACGGCTGCTGAGCCAGCAAAAGAGCAACAAGTAGTTGCCGACGAGCAACCTGTTCGTTCAAATGTTAAGGGAAATCAAACCGGTGGCGAAACAGTTAACATATCAACTACAGTAACCGAAACAAGTAAGACTAAGCCAGGCGCAGCTAGTGTAACCATGAATATTTCGGCCGACGGAGCAAACATGGGAGTTAACATGAAAGTTGATGGCATGGAAATGGAACCAGAAACGGCAACCGTTACCACAACGGTTACATCAACCTCAACCACAACATCGAGTTCGTCGGGTGGTTATATAGTAACCGAAACTTCAAGTGGAACTTCACAAAACCAAGGCGGAACCTATATTGTTGGCGAAACAAGTACTTCAACTGGAGGCTGCAAGGGACGCAGTTCGATGACCTCAACCAGTTTTCAATCGGCTTTGGAGTCAATTAAATCCAAATCGTTTGAGGATACTAAAATTACTACCGTTAAGCAAATTGTAAAGGCTAACTGTATTACAGTTTCGCAGCTTTCGCAAATTATTAAGCTTTTAACATTTGAAGAATCGAAAGTTGAAATTGCAAAATTTGCTTACGATTACGTTTCCGATACTAACAACTATTTCCAAATAAACGACCTATTTACTTTTAGCGGTTCGGTTGACGAACTAAACGAATACTTAGAGAGCAAGTAAATCCAAATAACTATAACACAAAGCCTCGAATTTTTTCGGGGCTTTGTGTTTGACTATAGAACTGAATGCAGTAGGCTAACAATTGACTGCTCATTACTGATATAAGCAAAGTCGCCAATTTTAAACTCATTAGGCTTCAATTATTCCCAAATAAAAGGGCGAACCAATTGATTCGCCCTTTTCAATTAAAATTAGAAGACTGAATTACTCCCTAATCATCTTTTTAACAACCTTCGAACCATCGTTGCCAATAAATGTAACCATGTAAATTCCACTTGGAAGCACCGTTTCAATTGTTTGAGCAGATGAAGCGTTAACCTTAATTTCCGTTATAACTTTACCAAGTACATTAGTTATAACAATTCGCGAAAGGTTATCGGTGTTAGTAACGTGAATTACATTTCTGAATGGGTTTGGATACGCCATTAGGTTTGCAAGCGAATTAAAGTTAACGCTTACAGGCGAAAGGATTACGAGTTCATTTACAATACTACTGTTAACAGTTACTGAACCGTTTGTTGTAAAAAATCCTGTTGCCGTTACAGTGTAGTTATAATGTCCATTTTCGAGTTCAACTGTTGCAATACCCTGGGCATTTGTTGTAAGCGTTCCATTTGGAAGTTCAACTGAAGCACCTTCAACTGGGGAGTCGCCATCGGTAACAGTAAATATTACAGTGTAAGTAAATGGAGTTGTGTTTGTAACCATTACCTCAACCTGTTCGGTTACCGAATTGTAGTTTAACTCATCAGTAGGAGTAAAAACAACATCTGCCATATAAGTACCTTCTAAATCAGGAATTATGTTTGCATTAACAAATGCAAAAGATCCTTCAACAGAGGCACTTCCACCAGATAGGATAGATGTTGAAAGCGCTTGGCCTAACTCGATATTGGAAGCAGCTGGCCACTCGCTAATATTGGGTGTAGCCTTTTCAACAACAACTGTAACAGTTCCTGTAACAACGTTGTATAGAGCAGTGTTTTCTGGGGTAAATGTTACAGAGGCAACAAAATCGCCAGCGTTTGGCGTTTCTCCACCGTTATCGAAGCTAAACGAACCAGCAACATCTTCACCATCGGCAGTAGCCGAACCACCAGTTAGTGAAGCCTCAGAAACCGTTTGTCCGTAAATAATTGACGAAGCAACAGGCCACTCGATTTCTGGAGTAACTAAATCGTTAATGGTTAGGGTTGCCGTATTGCTACCCATATAGTTATCCTCAACAACCGTTGCAACAACTTCGTATTCGCCAATTTCGCTTGGAGCAGAAATACTGCCATTGTATGTTACTACAACATTTAAATTTGCTGGTGAAGTAGTTATTGTAACTTCCTTTGGCGACCCATCGAAAGTATGAACCAAATTGGTTATAGCAACTGTAGCAACTGCCTTGGTTATTTCGAACGAAGAATTTGCAGAGCCAACGTAGTTATCGTCGGCAATAATTGCCCAAGCATCGTACGTGCCAGCATTAACGGGAACATCGGCAGTGCCATCGAAGGTAAGGTCGATGTTTAATCCAACCGGATCGGTTGTAACCGTTGGCATTAATGGATTTCCGCTAAATGTTAACGACAGATCGCTTAATGTAACAGTGGCATTTGCTTTATTAACAACAACATTAATGTTTCCATTGGCAACATTGTAGTTATCTTCATCGGTTGGTGTAAATGTTACCTCTACACTATGCGTACCTGCAGCAAGTTCTAAATTTGGATTTGTAAATGCAAATTGACCAGCAGGAGTTGAACTCCCTCCCGATAGCATTGAGGCAGAAAGCAACTGTCCGTAAGTAATTGCCGAGGCATTTGGCCATTCGGATACTATCGAGTTAGCCTTATTTATAACAAGCGTGCTGTTTGCTTCGCCTTGGTAATTTTGCTCGTTAATAATGGCCAAAACGCTATACGAACCAGCATTGGTTGGAGCAGTAGCGCTGCCATTATAAGTAACATACACTATTAAGTTTGCGGGGGTAGTTGTTACAGTAACGTCAATTGGCGAGCCATTGTAAACTCTTGCCAATCCGGAAAGCGCAACTGTCGCAGTAGCTTTCTCAACAATTACACTGACTGTACCCACTACTGTAACATAGTTATTCAAATCGTTTGGAGTAAAAACTACGTTAACCGTTTGCGTACCAGCATTTAGACTTAACGATGGATTTTCGAAGCTAAATGCTCCTGCAGTTGATGCTGCACCTCCTGTTAAAGTTGATGCAGAAAGCAAGTTACCGTAAACAATTGAAGATGCAGTAGGCCATTCCGACACGGCTGGGGTTGCCTTATTTACAATAACATTTACGGTTCCTAAAACAGTGTTGTAGTTAACCGCATCGTTAGGATTGAAAATTACGCTGGCAACGTAAGTACCTGCCTCTGGCGAGAAAGTTGGCTCGGTAAATGCAAATGTACCCGCCACGTTAGCACTTCCCCCTGTTAAGCTAGAGTTCGATAGTGTTTGTCCGTAGCTTATATCACTGGCATTTGGCCAGCCCGTTAGGCTTGGCGATAGTTTGCTAACAACAAGCGTTTCGCTTGCAGAGCCTTGATAATTATCGTCGCTAATAGTTGCAACCACAGCATACGAACCAGCATTAGTTGGCACGATTGCAGAGCCATTATAGGCTACAATTACACTTAACAACTCTGGGTTGGTTGTAACCGATACTGGGCGAGGGCTACCTGTGTAGTTCTGGCTTAAATTGGTAATGGTTACAGTAGCTGCTGCTTTGTTAACGGTTACGTTAACCGAACCAATCATCGTGTTGTAGTTCGATGCATCGGCAGGGGTAAAGGTTACCGAGGCAGTGTATACACCAGCATCAGGCGTGATAGCAGAATTTGTAAATACGAATGCTCCTGTTGGGCTGAAAGTTCCGCCAGTTAGCGTCGACGCCGAAAGCGTCTGTCCGTAGGTAATTGCGCTTGCCGTTGGCCAAGCCGATACAGTAGGAGTTGCTTTGTTTACAGTTACGTTAACGCTTCCTGTTACCGTGTTGTAGTTCGTAACATCGGTTGGGGTAAAAGTTACCGAAGCAGAGTAAGTTCCAGCGTTGGGCGTAGTGGCTGGCGCCGTGAAAGTGAAATTCCCCGCTACGCTGCCTGTTCCGCCGGTTAAAGTCGAGGCCGATAGTGCTTGTCCGTAAGTGATTGCACTAGCCGTTGGCCAAGTCGATACCGTGGGCGTTGCTTTATTAACGGTTACGTTAACCGAACCAACCACCGTGTTGTAGTTCGATGCATCGGTTGGGGTAAAGGTTACTGAGGCTGCGTAAGTACCCGCATTTGGCGTAGTGGCTGGCGCGGTGAATACGAACGCTCCCGCTACGCTACCTGTTCCGCCAGTTAAAGTCGAAGCCGATAGCGCTTGACCGTAAGTGATTGCGCTAGCCGATGGCCAAGCCGATACAGTAGGTGTTGCTTTATTAACGGTTACGTTAACCGAACCAACCACTGTATTGTAGTTCGATGCATCGGTTGGGGTAAAGGTTACCGAGGCAGCATAAGTGCCTGCATTAGGCGTGGTGGCAGGGGCTGTATAGGTGAAAGTTCCCGCTACGCTGGTTGTTCCGCCAGTTAGCGTTGAGGCCGAAAGCACCTGACCGTAAGTGATTGTACTAGTCGTTGGCCAAACCGATACAGTAGGCGTTGTTTTATTAACAGTTACGTTAACCGAACCAACCACCGTATTGTAGTTCGATGCATCGGTTGGGGTAAAGGCTATCGAAGCAGAGTAGGTTCCAGCATTGGGCGTAGTGGCTGGGACCGTGTAGGCGAAAGTACCCGCTACGCTTGCCGAGCCTCCGGTTAGCGTCGATAACGATAACGCCTGTCCGTAAGTAATTGCGCTTGCCGCTGGCCATGTTGAAACCGTTGGGGTGGCCTTGCTTACGGTAAGGGTGGCACTGTTTGTACCCTGATAGTTGTCGTCGATAATTGTTGCAACTACACTATAAGTTCCTGCATTGGTTGGTACTATTGCGCTACCACTATAGGTTACGCTAACACTCAAACCTTCAGGAGAAGTTGTAACATTTACAGGACGAGGGTCGCCATTATATGTCTGATTTATATTGGCTATACTAACAGTTGCCGTGGCTTTATTTACAGTAACGTTAACAGAACCAATCACAGAATTATAAAGTGCTGTATTTGTTGGGGTGAATTTTACTTCAACAGACTGAAGGCCTGCTGCAAGAACAACACTTGGATTTTCAAAGGCAAACGAACCAGCTACTGGCGATCCGCCATCGGTTGCAGAACCACCTGTTAAGGTTGATACAGAAAGCGTTTGGCCGTATGTAATTGAAGAAGCTGTTGGCCAAGAAACAACAGGGGTTACTTTATCGTTAATAACCAATGTAGCCGATGAAGTTCCTTGGTAGTTCAACTCATTTATTGTAACAAGAACTGCGTAATCACCAACACTTACGGGTAGAGCAGGAGCGCCATTGTAGGTTATGGTGCATGCTAATCCCAAAGGAGTAGTTGTTACAGTTGCCTGCTTAGCACTCCCATCGTAAGTGTGATTCAAGTTCGATATTGAAATCCCTGCTGTTGCTTTGTTAATTACTAATGTTGCATTAGCAGAGCCTTCATAATTAGTGTCGTCGATTGTTGCCACAACGCTATAACTACCAGCATTAGTAGGAGCAGTTGCACTCCCATTATATGTAACATTAACAGTTAAACCCGATGGAGTTGTACTTGTTGATACCTCACGGGGCGAAGCATTAAAAGTTTGCGTTGTATTTGCAATCGAAACCGTTGCAGTTGCCTTACTTACAGCAACATTAACACTACTAGTAACATTGTTATAGTTTAACCCATCGGTTGGGGTAAAGGTTACCTGTGCAGCAAAAACACCTGCTGCCGATGGAACTGTTGATGGCGAAGTAAATGCGAATGCTCCTGCTACACTAGCAGTTCCGCCAGTTAGCGTCGATGCCGATAGTGCCTGTCCGTAGGTTATGGCACTGGCCGTTGGCCAAGCCGATACCGCAGGCATTGCTTTGTTAACGGTTACGTTAACCGAACCAACCACTGTATTGTAGTTCGATGCATCGGTTGGGGTAAAGGTTACCGAAGCGGCGTAAGTGCCTGCATTGGGCGTAATGGCTGGCGCTGTATAGGCGAAAGTACCCGCTACGCTGCCTGTTCCGCCGGTTAGCGTCGAGGCCGAAAGCGCTTGTCCGTAAGTGATTGTACTAGCCGTTGGCCAAGCCGATACCGTAGGTGTTGCTTTGTTAACGGTTACGTTAACCGAACCAACCACTGTATTGTAGTTCGATGCATCGGTTGGGGTAAAGGTTACCGAAGCAGAGTAGGTTCCAGCGTTGGGCGTTGTGGCTGGCGCTGTGAAAGCGAAAGTTCCCGCTACGCTGCCTGTTCCGCCAGTTAAAGTCGAGGCCGAAAGCGCTTCACCGTAGGTGATTGCACTAGCTGTAGGCCATGACGATACCGTGGGTGTTGCTTTATTAACGGTTACGTTAACCGAACCAACCACTGCATTGTAGTTCGTGACATCGGTTGGAGTAAAGGTTACCGAAGCGGAGTAGGTTCCAGCGTTGGGCGTTATGGCTGGCGCTGTGAAAGCGAAAGTTCCCGCTACGCTGCCTGTTCCGCCAGTTAGCGTCGAAGCCGATAGCGCCTGACCGTAGGTGATTGCACTAGCCGTTGGCCAAGCCGATACTGTGGGCGTTGCTTTATTTACAGTTACGTTAACGATTCCTGTTACCGTGTTGTAGTTCGTAACATCGGTTGGGGTAAAAGTTACCGAAGCAGAGTAAGTTCCAGCGTTGGGCGTAGTGGCTGGCGCCGTGAATGCGAAAGTTCCCGCTACGCTTCCCGAACCTGTGGTTAGAGTCGAGGCCGATAGCGCCTGGCCATAGGTAATGGCGCTGGCCGTTGGCCATGCTGAAACGGTTGGAGTAGCCTTGCTTACGGTTAGGGTGGCGCTGTTTGTGCCCTGGTAGTTAGTCTCGTTTATGGTGGCCACAACAGCGTAGCTGCCTGCATTCGTTGGCGCTGTTCCGCTGCCATTGTAGGTTACGTTTACCGTTAAACCAGCAGGACTGGTGGTTACCGTTACGGGGCGGGGGCTGCCGTTGTAGGTTTGCGCTGTGTTCGATATGGTTACCGTGGCTGTAGCCTTGTTAACCGTTACGTTTACGCTTCCTGTTACCGTGTTGTAGTTCGT
>DDWL01000028.1:8193-23992 GCA_002345675.1 Bacteroidales bacterium UBA2287 | reverse complement strand
GTCCTATTGATGAAGTCAGGAAAATAATTTGGTAAAATAAGGACAACAAATTTTCACAATGTAAAAAACAGTATTTTTATATCTTTGCTTTTGCCCAATAAGCTAATATGCTAAATAAGTATAGTTACTTAAAACTTTCTCTTCTTTACTCTGCACTTGCTGCATTACCTCCAGTGATACAGTTATTTACGCAACCAATAATTGAAGGAGTCGATAAACTCTCGGCAGCCGATTTCTCGAGAATTGGCATTGCCGAACAGGTAACAACCTTGGCATTTACCATCATTGTCTTTTCGATGCACGCTGCCATTTCTCGCTTTTACTACGATAACAATGAAAGTAAAGTCGATTACAACAAATTAGTTTCAGGAACTTATATTTCCATTCTTTTCAGAGGGATTATAATGCTTCTTGCTGTATTTGTGCTTCGAAATTATATAGGCAACCTATTTTCGCAACCTGAGCTAAAAGATTTTTCTTCCTATGGATTTGCATCGGTTGTGATTGGTATAAACCGGGCAATTTTTTTTACTGCTACAGCCCTTTTTCGTAATGAAAAGCGTATTAAGGCATTTGTTGGGGTTAATATTGCCTTAGCAATTATTCGTGCTGGATTTCAAGTCGCAGGAGTTCTTTTATGGGATATGTCATTTTTAGGGTACGTTCATGGTTCTGCCATTGGTGGTTCAATAGTTTCTGTATATATATTATTTAAAATTTTTAGGCAATCGGGTTTTATTTACGATAGGGAATTTATGAAGCCCATTTTTAGGTTTGCCTTCCCATTGGTGCAGTATGGGTTAATTAGCTGGGCACTATTTTTTGTTGATAAGTACTTTATGGAAAGTAACCCTGTGAAACTAGGGATTTACATTACTGTAATGAATTTTGCTAATGGAATAATGCTAATAATTCAGGGAATTCAGGCTGCTACTCAACCAGAGGTTTTTTTGTATATGAAAAAAGGAATACAAAAACATAGTGCCGAAATACGTTCACTTGGAAATATGCTTATGGCTCAAACACAATTAGTTATTGCATTAGCCATAATTCCAACAATAGCTTATTTTCATCTGTTTTTCGAAACCGATATAAAGCTTGCGGCAACTTATGTTAGTATTATTTATATACGCTTTATTCCACGTTCTCAGTACTTTGTGTATTCGTTTGCCATTTTTTATGAAAAAAAAACTAAGTTCTTATTTCTAATTAATACTATAAATCTTTTTATTGCCATTTGGTTAAACTACTTACTTATACCAATTCTTAATATTTACGGGGCAGTAATTGCGTTGTTAGTATCGGAGTTAATACAAATGTTAGGTGTTTTTATTTATTCTCGAAAAACTATCCCAATTCAATGGAATCTTTCGAAAACACTTTACATTCCTTTGGTTAGCCTTGTATTAATAATAGCAGTCGAAATTGTTAAGCAATTCTTTGTTGTAAATGTTTACCTTAGTGGTGCACTTGCAACTTTAGTTATTTTTGGAGGGTTGCTTGTTGCCTACCGTAACGAGTTTAAAAAGTTAATCAATAGGTTTGTATGATAGCGCATGTTTTTTTCAGATTACCTTTGCAACGTGAGGTAGAGAATATTATAAGTTGCCACGAAAATAACTTTCAAACATTTGTATATGCTCAGCATAAAAGTAACTTTAACAACCTACCCGTTGAATTGATTGAATTAGATTTAATAAAGAAAAAAGTAAATTATGATTTTTTTAGTAGTGTAATAGCTTTTGGGGATAAAAAAATTGCAGGAATTGACATTGCCGATAGACTAAATATAAAAGGTCAAAGCCTATGGCATTACCACAAGTTTAGGTGCTATTTTTTAGTAAGAGAAGCACTTTATGAAATGGAATATATTAACGAATTAATGTCTAGTTTTGAAAGGGTTTATTTATATACTGAAAATAACTTTTTATCTAATCAATTATTCGAATCGCATAATGTTAATGTCGTTAATTGTAAAGAAACCCAGAATTTTAAACCCAAAAAAAATTATATTTCTTATATTAATTACTCACTATTCCTTCTGTTAAATTTGATAAAAGGTTTTTTTGCAATTAAGCCAAAGGGAAAACATTTATTAATAGATAAAGGAATTAAGCTGCTTTGCATAAATCCATCAACTTTAAATATTAGTTTTGAGAACATTAATATTGAGAACATTCTCCGAAAAGCAAGTAATCAAATTGTTGTTACAAGCGTTACCGACATCCCATCGGTATCAACGGTTTTTAATTTAAGAGACAAAATATTTAGAAAGGCTGAAAGGCAAAACCTTCATTTTAATGGAGAATTTGTTGATGCATATTCATTATTCTCTCTGAAAATATGGCAACAATCAAAACAGGCAATTAAACTATTTCGTGAACAAATTGCTATTATCGATAATAATACAAGTGAAACAAACGAGAAGTTAATTGTAACTTATCTTAAAAATCACATACACAGTTCTTTTGCTTATACTTTCAAGTATAATGCATGGTTAAACTTCTTTAAAAAGCATAAAGCACTTTCGGTCACATCTATGGATGAGAAGAGCCCAACAGTTATGTCTATTATGGATGCAGCTCGTTTTCATAATATTAAATGTATTGCATTGCAGCACGGGTCAATTCATAATTTACATCCTGCTTATATTCACTCCAAGGGCGACTTAAGGCGAAATGTATATCCCGATTTAACACTTGTTTGGGGTCAGTACTGGAGCAATTTTTTACTTTCTAATGCTAATTACCCCGAAAACAAAGTGTTAATAACAGGACAGCAGCGAACCGACTCTATTCCAGCTTTTCTTCAAAATATTGAAACAATAAAGAGAATCCTTGGATTTGAGGATAAAAAGATTATTCTTTTTGCCAGTCAGCCACAGCAGGATAAAGCTCTACGATACCATGCTGCTTTCGATGTTTTTACTGCTGCATTAGATTATCCAAACTTGCTTTTTGTTGTAAAATTGCATCCAAACGAGCTAAACGATAGCGATTACTATTGTCACATTGCAAATGAAGTAGGCTGTAAAAACTTTATAATCGATTCTACATCAGATTTATATGCAGTTTTAGCCATATCGGAAATTGTTATTACTTGCTTTTCGACTGTTGGTAGCGAAGCGCTTTACTTTAAAAAACCAGTTATTATTCTCGATCATTTAAAGGCCGATTTGCTCGGCTTAATTAAGCAAAATCTTGCCCTTCGTGCAACTAATTCTCAAGAATTATCCAGTGCAATTTCTTCTTTGGAAAAAGGGGAGAATGTTATTTCGAATATTGCCGCCGATGAGTTTATACATCAGTATGCCTATAAAATTGATGGATGTGTTTCGGATCGAATTCTTTCGATAATTCGAGAAGTTAATAATTTAAACTAACAAATTACTAATGAATGCAATTGTAGTTCAAGTTCGAATGGGATCAACTCGACTGCCAGGCAAGGTTTTAAAGCCATTCTTTAAAGCAAAAACAATACTCGACATTGTTGTCGAAAACGCTCAAAAAAACAAATTTGGATGGGAGGTTATTGTTGCAACAACTTCTCAACAAATCGATGATGAAATTGAAATATTCTGCAATTCCCGAAAAATTAAATGCTTTAGGGGTTCCGAGAACGATGTTCTTAAAAGATTTATGGATACTGCCCTTCAATACAAAATAGAAAAAATGATAAGGGTATGCGCCGACAATCCATTTCTTAACACCCAACTTATCGATGCGTTAATCGAAGGTTCGATAAACAATAGCAATAGTGACTATATTAGCCATTTTACTTCAGATGGCATGCCCTCAATTAAAACGCACTGGGGTGTTTTTGCCGAATTTGTAACATACAATGCTCTTTGCAAGGTTTACGAACTTACTAATGAACTTTTTTACCAGGAGCATGTTACAAACTATATTTATGCTAATCCCCAAAGTTTTAAAATAGTTCAATTGGAAATGCCAATTTGGATGAGAGAGACTACAAACATAAGGTTTACAGTAGATACCCCCGACGATTTTTCGACAATGGTTAATCTTTATAGCAAGTTTTACCCTACCTTTAACCTCGAAAAAATAGTTGAGTTTGTTAAAACGCAGCCCGAAATTCTTGCAATAATGGACAGGAATATAAATCAATTTAAAAAATGAATGGCGTTTACGTAATTGGCGAAGTGGGTCAAAACCATAACGGTTCAGTCGATATTGCTAAACTTATTATCGATGTTGCAGCCCGTCCTGTTGTCGATAAACTATTTGGAAACAGTTTAAAACCCATGGATGCGGTTAAGTTTACCAAGCGCGACCTGCGTCAGGAACTTTCGCACGAAATGTTGGTAAGACCATACGATTCGCCCCACTCATTTGGAAAAACATACGGAGAACATAGGGAGGTACTCGAACTCGACGACCAGTCGCATTTTGAATTGTACAAGTATGCCAAAGGTAAAGGGCTCGATTTTGTTGAAACCATTTGCGCTATAGGCGCAATGAGTATTCTGAAGTTTTTTACTCCCGACAGGCTAAAGGTTGCCTCGCGTGACCTTACAAATCTTCCGCTTCTTAACGCGCTTGGCGAAACTAAAATTCCAATTATTATGTCAACTGGAATGTCGGGAAAGCAAGAACTCGATAATGCACTCGAAGTTTTAACCAAACATCATAGCAATATTTCAATTTTACACTGTGTGTCGGAATACCCAACTCAATATCAGAATGTTAATCTTAATACTATTCAGTTTTTAAAGAAGCATTATCCCCAGTATGCAATTGGATACTCCGACCACACCATTGGAATTTCAACGCCAATTGCTGCTGTAGCAATGGGGGCTGAAATTATCGAAAAGCACATTACTCTCGATCGAAACATGAAGGGAACCGACCAGGCTGGATCGCTCGGAATGGATGGCGTTTTTCGTATGATGAGAGACTTACGTAATCTCGAAATATCGATGGGAGTTGAAGATATTTTTATTTCCGAAGGAGCTCAAACAGCAAAGGTTAAACTCGAACGATCAATTGCTTCCCTAACAAACCTATTAGCGGGAACAATTATCACCGAAAATAATGTTCACCTTTTAAGTCCTGGCGACGGCTATCGCTGGTCGCAAAAGGAGGAGGTAATTGGACGAAAATTAAAAAGAAATTTCACTAAAGATGAAATTATTTACCCAAATGATTTGGAGTAAGCGACAACTTCCAAAACTTATCATTACCGATATTGATGGGGTTTGGACCGATGGTGGAATGTACTATTCGGAAAATGATATAGAATTTAAAAAATTCAATACATCCGATAGTGCAGGTGTTATATTTGCTCATAAACTAAATATTCCTGTTGTTATAATTACAGGCGAAAATTCGCAAGCTGTTGTTCGAAGGGCTCAAAAACTAAAAGTCGATCACACATTTATTGGTGTAACCAATAAACTTGAAAAGGCAAAGGAGCTTTGCTTACAGCTTGGGGTTAACTTGAAAGATGTGGCATATATTGGCGACGACTTAAACGATTTGCAACTAATTCGAAATGTTGGAATAAGTGCATGCCCAGTAAGCGCACCATTTTACATTAAGCACGAGGTTACTTGGATCCTGAAGAAAAAAGGAGGCGATGGAGCATTTAGGGAATTTGTTGAGAAAATTCTAAGTTCCGCTAAAATAAATCCAGTTAATTTATACCTAAAGGAGTATCCATAGCATAAACTTATTTTTTAACTAAATAAAGTATTGTCAGTAAGTCATATTTTTATTTCGACTATTTCAACATACATCTATCGCTTTTGACTTAGAACATTTTTTGCATTATATTTGTTAGTTAATCAATATTCCATAACCAATACACTTCAAATGATATCATTTTCTCGTTTATTTAGCCTTACAGCATTGCTACCCATAGCATTATCGTTATCCGCTCAGGATTTTGAGGTAGCCCCAGTTCGACTCGACTTTGCCGCTGAGCCAGGCGAAAATCAAACAAAAACCATAAATGTTAAAAACCATAGCAACCGCAAGGCTTCTTTTGTTGTGGTTATTAACGACTTTTTACCATCGAGCGATGGATCTCGAAAATCGATGCCACCAAACACAACTCGCCGTACTGCGGCGAACTGGATTAACATTAACCCCAGTTTTTTCGAACTTAACCCCGGCGAGCAAATTCCAATTCAAATTACAATGCTCGTTCCCGGCGATGAGTACGGTGCTGCTTGGTGTATGCTGTATATTCAACCTACAACCGAGCAAACTGCTTGGAGTGTCGACAAAGCTTTGGGAGCAGGGGTAACAGTTAGTGGCCGCATAGGTGTTCTGGTTTACCAGTCGCCCGCTTCTAATTCGAACCACTCAATAAAGGTTACTGCATTTACCGAAACTACTATTTCGACCGATACCGATAGGAAATTTTTGGCAACCATCGACAACCTTGGCGACAAGGTTAGTCCCTGCAAAGTGTTATTAATAGCATCGAATATCGAAACCGCAGAGGAAAAACAATTCGCTCCGATAAATGTAGAGACGTTTCCCAAAATGACCCGAAATGTGGAATTAGAATTGCCTGCAAATTCTCTTCCCGCAGGAAAATATGCTATTGCAGTCGTGGTCGATTATGGCCCTCGCTATTCCCTCGAGGGAGCTCAACTTGTAATTGATGTTAAGTAAACACTTACCCTTTGTTACTTTTTAAAAAATTAACCATTTTATTCTTTTTATCAACTATTTTTTTTGCTGAAATAGTTGATGCACAAGACATTGTATTTATCGAACAGTATTACCCCGACGGTTCTGTAAAAGAGCGCTATAAGGCATTTGTTACCAATGGCGACACCTTAAAGCAAGGTGCCTATAGTTTCTATTTTCCTGGTGGTGCTATAATGCAAGAAGGTTTTTTGTTGAATAGCAAACCCGATAGTATTTGGCTTACTTACCATAGGCAAGGCACTCGCAAAGGTCAGTATAAGTATAAAAATGGTTTAAAGAATGGTTCGTTTTATATTTGGTTCGAAACGGGAGTTTTATACCAATCGGGCATTTACATAAAAGATAAATTAGAAGGTCAACTTTTAACGTATCATTCAAATGGTACTGTCGACAGCGAGAGTGCATATAAAAACGATATGCTAAACGGTATTTCGAAGGCATATTCACCTCAAGGAAATCTACTTCTTGTTGCAAACTATAAGGATAACCAGCCTTTTGGCCAATGGGAAACCTACCACGATAACGGAACAATTAATTATAAAGGAGTTAAGCAAGGGGAAGTTTTTGCCGATTCGCTTTTTACCTTCTATAACAACGGGTCAATTCAGCGTAAAGCATTTTATACTAACGGGCAATTACACGGAATAGTAAAGGGTTATTACCCAACTGGTAAATTAATGAACCAATCAAATTATCAAAACGGCAAACTTGAGGGAGAATACATTGAGTATTACAATATTGGCGCAATTGCCGAACGTGGTTTTTATAAGAGCAACAAAAAAGATAGCCTTTGGCAAACCTTTTACCCCTTAGGTCAAAAAAACACAAAAGGTTATTTTAAAGATAATGTTTACAACGGTTTGTGGACTGTTTTTTTCGAAAACGGTAATTGCAAACAGGTAGGCTTGTACAAAAATGGTAAATCGCATGGTCTTTGGAGTTACTACAACAACCAAGGAACCCTTATTTTAACTGGCAACTACATAAATGGAAAACCCAATGGCAGTTGGACCGTTTATTACCCCAATGGGAATATTGCCAGTAGGCTATTCTTTTTCAACGGAATTCAGTCAGGCCCTTCGTGGATGTATTCCGAAAGCGGCGAAATAAACCGAACCTTTAAAACCGAAAACCTTCCTAGTTTCTTTAATAAATAATACTCCTTTCAGCAGTTAATATTTAAACGTTCCTCTGCGTAAATCCCTGTCTGCCGACAGGCAGATGCGTAATCTGCGAGAAAAATTACGGTTCATTTCTGCGTAAATCTGCGTAAATCTGCGAGAAAAAAACCCATCATCTGCGAGAAACAAACATCTATAAATGAAATAAGTAATATATTTCTCTTACAATAGGGTTTTTTATAGAAATTGCATCTCATATATTATTTTTTACTTACTTTTGATTAGCACAACTGATAAACAAATTACTACAATCGGTTGTTTGTTGTTAATTGTTCGAACCAATATGCGTATACAAAGCCTTTATTTTCGCTTTTTGGCTATAGTAATAGTCCTTTTAATTTCTAGTAGTGCCCTTTTAGGGCAGCAGGTAGTAATTTTACCAAAGGATAAACAAGACGATGTTGACCGATATCTCGAACTTGTTGCACGTTATAAGCAAGCTGGAAATTCGCAGCAAGCAGTTTTTTACCTAAACAAAATAGCTTTTACCTATTGGGAAAACGGAGCGCTTAGAGAGGCTGTTAGCTTTTTTGTTGAGTCAATTCCCCTAAACGAAAAAATTGGAAATTTAAACGACATAAAGGCTATTTATAGTAATGTTGGACTAATTTACACCGACCTTGAGCGATTCGATTTAGCTCTCGACAACTTTTACAAAAGTCTCGATGTTCGACGAAAAATTAATAGCAAACCCGACATTGCAGCAGGATTAGTCGATGTTGCATACATTCATGGTGCACTTAACCAGCACGAAAAAGCAATACCCCTACTCGAGGAAGCATTAGCCCTATCGCGCGAAATTGGAAACCCTCGCCTTATGCTAAATTGCTTAAGGTTATTGGCGTTTAATTACGATAAAATGGGTAATTTGGCTAAGGCCAACGAAATGAATCGTGCCTTCTCCCAAATGGAGCAGCAGCTCGCAAAGCAGGATGTTAAAGAAGAATACGAACAAATTGTTGGCAAGTCGCAAGCACAGGTTGAACGCGAGCGTCTCGAGAAAATGAAAAAGGAACTCGAACTTCAAAGCCAACGAATTTCTGCTCGAGCCACCGAAGATTCGTTAGGGTATGTATTACGTGTGAAACAAGATTCCCTTTTCCGAGCCGAAGAAATTAGCCAAAAGCGCCAACTTGAAATCGATATACTTAACCGCGACAAAGAGCTTACCGAGGCAATTGTGCGCGAACAGGAATTGAAGCAGCAGGCGCAACAAAACATTATTTTCTTTGGGGCATTAGCAATTTTACTTGTACTTGTAATGCTTTTGCTTGCCTACAAAGGGTACCGCGATAAAAGAGGGGCAAACCTTTTGCTTAGTAAGCAAAATGCCGAAATACAAGAACAACGTGACCACATTCAGCGCCAAAACGAAAATATTGGTAAAAGTATAAACTACGCTCAGGGAATTCAAAAATCGATGTTGCCTCCACAAAAAAGTTTGCAGCAGCTATTCCCCGAATCGTTTATTCTGTTTAAGCCCCGCGACGTTGTTTCGGGCGACTACTACTGGTTTAAAACCATCGATAGTACTCAGGAAACTTTTAACTCAGCGAAAGATAAATTTTTAATTTCGGCAATCGACTGTACCGGACACGGAGTGCCAGGGGCATTTCTCTCGATGATTGGCTATAACCTCCTCGACGATATTACTAGTAAGGGAGTTGAAAAGCCAGGCCTAATTCTTCGCGATTTAAATGCAGGCATTCGTAAAGCATTACGACAAGATGAAACCGATAACCGCGACGGCATGGATATGTCGATGTGCCTTATCGATCCAGTTCGACGAGTTGTTCAATTTTCGGGAGCAAAAAACCCAATTATTTACGTGGTAAATGGCGAAGCCATTAGGGTGCGAGGCGATAAGGAATCGATTGGTGGTGGTGTGGTTTCGCCCGAATACGAGTACACAACCCACGAAATACCTCTCGAAGGACCAACTTGGTTTTACCTATTTTCCGACGGTTTTATAGACCAGTTTGGCGGTACCGATGGACGCAAATTTATGATTAAAAACTTCTCCGAACTACTTCAGCATATCCACGAACTACCAGCCTGCGAGCAGCGCGAAATACTAAAAATAACTTTTAACGAGTGGAAGCGTAAAGAGTACCCACAGGTCGACGACGTTTTAGTAATTGGCTTTAAGATAGAGATATAAGAAGTCCGTAGTCCGAAGTAATTGTTGACTTTATTTAAACGCAACGACACAAAAGAAACCACGGAGACACAGTGACCACTGAGTTACATAGAGAAATATTTTAACTTGTGTTAATCTGAGTAATCTGTGGCCTTTTTTGCTACCGATCAAATTCGTTTAAAACCTATTGTGCCCCGAAAACTATCGGGGTTTGTGCCTATGTGGTTCAAATAAAAATATGTGCTAATTTGAGTAATTTTCCTTCGGAGAGCTCGCAAAAAACGCTCGGTTGTGGACTTATTCAGGTCTGTGAAAATCCGCTCAATTAGTGTCATCTGTGTTCTATTTAAACGTTAAGAGAAACCACGGAGACACTGGGGGGACAGAGGAACACGGAGAAAAATTAAACGCAACGACTCGAAGACGCAACGCTTTATTATTAAAAATCTAATGTGCCCCGATAACTATCGGGGTATGTGCCTATGTGGTTCAAATAAAAATTTGTGTTAATTTGAGTAATTTTCCTTCGGAGAGCTCGCAAAAAACGCTCGGTTGTGGACTTATTTAAATCCGTGGTAATCCGTTCAATCAGTGTCATCCCTGCCTGCCGTTAACGCCAGTCAGGCAGGTGTGTTCTATTCTATTGTGGTAAAGTCCTTCCACCAAAATCTCCCCAAATTGAACATTCGTGTAACTAAACGGTTACTTAACCAAAATAACCTGTGTAAACACGTAAAAAAGCTATAAAACACTTGCATTTTTATTTTTTTACACTAATTTTACTTTATTAAACTAAAGAAATCACTATAAAGTGACAATAATTACTAACCTAATGCATAAACCAATGAAAAAATTACTACTCGGAGCAGCAATGCTGCTTTTTGCCCAAGTGGGCTTTGGACAATCGGTGTCCGATAATGCTGTTATCCCTGTTTCTGTTACTCTTAATTCAATTCTTCGTTTAACTGTAACTTCTGGTGGAAATATCCAGTTTGTTGTTAATACTATTGATCAGTACACTAACGGTATAGCTAACAATGACCAGTACACTAGTTCGTTTACAGTTTCTTCATCTAGAGACTTTAATGTAACAATGGGAGCTGAGGACGCTGATTTTATTGGAATCGAGACTGGCGCTACAATGCCCCTTGTAAACCTGCAGTATACTATGGGCGGTACAGGTGGTGGTGCAATTGCTGGGCTTCAACCATTACTTGATATTACTGCTCCTGAAACAATTGTTACTCTCGCAGCTGGTGGTGGTTTGCTTTATGAAATTCTATGGGAGCTAGGGACTGTTGCTCCGAGTCTTCTTACACAGAGTTTAGATGCTGATATTTATGTTACCAATGTGTTCTTAAACTTGGCACCACAATAGCATTTTTTACATTTATTTAACAGTTTGCTAAAAAGAGCCAAGCGGTACTCGTTTGGCTCTACTTGTTAACCTAAAAAAAACCAATGAAATTCTTTTTTACTCATAGGTTTAAACTAATTGTAATTCTATTCTTTTTTGGGTTTTGCTCTTTTTCTTTTTCAACTAAGGCTCAAGACCCTTACAAGAGTTTAAGCGTTATAGGTAATAGTTTGATTTTTAATTATAATACCCTATCGCAATACAATACAGGAATAACCCTTAACTCTTGGACAACAGTTCGAATTAGGTTTCAATATACTGGTTCAAATGGGTGGGAACTTAGGTTGTTTTCTAACGACGATGCAATAAAATATGAGGGAAATCCAGCAGACGACATTGCTTTAGTGGATCTAATAATAACTCCAACTGTAGTGTCAAGTAACGATTTTACTACTTCACCAAACGTTGGGTTTGTTTTAGAAGAAGGTCCTTACGATTCGTTAAATCCTAATCAAGTTGTAGTAAGTGGCGATGGTGGAACAACAGGCACGCAGGTAGTTGTTGAACTAACTTTAACATACGATTTAGGTGGAATGTTAAACAAGCCCGAAGGCTTGTATTATGCTTCCCTATATATGTTATTAGTAGAGAAATAATAGTTTTTAGTTTTTTTTAATGTATAAATGGTTTAACCATAACTTTTTATTTTTTTTTGCTTTTGTAATGCTTTTAACCCCAAAAGTGTTACAAGCGCAATTTTTTTTATACAATGAAGCACCAATCGATATAGAAACTCATTTTACTAGACATTCCATTGAGGCATCGGCTCAACAAACTTTTTTTAATGTACTTAAAATAAAAAACAACGCTAACCGAAGTGAAAGTTTTACTCTTAACATTACAGTTCCCCAAGGATGGAATGTAATAGGCAAGGATAAAATGGAAATGCAGCTAGCTCCATACGATTCTATTGTTATCCCGTTAAGGGTTTCTATTGGGAGTAAGGTTCGAGGGGATATTGGTTATAGCGTAATTGCGTCGCTAACCGACAGCAGAGGAAACACAATAAAAAACGAATATTGCTTTGTTAAAATCCCGAGGAAGGTAGACCTGAAAATTAAAATACTAAACCGAATAGTTTACATTGATCCAGTTTCAGGTTCCTCTGAGTTTTCTTTATTAGTAAGTAATAAAGGGAACAGAGAAGAACCTGTTAACTTTAATTTTGATGGAAAAAATCTTTTAGGTGTAGGAAAATTAAACCAGTCGAAGTTTGCTCAAGACGTAGTAGTGAAGCCCTACTCGGACTCAATATTTAGTTTTACTGTTGATTTAAAGTCGGAAGAATCGTTAGGTAGAACAAGTTATGGTCTTAATTCTTCAATTTCAACAGTTGACACAACATTTCAAAGCACAATTTGGTTTAGGAGGTTAAAGTCCGAACTAACAAATCAAATAAATTATAAGGATAAGCCTCTTGTAGTTGAGGTTGTAGGACAAGGCTTACTTGATGCAGATAGGAAACCTGTTATTTCAACTATTTTGGAAGGGCGAGTTTTATTTAAAGGAGAAACAGACCTCTATTATTACTACCGCAATTTATCCTCTCGTAAACTCGAGAATTTTTATAAAAATAACAGGATGTACATTGGAAGCAATGTTGGCAAATGGAATATTGAGTTTGGTGACAATTATAGGGTTATTGAGAGCAATATGTATGGAAGAGGGGGGTATTTGGCATATAATAGTAAGGAATTAAAGACACAAATTATTGTTAATAAGGATAATAGAATTAATACATATAATTATGGTGGTGTTGTTAATTACTACTTTAACCCATTAACCTACATAAAAGCAGGTGCTACATATAGTAAAAATAGAGTTAATGAGTTCGAATCAAAGTTAGGACTAGTTGGAGGTGGATTTACTTTACAAAAGGTACATAATTTTTATGGTGTACTTGCTTATAATCAAATAACTAAGGAGTTGGATGGTAAGATAAAACACAATGAATTTGGTGGGGAGTTTAACTATACCTCGATTGTTGGAAGGTTTCGAAACAAAATTCGTGTTAAGTACGGTAGCCCTTTATACTATAGCCCCCAAGCAGGAAGACTAAATTTTAATACCAGTGTTCAGTACACCCTTAACCAAAAGAATCGTATATCTTTTGTTTACAATGAATCGCAAAATAATAGGAAAAACATACAGGGAGTAATAACTGCTTCGGTGAATGAATCAGATGCTCGTGAAGGGCGAATTGAGCATTTATATTTTGCAACACCCACAATTCATGTATATGGTGGGCCAGCGGTTGAGAATTTTCGATGGGCAGGATTAAATTCATTCCCAATTAACCAATATTTTAGTAGTATTGGTTATAAACTTATTATGGGTGCGCGAATTAAAAACTCATCGGGTACTTCAACAATATCCCCAAAAGCAATAATTGCAAGAGTTAATGTTCTTAATAATCCTTATGAATCAATTTCTTCATCTAGCAAAAGTGCTTGGTTTAATTATCAATACTTTTCTATAAATTTCAGAAATCAATACTTTAATATTCTATCCTTTTACACTTCTGGGCCAAAGTCTGTAAACGATCAATTAAGCTATGTTTACTTTAATAAGCCTGTAAGAAGGCTTCAATTCATGCCAGCATTCGATGCCTTTGTTTACAAAGATATTTTAAGAGCATATCTTGGCCTAAGCTATTCTAATGACATTATTGCAGGTTCTTCGTATTCTAATATTACTGGCCAGGTTTACTGGTATTTACCTCAAAATTGGAGAATACATGCCTTAACAGTTTATGCAATTCAGAGTAGGAAAACCCCTCAGGATTTAACCGAAAAGTATCAAAATTTCTACCTAGAAGCAGGGCTTAGAAAAGAGTTTGACTTTAATCAGCCAAGGGTTAAATTTTATAATGTTGAACTTGTATTCTTTAAGGACTTTAATGGGAATAATACAAAAAACGACAACGAACCAGGTGTTAAAAATGTACTTGTTTCCATTTCGAAGGTTAGCAGTGAAGTTGTAGGAAAGGTTCCTGGTGAATTTTACACAGCAGAACTTTTATCGGACAACTTTGGAAGGGTTTTTCTAGAAAAAATTCCGGAAGGATTGTATTCAATCTCATATAATCCAATTGGAAAAGATGCAGGGAATTTTAGTAAGGCAATGGGCGATGTAGAACTGAAAATTGATCGTTCGGGAGCATACTTTTTTCCCTTTGTAGAAAAGAACAAGGTATTTGGGAAAATTATACTTAATCGAAGCCGACTATCGGGTATGGGAAAAATAGACTTAGCTAACGTTCGAGTTACAGCTACCGATAGTCAAGGTCGTTCCTATTCAACTTTAACAGACAAGGAGGGGGTGTTTGTGCTTTTTGCACCTATTACCGATGAGTATATTCTTACAATAAATAATATCTACTACGAAAACTTCGATTTGCGACAGAATAACTTTAGGGTTCAGTTTAATGGTTATAAGCAGTTTGAGGTTAACTACGTATTCGACGAAAAGGTTCGACGCATAAACTTTGCTGCATCGCCAGGTGGCGATGTGATTGGTGGTGTTATGCAGGTTCGCCGCACAACGCTATCGGGTTCGGTTAAGGATGCTAACACCCAAAAGGCAGTTCGTGCAAGGGTTAACTTAATTAATACAAAAACCAATGCTGTTGCTGTATCTACCTTCTCGAGTGCAACTAGTGGCGATTACACCCTGTCGTTTGTTGCTGGCGATAGTTACCTAATTGAGGTTCTTGCCGACGATTACTGGTACATGTCGGAAAACCTTAGCTTAAACCAAATTACAACCTTTATGAGCATAAACCGCGAGGTGCTGCTTAAGCCTATTTCGGTAGGATCGAAGGTTGAGTTAAATATTAAGTTCGAACCAAACAGTTCTGCTTTAAGCCCCGAAGCTGTAGCCGAAATAAACCGCTTAGTTCGTCAACTTCGCAATAACCCAAGTGTAAGGCTCCAGGTTCAAGGCCACTGCGACGATCTTGAGGCACTTCAAAAATCGGGTGTTGCCCTCGATAGAGCCAATGCTGTTATTAAACTGCTAATCGAAAATGGCTATAGCAATGTTGAGGCTCGCAGCCTAGGAAATACTGTTCCACTTGTTGCCAACGACACCGAGGATGGTCGCTCTCGTAACCGAAGGGTTGAAGTTGAGGTTATTAGTAAGTAGGCGTGCTATTTTTTGTCACGCAGATAACGCAGATAGCGCAGATAGTGAGTAAAAAATTTCACGCAGATAACGCAGATAGTGCAGATAGTGAGTAAAAAATTTCACGCAGATAACGCAGATAGCGCAGATAGAGTTTCGTAACTTCTGCGTAAATCAGCGAAATCAGCGAGAAAAAAATGAGCCGAATATAATCTGCGTAAATCTGCGAAATCTGCGAGAAAAAATAAGTCGA
>DDWL01000028.1:0-8131 GCA_002345675.1 Bacteroidales bacterium UBA2287 | reverse complement strand
AAGTCGAATATATTCTGCGTAAATCAGCGAAATCTGCGAGAAAAAATAAGTCGAATATATTCTGCGTTAATCAGCGAAATCCGCGAGAAACAATTGAGTAAAATATTTCACGCAGATCGCGCAGATAGAGTTTTGTAACTTCTGCGTAAATCAGCGAAATCAGCGAGAAACAATTGAGTAAAAAATTTCACGCAGTTAACGCAGATAGCGCAGATAGTGAGTAAAAAATTTCACGCAGATAACGCAGATAACGCAGATAACGCAGATAGAGTTTTGTAACTTCTGCGTAAATCAGCGAAATCAGCGAGATACAATTGAGTTAAAAATTTCACGCAGATCACGCAGATCACGCAGATCACTCAAGTAGTGTTTGTTTCATTTCTGAGAAAATCAGCGAAATCCGCGAAAAAAAAATGAGCCGAATATAATCTGCTTAAATCTGCGAAATCAGCGAGAAACAATTGGTTATTAATCTTTATATAAATGAAAACATTGAAAGAGGAGGATAATATTTCGTATGACATTCGGGGAGCAGCATTCAATATTTACAATGAACTTGGACCTGGTTTGCTCGAGTCAGTTTATGAAGCAACAATGGCCTTCTCGCTTACCAAAATGGGACGAAAGGTTAAAGTACAACTTCCAATACCAGTAGTTTTCGAAGAGGTTAAGTTGGAATTGGGTTTTCGACTCGATTTGTTAGTTGATGATTTAGTGATTGTTGAGATTAAATCGGTAGAAACACTTCTTCCCGTACATCACAAACAGTTGTTAACTTATTTAAAACTAACAAATAAGAAACTCGGTATACTAATAAACTTCAATGAAGAACCCTTAAAAATAATTCGAATCGTAAATGGATTATAATTTTGCGAAAATACCTGTCCGACAGGCAGGCGCATAATCTGCGAGAAACTAATATTGCATCAAAATCTGCGAAAATCTGCGTTATCTGCGAGAAACTTCTTTTAGTTATATTTGTATGTTATTCTGCGAAAATCTGCGTAATCTGCGAGAAATAAAAAAGTTGAATTAATCAGTGTAAAACCGCACAATCTGCGAGAAAAAATGAGCATCCCCTTCTCAAAATACCACGGAGCTGGAAACGATTTTGTTTTAATCGACAACCGTAATAACGATTTTACTCCAACCGCGGAAACAGTTAAACAGCTTTGCCATAGGCAATTTGGTGTTGGTGCCGATGGTTTAATGCTTCTCGAAAACGATACAACCACCGATTTTCGTATGCGCTACTTTAACTCCGACGGGGGTGAAGCAACCATGTGCGGAAATGGAGGTAGATGCATTGTAGTTTTTGCTAATCGTTTAGGCATTATTACCACAACTGCGTCGTTTATGGGAGTTGATGGTATACATGAGGCAAACATAATAGGTAGCGACGTTAGCCTAAAAATGAAGGACGTTGATAGTGTTGAAACCGACGACGATTTTTACTTAATCGACACAGGATCTCCCCATTTTGTAAAGTTTGTCGAAAATGTTGATAGCGTTAATGTTGCCACCGAAGGCAAAATTATTCGAAACAGCTACAATATAGGAGGTAACGGAGTAAATGCAAACTTTGTTCAAATTACCCCCGAAGGGCTAAAAATTCGAACATTCGAAAGGGGAGTGGAAGCCGAGACCCTTGCCTGTGGCACAGGTGCTGTTGCAGCAGCTATTGCGGCAACCCATTGGTTGGACTTGACAGAACCGACGATTAATGTTTTTGCACTAGGTGGAACACTTCGCGTATCCTTTAATCGAACTGACAATAGTATATTCTCAAATATTTGGCTTACAGGTCCTGCTGTACACGTTTTTGATGGAGAAATAAATATACCAGCATTCGGCTATAATTAAGTGATTACTTTAGGGAGCTGGTTACTCCTCTTCTTCAACTTCAACTCTTTCTTTTGAGTTAAAACCCTCAACCACAACTACAATTTCGCCTTTAACGGTTTTTTTGCTGAAATACTCAGTGAGATCCAGCAAGGTTCCCCTTTTGGTTTCCTCGAACATTTTCGAAATTTCGCGCGAAACGCTTGCACGGCGTTCGCCACCAAAAATCGCTGTTAGCTGCTCGAGCAGTTTTACCAATCGGAATGGCGACTCGTAAAAAACAATGGTTCGCTCCTCCAGCGCAAGGGCAGTTATCCGTTTGTTTCGCCCCTTTTTCTGTGGTAAAAATCCTTCAAAAATAAACCTATCGCAGGGCAATCCGCTTGCCACAAGTGCAGGTACAAAAGCTGTGGCACCTGGAAGGCATTCAACTTCAATACCTTTCTCAATACAGGTTCGAATAAGCAAAAATCCAGGGTCGGAAATGGCGGGAGTTCCGGCATCGGAAATTAGCGCCACATTTTGCCCAGCCTCAATACGTTCGGCAACAGAGTCGACAGTGCGATGCTCGTTAAACTTATGGTGAGACCAAAGCTGACCGTGAATGTCGAAGTGTTTCATTAGTACACCACTTGTGCGAGTGTCTTCGCAAAGAATTAGCGTTGCCTCCTTTAGTACGCGAAGTGCCCTAAAAGTAATATCCTCAAGGTTTCCTATGGGCGTTGGAACTACTACAAGTTTTGCCATTTAGTCTAAGTTTAGTAAGCCAACAACTTTCGGCGCACCAACTCCAGAAGTTGACTGGCAGCTTCGTTGTTTTCGTCCCAATGAAAATTTTCCTGCACATAAATTAGCGCATCGTTAATGTCGGAAAACTCGTTTAGCACTTTAATGGTGTTTTTGTAAAGTTCGGCGTTACCACCGAAAAGTTCCTTGGTGTATAAAAACTTATCGTTAATCCCTATCGATTTGGTTAAATCGGTAATAGCCTTATTTTGCATTTTTGAAGCTACATCCTTTTTGGCTGTGCCAATCGATTCGTTTCGAAATTTGCGGGTGTCCTTAAACTTGTCGGCAAGAATTTCGCCCTGGGATTGAGGTTGAGGTTGAGATTGAGGTTGAGGTTGAGGTTGAGATTGAGGCACTTCAATTTTGGGTTCAACTTTTAATATTTTTGGCTCCTCAATTTTCACTTCAACTTTTGGAACAAAGGGGGCTTCTTTGGGCTTTTCAACTTCTTGGTGTTTTACGGGTTCAACCTTTTCGTGGTGTTTTTCAACCTCCTTGTGAGCCGAAATTTTTGGAGTTTCAGGAATTTGCATCTCATTTTTATGCTCAAAAATAAGATCGTCGTATATCCTTCGGATTTTTTCGAGAACTAAATCGCGGTCAATTGAGGTTAGTTTTCCCTTTTCAATGGCTACGCCAATAAGCTTTTCGGCTTCCGAAAGACGCTCCTTAGCAATTTTAAGTGTTTGCAAATTATCCATAGTTATCAACATTCGAGCTTCAAAAATAAGAATTTACATACTTTTGTAAAACTAACGAAGATAATTCTTTTTATTGCAATGCTTTTTCTCGAAAATTCCATTGGAAACCCAAAACGCAAAGGGGTAGTTGAAGTTATTTGCGGTTCGATGTTCTCGGGAAAAACCGAAGAGCTTATCCGCAGGCTTAAGCGAGCCAAGTTTGCGAAACAAAATGTTGAAATTTTCAAACCCCAAATCGACACTCGCTACTCCGAGGAGGATGTGGTTTCGCACGATTCAAACGCCATTCGCTGTACCCCTGTAACCTCGTCGGGAAATATTCTGCTTATGTCGGCAGAGGTTGATGTTGTTGGCATTGACGAGGCTCAGTTCTTCGACAATAACCTGCCCGAGGTTTGCAATAAGCTGGCCGACATGGGCATTAGAGTTATTGTTGCTGGTCTTGACATGGACTTTAAGGGAAATCCTTTTGGACCAATGCCACAGCTTATGGCCATAGCTGAGCATGTAACAAAAGTTCATGCAATTTGCGTTAAATGCGGAAACTTGGCGCAGTACTCGCACCGTACAATAAAAGCCGAAAAACTTGTTGTTCTTGGCGAAACCGATTCGTACGAACCACTTTGTCGTAGTTGCTTTAACGAGGCAATGGGGAAGTAGGAGCGAGAGTTGGCAGTTCTCAGTCCACAGTCTTCAGTTCACAACTCAAAGCCTGCTAATTTCCATCTGGCTACATAAAATTAAAAAAACATTTAAACCCATATTAAATGAGCGATTTTAAAGATTTAAAAGTTTATAAAAGGGCTTTTAAACTTTCAATGGAGCTGTTTGAGATTAGTAAGTTATTTTCAAAGGACGAATTGTATTCACTTACCTCCCAAATAAGAAGGTCGTCCCGTTCGGTTTGCTCAAATCTTGGAGAGGGCTACAGGAAAAGATTGTACGAAGCACACTTTATTAGCAAAATGTCCGATGCCGACATGGAGAATACCGAAACACAAGTTTGGCTCGATTTTGCCTTGGCATGTAAATACATTACTCTTGAAGATTTTGAAAGGTTTACTTCCGACTCACATGAAATCGGAAAACTATTAAATCACATGATTAAATATCCCGAAAAATATAAGTAGCATGCCAATTGCTGACTGAATGACGGACTGAATGATTGACTGAATGAAAACTGAGAACTGCAAATTGAAGACTGTGGACTGAAGACTGATAACTCAATAAAATCACTTAATTCAAACCTAAAAATGAAATTTGCTCTTTACTGTTTTATCCTAATATTTGCTACAGCAAGCTATTCATTTTGCCAAGAGTTTTCGGGACAAATTATAAATAAAAAAACAGGACAAGTAGTCGAATACGTTAATATTGGAGTAATTGGGCAAAATATTGGAACCGTTTCGGATGGAACCGGGAAATTCACCTTACAACTCGATTCTCAATTCGACAACGATACTATTAGGGTTTCACGAATAGGCTTCTACCCCTTTTCGGCTAAAGTAGCCGACTTTAAAAAATTCCAAAGTCAAAATATTTACCTCTACGAACGAGTTTTCGAACTCGATGCCATTACAGTGCACCACAAAACGTATAAGCATAAAGTGCTTGGCGTTACTGCCAAAACTACCAGAATAATAGCTGGGTTTAAGGATAATATTTTAGGCTACGAATTGGGCATTTTAATGAAGATTAGGAAAAGTGCCCGACTCGAAGAGATTAACATAAATTTTGGCAGATGTACCTACGATTCAATTTTTTACAGAGTGAATGTTTACGAGATGAAGGGAAAAATGAAGTTCGAAAACATTCTTAACGAGCCAATTTACTTAAAACTTGCAAAGGAAAATATTGGCAAAACCGTGGTTCTCGATTTAAAGTCATATAATATTGTTACACAAGGAAATATTTTGATAACCCTTGAGCACATACGAAATTTGGGTTCTGGCTTTCTCTACTTCTCATCGAGCATAACAGGCCGAACCTACTTTCGCAAAACCAGCGAAGGCAAATGGGACTCGGCTCCTGTTGGAATTAGCATTAGCCTTAAGGCTCAGGTAGAACAGTGAGGTGATTGAAGTCGGAAGTCGGAAGTCGGAAGATTGTAGACTGCAGACTGTAGACTGCGAACTGCGAACTGGAGACCTAAATCTTCATTCCCAAAATTGTTACGTCATCAATTTGCTGGTGTGTTCCTTTCCATCTATCGAAAGTGGTTTCTAAAATTTCCTTTTGCTCAACCATAGGTTTGCTGGCAATTAATTGAAATAGTTCTTTTAACTGACTCTTTTTAAATTTAAGGTTACTGGGGCCTCCAAATTGATCCTGAAAGCCATCGCTTGCCAAGTAAATGCAATCGCCTTTGGCTATTTTTAATTCGTTATTTGTAAAAGGCTCCATTTTGTTGTGAATGGCCACAGGTTGCTTGTCGGCAGCAATTTCGGTTAGTTCATTATTAACCGACACAATAAATAGCGGATTGTGAGCGCCAGCGTACTGAAGCTGCAAGGTTTTGGTGTTAAGCACAACAAGCGCCATATTCATACCATCCTTTGTTTCGCCAGCTTGCCATTTCTGCTTTAGCGCATCGATAACCGACTTACGCATATATTCCAAAATTTCACTAGCCTTAGTGGTTTCCTTTTTACTAACAATTTCGTTAAGAAACGAAATGCCCAGCACGCTCATAAAAGCGCCAGGAATTCCGTGGCCTGTACAGTCGGCAACTGTAACTACAACAAACTCGTTTACCTGAGTGCTCCAGTAAAAATCGCCGCTAACAATATCCTTGGGTTTAAACAGCACAAAGTAATCGTTCATTATGCTTTTGGCATACTCGGGCAAAGGCAAAAGGGCTTGTTGAATATGCTTAGCGTACTTAATGCTGTCGGTTATTTCCTTAGTTTGAAGCTGAATGCGATTGTTTTGTATAACTACCAAATCGCGATGCTTTTCAACTTCGTCGCGTTGAGTCGAAATTTCCTCCTTTTGTGCTAAAATTTCTTCGTTCAGCTGTTGCAATCCCTCATTTTTCTCCTCTATTTCCAGCTTTTGCTTGGTGAGAGTTTTGTTGGTTTCGTTTTTGGTTAAATACGAGCGGTAAATGTAAAATGCAAGAACCGACATTAGTATAAATGCAACAACAAACGAAAAGAGGATAATTGTTTGCTGTCTTTTTTTCGCAGCCATAATGGCATCTTTTTTTTGCTGCTCCAACTCAATGGTCTGCTTCTCCTTATCGAGTTTATAGGTGTATTCAACCTCAATAATCTTTTTAATATTATCCTCCTTATTAATGCTATCGTTTAGCTCCTTAAAAAGTTTATGGCTTTTGTACGCCTTTGCAAAATTGTTTGTGGCGGCATAAATTTCGGCAAGCTGACTATTTATATCACGTTGAAAAGCCAGCAGCTTAAGTTCATTGGCAATTTCCAAACTTTTTAGCGAATTGCTTAAAGCGCTGGCGTACTCTTTTTGACTTAGGTTAATTGAGCCAACTTTGTACCAGACTTCGCAAATGGCGCGCTTTCTATTCATTTCTTGCGCTAAAACTAAGGCTTTTCCATAGTGCTCCAGCGCCTTTTGGTAGCTACCCTGTACACGGTAGTGCTCGCCAATTTTTCGCGATACGTTTAGCATTGCCGTTGTGTACGACAGCTCTTCGGCAATAGCTAGAGCCTTTTGGAGGTACTCAATTGCCTGTGGACTATTTGTTTTGGAGTAAACATAGCCAATACACTCAAAACTTTCCGAAATTTTTCGCTTATCGTTTAGCTCCTCGGCAATTTTAAGTGCCTTGTTAAAGTACTCAAGTGCCTCGTTATAGTTACCCTGTTCAGCAATTACGCCTCCTATATTTAAAAAACTGTTTGCTATGGATTGCTTATCGTTTCTCTCCTCATGAATTTTTAGCGATTTATGAAAGTACTCAAGAGCCCTTGGGTAGTTCCCCTTGTACTCATTTATATTTCCAATGTTATTGTAGACAATTGCCAGTGCTTTTTTATCGCCTGTTTCTTCACAAATTGCTAGTACTTTTTGGTACCCTTCGAGAGCCAAATCGTAGTTGCCCTGCCCAGTGTATATTACGGATAAGTTTACTAAACACTTTGTAATATCGGCTTTGCTATTAAGCTCCTCGGCAATTTTCATAGCTTTTTCGTAGCATTCAACTGCCGATGGAATGTTACCAATGGCTGAGTAGTTAAAACCCGAAACAATTAGGTAGTTTATTAGTCCTGGATTGTAGTTAATTTCCTCGGCAATTTTTACTGCCTTTAGTAAACTGTCGAGGGCTACCCTAAACGACTTGTAGTACGTTAACGACAAGCCGCTTACCCATATACCTTGCGCTTCGCCTTTCCTAAAATTCAGCTTAGTTGCCAGTTCCTTGGCATTAGCAATGTAGCTATGTGCTTTTGCCGAATCGGTTTTATAAACCCGCATGGCTATTTCGTTAAGTAGGTTTACCTTAACGGTATCGGAGGTTTTATGAATTTTTAAAGCATTCTCGAGGCTGTCGAGCTGTACATTTTGCGCATTGGCGTTTCCAGCCATGAAAACCAGTAAAACCAATATAACTTGATGAATTTTTTTACACATAACCATAAATTAAAACCAATAAACAGTGCACCAACCACATATATTTTGGCCGTTTTGCAAATTTGATTACAAAGAAAGCGGAAAAAAGGAGAAATGCAAAGGGGGAATGAGGGTAGGGCAAACGCATTTAACAATTGCTTAAAGGCTATATCTGTACACCAATTAGAACTTCCGTATTTGCTTTAATGTCCCGT
>DDWL01000044.1:47871-60113 GCA_002345675.1 Bacteroidales bacterium UBA2287 | reverse complement strand
CAAAACAAAAAACCTCTGTGTTAAAAACTTACGTCGAACTCTCGTTAACTAGTACGGCACTTCGTCGTCGTGTTTTGTGCTTGTAAGAAAATCGAAATCGTTGCTGCCATGGGTTGCTGCGAGTGGGTCGCTATTCATTTTTGAACCTAGCGTAACCGATTTTGAGGCTTGGCTATCGGTAGCTGAGTATACTGGGTAAAATGCTTCCTCCTCGTCGGTAAATTTGGCCAACTCGTTGCGGAAGCGAAGACGAATATCGTCGGTTTTACCGTTACGGTGCTTGGCAACAATAATTTCGGCAATTCCTTCGTACGAGTTGCCTTCCTCATCCTCCTTAAAGCCATAGTACTCGGGGCGGTGAATAAAAATAACCAAGTCGGCATCCTGCTCAATGGCTCCCGACTCGCGAAGGTCCGACAGCTGTGGTCGCTTGTTTCCACCTCGCGTTTCAACCGAACGGTTAAGCTGCGAAAGTGCAATAATTGGTACATTGAGTTCCTTTGCAATGGCCTTTAGCGAACGGGAAATGGTACTTACTTCCTGCTCGCGATTGCCCTTTGTTTCGGTTGGACCAGTCATAAGTTGAAGGTAGTCGATAATTATTATTCCTATGTCGTGCTGGGTTTTTAGCCTGCGGCACTTTGCCCTAAACTCGAAAATGGAAAGCGCTGGAGTATCGTCGATGAATATTTTTGAATCCCTTAAATTGTCGAGTTTCGATGTTAGCTGAGTAACCTCATCGGGATCGAGACGCCCCGTTTTAATTTTTTCGCTTGGAATACCCGTTTCACTAACAATTAAACGATTAACAAGCTGAATACTCGACATTTCGAGCGAAAAGAAGGCTACGCTTCGGCTATGCTCAACGGCCATATTACGAGCCATGCTAAGTACAAATGCTGTTTTACCCATCGATGGGCGAGCTGCAATAATAACCAAGTCGGAGGGTTGCCAACCCGAAGTTAGCCTGTCGAGGTTTGTAAAACCACTTGGCACCCCGCTTAGGTTGTCGGGTTTTTCGCCAGCTTCTTTAATATTGTTAAGCGCTTGCTTTACAAGTATTGCAATGGACTGCGACTCGCGCTTAATATTTCCTTCGGAAACTTTAAAAAGTTCCATTTCGGAGTAGTCGAGCAGGTCGTCAACATCGACCGATTCGTCGAATGCCTTAACCTGAATTTCGCTCGAAACCCTAATAAGCTCCCGCTGAATGTACTTTTGAGCTACAATTTTTGCGTGAAACTCCAAGTGGGCTGCAGAGCCAACTCGGGCAGTAAGCTGGGCAAGAAATACGGCTCCGCCAACCTCTTGCAAATCGCTATTTCGGTGAAGTTCTTGGGTAACTGTGTACAAATCGACTGGCTCGTGGCGGGTGTAAAGTCCCTCGATTGCCCTATAAATTCGCTGATGGCTGTCCTTGTAAAAGCACTCCGATTTTAGAATTTCCGATGCAACAATTACGGCATCGCGTTCAATCATAATTGCTCCTAAAACGGCCTCCTCGAGGTCGAGAGCCTGTGGGGGAACTTTTCCTAAATCCAATCCCGATATTCCGGAAACCTGCGAAGGAGTGTTTTTCTTATAGGGTCGCTTTTCAGCCATAGGTTTAAATATTTTCGACAAATTTACATTGTGGAGATATCATTTTTCGATTTACCTCCAACAGGTTATTAACAAAAATGCAATACGCTGATAATGAAGATATTTGAATAATTCTTGACTATGACTTAATAAAGTATGTATAATTAGTCAGGGCTACTCGCAGTTCCATGGGCTATCTAAAAAGAAAAATTAACCACAAATTCCGCCATCTAACCATAATCATTAAGTTAAACTGATTTTACTTACGAATATAAGAACTTTTAAAAATCATTTTACCCCTTTTTCCTTTCTCCTTGATGAGAAAGGAAACAAAGAATCAAGGCAAAACGAAGCTTCTGCCCGCTCTGGACTATTGCTTGTTTTTCAAGCAAAGTTGGCAAAGCCCCTTTGCTGAAAAACTACGTAATAGTCCATTCACCCAACTGCTGGCTCGCCGTTTTGCCAGCCCCCCGCACATCGCTCATGGCGACCTTATTGGGATTTATAAACCGCTTTGCCTTGATAATTCTGGAATTACGGCATTCTCTTAGCCATTTGCAAATCGGCATATTGCGATTAAGTACTAATCGCTTTTATCTTTAACCTAACGGCTATGCATAACTATCGAGAGCAAAGAAAAAACAAACCCCGATAATTATCGGGGACAAAGTTAATGCAAACATATATACTGCTTAGTGAACTTTGTGTAAAACCTTATTGCCCCGATAGTTATCGGGGTTTGTGGTTAGATGTTTGCCTTCGGCGAGCCTACCTGTCAGTAGGAAGATCCGAACCATGCTCCAGTTTGCAACTCGTTTTAATACAATAGACTACATTTCCAAATACAGACTATACCCCTCTTCCCCTTAAAACCGTAATTATTGTGTAAACCATAATTCGAAAATCGACCAGAAGCGACATGTTTTCGAGGTAAAGCAGGTCGAACTCGAGGCGCTCAATCATTTGGTCCACATTTTCGGCATAGCCGTACTTAACTTGCCCCCAAGATGTTATGCCCGGTTTTACTCTTAAAAGTTGAAGATAATGTGGCGCCTTTTCGACAATTTTATCAATGTAAAATTGCCTTTCGGGACGTGGCCCAACAATTGACAAATCGCCCTTAAGCACATTGAAAAAGTTTGGTAGCTCGTCGAGTCGGGTTTTTCGCATAAAGCGACCAACCGAGGTTACCCTATCGTCGTTTTTACTCGAAAGTGCTGGCCCATTGGCCTCGGCATTAAGAACCATTGTTCGGAATTTATAAAGCACAAATGGTTTTCCATATTGCCCAACCCGTTCCTGCTTAAAAAGCAATGGCCCTTTGGAGGAAAATTTGACCACTACAGCCAATGCTAAATACATAGGTATTAGGCATATAACTACAATAATCGATAGTACCTTATCCAATGATAGTTTTAAAATTTCTTGCCAAAGCGGCATTGCACGCAACGAAACCTGCATTAGGGGTATTCCATAAATCGACGAAACTTTTACCCTTCCAAGTAAATGGTCGTATAGCCCAGGAATTGCTTTAACAACAACGTTTAATCCCATTAATCCATTAACAACCCTCGCTAAATCTTGATTTTCAATCGATTCAGTTGCAATTATCACCTCTTCAACCTTATGGTTTTTTACTATTTCCCTAATGTTGGCAATTGAGCCTAAACAATTTGTAAAAGTTTGTTGCTCAACACTCGAATTAGAAACAGGACTAACGTATCCAATAACCCTGTTTCCCTCAATACCAGGGTTTCGAGTCATGGCACTGTATAGTTCAACAGCTTTTACTCCTGTTCCAACAATAATGGTTGGAAAGTAAATTTTCAACCTCCTAATCTTCGAAATTACCAGCGATGTAACAAAAAGCCTTAAAAAATATGTAGCTGAAAACTGAAAAGTAAAAAGAATTGTTAGTGCCTTATAAACCTTTATTCGATTGAGAAAAAGGCTACTATAATGGGCAACAAAAACAACTACGACTATACCAATTAGTGTTACAATTAACGAATTGCCTAATTCCTTTAGCCTCGAACGCCTATAAACATTGTGATAAAACCCATTAACATAGAAAAGAAGTAGCCAAAAAACTGTAACAACTACCAGTTCGACTATAAAATTCAAACTAAAATACAAATTGGGGTACTCGGTAAACCTACCTAAATACAAATTGAAAAGCATCCAAGAGGCAATGGTGGCAATTGTATCGAGAATTATGTATTGGGCAGTAAGTTGCGATTTATTCACTGTATAAAACTAAAGTTTTTTCGAGAACGCTAAAGTAATGAAATAAATAAAAATGAAGTGAATTAAGGGGGGCTGTTTACATTTATTTTAGTCCCAACCTGAATTCGACATTAAGTTGACTCGCTTTCTGCTAAAAAACAGATTCAGTATTAGATCCCTGTTTTATATGGGCATTGTCCATTTTAGTTGTTTATTTCGATGCTCTTTCATTTTACTGCATTTTGTAAGTTTATACTTTATTATTCTGGTATCTGGTTCAGAACTCTTTTTAATTTTGAACTTAATAGTGGTACAATTGTGCTTGCTAAATTATAAACATCCGTACAACCAAAGTCAAGTTTATCCCCAACTAATTTAAAGTTCTTTTCTGCATTAATAATTGCAGTTTCAATGTAGATTGGATGTTTTCGTGGATCGAAACCACCTTTAACCGAATTATTTACTAATTTTTTCCACTCAGAACATTTTTCTGATTTTTCAAATTCAGGCTTATGAGAATGTAAATGATAGTATAACCATACTTCAAAACACGGATTGCTCTGTGCTAAGTGCCAATTTTCAAGTTCATTACATCTTGTTTGGATATTTTTGATTTGAGGCTCTCTTGAATTAAACTTATCCTTGTCAATATCTAAAACAATCCAAACTTCATCTCCTTCAATAAAAATATATTTTGGATTGGGATTTTCACTGGTTTTATTTATACACCTTTCAGCAATTTGCAATAACCCTGATGGGGAGTTACCCTCCTGCTCATGAAGTTTATACACTTCAATATTTATTCGAGAGTCAAGTTCTTTAAAATATTCGAAGTAATCAAATTCCCTTTTTGCTCCTTCACAGAATATGTAGATACTTTTAGCTTCTCTACTAGGTGGAATTCGTTCAAAAAGCCTATTGGTTAGTATCATAATTATGCCAATTTAAATCATGTAAATTACCCAGAAATGGAATAGAACCGTATCTTCCATTGAGATATCCCTTTTGAATATCAATAGTTTTATGTTCTTTAAAATCATTTAGGGAATATAGGTCGGTTGAACCATCTTTATTTTTTTCAACAAACCAAATTTCATCTAGTCTAAATATTTCTTGGTCTAGTAAGTTTGATTCATGCGTTGAAAAAATCAATTGTCCCTTAGTATTCGTGTCTAAAGAGAACTTCTGCACTAATTCTTTAATAAGAAGTGGATGAATACTTCTTTCAATTTCATCAATTATAAACACCTTCTCATTTGATATAACGCTTTTAAATGCTGGCACAAAATCTAGCAGCCTTACCGTTCCATCCGATTCTTCATCAAGACTAAAAAGAACTGATTTGTCTCTTTTTCCAGTATGTCCAACCTTTAAAGTTTTAACCCAAATTTTATCGTTCTCTTTTACAATAATTAGCTCATCGCCCTTACTACTCCTCAAACCAATCATTTTTTGGGGGGAATCCTCAACGTCTTTAATTAAACCATCAAGTTCTTTTTCATTATCTTCTCCAAAAAACTCTTTTATATCTTTTTTCTCAGAAGTCAACTCCGTAATTCCTAAATTAAACGAACACATTAAATCTTTTGCGTAGTTTTTAAACTCTTTGTCGATATCAATCTTATGTGCTAAAGCTCTAGGTTTTGAATCAGGAGTAATAATTTGAAGCGTATCTTCAAACCATTTATAGGCAATCTTCACATTCTTCAAATATTTATTGTCTCTATTTGAAAGCAACTTTAAAACTGGCTCATTTGGTTTTACAAATTCTTCAAGTAATATGCTTTTTAAAATTTGACTTTTTTCGTCTTTCTCAAAATCTTCAAGAAAAGTAATACTTGTCATATCTCTATTATCTGTTTTTCGCTCATAAATCAACTTATCTTCTTTTTTGCCTAATCCAGACAAGTATAGTTCTTCGGTTACAATAGTGTTTTCATTTAAGACAATACCATAATAAAAGGCTTTACTTTCTTGAATAAATTCAATAGCAAATATTTGATTCTGACTATCTTCAGAATTATTAAACTTAAACTTCGAATCTTTTAATCTGAATGGTATTTTCTCTCTAATAATGAGCTTTTGGAATAATTCTAATGATTTAATAAGGTTCGATTTTCCTGCTCCATTAGCGCCATATAAAGAGGCGATTTTTAAAACATTGAAATCATCATAATTATATTTGTGATGATCAAGCGTTTTTAATCTTTTATTGGGTATTGTGGAGAACTCTTTCCTTTCTCCAAAGGAAAATAAGTTCTCAATTACAAATCTAATCAACATGGCAATTTATTTTGCGTGATATTTTCACGCAAATATACAATAAAGCTTTCAAATTGACAAATATTATTGTTTCAACATAGATTTCATATGAATATTTCACGAAAAAATCAGTGTGTATTATATTTGTATAACGTTCAGAATAACTCAGATATAGAAAGTTAGTTTCAATATCTCATAATTCAACCTCTTCAATTTTTCTTATTGCCATTTCGAGCTATCTTTGCATAAACCCTACAAACAACCCATATAGAGCCAAATTGGATGGAAGACTCATTTAGACACAAAGGCTTACGGAAAAAACTTGTCGATGAAATTCGGAGTAAAGGCATAACCGACGAAATGGTTTTAAATGCAATAAACACTGTACCCCGTCACCAATTTATGGAGAGTAGCTTTCTTAACTTTTCGTATAAAGATTCGGCATTTCCCATTGGGGCGGGTCAAACAATATCGCAACCATACACCGTAGCTTTTCAAACTCAACTGCTTAAAATTCAACCCCACGATAAGGTTCTAGAAATTGGCACCGGCTCGGGTTACCAAACGGCTGTGCTTATCGAAATTGGGGCAAAAGTATTCACCATTGAACGACAAAAAGAGCTGTTTCAAAAGTCGAAATCGATACTTGAGCGCATGGGTTACCATCCACACTTCTTTTACGGCGATGGTTACTTAGGGCTGCCAACCTACGGGCCGTTCGATAAGATTCTGGTTACCGCGGGTGCTCCCGAAATTCCAAAAGCGCTCATCGACCAGCTAAAGGTTGGTGGCCGAATGGTAATACCAGTTGGCGACAGCCAAGGTCAAAATATGATGCTGGTTGAAAAGCATTCCGAAGAAAACATTGAAATATCGAACAACGGACGCTTTATTTTTGTTCCTCTGCTTAAAGGTACTAACAAGTAATACTTACCAAAATGATAAAAATTCATCGCTTAGTTTTTAACCCATTTCAGGAGAATACCTACATTATTTACGACGAAACCAAGGAGTGTGTTATTGTCGATTGTGGTTGCTACACCGTTAGTGAGCAAGACGAAATAACTTCATTTATTTCTGAAAATCAGCTAATTCCAAAGTATGCAATTAACACCCATTGCCATATTGACCATGTACTTGGAATTACCTTTGTTAAGGAAAAGTATGGAATTGAGGCTATTGCGCATGGCGAGGAGCTGCTTATGCTTCAAATGCTCCCGCAGCACGCATTAATGTTTGGTATAAGCATTGACTCAGCTCCCGAAGTTGAAATAACTGTAAGCGATGGCGATACAATAAAATTTGGGAACACTGAACTGAAAGTTATTCATACACCAGGCCACACACGTGGAGGAATTTGTTTTTACTCCGAAGTTTGCAATTTCCTTGTTTCGGGCGACACACTTTTTGAAGGTTCTATTGGGCGAACCGATTTGCCTGGAGGCAATTACGATACAATTATTGGCAGCATTAAAGCTAAACTTTTAACTCTAAACCAAACCACAACCGTTTATCCCGGTCATGGAAGCGAAACAACCATTGCAATCGAAAAAAGTAGCAACCCTTTTCTAACCGAAAAATAAGTGAAACAGCCTGTTTTTAAAAAAGTTATTAAAAGAATGACCAAATTCATACAAATCTGTTATTGATTTTCTACTTTTACATCAAATTTCATAATTAAACATCAACACAGAATACCATCAATTATATGACAACTGACCGTTTCGTTTCACGCCACATTGGCCCACGCGACACCGAGTTAAAAGAGATGCTCGACGTAGTTGGCGTTAAAAGTTTGGACGAACTTATTAACCAAACTGTTCCCCAATCTATTAGGCTTAAAAAGCCTTTAAACCTTCCAGCTCCACTTACCGAGTACGAATATCTTGCAAAAGCAAAATTACTTGCAGCAAAAAACAAGATTTACCGTTCGTTTATTGGCATGGGGTACTACGGAACCCAAACACCGTCGGTTATTCTTCGAAATATTTTCGAAAATCCCAGCTGGTACACTTCATACACTCCTTATCAGGCCGAAATTAGCCAAGGTCGCCTCGAGGCACTTCTAAACTTCCAAACCATGGTTATGGAATTAACCGGAATGGAAATAGCCAACGCATCGCTTCTCGACGAAGCCACAGCAGCAGCCGAAGCAGCAATTATGATGTACAACCTTCGTTCGCGCCAAGCCGTTAAGGAAGAGCGTAACGTAGTATTTATCGATGGCGACATTTTCCCTCAAACCCTCGAGGTTGTTGAGGCTCGCGCTATTCCCCTTGGAATTAAAATTGTTACTGGTTGCTATAAAGAGTACGCTTTTACAGGAAAAGAATTTGGCGCTATTGTTCAGTTCCCATCGGCTAAAGGAAAAGCCCGCGATTACTCGGCCTTTATAGCTAAAGTTCACGAAAACGGTGCGCTTGTTACAGTTGCTGCCGACCTTCTTTCGCTTGCACTTCTTACACCTCCAGGCGAATGGGGTGCCGACGTAGTTGTTGGTACAACCCAACGTTTTGGTGTACCAATGGGATTTGGCGGTCCTCATGCTGCATACCTTGCCACTAAAGACGAATTTAAGCGTCAGCTTCCCGGAAGAATTATTGGAGTATCCGTCGATCGTCATGGAAACAAAGCGCTTCGTATGGCGCTTCAAACTCGCGAACAGCACATTAAGCGCGAACGCGCAACTTCAAATATTTGTACAGCACAGGCACTTCTGGCTACAATGGCTGGTATGTTTGCTGTTTACCATGGTCCCGAAGGCATTCGTCGTATTGCTTCGCACGCGCATAGCGCAGCTTGTTTGGTTGCAACCGAATTGGGAAAACTTGGCTACAAGCAAACCGTTGAAAACTTCTTCGACACAATAGAGGTTGAATTACCAACCGGCATTAAGTCCGACATGGTTAAGCGCAAAGCAATTGACAAAGAGTTAAACCTTAACTACAAGAAAAACGGAACCGTTGGCATTAGCTTCGACGAGGTTACCTCGCTTGCCGATGTAAATAAGTTACTTGCCATTTTTGCTGAATTAGCAGGAAAACCTGCTCCTGTGGTTAAGGAAATAAAGGAAACCAATTGTCTTCCCGAAAACCTTAGGCGCAAATCGACCTACCTCAATGGTAAGGTTTTCAACTCGTTTCACTCCGAAACCGAGATGATGCGCTACATTAAAAAACTTGAGCGTAAAGATATTTCGCTAACCCACAGCATGATTTCGCTGGGAAGCTGCACCATGAAGCTAAACGCAGCAACCCTAATGCTACCGTTAAGTTGGCCCGAGTTTGGGGGAATTCACCCATTTGTTCCAACCGAGCAAGCTGAAGGTTACATGAACCTAATTTGCGATCTCGAAAATTACCTTGCCGAGATTACAGGTTTCGATGCCATTTCGCTACAGCCAAACTCTGGTGCAGCTGGCGAGTATGCAGGACTTATGGTAATTCGTCAGTATCACATTAGTCGTAACGATTCTCACAGGAATGTTGTGCTTATTCCCGCTTCGGCACACGGAACAAACCCTGCAAGTGCAGCCATGGCTGGTATGGATGTTATTGTTGTTGCCTGCGACGAAAAGGGAAATATTTCGCTTGACGATTTAAAAGCAAAAGCCGAACAGCATCGCGACAACCTTGCCGCTTTTATGGTAACCTACCCTTCGACCCATGGAGTTTTCGAAAGCGAAATTAAGGAGATGATGAAGATAATTCACGATAACGGCGGACAGGTTTACATGGATGGTGCCAACATGAACGCTCAGGTTGGGCTAACTAATCCAGGTACCATTGGCGCCGATGTTTGTCACCTAAATCTTCATAAAACATTCGCAATTCCTCACGGAGGCGGTGGTCCTGGCGTTGGTCCTATTGGCGTAGCCAAGCACCTTGTGCCTTTTCTACCAACGCATCCAGTTGTAAAAACTGGTGGCGAGCATGCCATTAAAGCTGTTTCGGCAGCACCTTGGGGTAGCGCATTTGTTCTTGCCATTACCTATGGCTATATTCTTATGCTTGGAGAAGAGGGATTAAAGCGCTCGACCGAAATGGCAATACTTAACGCCAACTACCTAACAGCCAAACTAAAAGGAAACTTCGAGGTTCTTTACACTGGCACAACCGGTCGTATTGGGCACGAAATGATTCTCGACTGCCGCCACTTTAAGGCAAGCTACGATATTGAAACTGGCGATATAGCCCGTAGGCTTATGGATTACGGTTTCCACGCTCCTACCCTTTCGTTTCCAGTTCACGAAACACTTATGGTTGAACCTACCGAAAGCGAAACGAAGCAGGAACTCGACCGCTTTGTCGAAACCATGATTTCGATTAAAATGGAACTTGAGGACATTAAATCGGGTAAAGCCGATAAGGTTGACAACGTGCTGAAGAATGCACCCCACACCGCTGCCGAAGTAACTGGCAACGAATGGAGTCATGCATACGATCGTCAAAAAGCAGCATTTCCATTGGCATGGATTGGCAACAATAAGTTTTGGCCAACGGTTGGCAAAATCGATTCGGGGTATGGCGACCGTAACTTGGTTTGCTCGTGCGCTCCTATTGAAGATTACTTGTAGATCTGTTTTATAACTATAACCACAAAGCCTGCTTGTCGTCAGTCTTTGTGGTTTTTCTTTTTACGTTACTCATCAACACTAAACAATGGAAACAATTCGCACCTTTATTGCTATTCCCATAAAAGTTGAAGAGAAACTTTATACAGTTTGGGAAAATTTGCGAAAGCAATTCGACAGCAAACAGGTAAAATGGGTAAATCCCGATGTTTTGCACCTAACCCTTTTCTTTTTAGGCGAAACGCCTATAAAAAGTGTCGGAAAATTACAAAATGCTTTAGCCAACGAAGTAAAAAGTTTCAATCAATTCAGTATAAACCTTAAGGGTTTGGGCTATTTTGGACAGCAAACCAATCCGAAAGTTATTTGGGTAGGGGTTGAAAAGAATGGGGCATTAGAAGAATTGCATCGAATTACAAATGAAGTAGTAAGCGCATTTGGCTTTACGCCCGACGAGCGCGGGTTTAACCCACATATTACCCTTGGAAGACCAAAACATTTAGTAAGTACTTCTACACTAATCGATTTCTTAAAGTCGGAGAATGAAACTTTGTTTCAACAGAGCAACGCCAACGAGATAATTCACTATAAAAGCGAACTAACGACCACTGGAGCAATTTATCACAGTTTGTATAAAACCCCACTTTAAAATAAAAAAAGGGGAAATCGAATAACTTTCCCCATTTCTATTTTTAAATTACTATTTTACTCTTTTACAATTTTTGAAGTAATTATTTCATAGTTTGACTCAGCTACAATAAAATAAACACCCTTACTTAAGTTGCTTATATTAAGTTCAATAACTGGTTCAAACACATCAAGTGTAAGCAACTGTTTCCCTAATAAATCGTTTACAGACAATCGATTCACTTTAACACTTCCAAAATCGATAGTAATCATTCCAAATGTTGGATTTGGAAAAAGTTTAACAACATTTGAGGCTGATACTATACTTGTTACTTCACTGGTGATGAATTCTGCTTCAGCAGCAAATGGACCGCCAGCCATGCTTGCGTCTATTGCTTGCACGCTCCATACATATTCTTTATAACTATCTAGAATTCCATATAATGTGTAACTCACCCGTCCATTATCCCTAATACCCTGTATATTTCCAAACTTAGCCACTAAACGTTTGCCATTAAGCGGGTGTGTTTGCTTAAAAGAATAAACTGGAGTTAAATGTTTTTCATCTGTAGTGTTGTACAAATACAAATTATAGCTATGGCCTCCAATCTGATTATCATCTGTTGCTTCATCCCAGCTAAATGTAACATTTGAGCCATTTATCTCCGTATTTAAGTTCGAAATAATATTAGGTAAAGGATTTAAACTTTCCCAATCGTTCCTGTATATCCTAGATAATTTAGACGAACCACTACCGCCTGATAACACTATATCTAAATCACCATCATTATCGTAATCGCCCCAAGCGGCGGCAGCGCTATTGAGATCTACTATCTGAGCGTTTAACTCTTCAGTAAAAGTTTCATTTCCATTGTTAGAGAATACTTTAGTGAATCTTGAATTTGGCATATTAACATTAGTACCACTAATCAATATGTCAATATACCCATCGTTATTATAATCGCCCCAAATA
>DDWL01000044.1:0-47795 GCA_002345675.1 Bacteroidales bacterium UBA2287 | reverse complement strand
ATTATCGTTATTATAATCGCCCCAAGCCACTCTACTAGCAGATAATCCTGTCAACAAAATTCCTGTCTGTTCAGAAAAAGTACTATTTCCATTGTTTCTGTAAACTTTTGACACTCCTGATACCCCATTATATCCAGTCAGTAGAATATCCAAAAAACCATCATTATCGTAATCCCCTAACGCAATACAGCTAGAAAAAAGAGGCACAATATTATGCCCAATCAGCTCATTAAATGTATTGTTACCATTATTTAAGTAAATTCTTGTATTTGAAGAACCAGAATCGCCAGAAACTATAGCATCTAAAAGTCCATCGTTATTTAGGTCGCCCCAAACAACACTACTGCTTCCAACATTAACTAGGTTAATGCTAGTCTGAGCTTGTAACGCTGAACCTTCAATGTTTATGTAAATTTGGGTGTACCTATCGAAGAAATATGAATAACCTGATAAGAGCAAATCGATAAAACCATCGTTATTATAATCGGCCCAATCGGAACTACCACCATGTATTGCAGTAATTGCTATTTGACCTGTTTGAGCAGTAAAGGAGTTATTCCCGTCATTTTTGTAAATTATTGATGCTTTATTACTAGGGGCAGAAATAAGTCCGGACATTTGTAAATCCAATAGGCCATCATTATTATAGTCGCCCCAGGCAAAGCTACCTTCATCGACACCTACGAGGTTTATTTCGGTTTGCTCGCTAAAAACTTGGGCATTTACTTCGCTTATAAAAAGTGAAATTGCCACAAAGGGCAATGTAAATAAGGATGTTTTCATAGAAGTTAATTTATTATTGGTTTATTTTAAGATAAGTACTTTAACACTATCAAACCTAAAATTATGAAAATTCTTAAATTTAAACTAATTACATTCCTAATTTAATAAGTATCTACTTAGGCGCCAAACGATACAGTATCATTGCAATAATGGCGTATAGAACGTTGGGAATCCAAACGGCAATAAACGGATCGATACTGCCACCAACGGCAAACATGGTGGAGAACCGCATAAAAAGAATATAGCTGAAGCTAAGGGCTAGCCCAAGGCCAATGTGCAGTCCAATACCTCCCCTTACCTTTCGCGACGAAAGAGCAACTCCAATTAATGTGAGAATAAACGTTGAAAAAGGGTATGCCACCCGACTATACTTTTCAATTAAGTAAAAGGTAACAGTGCTGGAGCCCTGCAGTCGCTGCTGATCGATGAAATCGTTTAGTTCAAACATATTCATTGTTTCAACAACATTTACCTTTCGCGAAAAGTCCGATGGATGAATAAAAAGTACTGTATCAATTTTATCTCCCTTAATAATCTCTTCCCCTTCAGCTAAATAGTTTCGAATATAGTAATCGTTTACCGCCCATTTATTAGTAGTTGAATCCCACTTTACAAACTCACTCATAAGTTTCGAAACGAGCTTGCCATTTTCGTACTTTTCCATGGAAAATTTGTACCCAATTTCGCTAAAGTTATTGTACGACTGCATATACAGAAAAAGTCCTGGGCGAACCTGCATATGAATGTTTCGATCGGTATTGTATCGCGCTTTTTTAACATAGGTATTCTCAAAATCGAGTCGAACTCGGTTTGCTGGAGGTATAATAAAATTCGAAAGGGCAAATGAAAAGGTTGCAATAAAGGCTGCTGCCACAAAAAAGGGAAACATTAATCGGCTAAAGCTAACACCACTGCTGAGTATCGCAATAATTTCGGTGTCGTAAGCCATTTTTGAGGTGAAGTAAATAACTGCAATAAAAACAAAAAGCGAACTAAACAGATTGGCAAAATAGGGGATAAAATTTAGGTAGTAATCGAAAACTATTGCTTTTAGGGGAGCGTTTTTCCCCATAAAGTCATCCATTTTTTCGGCAACATCGAAAACAACAGCAATACCTACAATTAGAATAATTGCAAAGAAGTATGTGCCGATAAACTTTCGGATAATGTAAAAGTCGATTATTTTAAATCCTAAATTTTTCATAGCCTTGTGGCAACCTTTTTAACCATAGTATTTTTCCAAGCTGTAAAAGTTCCATCATCAATTCGCTTACGAGCCTCGGCAACCAGCCAAAGGTAAAAACCTAAATTGTGTAGGCTGGCCAACTGCGGCCCTAGCATTTCGGCCGAAATAAAAAGATGCCTTAGGTATGCCTTGCTGTACCTGCTGTCGGCAAATACTGTTCCGTTAGGGTCGATGGGCGAAAAGTCGTCGGCCCACCTTTTATTGCGTATATTAATTATGCCCTCGCTGGTAAAAAGCATTCCGTTGCGACCATTGCGAGTTGGCATAACACAATCGAACATGTCAACTCCACGGGAAATGCCTTCCAAAATATTTTCGGGAGTTCCAACGCCCATTAAGTAACGAGGTTTTTCCTTTGGAAGTATTTCGTTTACAACCTCAATCATTTCGTACATAACATCGGCAGGTTCGCCAACCGACAGGCCTCCAATGGCGTTGCCCTCGCTACTAAGCCCTGCTATGGTTTCGGCAGCACGCTTACGAAGTTCGGGGTATACGCATCCCTGAACAATTGGAAAAAGAGTTTGGCTGTAGCCATAAAGTGGCTCTGTTTCGGCAAAATGCTTAACGCAACGCGAAAGCCAGTCCTCGGTTAAAGCAAGCGACTTTTTTGCGTAGTCGTAAGGTGCATCTCCGGGAGGGCACTCGTCGAACGCCATAATAATATCGGCACCAATAATTCGCTGAATATCAACAACTCCTTCGGGGCTAAAAAAATGCTTGGACCCGTCGATATGAGAACGGAAATGGGCTCCTTCGGGGGTTAATTTTCGGTTTGCAGCCAGCGAAAAAACTTGATATCCACCGCTATCGGTTAATATTGGTCGTTCCCACGAGCTAAACTTATGTAAACCACCAGCTTGCTTTATAATATCGAGCCCAGGCCTTAGGTATAAGTGGTACGTATTTCCAAGAATAATTTTTGCATCGAGGTCGTTTTCGAGCTCCCTATGGCTTATACCCTTTACGCTTCCAATTGTGCCAACAGGCATAAATATTGGAGTTGGAATAACCCCATGGTCGGTAATAATTTCGCCAGTTCGAGCTTGGCTATTACTATCTGAATTTTTAACCTTAAACTGCATTTAATCAAAAAATTTTGTCAAAGATAACGGAAAAAGGTTAGCTATTTCAACTCGAATATTTATGTTTACAGCCAACAGTTATTCGAGAAGTTCATATTAAAGTTGAAAAATCAATATTTTCCCCTGTCAACAGAAATTTATATCACCAAATATTAATCTCTTCGAACCTTTGCAAACCCAAAAATGTTTAATAAACTTGTCGTGCCATTAAAAACACCTACAAGTGAAATCAATATTCTTAGAATCAAGCCCTTTCGAAATTGGTCTTTTAGCAGTTTTTGCACTTTCGCTTTTAATTCAACTTTTTTACTACCTATTTATATATATCCGAATTGGTTTATATAAAACAAAACAGCCCGAAGTTTCGAAATCGAAGTTACCCCCCATTTCGGTTGTAATTTGCGCCCGTAACGAGGAGCTAAATCTCGAAGCGCTTCTACCATCTGTACTTGAACAGGACTATCCTGAATTCGAAGTTATTGTTGTTGACGATTGCTCTTTCGACAATACCGACATAATACTTAAAAAGTACAAAAATCAATATAAACATCTGCGTTCAACCATTATTAAGCAAGATGCAAAATTTTCGCATGGAAAAAAATTGGCGCTTACCATTGGAATTAAAGCTGCCAAGCACGAATGGCTTGTACTTACCGATGCCGACTGTATGCCTCTTTCGAAAAACTGGCTTATAACATTGGCTTCGAATTTTAATGGCGACACCGAAATAATTCTTGGTTACAGCGGGTACAAGCCCGAAAGAGGTTTGCTTAATCGCATTATTCGCTTCGACACCTTTTACATTGGCCTAAACTACCTAAGTTTTGCACTATGGCGAAAACCCTACATGGGCGTTGGCCGAAACCTTGCGTACCGAAAAGAGCTATTCTTTAAAAACAGAGGATTTGCTTCGCATGGCACACTCCATTCGGGCGACGACGATCTTTTTGTTCACGAAGTGGCAACTAAAAAAAATACTACTGTTGAATTTGGGCACGATTCGCAAACCCTATCAAATCCACGAAAAACGTTTAGTTCGTGGGTGCTTCAAAAGCGAAGGCACTTAACAACTGGGCCACGATACCGAACATCGATAAAAATATGGCTTACACTTGAGCCATTTAGTCGATTATTATTCTGGATTTCAGCTATATGGATGTTTGTCGACAACTATTACCCAATTGTAATTGGGTCGGCTGTTGCATTCCGATTGCTTACCTCTGGAATTATACTAAAAATTGCAATGAATCGTTTATGTGAAACAAAATTGTTTTTAATTTCGTTTATATATGATTTGTTTTCTCCTTTGTTGTATTTTTGGCTATCGATAGCAAACAAGTTTAACACAAGGCAATTTCGATGGAATTAAATCCAAACCTTTCCGATAAAGCAAAACAAGACTTAGCCATTGTTGAACTGGCAATACAAGGCGACCAAAAAGCCTATGCAGAACTTCATGGTCGCTATCACGACTCCATTTACTACCTTTTGCTTAAAATGGTAAACAATAAGTCCGATGCCGAAGACCTTACCATTGAAGCATTTGGCAAAGCCTTTAAAAATATTCATCAGTACACTCCCAATTACGCATTTAGTACTTGGCTTTTTAAAATTGCCACAAATAACTGTATCGATTTTATTCGCAAGCGAAAGGCAAACCTTGTGTCGATTGACCATACAACCGAGGACTCGGAGGGTGTTTCGTCGTCGCCAGCAGCCAGTTTGCCATCGGGAACCCTCGACCCCGAGGAAACTCTTATTAAGGAGCAAAACGCAAAACTTATTCAGTCGCTGGTTACAAAGCTAAAACCTCGTTACCGAAAACTAATTGAGCTTCGTTACTTTAAAGAGTTTTCGTACGAAGAAATTGCCGATGAACTTGAGCTTCCCCTTGGAACAGTTAAGGCTCAACTTTTTAGAGCTCGTGAGCTACTTTTCGAAATTTTAATGAAAAGCACTCAAAAAAACAATCCACAAAAGTAAGTATGATCAATCCCGTTTTCGAGTACTTTCCTGAACTCACACAAACTCAGCGCGAGCAAATTAACATGCTCGATGCTCTTTACCGCGATTGGAACAGCAAAATCAATGTTATTTCGCGTAAGGATATCGACATGCTGTACACCCACCACGTGCTTCACTCTCTAGCCATTGCTAAAGTTTTACAATTCGCTAAGGATACCAAAATTATTGATATTGGCACCGGAGGTGGGTTTCCCGGCATTCCCTTAGCAATTCTATTTCCAAAGTGCCATTTTACCTTAATCGACTCAATTGGAAAAAAGGTAATGGTTGCTCAAGAAGTAATACAGGCGCTTGGGCTTACTAATGCTGTGGCAACAAAAAGTAGGGCCGAAGAGCTTAAGGGCAAATTCGATTTTGTTGTAACACGAGCCGTTGCTCCGCTTCCAACTATTCATGGTTGGGTTAAAGGGCTGGTAAAACCTGGAGGAGTAAACTTTTTGCCCAACGGAATAATAGCACTAAAAGGTGGAAATTTAAAGGAAGAAATTGCCCCTTTTGGCAAAAAAGTAGAGAAATGGAAAGTAAGTAATTTTTATGAAGATGAGTTTTTTGAAGAAAAATACGTGATTTTCATTCCAATGTATTGATTTTTTGTCCGATTATTTTTCTCTTTTAAAAAAAACCTTACCTTTGCATTCCTAAATAAAGTAGGCGAGTTTTACTAAGTACACTGACAATCAGCAAAAAAGAATAATAATAAAAGGTTACTGCAATGAGCAAAAGAACATTTCAACCATCCAATAGGAAGAGAAAAAACAAGCACGGATTTCGTGAACGCATGGCGGATCACAACGGTCGCAGAGTTTTAGCAGCCCGCAGGGCTAAAGGACGCAAAAAACTTACCGTTTCCGACGAACCTAAGCACAAAGCCTAATTGGCTCTAAACTTATTTCCCATAGGGCTGGCGCATTTGTGCTCAGCCTTTTTTTTTATTGAAAACAATCTAACCTGTTTTTTTGTTAGTGGATTGATAATAGGAAAAGGACATGGCTTTAGTCAAGCTTTTCAACCATTTTTGGGCTACCTGCCCTCCGTTCAGGTGGGAAGCCCAATATTTATTGTTGCAATATCCCACGGGCTACCCCGCTTCCCGATAACTATCGGGATATCGGGCGTTGCAATAAAAAACAAACAAAATTAAAACTGTTTATTAATGCCCTCGGAAAACAGCATCGACATTCGAAATATACTTTCGTCAACCGACTATTCGGCAAATTTAATTGCCATTGCCGAAAAAGTTGTTGGAAATAAACGCATTTCCAGTGCCGATGCAGTTTCACTATACAACGAAGCCGACTTGGGCTTTTTGGGTATTCTGGCAAATTATGTAAACGCACAAAAAAACAAAGATGTAGTTTTTTTTAACCAGAATTTTCACATTGAGCCAACCAACCTATGCGTTTACAACTGCACTTTTTGCTCCTATAAAGGTGAGGCTGGCGATCCAAACAGCTGGGAGCATTCGTTGCCCGACATAAAAAGATTACTACAGCCATTTAAAAGCAGGCCAGTTACCGAAGTTCATATTACTGGTGGTGTTCATCCAAAGTGGGATCTGAACTACTACTGTCAAATAGTTTCGACTATTAAGCAGGAAATGCCAAATATTCACGTAAAGGCATACTCGGCAGTAGAACTCGACTACGTTTTTCGCAAAGCGCACTTAACTGCAAACGAAGGATTTAAAAAATTAAAACAATCGGGACTTAATTCAATACCTGGAGGAGGTGCCGAAATTGCAAGCCCCGACATACGAAGTAAAATATGTGGAGAGAAGTGCTCGTGGAACCGTTGGCTCGAAATTCACGAAGCGGCTCATAACGAAGGTATTCAGTCGAATGCCACTATGCTATACGGCCATATCGAAAACTACATTCATAGGGTTGAGCATATGGAAGCGCTACGAACTCTTCAGGATAAAACAAAGGGTTTTAACTGTTTTATACCCCTAAAGTTTAAGGCAAGAAACAATAATCTCGCATATATTGGCGAGGTTAGTACAATTGAAGATTTAAAGAACTTTGCCGTAAGCCGTATTTTTCTCGACAACTTTAAGCATATTAAAGCCTACTGGCCAATGCTTGGAAAACAAGCAACCCAACTATCGCTGCACTTTGGAGTAAACGATGTTGACGGCACCATTGACGATAGCACAAAAATATACAGCATGGCTGGAGCCGAAGACCAAAAGCCATCGATGACAACCGACGAAATAAGCCAGCTTATTCGTAAAGCGAATAAAAAACCCGTTGAGCGCGACTCGCTTTACAACCCCATTCGCCCATACTAGCCCAACAAAGTTACGAATTACCCTATTTTGCCTATTTAGTAAGGCTAATTGCCAATAATATTCTATTTTTGTCGTTAGTTTTATTTGAAATATTCACAACGTTTATATTGACTTATCAAACATTTCGATACTAGCATGACAAAACAACAAGTAAAGGATTTTTTTATTCGAATTTTTAAAAATCCATTTGTAAAAACGCCAGCCATAGCATTTGGGCTGGTTGTTGCTTTCGTTTTTTTCTTTTTTATTTTCCTGTACTTTTTTACTCGTCATGGACAGGGTATCGAAGTGCCTAAATTTAGTGGGCTTTCCGAGGAACAAGCAATTAAATTAGCGAATAAACGTACCTTACGTCTCGAAATTACCGACTCGGTGTACATAATGACCCGAAAGCCAGGGACTATTGTGGAGCAAAACCCTGTTGAGGGTTCAAAAGTAAAGTCGAATCGAAAAATATTTTTAACAATAAATGCAAATACTCCTAAACTTGTCGAATTGCCCAACGTTGTTGGCGTAACCCTACGACAAGCCAAGGCAATTTTAGAACTTCAGGGCTTTACTATTGAAACCCTATACTTTACATCCGACATTGCCATAAACAACGTACTTGAGCAGCGCATAAATGGAAAGAAAGTTGCATCGGGCACTCTTCTACCTAAGGGTTCTTCCGTCGATTTGCTACTGGGTAAAGGTTTTGGCTACGAAAGAACTACCCTTCCGCGAGTTATTGGCTTTAACCTTTCCGATGCTAAAAATATAATAATTGAAGCTTCGCTTAATGTGGGCAACATTAAGTACGACGAAACGCTAAAAGATCTCCGCGACTCGTTACAAGCCAAAGTATATAGCCAGTACCCTGCTTCGTTAGAGGAGATGCCCATTAACTTTGGTGCTAAAGTCGATCTTTGGCTTACTATAAACGAATCGCGAATTCCACGAATTGTTGAAAACGAAGATAAAACCAAAAAGGAAGTAATTTTTGAAGAACCCGAAGAGGAGATACTAGAATAATGAAACTAAAACTCACATACCTTGCCGTAGCAATTTCGCTTTTCCCATTTTTAGCAATTGCCCAAAATGGCCAAGAAGTACTTGTTGAACTCGAATCGATGCCTGCAAACGAGTTGCTGCAAACTAAAAGTAGCGTTCGTACCGCAATTGAACTCCCATTTTACGACGACTTCTCCTACGGAACTAGCTATCCATCAGTTGCCAACTGGCTGCCTTCCAGTATTTTTATCAATACAAATTACAGCATTAACGCCCCAACTGTTGGCGTTGCCACTTTCGATGCAATTAACAACCAAGGAAACCTACACAACACTTCGACCCTAGCCTTTTTAGCCGATTCGCTTACCTCGCAGCCCATAAACCTAAACTACCTAAGTACCGACAGCGTTTACTTTAGCTTTATGTACCAACCACAGGGTTTGGGGAGCCAGCCCAGCGTAAGAGATTCGCTTATACTTGAGTTTTACAACCCAACATCTCAGCTATGGCAACGAGTTTGGTCGGCTTCGGCCGATTTTACCTATAAAAAAATAAAAGAAAAAAACCATCTACTTGGCACTTTAAAAGAAGTTAGTGCACAGCAACTTAAGGATAGTTTTTTTCGAGTACACTTTCCTATAGTGAGTAGCCAGTTGTTGGTCAACAATTTTCAGTTTAGGTTTCGCAACTATGCCTCAATAACCTCAAATACTCAAATTCCAAGCATTCGAGGAAATGGTGACCATTGGAATATTGACCTTGTGTACATAAACAAAGATCGTAGTTATGCAAACACCGCTTTTAACGACATAGCGTATATTAAGCCCCTAAAAACCTTGTTTAATAACTACGAAACTTTTCCCTGGAAACATTTTAATGAGCAAGCACAACAGTCGGAACTTAATTATTACCAAGCATTTACTGTTTCGTATCGAAATCTGGGACTAATAACATGGAACGTTACACGGTTTTTTTCCATTAAAAACCAATCAAACGACAATCTTTACTCGTTACCGTCAGGTGGAGGCTCCGATAATATTTTAGGATTTACTGACACTACTGTTACACGTCAATTCTTATATACTTTTTCTTCTCAATGGTCTGATTCGGCTCATTTTACCTATACTGCATATAATGAAACCGATAACGACCCTGCGAGGAAGCATCTTCGTTGGAACGACACGCTGCGGTACGAGCAAAAAATGACCAACTACTATGCCTACGACGATGGAACTGCCGAAAGTGGCTACGGTATTTATGGCGAAGGAACCCAGAATGGGAAGGTAGCAGTTAAATTTACAAATTTTAAGACCGATAACCTTGTTGGCGTTTACATGTATTTTAATAGAATTGTTGAATACCCCAATGACGATAGGTACTTTAAATTAGCCATCTGGAACGACAACAACGGCAAACCAGGTCAGCTTATTTACGAACAGCAAGGACTTCGACCTCTTTTTCCAAACGAACTTAATAGGTTTGCACTCTTCAAACTTAATGAGCCATTACAAATTGAAGCAGGAACATTTTACATTGGGTACATTCAAACATCAACCGACATGCTTAACCACGGCTTCGATTTAAACAGGATTAACAACAATAAAATTTTCTATAATATTTCGGGAAGTTGGATTAACAGTCAGTTTCAGGGGAGCTTAATGATTCGCCCTGTTTTTGGTGAATTAACTGAAGCCCCCACATCTATAGTTACTCCAATAACCAACAAGCAAAAAGAGGTAACAATTTACCCAAACCCTGCAAGCGATTCGTTTAAAATTTCAACTTCGGAAATAAACGATGAAATTACCGTTCAAATTTTTAGTATTTCGGGGCAACTTGTGGCACAGCAAAAATACTTTAACGAAGAAATAAATGTTAGCCAACTTCCCAACGGTGTATACTTGGTTAAGGTTACGCTTTCCGCAGGTTTTCAAAAAACACAAAAACTTATAATTTCGCGATGAGCGTAGATACACAGGCATGGACCGACGATGAATTTGAAGACGAAGCCGGCGAGCAACAGGAACTTTTTGAGCACTTTCACCTCGATGTTGACAAAGGGCAAGCTCCAACGCGTATCGACAAATTTTTAACCGATAAAATAAAGAGCGTAAGCCGAAACCGAATTCAGTCGGCAGCCGAAGCTGGTACAATTCTCGTAAACGGCAAAGCCGTTAAGGCTTCGTACAAAATAAAACCGCTCGACAGCATTTCGATTGTAATGGCCGAGCCACCACGCGATGTTGAGATAAAAGCCGAAAATATTCCCCTCAATATTCTGTTCGAAGATGATCACCTTATAATTCTTAACAAAGAGGCCGGAATGGTTGTTCATCCAGGACACGGAAATTTCACAGGAACACTTGTAAATGCGCTAATGTATCACCTTAAGGACGTTCCGCTTTTTAGTAGCGGCGAGGTTCGTCCGGGGTTGGTTCACCGTATCGATCGTAATACATCGGGCATACTGGTTATTGCCAAAACCGAATTGGCAATGAACAACTTGGCTCGCCAGTTCTTCGACCGCACCACATCGCGCCGTTACATTGCACTGGTTTGGGGCAACATGGATACCGACTCGGGAACCGTTACTGGTAACATTGGACGAAGTATTCGCGACAGAAAAAAAATGCAGGTTTTCCCCGAAGGCGATCAGGGCAAGCATGCCGTAACGCACTGGAAAGTTCTTGAACGCCTTGGCTACGTAACGCTTATTGAGTGCAAGTTAGAGACTGGGCGCACCCATCAAATTCGTGCTCACTTCGAGTATATCCGTCATCCACTTTTTAACGACGATAAGTATGGTGGGAACTCCATTGTAAAAGGCACAACCTTTACAAAGTACAAGCAGTTTATCGATAACTGCTTTAAAATTTGCCCTCGCCACGCACTTCATGCACAATCGCTTGGCTTTAAACACCCTGCCACTGGAAAAGAGATGCATTTCGAGTCGGAAGTTCCTGCCGATATTACTCAGGTAATTGAGAAATGGCGAACATACACTGGAGCACGAGGCAACGCATTTGAGGAGGAGTAATAAGAATTTCAAAATAACATTTTACTTTTGCTTTAGAAATTTATACAATCCATGAGTGCAAAAAAAATAATTGCCATTATGGCCGGGGGGAACTCCTCCGAAGAGGAAATTTCGCTTCGCGGAGCCCGTCAAATAGCCACTTGGCTAAACCCCAACAGTTACCAATCGTACACCATAATTGTTAAAGGAAAAAGTTGGACATTGAAGCATCCTGAGCTTGGTGATATTCCCGTTTCGAAGGACAACTTTTCGGCAACAGTCGATGGCAAAGCCATTAACTTCGACTGCGCTCTTATTGCCATTCATGGCACACCAGGCGAAAACGGTTTGCTGCAGGCCTACTTCGAACTTATGGATATTCCCTACACAACTGGTGGCGTAATGAATTCGGCAGTAACCTTCGACAAGGAAGCAGCAAAATTTCCGCTCCACGACCTAAACATTAAACTTGCTAAAGGTCTAAGGGTTAGTAAAGGGCAAATTGTAAATCCTTCGGATATAGTTAAAAATTTAAGCCTTCCGCTATTTGTAAAACCAAACGAAAGCGGTAGTAGTTTTGGCGTAAGCAAAGTAAAAACTGAAGATGAAATTTTGCCTGCACTGCAAAAAGCTTTTGCTGAAGACAGCGTTGCGCTAATTGAGGAATTTATTCCTGGCCGAGAACTTACCTGCGGGTTAATGAAGGTGAAAGGAAAAAGCATTGTATTTCCAGTAACCGAAATTGTGTCGAAAACCGAATTTTTCGACTACGACGCCAAGTACAAAAACCTCTCCGACGAAATTACCCCTGCTCCTATTCCAGAAGAATTATCGGATTACATACAGGATATTTCTTCGGAAATATACGACCGATTGAAATGCCGTGGAATTGTTCGAATGGACTATATTTTTAACGAAAAGGAAGGCTTATACTTTCTCGAAGTTAATACCGTTCCCGGTATGAGCGAAGCCAGCATTGTTCCCCAACAAGTAGCCACAATGGGGCTAACCATGGGCGAAATTTTTTCGCTTGTTATTGACGATGCAATTGAAAGGCACAAAGCGCTTTAACCTGTTGATTGCACAGGACACGCATTTAAAACAACTGTCCCGTAGGGACTTAATATCGGTAGATAATGTTATATAATCCTATTTCACTGTGCCGTTAGGTACAGAATATTCCGTACCTAACGGCACGGTGATCATATTCTGTATTTGAGATCTACCGATATTTTATCCCTAACGGGACAAAGAACCAAATTCGAAAAATCAAATATGTTTAGAGGTAGAGTATCTTAAGCAAAATTTTAAATGCTATTACCTTAGCAACTTGCACTACATTCGCACATTTTGTATCTTTATTGGGAAATCAAACTAATAAAGCCATGAGCGCTAATAAAAAATTTGCCGTTGTACTTGCAGGTTGCGGCGTTATGGATGGAGCCGAAATACACGAGGCCGTTATGGCCCTTTACGCCATTACCCTAAATGGCTGCAGCTACCAAGTTTTTGCACCCGACATGGATCAGCACCATGTGGTTAACCACATAACGGGTAACGAAATGAACGAGAAGCGCAATGTGCTTATCGAATCGGCTCGAATTGCACGAGGAAAGGCCTTACCATTAAGTCACTACAACCCAAAAGAGTTCGATGCGCTTATTTTTCCTGGCGGATTTGGTGTAGCTAAAAACCTTTGCTCGTTTGCATTCGATGGAGCAAATTGTTCAATTAATCCTTTAGTTGAAGAGACCATTAAAGCAACTCATGCGCTTAAAAAACCAATAGGTGCTCTTTGTATTTCGCCAGTTTTACTTGCTAAAGCATTGGGGAAAGGCACTCTAACTATTGGTCACGATCAAGGAACGGCCAACGCAATTGAAGCCCTTGGGGGAAAGCACAAACCCACAAATAATGGCGAAATTGCAATTGACAGCGAAAACCTGCTATTTACAACTCCCTGCTACATGCTCGATGCAAAAATAACCGACATTGCCAATGGGGCAAAGGCTGTGGTTGAGGCTATGCTAAAGCATATGTAAGTAAAACCTGACTAAATCATCCCCATTTCGAGCTGAACAATAAGTTCGTTAAGAACTTTATCCTCGCCTTGTGGATCGAATTTCGTTTTAAGGTTTGAGCCAAAAATGCGAGCAATGGTTTGCCAAAAAAAAGCGGAGGTCCCACCCTTTAGGTTTTTTACCAAGTCGTACGAACTATGTCCTAACTCGCGATCGATAAGTTTAATAAGTATTCGCCCTTGAGTTATGGTAAGTTTAACCAGTTGCCCTTCGAATTCGGTGCGCATTTGGTTTTCAACTACTTTAACGTAAGCATCGCGTTCGCGCTTGGTTTTAAGAGTTTGAAAATGCTGCTCCATTTCGTTCATTTTGTTTTTGGCAATTTGAGCGTACGGATAAGCTGCTTTTAAATTTCGAATAAGTCGCTGGTATTCCCTGTAATCTCTTTTACTATTAAACTTACGGGACGAAAAAACTGTAACCCCTTGAATAACGGCATTTGGAATGGTGTCGCCATCAATAATGGTTGCAGGAAGTACAGTGTAACCCTCGATAGTTACAATTTGCTGCGCCTGCAACCCAAAGGGCAACAAGGTTAAAAGAAATAATATGTATTTAAATTTTTGCACTGTCTTGTTTTAAAGTTCACTTACATACCTTTAAACGTAATTTTGGCTATAACAGTTTAAAAAAAATACAAAAGCGAATAATTATCATGAGTTCGATGTAATTTATTAAACGCATTTAGTTTATTAATAAGGGAATAATGTTTATGTCGCTTAAAAACCTTATTAAACTATTTTTCAACCTTAGTAACCTAACTTTAACATCACAACAAACCTTATTACCTTATTGTACAGTCCTTTTATGGTTAGACTTATATCGAAATCAGGTTATTAGCATAAAAAATGCCAATTAGTAAAATTCGTTCGAGAAATTTTAGGTATTTTTCCACAGAATTATTGGCAACAAAAGTACGCAAATGTGAGCAGGTTTTTAATTGTTCAATTTTACAAAGTTAATTCATTATGGAAAAGAATAACCGAAGCTACTCAAACAACGACATAACAGTTTATTGGAAACCTGGCGAATGTATTCACGCCACAACATGTTACACAAAGCTACTTTCGGTTTTTAATCCCCGAAACAGACCATGGGTTGACATGAACGGTGCCCCAACCGAAAAAATAGTTGACATTGTTAACCAGTGCCCAACCAACGCCTTAATGTTTAAGTGGAACGACCCCGAAAAGAATAATGCCGAAAAGTCATCGAAAGCTGTCAAAGAAATCGTTAACAATGAGGAGAATTTAGAAGAAGAAGGTTTTTTGGAAGAACCCCTGAAAATTCAGGTAATGCGAAATGGTCCGCTTCTGGTATCAGGGAAATTCAAAGTAGTAGGTGCCGATGGGACTGAAATTAAGTCGATGCAAATAGTATCGATTTGTCGCTGCGGATATACCAACAACCCACCTTTTTGCGATGGGCAGCATTTTAAAATGGGCTTTAAGGACGAAAATAACCAGTAGCAATGGAACAGAATAAAAAGAGAGTATCGGCAATACTTAACCTAATCGACAAAGGCCCATTGAAAGTTGAAGGCAACTTCACCATTTCGGGTCCCGACGGCAAAGCCTTCGAACTCGATAGTGCCAACGAAGCGTTTCTTTGTGTGTGCGGACACTCGGCCAAAAAGCCGTTTTGCGACGGAAGCCATAAGAAAACTTTTATAAAGTAACACTCCCCTATTAATGGCGCTAAGCAAAAGCAAAAAGCCTACAGGCAAGTTTGCTCGTTTTTTAATGGTATTTGGGGGTGTTGTATCTGTTGTACTTGGTACAATAGGAATTTTTGTTCCCATACTCCCAACAACCCCTTTTTTGCTGCTGGCAGCCTATCTTTTTTTTCGAAGTTCGCAAGGGCTATACCGTTGGCTGTTAACCCATAGGGTTTTTGGTTTTTACATTAAAAACTACATTGAGTATAGGGCTATTGACATTAAGATAAAGGCTTTTACCCTTATACTTCTTTGGGGGTCAATTACATATAGCGTTTATTTTGCAACGGGAACTTTATGGCTACAAGTTCTTTTAGTTGCAATTGCAATTGGGGTTACCGTACATGTTGTAAAACTAAGGAGTAAAATTCCTAAAAATTAATTCCTTAACTTTTGCTATTTAGCCTAAGTTTTGGTCTTAAAAAAAAGAGAGCAACTATACTAATTGCAGTTTAATTTTAAATTATTCTAGCAGATTAAATTTTTATACTTGAAAGGAATTTAATTAAGATTATGGTTCTTTTTTTAACTCAGTGATTAGGTCGAAAAAGACAAAAGATATGATTAAAACTTAAGCCATATCTTTTGTCAATATTATTAATTATTCATCCATTACAATTCTGAAGCTAATTCCGGCACCTTTAACAACAGGATAAAGGCCTCGCCACGATAGGCCGACCTACATTCAGAAGCAGAGTTACGCCACCCCCCTCCACGAATAACTTTAGTTTCACCATTATCGGGACCTTTTGGATCAGTCGTATTTTCGACATCATACTGTCCATACCAATCGTTTGTCCATTCCCAAATATTTCCATGCATTTCGTATAAACCAAACGCATTTGGAGAAAAGCAGCCAACTGGCATAGGTTTTCCCCTTTTTTCACTTTTTTTGCAGCTTTTATAAGGTTCTTTACCATTAAAATTAGCCTGTTCAGATGTCAGACATTCTCCTGTATGAAATGGTGTTGTTGTATTTGCTCGGGCAGCATATTCCCACTCGGCTTCAGTGGGTAACCTTCCTCCCATCCATTTAGCAAATTCATCTGCATCGTACCAAGTAACCTGAGATACCGGAAAATTCCCTTTTTCACGTCCACGGGGTTTATCTCTTCCAGTAGCTTCACAAAATAAATCGTATTGCTCATTGGTTATAGGATATTTGCTCATTTTAAAGCCGCTGAGTGTAACTTCATGCTGAATTTCATCACCCTTTCTTTCGTGCTCAATAACAGGACTTCCCATTATAAACTTGCCTTCTGGTATATCTACAAATTCAATTACTGGTTTAGTAACAGAAATATTTTTATTTTCATATGTTTTTATATTAACTCCAAATGTCTTTGAAAGTTGAATTTGTGGAGAATTTCTATAGATATCCTGTAAAATCGATAGATTATCTGCATCGATTGACTCCATTAATTCACTTATTTTGGTTAGCGTTTCTATATGTTTTGAATTAAGTTGATTATTCAGTAAAATTTCATCTAAAATTGGAGCGTACTGATTAATGGGAAATTCGATTCCTAATATGGATGCCAAATCAGTACAAACTTTTCCTACTATTGAAACCAATCCTGTGTATTTTTGGGGAATTCCATAAAGGTTAGGATCAATTTCTCCCTTTAGCATTTTTAACCATATATCGTTACTAAAGTCGAATTTTTCATGGCTAAAATCGACCATATCCATGCTGGGATCAACAAGCATCCAGCGTTTGTCATCTTCATTCCAGACCTCACAGATTGCATGACTTAAGTGAAATCCAGGTAGAATATAAGTGGCATGTCCAAACCGCACCCTTGCAGGTATTCCACGATACTTTAATACTGATGCTAGTAAAATCGAATTTTGGTTGCAACCAAGCACAAGTCGCTTCTCAGGTTTTCGATTTATCACTATGCCCAAGGAATCCAAAGACAGGAGTCCCTTTAAAATCGATTTAACACTAGGATATTCGAAAGATTCATTCCATCACTCCTTTGGAAGTTGTTCACGGTATTGAGGCAACTCAGAATAAGGATGTATGAACTGCGATTTTATTAGGCTGCATAGTTCTGGCAAAGAATCAGGTAGATTCTTGTACATGTATGCATATTCTCCCGGATCGGTAAATATGCTGTATTGCCGATAAAAGTCCAAAACAGAAATACTGTCTTTTTTAAAACTTTTTGTTAAGTCTAATTTTTCACTGTTTTGCGAATTGTTTTGGGCACAACTACATTGCAAAAGTGATGAAACAAATAAAATAAATATTGCTCTTTTCATATTCAATATTATTAAGTAGTTTATATTATTAACTATATATTTTAAAAAAATTACTTTGGATTAATGTACTTTTTCAAATTGTTCACATACGATTCAAAAGCCCTTACTCCTTTTTCTGTGATTGAAATCATGGTATTAGGGTAATTATTCTTAAACGATTTTTCAACTTTTATATACCCTGCTTCTTCTAGTTTTTTTATCTGTATACTAATATTTCCTGCAGCAGCTTTCGTTTCGCTTTGTATATAGGTAAAATCCATTTTCTCGGAAGTTACCAGCATCGAAATAATTGCCAACCGCAATTGCGAGTGCAATAGAGGATCTAAATCATTATACATAGTATTATTATTTTGCTGATTTTAAAAAATAACCCGGTATCAGGTAACCGCAGACTATTGCAGCTCCAACAATTACTGCAATGTATGAATTTGAGACAAATGTTGCTGCAATACTAAAAATGAAAAATGCCGTGCCACCAATAGTTAAAGGTTTATACTTAATAGCTAGCCCGGTGGTTGTAGTTGCAATACCTACGATTAATAAAATTATTGGAGGTGGAGTAATCCCCAATTTCATACAAATTATTGTTGCCACAAATATAGAAGCAGCAGTTACTTGCCATAATTTTTTTAGATACGAATCCAAATAGCTGTAAACTTTCTTGCTCCTATCAATTTTGCTTAGTATATAAAATTGAATTATAAACCCAGTGAGTATAAATACAGCCCAATTACTAAGACTCAGAAGTCCTTCAAACTCCCAATTTCCAATTGTTAACTCATGCACTTCCTTGCTATTTAAATATTTTAGGATTATAAAATTGGAAAAGCTAGCAAGAGATAAAACCCAACCCCAAAGAAGAAAAAGTTTAGAACTTTCCTTATAATTCATCTTAAAGTTTGAAATAGCTTTGCTTATAATATTAAAACTCTCCTCAGGTGATAAAGTATTTTTATCCATATTTTTAACTTTTTGCTAGATTAAATTAACACAAATATAAAGTAGTTAATAATATTAACCAAATATTTATCAAACTTTTTCTAACGCATTATCAATTAGTGTTTTGTGCTTAGAATGAAAAAAAATGAATAATTACCCCTCAAACCAATAGCTATAACTAGACTAAACTCAAGTTCATAAATTGAGGGTAATGAGGAACTTAACTTTTTAATAAAAAAAACAAATTTGGGAAAAGGGTTTAAAACTTTTCCCAAACCTTACAAATTATTATGCTTAAATAAACCTTACTTGCTGGCTATCACTTCCACTTCAACTAGAGCGCCCATGGGTAGCTTTACAACGCCAAATGTTGCGCGAGCAGGCATTTTTTCGGTAAAGTAGCGAGCATAAACCTGATTAAAATCGGCAAAATTATTCATGTCGCTTAGCAGGCAAGTTGTTTTTACAACATTGGCATAATCGTAACCAGCTTCCTTAAGAATTGCTCCAATGTTCTTCATAACCTGTTCGGTTTGCTCAACAATTCCACCGTCGACAAAAGCAGCTGTTGCAGGGTTAATTGGAATTTGCCCCGAAATAAAAAGAAAGCCATTGGCTTCAACGGCCTGACTGTAAGGGCCTACAGCCTTAGGTGCATTTTCTGTGCTAATTATTCGTTTCATTTTATTTATTTTGAGTGATTTTTAAAATGTAAAAATAGTAAATCGATTGCTAAATGACCATTGCTATAATAGATTGTTACGACTCGTTTACGTTTAATTTGGTTCACTACCTTGAGCAGCTCTGCGATAGAGTTGATGTTTTTCGTAACGATAGTGTTTTTGATAAAAACCTTAACCACTACAATGGTATTGTGCTTTCGCCTGGGCCTGGATTGCCAAAAGAAACTGAAAATTTATTCGACATAATTGATACATTCGGTAAGAGTACACCAATTTTAGGAATTTGTCTTGGCCATCAGGCAATTGCTCAATTTTTTGGCTGCGAATTAGTCAATATTGAAAAACCCCTTCATGGCATTTCGGTCCCAATTAGCATTGAAGAACCAAACGACCCATTGTTTATTGGCATTCCAGCAGAATTTGAAACTGGTCGTTACCATAGCTGGGCAGTAAACCATTTCGACAGTCACCCAAATTTAAAGTCAATAGCAGTTGATAAATTCGGCTACTCAATGGCTATTTCGCATAACGAGTTACCCATAAAAAGTGTTCAGTTTCACCCCGAATCGATACTAACACCTTATGGGTTTAAGTTGCTAAGCAATTGGGTAAATTACTTGGAAACACTAAAGTCTATTTAAATGCGAATCGCGTTTTGTGAGCTTTAAATCCTGCAGAATTGCCGATTTAACATTAATTTGGAAGCTGTAGCTTTTAAGGTAACCAATGGGAATAATTGACACTCTCATTTCCCAGCAATGTAAATCGCGGTATATGTCGAGCGAACTTGTAGTTAACTTTTGAGCCTTTAGGTCGTACCCCGATCGGAAACCAATTTTCCAGTTTTTTGTTAAACTTAAATTGCCCGAAAACGATAGCGCTTGGCTAATGTTTTTTTCAAATGCTGGCTTGGAGTAGTTATACGAATAGTCGATATTAATATTCCATGGAATTGAAAAATCGACCTGAGCCGACTTACTAAACCCACCAATGGCGTCATCGCCTAGCGAACTTTGTAAAATATCGTCGGCACGAATTTCGTCATTCCTGCCTGAATTTCTTGTATTACTTTCTTCTTTGGAGCTATTAAGAGATACGCCAATGCCAACCCTAAAATTTGTTAGTCGCGCAAATTTACCTTTGTCCCATAAGTACTTATTATATTTTATACCTGTGGAATTTAGGGCGTAAGGGTCAAGAGTTCCCGATGCATCGATATTTATTTTTTCGAAAAGCGTTGTGCGAGCCGAAAGGGAAAATGGGGCCAATTTCATAGAGTCGGCAAGAAGGTTATACGATGAGTTAATGCTGAAGCTATCGAAAATTTTAATTTTCTGAAAATTTGTAGTTGTATCTTTATCCGATCGCACCTTCATTTCGAGGTTATTACCTAAACCAAATCCAATTGATCCACTTTTCCCTGAAGCAGGGCCACCATAAATGCTATTCTCGAAAATTGAATACTGCTGAGTGCGACCAGTAGTGTCGACCTGAACCGTTTTGTAAAAACCGTAAAAATCGGTGCTAAAATCGGGTCTATAGCTTATGGAAACCGAAGGGGTTAGTACATGCCTTATGGCTTGAACCTTCGATTTTTGGGAGAATGTAAACATTCCGTACCATTTTGTGCTCATCGAAGCCCCTGTGTTGTACTGCCAAGCACGTTTAAAGGCCTGTATTGTATCAATCGTAACTTTTCTTGTATCGGCATTCCATCTCTTTTCAATGGTGCGTAGATACCAGCTTTCGGAGTAGTTTACCGATGGGCTAAGCGACACATACTTAAGCAAGGTAAACGATGTTGACAAGGGAATTCGGTGCTGAATTCCATTTTTCATTTTCTTAAGCGATTGAGTAGTAAAAAGGTCGTCGAACTTTGTCGACAGCGAATTGTCGAGTTCGGCAGAGTATGTTATCCCAACTTTTTCGTACCAACGAGCTTGCCCAATAGCCGATTTACGCTTAAAGGGATATAATCGACTCATGTTAAACGAAACCTTTGGAAGGTTAAGGCTAATAGTGCTATCGGCGTTATTTTGCGAATGGCTTAGGGCTGCCGACATTGTAAATGGGGTTCCAACCCAAACTTTTGAATAGGAAACTCCCGAGCTAATTTGGTTCGCCAAAAAGTTATCGACCGTTTGCGGATTATACCTATTGTGACTGGGGCTACCCATATTTACCCTTGCCTGAAATGTAGAATTAGGGTTTGCTTTTGGATCCTGGGAGTGGTTCCAGTTTAGCCAGTACGACTGGTCGGTTCTGTGACCATCGAAACCCTTTTCCCCAAAAACATTTTTCGAAAAGTCGAGAGAAAAATTACCGTTATACCTGTACCTTTTTCTATAGCCCGAGCGTGCATTAAGCGACCATGAGCCGCCGCTGTAAATTCCACCTAAAAGGGTTAGGTCGACATAGTCGCTAATTCCCCAATAGAATCCACCTCGTCGAATAAAAAAGCCACGGTTTTCCTCCTCCCCGTACTCGGGAATAAGAATTCCCGAAGCTCGCCCTCTTGAACTGGGGAAAAAACCAAAGGGAAGACCAATTGGAAATGGAACGTCGGCAATTACAAGGTATGCTGGGCCCATTATCATACGATCGTTGGGAATAACCTTTGCCTTGTTAATTTTAATATAAAAGTGGGGATGGTCTAAATCGCAGGTAGTAAATTTTCCGCCAGAAATATTGATCGTTTTGTCCTCCATCATTTTTGTAGAATGGCCATGCAAAAATCCTCCAGACTCCTGGGTAATTACATCGCTAATTTTAGCCCTTTTAGTATTAAAGTTGTAGGCCATTTTATCCATACGGAACTCCTGCGAGCCCTCCTTAAAAACTGGTTTACCAATAATTTTACCGGTGCTATCGGCACGTCCAATGGCGTAAACCTCCTTTGTTTCCATATTAAACTCAATGTAATCGGCCTTAAGTTCAATGTTTTGGTACTTAACCGATGCATTGCCGAAAAGATAAACTTTTTTACCATCGAGCGAATAAATAAGCGAATCGGTGGCCTCGGTAAACACTGGATCCTTAATCGGGCTGTCGCTTGTAATAGTATCGGTTGAAACAGTAATTGTATCGATTGAAATAGTACTTGTATCGGTAGGAATAGCTATGCTATCGGAAACTTGGGTACGAATATTGAGTGGGACTTGTGCGTATAGCGTAAAATTTGCCCATAAAACAGAGGCAAACACAGAAAAAAGTATAGTTACAAACCTTAAATGCAATTTATATAGTATTTTTGTAGTGTATTTTAGGAGTTTCGGGCTCAAAGCTACTTAAAAAAACAATTTTTGCGACATGCATTTTACAAATAAATTTATTGCTTCGTTAACGAAAGCTAAAGCAGCTATATTTTGCCTTGCCTTACTTCTTTTTTCAACCCCTTTGTTTTCGAACAGCCCCGAAGCTTATAGGTTGCGCAAAGTGGTTATCGATGCGGGTCACGGAGGTAAGGATCCTGGAGCAATTGGCAAATTGGGTTTTGAAAAGGATATTGTGCTCTCAGTTGCACTAAAACTGGGAAAGTATATTGAGCAATCGTACCCCGATGTTGAAGTTTTATACACACGAAAGGAAGATGTTTTTGTTGGAGTTGCCGAACGAAGCAAATTTGCCAACGAAAAGGGCGCCGACCTTTTTATATCGATTCACTGCAATGCTAACCCCAACAAATCGCCATACGGAGCCGAGACATACGTAATGGGGCTTCACAAATCGAACGAAAACCTCGATGTGGCAATGCGCGAAAATGCTGTTATTACCTATGAAGAGGACTACTCGACTAAGTACGAGGGTTACGACCCCAATTCGGCCGAATCGTTTATCATTTTCAGCCTAATGCAGCACTCGTTTCTCGAGCATAGCCTCAATTTTGCTAGTTCTATTCAAACTGAATTTAAGGAAAAGGCCCTTCGCAAGGACCGAGGAGTTAAACAGGCAGGATTTCTTGTACTTTGGAGAACAACCATGCCTAGCGTTCTTGTAGAACTTGGGTTTATTAGCCACCCAAAAGAGGAAGAATTCCTTTTAAGCGACCAGGGACAAGACTACCTCGCATCGGCACTTTATAGAGCATTTAAGGACCACAAAACCAATATCGAAAGCAGGAGCACACTTATTGCCGAGAGCCCTTCAAGTGAGCCAAAACAAAAAGCCGAAACAGCTAAAGAAAAACCTTCGAGCAGTAAGCCAACGAGTACAATAAGTAATACTCAAACTCCTAGCGTTCCAAAACAGAATGCTGGGGTAATTAAGCCTAAAGTTGAAGCAGCCGGAAAAGTTGACGATACTACCGAAAAAACTTCGGGCAAAAAGCCATCGAGCACAATAAATAATCCTCAAGCATCCAATGTTTCAAAACAGAATGCTGAGGTAATTAAGCCCAAAGTTGATGCAACCGAAAAAGCAAACAGTAGCACCCAAGTTGCGTTTAGGGTTCAAATAACATCATCGAATAACCCAATTCCAAAAAATTCGGGATTCTTTAAAAAAGTCGACGGAATTGAAGAGATTCCAATTGATGGGTTATATAAATACTACATTGGCATTAAGCAAAACTACTCCGAAATAGTAGATTACAGCAATCAGGTTAAAGAACTTTTTCCCGATGCATTTATTGTGGCTTTTATGAATGGAAAGCAAATACCAATGGACCAAGCAATTAAACTTACATCACAGTAATTTTTAAAAAATGAAAATAAGTAAAGTTTTTAAAATCGGACTATTTACCGTTCTGTGCATTGCCGCCTTTGTATGGGGTATAAACTTTTTAAAGGGTCGCAACCTGTTTACTAGCAGCAATGTATACTATGCTGTTTTCGACCAGGTTGATGGACTTGTTGAATCGAATAAGGTAATGCTTAGCGGCTACAAGGTTGGGGTTGTTCAGGACATAAAATTCGAAGAGGACTATACTGGTCGGCTAATAGTTTCGATGCTCATTGAAAAGGACTACAAAATACCCCAAAAGTCGATTGCCAAACTTGTAAGCACCGACATTATGGGTGGCAAAGCCATTAAACTTGAGGTAAACCGTAGCAAAACTTTTTACGAACCAGGCGACACGCTGGTTTCGGCAATTGAAACAGGGCTAATCGACCAGCTGGCCTACCAAATGGTTCCGGTAAAGCAAAAAGCCGAAGCGCTAATGGAAGAGCTTGAAAAATCGCTTGAAGTTATAACCCTAGTATTTAACGAAACAAACCGCGAAAACCTAAATAACAGTTTCGTATCGCTTCGAAGAACCCTTTATAACCTCGACAGATCGAGTGCAATGCTCGACACCATGTTGAATAGCAAATCGGGTTCTATTCGCCAAATAATGGCGAATGCCAGCTCCATTTCGAACAACCTTAGGCTTAACAACGATAAAATTTCGAATACCATAAAGAACTTTTCGTCAATTAGCGATTCGTTGGCTAAAGTTAACTTTGCGAGCACAATACTAAAAGCCGACTCGGCAATGAGTTCGCTAAACACAATACTTACAAGTATAAATCAAGGGCAAGGTACACTTGGACAGCTTGCAAAAAACGACACACTATACTACAACCTCGAAAGCGCCTCGCGTAACCTAGAGCTGCTCCTTGTTGATATGAAAGAGAACCCAAAACGCTACATTAACGTTTCGGTATTCGATTTTAGTAAAACACGTTATGTTGAAACTAAAAAAACGACAGCCGAAAAACCTAAATAACTATATATTAAAGCAATAAGCTTAGAGTTCTGCTAATCAGTACAATTCCATTTATTTGTTGTTAACAATTTCTTAGCTTTTTGTTAAGGTAGACCTCACAACAAATTAGACGTCAATTTTTTATAGTTATCAACAACCTATCTATCTGATTTTCAGTGAATAATTTTTTTTTTCAATATTTCGAAAAATTATAATGGTGATAGTTAATCCATTAAACCAAAATTGATTTTATCAACAGGTTTTGTTGTTTTTTTATCCATCTTTTTTTTGGAATTTTGTTGTAGCAAAAATGTAGAGTAAAAATTCATATCAATTCAATACCCTTTTAAAAATGGTTCGCGATTTCCAGGATGTTTGGGATAACTGTTTAAAAGTCATCAAGGATAATCTGTCCCCAATTAGCTTTAAAACTTGGTTTGACCCTATTGTTCCTATACGTTTAGAGAACAACGTACTTACAATTCAAGTTCCAAGCCCGTTTTTTTACGAATACTTGGAGGAGCAGTACATCGACCTTTTAAGAAAAACTATTCGCAAAGAATTAGGCCCAAATGCTAAGCTGGAGTACAACGTTGTTATGGAAAACAACGGCACTGCTAGTAGCAAACCTATGACAGTTGTTTTGCCAACGCAAAACAAAACAGAACTTCGAAATAAGCCCGTTAGTGTTTCGCATAATAACGAGGAGCAGCGCATTAAAAACCCCTTTGTAATTCCTGGAATTAAGAAATTACACGTCGATCCACAGCTTAACCCCGACAACACCTTTAACAACTTTGTTGAAGGCGAATGTAATCGCTTAGCGCGTTCGGCTGGGTTGGCAGTTGCCAATGCTCCAGGCAAAACAGCCTTTAATCCCCTTTTTATATACGGAAACTCTGGACTTGGCAAAACGCACCTGGGACAAGCTATAGGTATTGAAGTTAAGGAAAAATCGCCCGAAAAGGTTGTACTTTACGTTAACGCCGCAAAGTTTCAAACACAGTTTGTTGAAGCCATACGGAATAACAACAAGAACGACTTTATTCATTTTTACCAAATGATTGACGTGCTCATTATCGACGACGTTCATGAATTTGCAGGAAAAGAGCGTACACAGGATATTTTCTTTCATATTTTCAACCAGTTACACCAATCGGGAAAGCAAATAATTTTGACTTCCGATAAAGCGCCTGTTGACCTAATTGGACTTGAGCAACGTTTACTTTCGAGGTTTAAGTGGGGTCTTTCGGCCGACCTTCAAACTCCCGATTTTGAAACCAGAGTTGCTATTTTAAGCAAGAAAATTTACAACGATGGAATTCAAATACCTAGCGAGGTAGTTGACTACATAGCTTCGAACATAACCAACAACATTCGCGAACTCGAAGGGGCACTTATTTCGCTTTTAGCGCAGTCGACCCTAAACCGCAAGCAAATAACCATTGAACTTGCCTCGGAGGTTATTGATAAGTTGGTTAAAAACACCAAGCGCGAAGTATCGATTGACTATATACAAAAGGTTGTTTGCGAATATTTTGGCCTTCCTGGCGATGTACTTCATACAAAAACACGCAAGCGCGAAATTGTTCAGGCTCGCCAAATAGCAATGTTTTTCTCGAAAAGTATGACCAAGTCTTCGCTATCGACAATTGGAAGCCTTATAGGTGGAAAAGACCACGCAACTGTGCTGCATGCTTGCAAAACAGTTAACAACTTAATGGATACCGATAAACGATTTAAAAGCCAAATGGATGATATTGAGCGTAAGCTCAAACTGTAAACTTCAGTAGCAAAATGGGGCTAAGCCAAGGTAATATTTGCAGAAACGACCTAAACTACAAATATTGATCAAACCGGGCTTAGCTCCATTTGTTTTTTATACTATGCGTAAGGTTCTCTTTGCCAAACGCATTTAAAACACCCGTCCCGCTAGGGACGTTATATCGGTAGATGATGATTATTAGATAAACCAATTTCACTGTGTCGTTAGGTACAGAATATTCCGTAACTAACGCACGGTGTTCTTATTCTGTATTTAAACCCTACCCATATTATGTATCTAACGGGACAATTAACCAAATACAAAAATCTAATAACATTACAGATTAGGTATTTAAAGCTATTTTAAATGCTTTTGCCATGCAAATTACTTGATTGCAGTAATTTACTTTAAATTCTTGTAGTATATCGTCATACCGTTTACAACCTCCTCGGTAAAACCAATTCTTTTAAGGTATTTTGCATGTTCAAGGCTATAACTAGTGCACACTAGTTTGCTTATTCCCCTATTTGTGAAGAACGACGTATCATGCTTAAAAATATGAAGGCCAGGCTTTAAGTCGCGGTACTCGGGAACTGCAAAGTCGATTACAATTTCAGCAGTACCCTTCTCAATTTCCCTTCCAACAACTACTGCTGCAACCGCCATATTACGAAGCACGGCATAGTTTATTTGCGCATCGGCAGGTAGCGATACAAAATTTGGGAAAAACTGTTGGATTTCGGCTTTGTAGAAATCGATAAATGCCACAAGATACGGACTAGGTTGAGTTAAAGGTATTACCCGGAAGTACTCTTTACGGTGGTAAATACGAACTAAATAGTAAATGTTAATTAGGGCAATAAACCCATTGAGAAATGCAACAGGTAGCGCTCCGATTAAAAATCCATAAAGCGAAAAAAGTGACGCGCCAATTAAATTATAGGTTCGTAGTTTAACAATTGTTCCCATTAACAGGGAAATGGCAACTACAACCGAAGCTAGGTATCCAAACCATTCGAGCCAAGAAATATCATGCATATTTTTAAAATTTTAGTTTGCAAAATTATTATAAAAGTTCTGTTTTACTATTATAAAAAGGCAATTGCGAGAAGAATAAACTTGTGTATTACTTATTTTTCTTTTTAAACTTTGGGTAAAGTTCCTCTTTAACCCACTTGTAATTTGGGGCTATTTGAAGTATTTGCTTGTAAGTAGCATCGGCAAGTTCGGGCTTTTTAGCCTTTTCGTAGGCTAGTGCAAGTTGAGTAATTGTATTTAGGTAAAGCCACGAACATGTTGGGCGACTTCCATCCTTAGCCCCCATAAGTAAAAGAGCAATTTTATAGTATTCAATTGCTTCAATTGGATTCCCACCAAACATTGATGGGGCGTAGTGAGCCGAATTGGCCTTTTCGATATTTGCCTGAGTCGACTTTGGATCCTTTGTTAATGCTTCGCTAATAAGCGACATGCTCTGTGGACCAATAAATGGGGCTTTGTATGGGCTTAACGCTATATTATAAGCAAGCAGGGCTGCTTTAAGGGCAATTACATCGGACCAGTTAGGATTAACCTTTAGAAGTTGCTCAATATTTTTCTCAGCAGTTTTAATATAATCGCGTGCCTCATTCGTTTTCTTGGCACCAATTAAGTAGCCAATGTAGCCATACTGTGTTTGTGTTATTGAAAACAGCAACTCACTTGTAGGGTTTTTAAGGTAAAGACTTTTCATCTCGTTTTGCACCTTAACCCAATCGACCATGTTGCCCGTTTGAAAACTTTGATACAGTCTACAGCTAAAGTTCGAGTCGACGGTAGGGTTTACACTGCCAAAAAGTTGGGCAAACGTAATACTGCAAATAAATGCGACTAGAAACAGCACCCTAATTAATCTCATTATAAAGTATTTATGCAAATACAACAAAAAATAAAACCCATTATTTCCTCATTTTTTGATACTTAATAAAATGCAAAAGCAAGCAAATACAAACGCATTTGCCTTAAAACGTTTTACTAAAAAGAATGTTTAGAAATAAAGTTAGTCGACAGGTAATTCAATAAAATCGTCCTTTGAAACACCACAAATTGGGCAGCGCCATGTTGGTGGAAGTTCATCGAAATCAGTACCCTGTTCAATTCCCTGAGCGGGATCGCCAAATTCTGAGTCGTATATATATCCGCAAACCTTACACTTATGCATTGGCTAAACTATTTCAACAAGGTTAATAGGCATTTCGAAAAACGTTTTCAAATCGTTTCCTAAGCCCCTAATGGTGTCATCGTCCTCTTCGAAACACCAGTTAACTATAATTTTGTTACCCTTTTGGAAACACTCGTCGAGATGCTTAAGTATGGAGTATATAAATCGATTTGATCCGCTATTAATATATTCAATTTTAAACGTAACCTTAGTAATGGGCTCAGGAGCATTAACATAGGTTTCAATCCAGCGCATTAGTGGTTGGTAGAAAGCCACCGAATCTTCGGGAATTGAACGACCAGAAATACTTATTTCTCCTGGAGAGAAATTTACTTCTGGTGTTTTTGAAGTACCTTTAATGTTAAGGTTACTATGGAATGTCATTTAAAAAATATTAGTAAAAAGGAGAAAGGGATAAACGCTTAAAATTAGTAAAACCAATTCAAAAACGTTACCCCTTTTCAAAAAAAATACACAAACACAAAAATAAATTGTGTATGTATTTGATTTTCTCACTACTAGCTACAAGCCTATTTTTTTTGCAATAGCTTTAGGAATTGCATTCTTATGAACTAAAATTGACAAAGTTTTGTACTTAACAAATGCCTCCGAAGCATAAAATACGCCTTTATACTTATCGGTTGTACCCCAACTGTTTTTCACCATATAGTATTTATTCCCATTTTGGTCGGTTGCAATGCCATAAATAAGCATCCCATGGTCGTCGGTGGTTAAATAGTTATCGAAAGCCTTTTGCCTATCCTCTTGGGTTATATTTTTCTCAATTCCAGGTTTGTCGAATTTATAAAGCATTTCGTCCTTTTCCTTTTGGGAGAGATCGGTCCACTTGGACTTTTCGGAATTATTCATTTCTTTTACGTTAGCCTCGGGAACAATGGCTATGCCATGCTTGTAGGCAAACCCCTTTTCGCTCACATCGCTTGCCCAAGCAACCGAGTAGCCAGTATTTATGGCATTATCGAAAATTTGTATAAACTCATCGAGTGGAAGGTTGTACATATCGCCAAAAGCCCAGTTATCGGGCACTTCGAGCACAAACTTTTGGTAAAAAGGGTGATGCGTGTACGACGAAACGTACACATAATCGTTAAGGTTTAAGCCAAGGCTACTTGCAAAAGTTGTGGGGTTGTAGGTTTTACCCTGAAAATCGAACGATTGAGGTAACTTACCCATGTATGCATCGAGTATTCCATCGTAACCCGCTTTCCAAGCAGTTGAAATTTTTTTGTTTGGGTTTCCAATAATAGCATCAACATAAGCCTTTGTCACAGCATCGAATTCGCCATGTACATGCATTTCTTCACCATACTCAAGTCCTTTGTATGCTTCCTCGGGAACAATTCCATACTTTCTTACTGTTTCTACAACATCATAAAAGGAGCCACCACCACCAAAATTTAAACTCCCGTGAAAGCGAACATACTTAACTGCTTTGTCGGCATAGGCATTGCGTACAACAAACATTTCCGACAAGTCCATTTCGGGCTTGCCCATTCGTAGCATTTCCGACTCGAGGAATGCCAAGCCCGAAAAACTCCAGCAAGTTCCCGATCGGTGCTGATTTTTAATTGGGGTAATCTTTACCTCCTTAACAGTTGAGAATTTGTAACCCTCAATGCTATCGATTTTTACCTGCGCAAATGCAGCACTCGAAATTAATGCGACAGATAAGGAAAGGAATAGTTTTCTCATATTGAATTAAAATTAGGTGTTTAGAGTATTTAATATAGAATGGCAATGAATGTAAAAGTTTAATTCGATATAAATGGGCATTACTATTTTTTGTAAAGACCGACTAAAAAAAAGTTTCAGGATGCAAATTTAGAAATTGTGAAATAAGTTATTATTTATTTATAGTCGATTTCTATATTTATGCCAGAGCATTAAATAATTAATATAAGACAAATAATCCTTATGCTCTGATTTAATGATATATACGCTTATAAAGAATCTAAATATATAAAAAACAAAATAAAAAGAACGTTAAAAGTTGACAGTGGTGCTCAACACTCATAATTTGCACAACAGTAAACCTAAACTTTTATCCACTTAACTAAACCATTTTACGTATGAGAAAATTTTTCTGCTTTTTTGGATTATTGGCAATTTTAGCCAGTTTCTTAGTAACAGAGAGTTATGCAGTTCCTGCATACCCTTTTCCAGTTGAATACAAACAGCCCGATGGTAGTATTATTACCATAATGCTTAAGGGTGACGAAAAGGTGAAATGGGCCTTAACCAGCGATGGTTACACCATTTTATCGCAGAACGACGGCTACTACGAGTACGCCATGAAGGATGAGAAAGGCGACTTAGTTCGCTCTGGTATTAAAGTTAGTAATGCAAATAACCGTAAGGGTGACGAGTTGAGTTTTATTTCGAAAGTTGAAAAAGGGATTTTTTATAGCGAAGGTCAACTTCAATTAATGAATCAAATTTGGGATATTAAAGATAAAAACGCTAAAGCTTTTCCAACAACAGGAGCTAGAAAACTTGTTTGTATTCTTATTGGTTTTAAAGACAAAGCTTTTACCAAAACCCAAGCAGAATTTAATAACCTATTTAATCAGGTTGGTTACACCACAGGTGGTGCAACTGGCAGCGTTAAGGATTTTTATAACGAGAACTCTTGGAACCAGTTCAACCTTACAGTTGACGTATTTGGGCCATACACTGCAAGTCAAAACATGTCGTACTACGGTGCAAACGATGCAAGCGGAAACGATGTGAAGCCTCGCGAACTTGTAACCGAAGCAGTAAAACTTGCTGACGCTTCGGCCAATTATGCAAATTACGATAACGATGGCGACGGTTCGGTTGATGGCGTTTATATTATTTATGCAGGTTACGGCGAAGAAGCTGGTGGGGGAGCAAATTGTATTTGGGCTCATGCTTGGAATATTACTACAATTACTCTCGATGGCAAAACCCTTTCGAAATACTCTTGCTCTGCTGAGCTTAGCGGAAGTTCGGGAACTACCCTAACTGGAATTGGCGTTATTTGCCACGAGTTTGGCCATGTTTTAGGTGCGCCCGATTACTACGACACAAACTATTCGACTGGTGGACAGTATGATGGAACAGGTAACTGGGATATGATGGCAGGCGGTTCGTGGAACAACAACGGACTAACTCCTGCACACCATAATGCATTTACAAAAATATATTTTTACAACTGGGCAACAGCTACCACCCTAACAGCTGCCGCTGATGTAACTGTTCTTAACTCGGCCGAAAACAAAAGTTTTTACAGAATAAATACTGCAACTACTGGCGAGTATTACCTTATTGAAAATAGGGAAAAACATAAATTTGATGCTTACCTACCTGGCAGCGGATTGCTAATTTACCATGTTCATAGTGGGGTAATGACTTCTGCCTCTTCAAATAGCATAAACAACACTCACCAGCAACGCATGTACCCTGTTGCTCAAAACGCAACTGTAGGGCAACCAACAAGCACAGCATCTTCATACGGAACTACTAATACGGCAACTTGTGCATGGACTGGCGCAACTGGTACAAAAAATCAGTTTACCGATGCAACAACTCCCAACATGAAGTCGTGGGCAGCAGCAAATACAGCAAAACCTATAACCAATATTGTTCGTAATGCTACTGCAAAATCGGTAACGTTCTCGTTTATGGGTGGTGGTGGCACAACTGTAGTTGTTCCTACTGTTACTACAACTGCAGCCTCGAGCATTACAGCAAGCTCGGCAACTAGCGGTGGAAATGTAACTGCCGATGGTGGCGCAACCGTTACTGCTAGGGGTATTTGCTACAGCACAAGTGCAAGCCCAACTACAGCTAATAGCACTGTTGCAAGCGGAACAGGCACAGGTTCGTTTACTGCTAACATGTCTGGTTTGGCTGCAAGCACTACTTACTATGTAAGGGCTTATGCAACCAACTCGGCAGGAACTGCTTATGGTACACAAATTAGCTTTACAACCTCTTCTACTGGAACTGGCTTAGCACTTCCAGTAACCCAAAACTTTGCATCGACAATGCCAAGTGGCTGGACTACCCAAAACGATGGAACTAGCATTACCGAGCGCTGGAGCATGTCCAATACCGCCAATGCAGGTGGAACTGCTTACGAAGCAAAATGTACTTACCAGCAAGTAAATCCAGGTACTACTCGCCTTATTTCTCCTGCTGTTAATACTGTTGGAGTTAGTCAGGTTACATTCTCGTTTAAGCATATGCTCGACGCATACGCAGCTGGTGTTACTTTTAGAGTTCAAACCTCGAACGACAAAACTAACTGGACAAATACAACCTGGTCGGTTGCCTCAACAAGTACAAACATTGCTGCTGCAACGGTTAACGTTACTGTAACCACCAACCTGAACTCGGCTAACACCTACTTCGCTTTGATGGCCACCGGTGACCTTTATCAAATTGACTACTGGTATATAGATAATGTTTCAATTACAGCAGGCACTTCGGCAACTATCCCAACCGTTTCTACAACTGCTGCTTCGAGCATTACCGCTAGCACTGCAACCAGCGGTGGAAACGTAACTGCCGATGGTGGCGCAACCGTTACAGCAAGAGGTATTTGCTACAGCACTTCGCAAAACCCAACTACAGCTAATAGTACCGTTGCAAGTGGAACAGGAACTGGTTCTTTCTCGGCAAACATTGCTGGTTTAACTGCAAGCACCACTTACTACGTTAGGGCTTATGCAACTAATTCGGCTGGTACTGCATACGGATCGCAGGTTAGCTTCACAACTTTGGCTAGCAGTGGCGGAACTACCTCAGATGTTACCATTGGTACGGGCACTTCGACCCAGGGTTACCCCATTAACTGCTACTACGGCTACGAGCGCAGCGCATCGATTTACACTGCTGCTGAGCTTGGCAAAGTTGGATCGATTAGCAAATTAGGCTGGTATCCTACAGTAACTACTACTGCTAGTGTTCCCGTTAAGATATACATTAAGCACACAACAGCTACAACACTTACAGCTACAACTTGGGCTACCTCCATTTCGGGCGCAACCCTTGTTTACAGCGGAACAATGGCTGGAACAACGGCTAACGCATGGAAAGAATTTACGCTATCGACTGCCTTTAACTTTACCGGTGGATCAAATAATCTTTTGGTTTTAGTTGAAACCAACTATGGCGGAGCAGGTACAGGTTCAAGCACAGGAGCAGCAGTACGCTACACATCGGCAACCAGTAAGCATATGTACATTAGGGCCGACAATACTGCCCCAACAGGCAATGGTACCGTATCGAGCTATCGCCCCAACATTAAGGTTACCATTACAACTGCTTCGAAAGAGTCGAAAATTGACTTAATTGAGAATTTCACCGAGAGCATTTCGGTTAGCGCCTACCCAAATCCAACAATGGGCTTGGTTACCATCGAAAGCAATGGTGAAATTAAGTCGATTGAGGTGTACTCCGTTTCGGGTGCTAAGGTTTACTCGAATGCAAGCGTTAATAGCGCTTCGAACGAGGTTGACCTTTCGAGTTTCCAAAATGGCGTTTACGTTGTAGTTGTTAACGACGGCGAAACACGCCATACAATGAAGGTAATTAAGAAGTAGCCATTCGTTGTGGTTTTGAGAAATAAATAGACAATTTCATTTTTTATTAGAGGGCGTTTCCTAAACCGAAACGTCCTCTTCTTATTTATATTTAGTTACAGCATATAGTATAAATCTATAAAAAGCAAGGAATCAATTTCTATTATAAGAATTCTTTACACTTTAATTCGCTGTATATCTGAGCGTATAGCATATAATGTTTCTAAATAATAATTTTTAAGTCACCTATTCAATATAAAAATTGACTTGCAATTACTATCCGCCTAATTTGCTGAAATTGTTAACCCTAACTAAACCAATTTAATTTATGAAAAAAACTCTACTTTGCTTAGTCCTTTGCCTTAGTGCTACTTGGGCTTTCTCGCAGCAAAATTTTACCAAATCCAATAAGGATTACACTGTAAACCTAACTGACAACAAGAGCGAAATGCTTTTGAATTTTACAGTAAACAATTACAAAATTAACGACATTGAATTTGATGGCGTAAAATATTCCACTATTCAATTCGAAAATGGTGTTAATACTTTTAAAAAAGGGTTTGCCGAATTGCCAATGCTAAATGCAGCAATTCAGCTTAATGCTGAAAATGATGTTAAACTTGAGGTTGTTAATGGCGACTATATCGACATTAAATTAAACAACCCAATGCTGCCATCGCGTGGAACTATTTATCGCGACCAGAATCCAAAATCGATACCTTATGTTATTGCTCCTGAGTCGAAGGTAAACGCATGGTATCCCGAAATTTTAACTGAAAATACAGAGCCTTTCATTTTTAGAGATACTAGAGGCGTTAACGTATATGTTTACCCTTTTCAATATAATGCCGTTGAAAACACATTACGTGTTTATAAAAGCATGACTGTAAAAGTGAAAGAGGATAAACTTAACAGCACAAATCCAATTAAAAACTTCGCCAGTACTATCGACCCTGCAATAAACGAAGTTTATAAATCGCTTTTCATAAACTACAGTACAACCAAATTTGCAAACCAAATTGGCGAATATGGCGAAATGTTGGTGATTTACACATCGCGCGATGCAACGGTAATTCAGCCCTACATTGACTGGAAAAGACAAAAAGGATTTACAGTTAGTACCTTACAGGTTGCAACAGGAACCAACGTAAAAACAAATATTCAAAATGCCTACAATAGCAATCCAAACCTTCTTTACGTTCAGCTTGTTGGCGACTGGGACGATATTAAATCGGATTTGGGCACTGGTCAAAATGCACCAATGGATCCAATGCTAGGTTGCGTTGCAGGAAGCGATTTCTACCCTGAACTTATAATTGGTCGCTTTTCGGCAAATACAACTGCTCAAGTAACGGTTCAGGTTAACAAAGCTATAAATTACGAAAAGAATCCAGATATGTCTGGAACTTGGTATAAAAGCGCTTTAGGTTTAGCCAGAAACGAAGGTTCTGGTTCTGGCGACGATAGCGAAGGTGACGACCTGCATATGCAAAGAATAAGGGACAGGCTACTAACCCCTTCGTATAATTATTCAACTGTATATCAGGAGTATGATGGCAATAGCACATATGTTACTTCGAATACAACTTCAACCCTTATTTCATCTCGTATTAACACAGGGGTAAGTGTCATAAATTTCGCAAATCATGGTTCAGAAACTGGTTGGAGTGTTGGTAGTTTCTCTTCAACCCATGTAAGTAGCCTTACCAACGGAAGTAAACTTCCAGTTATATTTTCGGTAGCTTGCGTTGTGGGAAAATTTCACAGAACAACAGGGGACTGCTTTGCTGAAACCTGGTTGAAGAAAGAAAACGGTGGCGCAGTTGCAACCATTATGTCAACTATAAATCAGCCCTGGATTCCTCCTATGCGCGGACAGGATTATTTTAATGACATTTTAATTGGTGGTTACGATTATACTAACAGACCCGGTAATGGAACAAGTACAACTGCCATAGATAAAAGGTCAACCTTTGGTTCAATTACCTTTAACGGTAACGTACTAATGCTTGCCGAGCAGTATACAAATACCGATACGCGTGAAACCTTCCAAACTTGGACTATTTTTGGTGATGCTTCATTACAAATTAGAACAAACACTCCAAAAGCAATAACTGTAAGCGCAGGAAATGTTACTGGAAGTCCTTACAGTGTTACCGTTACATCGAGCGGAGTTGCAGTTGCTAATGCGCGAGTTGCCTTATTCCAAAACGGAGTTTCGTTCACTGCTGTTACCAATTCGTCGGGCGTGGCTTCGATTAGCCATAACTTTACCAGTGGAATTGGCACTGTAACCGTTACTGCTTATAACCATGGAACTTATCAAGCATCGGTTAGCATTGGCTCAACAGGAACTGCTCCAGCAACTCCAACAGGATTGGCATCTTCGAGTATTACCGCCAGTTCATTTACCCTAAATTGGAATGCTTCAAGTGGTGCAACTTCTTACGATGTACAAATTCGTCCACAGGGTGGAAGTTGGACAACTTACAATACAACCAGCACAACTTATAGCGCAACAGGTTTAAGCGCATCAACTGCTTACGAAGCACAGGTTAGTGCAAAGAATTCGTACGGAAGCAGCAGCTATACCAGCGCAATAACCGTAACTACTTCGGCAGCAGGAACAGCACCAGCAATTCCAACGGGATTAGCATCGTCGAGTGTAACAACTTCAAGTGCTACATTAGCTTGGACCGCCGTTAGCGGAGCAACCTCCTACGATGTACAAATTCGTCCATCGGGTGGTTCGTATTCAACCTATAATGTAACAACTAATAGCTACAATGCATCGGGCTTAACCGCTAATACTACTTATGAGTGGAGCGTTAGGGCTAAAAATAGCTATGGAAGCAGCAATTACTCCTCGAATGTAACATTTACAACTCAAAATGTTTCATCGGGCTTAGCACTTCCAGTAACCCAAAACTTTGCATCGACAATGCCAAGTGGCTGGACTACCCAAAACACTGGAACTGGAATTACTGAGCGTTGGAATATGAACAACTCTGCTAATGCCGGAGGAACTGCCTATGAGGCAAGATGTACTTACCAGCAAGTAAGCCCAGGCACTACTCGCCTTATTACTCCTGCCGTTAACACCGTTGGCGTTAGCCAAGTTACCTTCTCGTTTAGGCATATGCTCGATGCTTATGCAACTGGCGTAACCCTAAGGGTACAAACCTCGAACGATAAAACCAACTGGACGAACACTTCTTGGTCGGTTGCCACAACTGCTACTAACATTGCCGCAGCAACGGTTAACGTTACCGTAACAACCAACCTAAACTCGGCTAACACATACTTTGCTTTGGTTGCCGATGGCAATTTATACCAAATTGACTACTGGTATGTTGATAATATTTCAATTACAAGCGGTGGTACACCTGTAGTAGTTCCAACCGTTACAACAACTGCTGCATCGAGCATTACAACTAGCACTGCAACCAGCGGAGGAAACGTTACTGCCGATGGTGGCGCTACCGTTACCGAAAGGGGCGTTTGCTACAGCACCTCGTCAACTCCAACAACTGCCAACAGCAAAGTGGTTAGCGGCTCGGGCACAGGAACATTTACCGCAAACATCTCTGGACTTGCTGCAAGCACAACATACTACGTAAGGGCTTACGCCATTAACTCGGCTGGTACTGCTTATGGCGCGCAAGTTTCATTCACAACCCTAGCCAGCAGCGGCGGAACCACTTCGGATGTTACCATTGGTACCGGAACCTCAACTCAGGGCTACCCAGTTAACTGCTACTACGGCTATGAGCGCAGCGCATCGATTTACACCGCTGCTGAGCTTGGCAAGGTTGGCTCAATTAGCAAACTTGCTTGGTATCCAACCCTAACTACAAGCTATAATGTTCCCATTAAGATTTACGTTAAGCATACAACTGCTTCGACACTTACAGCTACAACCTGGGCAAATTCAATTTCGGGTGCAACCCTTGTGTACAGCGGAACAATGGCTGGCACAACAGCTAACGCTTGGAAAGAGTTTACGTTATCGACTGCCTTTAACTTTACTGGCGGATCGAACAATCTTTTGGTTTTAGTTGAAACCAACTATGGCGGAACAGGAATCGGTTCGAGCACTGGAGCAGCAGTACGCTACACAACTGCAACCAGCAAACATATGTACATTAGAGCCGACAACTCTGCTCCAACTGGCAATGGCACTGTATCGAGCTACCGCCCCAACATTAAGGTTACCATTACAACCGCTTCGAAGGAGTCGAGGATTGACGTTCTTGAGAATTTCACCGAGAGCATTTCGGTTAGCGCTTACCCAAATCCTACAATGGGCTTGGTTACCATCGAAAGCAATGGTGAAATTAAGTCGATTGAGGTATACTCCGTTTCGGGTGCTAAGGTTTACTCGAACGCAAGCTTAAATAGCGCTTCGAACGAGGTTGACCTTTCGAACTTCCAGAATGGCGTTTACGTTGTAGTTGTTAACGACGGCGTTACGCGACATACAATGAAGGTAATTAAGAAGTAACCATATTAACATGTATTTAAAAGCCCGTTGGAAAATTCCAACGGGCTTTTTGCATAAAAAAAGTAATTTATAAATAATACCTTATTATTATTTTATTGATAAATAAGGGAATAAGGTTGATAAAATGAGTTTTTAGTTTTTGTTACTAAGGTTTTTCGAAGAACTGATAAGGTTTCTAAAATTTCTTAAATTTGGGTTCGACGTAAGTTTAACACAGAGGTTTTATGTTTTGCATTTTACAAAATGATTAAATGCGTTTTGTATTTCATCTCACATCGAAATAACCTTAATATATAGCATGTGTATTCACAATAGTTCGACAATTAATCGCATATAATTGATTATCAATGCAATTTGCAATAATCATCTTGTTTGATATTGTTTTAACAATTAATTCTTTGCGCCTTTGCGTCTTTGCGTGAAATTAGAATTTAGCGAAATATTGTATTCAATAACGTTTTAAAATTGGCTTACTTTGCGAAAATTCTTCAACATTGTTTCGATTTCTCGACATAAGCAGTTACTTTAATCGGCTTGGGTTTGCCTTTAGAGCATTAAAAGTTCGAAATTTTAAACTATTCTTCTGGGGTCAACTGGCGTCGCTACTGGGCACATGGATTCAGAACCTTGCGCTTGGTTGGTTAGTATATCGAATTACAGGTTCAGCAGTAATGCTGGGCGTTATAGGTTTTGCTGGTCAAATCCCTTCTCTAATTATTACACCCTTAGCGGGTGTTTACGCCGACAGAATAAATAGACGGAATGTTCTAATTGCCGTACAATCGGTTTCGATGGTTATGGCGTTTTTAATGGCTTGGCTTGCACTAACCGACAAAATTGAAGTTTGGCATCTTATTGCAATTGCAACTATTAACGGAATAGCCTTGGGTTTCGATACGCCATTTCGACATTCATTTCTACTTGACATGGTTGGCGATAAGGCGTTGCTTCAAAATGCAATAGCCCTAAACTCCACATTAATAAACTCGGCACGTTTTGTTGGTCCAATGCTTGGCGGCTTTCTAATTGCAATTATTGGCGAAGGTTTTTGTTTTTTAATTAACGGACTAAGCTTTTGGGCTGTAATAATCGCTCTTTTTGCCATAAAAGTTGATGCTATCAAAAAAGCAACAACCAAAAACTCACTAATTACCGATTTAGCAGAAGGGCTAAAATACTCGTACAAAACAATCCAAATTCGCTACTTGCTGCTACTGGTTTTTGCATCGAGTTTATTTGGATTACCATTTCAAGTTTTTTTACCCTACTTTGCCAGCGATGTTTTAAATGGAAGTGCTGAATTTCTTGGTATTCTCACCGGTTTTTTTGGTGCAGGAGCATTTATTGGTGCAATATCGTTAACTTATCGAAGTAGCACCGATGGCATTATAAAAAACATAATAGTTGCCGCATTTATATTTAGCCTTGGGCTAATGGTTTTTTCTCTTTCGAAAAACGCTTACCTGTCATTTGCATCGCTTCCATTTGTGGGGTATGGAATGATTGTTCTTTTCGCATCGACAAATACCTACCTACAAACTTTCGCCGAAAGCGATAAGCGTGGCAGGGTAATTTCGTTATACGGAATGTCGTTTATGGGAATTACACCAATTGGCAGTCTTTTACTAGGAAGCGTTTCGTCGACTTTAACGGTGCCATATACTATTTTCATTTCATCTCTTATATGCTTAGCGTTTGCATTTTTTATTTGGAATAAACGGAAAGTGATTTGTAAAGACATAAAGACTATAGGATAGAAAATGAGAAAATAAGAAAAGGAGAAAGGAGAAGGAGTAAAATATGTGTAGTAAATCGAATTTTGCGATTTCGTTTATACCTGTTAACTTTACACCAGCCCATTAAAATATTTTCGATTTTTTTTGGAAAACAAAAACAATGCTGTAAATGGCACTCGACACAATTATTGAACTAAAAAACGCCTCCATTTTTCAGGGCGACAACCTAATACTTTCCGACCTAAACCTTGTGGTTGAAAAAGGGCACTTTCTTTACCTAATTGGCAAAGTTGGAAGCGGAAAAACCAGCTTAATTAAAACCATAACAGCCGAGTTACCTTTAAAAAAGGGCGAAGGAACCGTTGCAGGCTTTAATCTTACTAAAATAAAAAACCGACAAATCCCCTACCTTCGCCGTAAAATTGGAATTGTTTTTCAAGATTTTCAGCTACTTACCGACCGTACTGTTCAGCAAAACCTACTTTTTGTGCTGAAGGCAACAGGCTGGAAAAATAAAAAGGAAATGCAGGAACGCATCGACGATGTGCTTGATAAGGTTGGCCTTAAGCACAAAGATTTTAAAATGCCTCACCAACTGTCTGGAGGAGAGCAACAACGTGTGGTAATTGCCCGTGCACTTCTTAATAATCCCGATATTATTTTGGCCGATGAACCAACTGGAAATCTCGACCCCGAGACTTCCGATGAGATTATGAAAATTCTTTTCGACATTGCCTCGAACGGAAGAGCCATAATTATGGCAACGCACAACTATGGCCTTTTAAAGAAGTTTCCTTCGAAAACCCTTAAGTGCGAAAAAAATAGGCTAATTGAAATGGAACAGCCTGCCGAAATTGACTTTGAAAGTTTAATGGAGTAAATTTCTACCTAAAAAGTTTTAAATACCAAGGTAAACGGTTTAACACAACATGGTTGAAGGTACACTCGATTGCCCCAAATCCTTTATAGAACTCGGCAATAACCGTATTCGAAGCACCTTCGAAATCGAGTACCAAGTTCTTTTCGGAGTGTGCAATAATGTAACTGTCGATTAAAAAATACATTGCCTTATTCTCAATGCCTTCGGGGGTTACTGTCGAAAAAAGGCAAGTACTTCGCCCTTGATTAGTAAGGAAAAGGGCTGCAGCACAAAGCTGATTACTATTTGTGTAAGCACCATAAAGTTGGCCCACCCCAAGGTTTGTTGAGAATGAAATAATTCGTTTTAACGTATTTAAGTGATCCTTACTTAACCGCTGCTGCGGGTCGGCCTCAATAAGTTCGAATAATTGCGAAATGCTTAGCCCCTTTAGCACCGAAACATTCAACGCAGTAGCCTTTAGAACATTCTTTTTTACAGTTTCGCTAAAGCGCAACAAAGTAGCATGAAAGGGTTGAATTAAATCGAGATTAAAAGTCGTTCGACTTGAAGTTACGCTTCCCTTAACAGCCTTAATAAATGGGTTAAGATAAATTGAAACATGCTGGAATTGTGGTGGAATAGCAGCAAAAAAACTCGATACAACCTCGTCGGATATTTGATCCCTCGAAAAAATGCCTAGGTACTGCGTAAAGCCGGGTTGGTAAACATAGGTAATTCCATATTTTGTACTAAAAGGAAGCGGAAAAACGGTAGAGTAGTCGTTTGCCACCAGTGCGCCCCATTGGGGAGCAACAATGTCGAGGTACCATGAGTATGCGTAAACCGAACTGTTTACCGAACGGGCAATGCAGCTGTCCCACTTCTTTGTATCAATACTGCCTCTATTGATATAAACAATTTTCAATTTATAGCCCTTTAATAGTTCGAACTATTCTATCGAAAACACTCTCCCACCCTTTCCACTCATTAATGCCCGACAGGGTTTCGTTATGCCAAGCCAGCACAAAAGTGCCTCCAAGTAAAGCCACGTGCTTTGCCATTGTTAACGTAAATTCAACTGCTTCGTTTGGCTTTTCTTGAAACTTTAGCCAAAGAGCCCTGTCCATTACCGAAAAGGGAACAAATTGTAACACCAACTCCTCATCGGTTTTTAAATTATAAAAATTAAACGGAGTGCATGTACTTGCCCTGTAGCCCAACTCGTTGGAGTAACCTATCGAAAAGTCGGACTTTACGCCCAATTTATGCAACTCAACAAAGTAGTTAGGAAACATAAATGCTAAAAAATGCTGCCGGCTGTTAAGCACTTTTTCTTGTAAAACGCTTTCGAGGGCGTTAAGTTCTAGTGCAATTTTTGCGGGGTTTTGCCCCGATTGGTACGAAGGGTGTATGCCCACTTCGAAGTGATTACCAATTCGAGCCAACAGCCTTCGCATTGCCCCGCTTTTAACGGGCAAATTTTTATCGTACTCGCCATATCCCCCAGCAAGAATAAACCATTTGGAGTTTGGGTAATGGGTAAGTGTGCGAAACAGCTTTGCGTAGGTATTGTAGGGATCGCGCGACAGGTTTAAGTATGCTAAAATGCGGCTATAAACCTCTGATAATTTGAAATGAATTAGCGCATTTCCAGTTCCCAGTAGTGCTCGAAATACTCCCTTATGTTTAAATGCGTAAGCATTATCGATGTCGATTGTTGGAATAAATTCGAACTTATTTTTTTTAATTGAAAGGGCCGGGAACTTTGCTTTTAACAACTTTGCCAGCTCGTTTACCCACAAGTCGACCAATGGCATTTGAAGAAAACCCATTCGGTAAGCATAGCTTTCCGAAGCAGGGAAACGACCATGCTCGTCGGCTTTAAAGGGCAAATACTCCTCGTAGCGGGTTATAAGAAAAAACGAGGCAGCAAACAAATCAAAGGGAATATCGGAGGTTTCGTTAACGGCATAAAATGCAGGCAATTCGCACCACCTGAAAAATGCCAAATTTTGTCGTTCAATATGGCTTTCGAAAAGTAAATGGCAGGGAGAAACAGTAAGCGCATTGGGAAAATGGTTAGCCGAGTAGGCAACCTTTGGTCCGCTAAAGGCATTAAACTCGCTTTCCGATAGGGTAATGGAATAATTAATGTTAAGCATTTTAGCAAATATTTGCCTAAAAATGTACTCAACCCTAGGGGTTTGCCTATTGGTAAAGACCAAAAGATCCATTTAAAATGTATTTAAGCTAAAGATAGCACATTTATAAAAACGAACTCGCACGGATTTGCAAATCCGTGCGAGCAACATTTTACTCGCTTCACCAAGCCCCAATTAATTTAGGTTATGCTTTTTTATGTGCAAATGCACACAAGAATTGATATTAATATATTGATAATTAGTTTGTTGGTGTTACACCTTCCCAAGTTGTGCCTACACGAATTTCATCAATTTCAGCTTTAGGTGTTCCGCTTCCATTTCTAATACATATTGCTTTTAAACCATTAAATAGGTTTGTACCACCATTATTAATAACACCACCTGCTGGCTCGTTGCCACCAAGACTTGTTGGATTTACCCACATAGTTGCTACTGTAAGTGCTGAATTAAAATCGTACTTTACAACGACTAAGTAGGTTGTGTTAAAAACTAAGTCCTGACCATTATCTGTCCAAGTTGGTGTTCCACCAGTCTGGTTTCTAATAATAAATCTAAAACCACCACCAGAAGTCATAGCACCTAACCTTGCACCAACACTAGTTGTAGCACCATCGTAAGCTCCAGTTGCAGATGCAAGATTCATAAAGTAATCGCCAGTACCAAGTTGAGTGTTGTCGATGATTTTAACAAGTACAGAGTAATAAATAACTTTAGTTACACCACCATCAACGGCACGGTTAACATCTCTAGTGCAAGTTGTATTATTGCCAGAAATAAAAACTTTGTTCCCCGCAGATGCTGCAAGTCCTGTGTAATTTAAACTTTCAGCAGTTAAAACAATGGTTCCAACAGTTACTGCATGCGTTACCCAGTTGTTCGATGATGAGGGAATATCAGTATTTCCACCGATAAATTCACCAGCTGTGTAATTAAAACTCTCATAAAGTAAATTGTTATCTAAAGTTAAAATAATTATCTGATTGCCATAGGTAGTACTTATGCTATTAGTGGCGTAAGCTCGCACGTAGTAGGTAGTGTTTGCCGTAAGTCCAGTTAAGTTGCTTGAAAAGCTGCCCGTACCCGTACCATTGCTAGTAATACCTTGATTATTTGAAGTGGTTGGGGTTTGCGAGGTGCTCCACACCACGCCTCTGGCGGTAACAGACACTCCACCATCGGAGGAAATGTTGCCGCCACAGGTAGCAGTTGTAGCGGTAATAATAGAAGCTGCTGTTGTGGTTAGAGAAATTAAGCCATCACGGGTTGTAAATGTTTGCTGATTGCCGTAGGTAGTTCCCACACTATTGGTGGCATAAGCTCGCACATAGTAAACCGTTCCGACTTGTAGGTTGGTTAGGTAGCTGGTAAACGTACCAATACCCGTTCCGTTGGACGTTATGCCTAGGTTAGTTTCAACAGTTGGACTCTGCGAAGTGCTCCAAACAACGCCCCGAACTGTAACAGCCGCACCACCATCAGTGGAAATATTGCCGCCGCTTGTAGCAGAAGTAGCGGTAACGCTAGTAGCTGCTGTTGTGGTTAGGGAAATTATGCCATCACGGGTTGTAAATGTTTGCTGGTTGCCATAAATCGTTCCCACACTGTTGGTGGCATAGGCACGAACGTAGTAAACCGTTCCGAGTTGAAGATTGGTTAGGTTACTGGTAAACGTACCAATACCTGTTCCGTTGGATGTTATGCCTTGGTTCGTTTCAACAGTGGGACTCTGCGAAGTGCTCCAAACCACTCCGCGAACGGTAATGGGTGCGCCCTCATCGGTGGAAATGTTACCGCCAGTTTGAGCAGAATTTAATGTAATGTTGGTTACTGCTGTAGAGGTTATTGAAAAAATTCCATTTCTTGTTGAAAAATTACGTTCTAAACCATAATATGTTCCTAAACTATTGGTTGCAAATGATCTGATGTAGTAAGTTGTATTTGGGGTAAGGCTCGTTAGTTCACTTGAAAAACTTCCTATTCCATTACCATTGCTCGTGCTTCCAAGGTTTTCAGCAATAGTGGGGTTCGGAGAGTTACTCCAAACAACACCCCGCAAAGTTATTGTAGCACCTCCATCGTCGGTAATATTACCTCCACATACTGCTGTAATTGCTGTAATGCTTGTTATAGGTTCGGTAGTAATGACCGATGGTTCGCCTTCGGTTGTAAATTCCAACTCATTTCCATAGGCTACGCCAGCCCTATTCGTTGCATATGCTCTCACGTAGTATTTGGTGTAACGAGTAAGGTCTGAAATGTTACTATCGAATTGACCAGTTCCTGGAATATTCAGGGTATAACCCAAATTTTGCGCAATGGTTGGATTTTGTGACAAGCTCCATACCACACCTCTAGAAGTAATCTCTCCTCCGCCATCGTTGGTGATGTCGCCTCCGCATTTGGCTGTATTCTTGGTTATTTCGGTTACTGTTAAAGTGCTAAGGGAAGCTAGTTTAATCGTTTCATCTTTTTTACACCCCCAAACGAGGAGCATGGCCATGGCTGCAGTGGCAAGGATAGTGAGTAAATACGTGTTATTCTTTTTCATAAATTAAATTTGTGTTGTTTATTTTAAGTATTGTTGGTTTACTATTTTCAACGTTTTTTTTTGCTGTCGCATATAAAGATCGGACGATTAATTCATTTATGTGTTGACAAAACGAAAGTTTTGCTATTGAACTTCAAGAAAATGGTCATATTGTCGTTATTTGGGTTATTTCAGTTTTCAATATTAAAGGTACTATTTTATCTTAATTCTCATTATAGTCTCTTTCTTCAAAAAGCATATCTCGCTTATAATCAATTGTTTTAATAAATAGAAAAGTTTAAAATGTAATTTTTAAATTTTAGCACAAACTTATAAAATTGGTTTTAAAAAAAACTAATTAAAGCTACTGAAAAACAGTTTAATGCTTTATAACATAATTGATTACATCTATAAAAGTTGAACATTATAGCCTTTAATATGCTATAATATCTCCGATATTTTTTTTACCAACGCTTTAAACTCCTTTTCGTCGTATAAGCGGGTCATAAACACAATTTTTCCCGACTTGTCGATTAGCACATTGCGGGTTACTCCTGAGCTTGGGTGGGCATAAAGGCTGAAAATTTCGCTTTGCTCGTCCATAATTAAGGGGTAGGTAATTTTCATTCGCTCGGCAAACTTAATTACAGTTTCCTTTGGCTCTTTGCGGTCGACACCAAAAAGCTGTAAACCTTTGCTTTTGTATACTTTCCAAATTTGCTCCTCAATATGGGGCATTTCCTTTATACATACGCTGCACCAGCTGGCAGTAAACTGTAGCATAACAACTTGGCCCCTAAAATCGGAGAGTTTTTTCGAAGGTGTGCCATCGGTAAATTCAATGGTAAAATCGGGAGCCATTTGACCTAACCTAACAACGTAGCCACGGTCGTCGGGCTGAACGGTGGTGTTTTGTGCGTTGCAAAATGCAGAAATGCAAAGTAAGGTGGTAGTAAGGACAACAAGTTTCTTTATCATATTAAGTTCGAATTAATAGTTTGACTTTTTACAAATATAATCCAGCAATTACTAACATATAAATGGACAACCAATAGGTTGAAAGGATTAAAAACTCCGAAGTCCTAAATTGATGCTTAAACAAGTTGTACGATATAACTGAGTCGGAAAATGTGAATAGCAGCGATGCAATGGCAATTACCCATGAGTACATGCTGCCATTTATAAAAAGAAGATTTATTGCCTGCCAGTTCATTACTAAAATTACAACCATGTATAAAGCAACAGGAATTTTAAATTTCCCAAGGCTCTTTTTCATATATAAAAAGAAGCTAAATCCAAAAACAACTAAAGGAATTAGCGAGTAGGGATACCACTGAAAACCATGTAAACTGGTAATGGCAATAATTAACCCAATATGCGCCAGCAAAAAGAAGGATAGTCCAGGCAACAAATGCTTGTACCCAATAAGCAAAACATCGCCAATTAGGGCAAAAAACAGCGTAGCAAGAAGCACCTTTGAATAAAAACTTGGATTAACAATAACAATGGCAATGCTCAGGGCAATTATTATACTTGTTGTTAGTGGCTTAAAAAGCCAAAAGAGTTTGCCTTTTAGCTGGTAGAAACTGAATATTGCTAATGCAGCCGAAGTAAAAGCTGCTACTGAAATAGTTGTAAGTAATGATTAATATTTAATGTC
>DDWL01000054.1 GCA_002345675.1 Bacteroidales bacterium UBA2287 | reverse complement strand
CAATTTTTGTAACGGTGTCGGTTTTAGATGGGTAATCAATGGAATAGGTTGTGTATTTGCTATTGTCCGTATTCGGGTTTTGTATAACTGTTCCATTAATCTTTAAGGAGTTAAAAAAAGGCATCACATATTTATCCGGGGCGCAGGTTTGACTTGTAACGTATGCTACAAAAGTAGGCTTATTGGATTCAACTATTTTAAACAAATGACAGGATCCTTGTCGCCACACTTCCATTTCAGTTACTTTAATTTTACCTACTTTATATTGACTTTTTATTGTTCCACCAAGGTTTTTATATATTCTTACATAATTCACAAGATTGCTAGTCTTTTGAAATACTATATTATAAGACAATCCACCTTCGAGAGGAAGTATTAGGGTTGCACCTTGATCTGTTGAGTTAGAATTTTGACTGTCAATAATTACAGGTTTTGCTGGAAACTTAATTTCAACCCCATAGTCACCATTCGAATAAACAAAATCTTGGTTTTGCGAAAACAAGATTGTTGATATAAATACCAACACGAGTAATACAGCAGTCTTTTTCATATTCACATTTTGCTTAGTTGCCCAAAACGGTTATCCAATTTGTTTGTCGAAGTTAGGCTAATTATTTTGTACCAGAGAGTTTTGTTTAGTAATGTTTTTAATGTTGATATTGAAGAGCCTGAATTTTTAATTAATTCCTTTTTAGTAAAGTTGATTTTGTTACTTGGGGAAACGAAATGCATACAGAAATATTGAGAAAACCATTAGTCTAATACACAAACGTTCATTAGTATAAGCAAATTATTCGTACTTGTGAAAACTTGGTTTTATAGCGGATTTGGAATCTGTTCAACTTTTACTTAGTTTCGTAGCGAGGGGAAAGAAAAACGTTTTAAAAACCTACACTTTACCAACCCCCAGCCGTTAGCAACAAAATTGATTGTAATCTAAATAGTTTTATGGAAATAGTTTAAACATTAAATACAATGAAAAAATTAAAGATAACCCGACCAAAAGAAAAAGAAAAGTATTATGGCGAAAGTTATATAAAAATATCTTTAATAAATCTTCATATTTGTTTATGCGATAAACCTTAATGCTCATTGTAGCCCGATTTTACTTTTTGGTCATTGCCATAAAATGCTCCTTATAGGTAATGCCAATGGGGATTTGTTTGCCGTTAATAACAACATCATAACGTTCAATGGCATCGATATGCTTTAGGGAGATGATGTACGACTTATGAATACGCAAAAAATTATCAGCAGGTAAAATATCCAACACTTCTTTCATTGTAAGCAGCGACAAGACCCTTTTATCCTTTGTAATAAAACACATATAGTTACCCGCTGCCTCAACAAAAAGAATCTCGTCGGGATAAATTTTCACCAATTGAGTTCCACTTTTAACGAAAAGCGAATCGTCCTTCTGGTCGTTAGGCTGTTTTGCTGTTTGATTTGGTTTTGCGATGGTTGAGTGCAAAAGGCTACACGCTTTGTTTACCGCCTTAAGAAAACGCTCATATTTAATGGGTTTCACCAAATAATCGACCGCATTATACTCGTAACTTTCGGCAGCAAACTCTGGGTATGCTGTTGTAAAAATCACCATTGGCGGCGACTGGAGTGTTCTCAGCAATTGAATACCCGACAGTTCGGGCATGTTGATATCGAGAAAGATTAGATCGACTGACTCCCTATTCAAAAAGTCGAGGGCTTTAAATGGATTACTAAAGGAGCTGACCAATTCAAGGAATGGAGTACGCTGAGTATAATCATTAATAAGATCTAAAGCGTATGGCTCATCGTCAATAACAACACATCTCATAGGGCGTTTATTCTAAGTTTAAATGAAGTTTTACAGAAAACTCTTTACCACTATTATCTATACTAAGTTTGTGCTTTTGTGGATATAGTATAGCCAAACGTTTTTGGGTATTCTTTATGCCTATTCCAGAGTTTTTATGGTCCATCGACTGGGCATTTTTGAAAATGGGATTACTTGCTGCAAACTCCATTTCACCATTCTGAAAATTAATCGATAAATTTATCTCCGACTCTTGCTCCAGCTTAACTCCATACTTAAAGGCATTCTCAATAAATGATATTAGAATTAGTGGTGCAATTCGGTAACCTGAGTAATGGCCATTAACCGAAAAACTTACCTTAACTGGCAAGTCGGCCGAGAATCGCATTTTTTGCAGATTAATATAGTTACGAATAAACTCAATCTCACGCTCAACCTCAACTTTTTCAACATTACTTTCATAAATCATGTAGCGCATAAGCACCGATAACTTCTCGATAATATCAGCAGTTTGGTCGTCGCCTTTTCGGCTGGCGCTAGAGTAAGCCATATTTAGCACATTAAACAAAAAATGCGGATTTAGCTGCGTTCTCAAAAAACTTAACTCGGCGATAAGTTTCTCTCGTATCAAAATCTGCTTATTATTCTCGTTAATAACCCATGAACGGATAAAGCCATAACCAATTGCAAAAGAAATGAATATTACATGAATTAATCCATTGGTAATCAGCATAGCATAAAAAGGTTCGGGGCTGTCGGAGTAAATCCAAACCATGAAAAAGTAATCGGCAAAAGTTTCAATTAAAGTAAATCCTATAAAAACTAGAATAACCCCGAGAAGGAAAGATTTAATTTGATTTTTACTTGCGTAGCGAGGAATAAGGTAGAGGGTAGTTGCGTAAAAAACTATGGCATTTATTATTGTTCCAATAGTTATTGGCAGTAGTAGGGTGTTATCAATCTTTTTAAAAGGACCTATTGTTCGAATAAAGATTATGGCAAATGTATAAAGCGATAGCCAAAAAACAACATGTATTAGCGGTTCAACAATTTTTCTTTTAAACATAGCAATTCGATTAATTATACAAAGTACACGAAAAAATACCAATATCGATATTGTAATTGACGAATTGCGTTACAAATATTCAAAATACCACTTTTAATTGATGAAAGCAATTTACATAGTAATTCTGAGAGTTTATAAAGCAGGTGTTCACATACAGATAGTTATTAATTACAAGCATTTTAGACTGATATATTTGTTCTCAAATAAAACTTACTGAACCAATAATCAAAAAAATGAAATCATGAAAAAAAGTACTCAAACAATCATTCTGGCATTCGCTTCCATGTTAATTACACTAAGCGCTCATTCTAATAATGATGAAAAATTAACTCAGAAAATCGATTCGCTAGTTGCCCTTCAGCATAGCGAAGGTGAGCCAGGTGGTGTAATCGGAATACTATCGAACAGTAAAGTTGTTATGGCAAAAGGTTATGGCCTTATGAACATTGACCATAACCAACCAAATGACAAAAACACAACTTTCGATATTGCCTCTGTTGCCAAGCAGTTTACTGCCTTTGCCATTTTGCTGCTTGAAGGTGAGGGTAAGTTGGAATTGGACAAGGATATTCGGATCTATCTTCCAAACCTACCAAAATACGAATACACAATCACCATTCGTCATCTGCTTCAGCACACAAGCGGAATAGCATCAACCGATGTAGTAAGGCTTTTGGCGGGAATATCGTTCGATGAATTGTGGAGTCAACAAAAGGAGATTGAACTCATAGGCCAATACTCTCAACTTAATTTCAAACCAAACACCCAGCATGTATATTCCAATGCAGGCTATGCCCTACTTGCTCAAATAATAGAAGTGGTTAGTGGATTAAACTTCCCGATATATTTGCAAAAAATGGTTTTCAACCCACTTGGTATGGAATCGGCATTAGTATATTCGGACCCTAATGTAATGCTAGCAAACAACTCCATTGGGTACAAAATGACTGAAAAAAAACCAGTAAAAGTTAGTTCAACATTAGACTACAGCTATGGCGGTTCTAATATATATGCTAACCTTAACGACATGATTCGTTGGGGTCAAAACTTCATGATGCCTAAAGTTGGAGACGCCCATACGATTAACAGAATACTAAACACTTACAATACCCTTGAGAATGGCGATAGCATAAATTACACCTATGGATTTAACGTACGAAAGTATAAGGGTGTTAAAATGGTTGAACACAGCGGGGGTGTTCCTGGATTTAGAAATCAGTTTATGATATTTCCTGAAGAAGATTTAATCATAATACTGATGTTTAACAACGAGAGCATTAATACCCGCCGTTTAGCCAATGGTATAGCAGACATTCTGCTTGCAAATAAAATTATTGAGGAACAACCCAAGCCACGAGTTGAAGTAGAAATAAATTTTGAGAAAGTTCAGAAATTTGCTGGCAGTTACCAAATGGGAGATGGAATGGAGCTTAGCTTTATGGTTGAAAATGACACTTTTTGGCTAGTTCTCCCCGACGAGTCGAAATTTCAACTCTTTGCGGAGGATGATTACAACTACTTTTTAAAAGCCTTTAACGCCCAATGCACTTTTGGGAACATAACCAATGGTAATGTAAACGAAATGGAGTGGCACCAAGGAGGGAGTAGCTACAAGGCAAAAAGAGGTGAGGGGAAAATTCCATTAACCCTTGAAGAAATTGCAAGGTTTGCTGGGAAGTACTATCAAAAGGAATTGAAAGTTGAGTACCCAATAATTTTCGAAAATGGCAAGTTAGTTATGTCAACCCCTCAAACCTTTAAGAAATTCTTGGGATTTGATTCTGTTATCCTAAGCCATATTAATGGCGATAAATTTTTAACTGATAAACTGGGAGTTCTTGAATTTACAAGAGATAAAGACAATAGCGTTAATGGATTTGTGCTTTTGGATATTGGACGACTACAGAACATCAAATTCGCGATAGTTTCTAAATAAAAGCTCGACATAGTTTAAATGCGTGTACATTTATGGCAAAGGGTGTGCCTGTCCCAACGCACGTGTAATGCAGTAAAAATTGTATAAATTTATATGTCGAATCTAAAGACACGACAGAAAATTAATAGCTAATCCATAACAAAGGGTGTATATGATGGAGATAATTAACGTACTAGGAAACTTTCTCGCTTTTTCGTAGTTTCGTAGCGTTGAACAACGAATCGTTTCAACCAACCGGACGGAGCTCGCCGAAGGCAAACGTGCGTCCCTTGCGAGATCAGCGTAGCTAATCTCCTAAACTTTACCAGCTCCCCGCCGTTAACAAAATTATATAGTATGAAAGTATACATCAGACCAGAAACAAGCTACTATCATATCGTGCGATATGTTTTAAAGTTGATCGAGAAAAGTGTCAATCATCGTTTCGAATTTGTTGATCAAATAAAAGACGTTGAAATAATATGGGATCATGAGCATCCAAACTCTGAACCTATTGCAACGAGCTTCTATAACGAGTTGAAAACAACAAGTTTTAATTGCGATAAAAAATACTTTTGCAATGAGCTTGGTATATTAACAGAAGATAACAAAAAAGACCCTATTGCCACCATATTCTTTATGGTAAATTGCATGCAAGAATTCAATCCAGGCCAAGATTCCTTGGATGCATTTGGACGATTTAAATATCATTCGTCCTATCAGGCGAAATTTAAAAATATTGATAAGAACCTTGTGCAAGAGGAGATTGATATTCTGACTGACAAATGGAGATTGACGGTAACAAAAACAAAAAGCAATTTTTTCATCTCCCACGATATCGATACAATTTATGGTTCCTTTTTACAAGACGGATTTTGGGCATTGAAAAAAATGAAAATAGGTGTTATACTTAACCTGATAGCTCTTGAACTTTCAAATAAACCACACTGGAAAAATATTGACAGAATTATAAAAATTGATAGTGAGGTTGATATTCGCTCAACCTTTTTTTGGCTGGTGAACAAGGGAACTGGAATCCAAAACATCAAAAATGCCGATTACAATATTAAAAAGGAACAGGGACTTCTAAAACTCACGGAAAAGGCAAATTTTATCAATGGTTTACATAAGTCTTGCTCAACAAATGGAATTGATGAAGAATTAGAAATACTAGGTTTAAGTAATTGTACTTACAACCGATACCATTTTCTAAAATTTATGCCACATGACGATTGGGATAAAATTTCTGATTCAAACCTTCGGTTTGACTGCAGTTTAGGGTTTGCTGAACACTATGGGTTCAGAAATTCTTATGGAAAAGCATTTCAACCGTTTGACTTTCGTAATGGCAAACCGCATAGTTTTGTAGAAGCCCCATTAAATTTTATGGATGGAACTTTTCATAAATACATGAATACTCCCAGAAATGAGGTGGCTGGAATTATCATTGATATGTATAAAAGAAATGCAACTAACTGTAATTTCTCTTTATTATGGCACAATACATATTTTACAAATTATAAATACAATTCATTTATCAATGAATATAAGAAAGTTATGGGATTTATTTATGAAAATAAAATACAGTGTGTAACACCAGATGAATTAATTAATGAAAATATTTTGGCATGGTAAATTACCGATTAGCAACCGAGGAAGATTATGAGAATATTAACAATTTTCATAATCGAATATACCAAAAGGAAAGAAGTATGACTCAATTTTTATGGGAGTTCCATAATTGCCCCTTTGGTAAATCTATATATGTAGTAGCAACTGATGATGATAAAATTATTGGTACTAATTGTGTTATTCCAATAGTTCTTGCCAATTCGAAAGGCGAATTGATTATGACAGGTAAAAGTGAGGACACTTTAGTTGATTCTGATTATCGGGGTCAAAATATTTTCAATAACATGTACGACTTTTTGTTTAAACAATGCGCTAACGAGAATATTAAGATTATTTGGGGATACACTTCTGCAAAAAAGCCGTTTCAAAAAATTGGCTTTCAGGTTCCGTTCGAACACCAGCAGAGTTTGATTGTCAACAAAATCGTTGAAAGTTACAAGTATATTTCCGCATTGAATAAAAAAAATAGATTAATACAAAAAACTCAAATTTTAGCTCTTTGTATTTTATCAAAACTAAGAAGTTATAAAGGGTATTTTGCATTTTCAAACTTTCGATTTAAAATAGATGAAGACCAAAATATTACCGATCAGGTAAGCAACCTAATTGAATCTGTCTGTAGCGAAAATCCAACTTTATTTTATATTCAGCAAAGCAAAGAATTTCAGCAGTGGAGAATTTATGACAACCCATATTTTCAGAAACTGCATACTTTTAGCGCGCATGATTCTAATGACAAACTTGTGGCGCTTATCGTTGTAAATTCGAATCCCAAAGGCGTAGCTTATATTGTTCAGAGTAGTTTCGACTCTTCTATTGATGAAAAAGAAAAAGTAATAATTTTAAGACATGCAGTTAAATCTATGTTCAATAAAGGAGTTACACTCATTCGTAATTGGCATTTTGACACTAATTCGATAAATAAGGCTGAAATTGAGGTGTTTAAGAAAGCGGGTTTTATTGTTTTGAAAAAAGGTATTGGCTTTGTGTGGAAAGAAATGGAACCGACACAATTAAATCCCAATAATTTCCTGTTGTCTCGAATTTCAGCTCAAGGAGTAATGTAACATTGGCTTACAGCACATATACAAAGGTGACGGTTTATTGCATATAACAAAGCAATTTTTCATGGGAAATTTACAGGGACTAATTGATCGTTACTTATTTAAGCAGAACCTTACCTTTAGTCACAACATTTTAAAAGTGAATTTATGAATTACAAAAAGATATCATTATTATTTCTTTTAAGCGTTCTAATAGTGATAGTTAGTTCGGAATTTGGAATGTTCTGGGATAATGTGCTTTTTGCATCAAAAATGGCAAATCCGTTATTCAATAACGGGATTTTTTGCTGGGAAAGTATACCCCTTGAATCTAATCCAGGGCATCCTCCTTTTCTTGCAACATTATTAGCAGCTGGATGGAAGTTATTCGGTAAATCATTACTTGTTTCCCACTGGATGATGTTGCCGTTTATTTTTGGATTATTATGGCAAATAAGTTGCTTTGTCAACTACTTTGTAAAGGACAAATTACATCAGCTTTTTGCTTACATACTTGTAATTGCTGACCCCACATTATTGTCTCAGTTAGTTTTGGTAAACCCCGAAATAATTCAACTATTCTTTTTCCTGTTGGCATTAAACGCAACTTTAGGAGAAAAAATATACCTAAAAATCATTGGACTTGCTTTTTTAGGTATAGTATCTTACAGGGGAATGATGCTTTGTGCAGGCATATTTTTAATTGATTTTTTAATGCACATTTTTATTAAAAAACGAAGTGTTAAGCTCTTTTTTTCTAAACAGGTATTAATTACATATTTCTTAGCAGCTCTCCCAGCTATAACATATTTAATTTGGAGTTTATCAACCAGAGGATGGATATTTTCGAACCCATCGGAAAACTGGGGTAATGCTTTAGGGTTTTCATCTTTTCACGATTTTTTGAAGAACTTTTTGAGAAACATAATTGTGTTAGGGCATCGTTTCATTGATTTCGGTCGAATAACTCTAATTTTGTTTGTTCTGATTACTCTTTACGTGAAACGTAAAAATATCAAATGGGATAAAATAATGCTGTTAATAATTATTATTCTTTTTTCAACCGTAGTGATTTATAGTACTAGTTTGTTGATTAATAACCCAATGGGGCACCGATATTTTCTGCCATCTTATCTTTCTATTGCGCTCTTGTCGTTTATACTAATCCAAAAATCCAAAATCAAAAGAATTTTATACGTAGGCCTATTGAGTAGTTTATTACTGGGTAATTTTATTGTTTATCCCGATAGTATTTCACAAGGCTGGGACGCCTCATTAGCTCATATTCCTTATTGGAAACTACGAAAAAATGCTGTTGAATATATGGATAATAATAAAATACCAATTACAGAAACGGCAACTTTCTTTCCTAATTACACCTCAATAGATAACATCGTTTTAAATGGAGATATGCGTTCATTCGATAGTTTTTCGGGAAATGATAAATACGTTTTTTATTCGAATGTTTACAATTTATCGGATAGTGATATAGAACAGTTAAGTATAAACTATTTTATTCTTAAAACTTTTAAGAAAGGTAAGGTTCGGATTGAAATACTAAAAAGAAAATAAAGTAAAAGCATGCAAATTTACAAGAATTAGCCTGCTATTTAACCAGCGTTTTAAAGTAAGGAGGAATTCCCGTCTCAAAAGTCAATTGTTTGCGAAGTTTACCATGCACAACAGCAAAGTTTTTTTTACTAAACTCTTGCCAATTGTCCTGTAAGTAGCGTTTCGATTTTTCGTTTTTGGCAAAAACTAAAAGGCCCGAAGTGTCTCTATACAATCGATGTACAATAAAAACCCGATTTCGTGATTTCTCGCTACCATTTTTAACATAATCGGTTAAAAGATAATAGGCTGTTTACTCCTTTTCTTTTTCGGTTCCAATTGTTAATAGACCATTTATTTTATCAACTACAATTATTTCATTGTCCTCGTACAGAATAGTAAGCCCTTTGGGTTGGTGTTTCTTCGATGGGGCTTTAAACGGTAAACTTTTTTCGTACATATTTCTGGCTTTTTAACGTTGCAAAAAAAAATTGGGGAGTAGTCGAACGAATTAGTGTTGGAATTCGAACTCATCGCTATTTTTCCGCATAAAGCTACAAAATAAGTTGGCTTTTTTCATTGTTGATTAAAAAGACTACCCGACAGACATTTCTATTCAATTTTTTCGACAGTATTTTTTGGTTTTTTCGATAATATGATGATTGCAATTGTCGCTTACATGTTCGAAAAGGATTGTAGATTGTGAAATGTATTTCACTAAAAAAGAAACGATTATAAATGAAACAAATCTGCTTTTTCAAAAAACGTTGGTCTTATTTTTAATTGGCATCTCAAAAATTTCCTCTATTATTGTGCTACAAAAGCTGCTGTAATACCATTTTAAAAACCACAAAAACAAACCCTATGAAAAGAAACGTTTCAATGCTATTCGTCTTTTTCTTTAGTTTTTTAGTTGTCAGTCCCAATTACATTTTTTCACAAACTAAGGAGCAACGCGAAAAAGTTGTTAAAAAAACCAATGTTGATGGTTTAAAAAAAATCAACATAAAGCACCAAGAAAAATTTAAGGAGAAGAAAGAAGTTGCCCTTAGTTTAGCCAAGGAGAAGGGCTGGATTATTCGAGAGGAGAGAGATGGAAACCTTATCGAGCTTATGAAGGTTTCGAAGGATGGAACGCCAATTTACTACACAACATTTAATAAGAATGCTGCAATTGCAACGCGCGCAAACACGCTCCACAATGGTGGTCTTTTAGGTTTAAATCTCGAAGGGCAAGGCATGACGGCGCATGTTTGGGATGGCGGTTTGGCTCGAGTTACCCATAACGAGTACGATGGAGCAGGGGGTACCGATAGGTTTTCGGTTGGCGATGGCTCAACAGCGCTGCACTATCACTCGGCTCACGTAACGGGAACTATAATGGCCTCAGGTGTTCAGGCCAATGCAAAAGGCATGGCGCCACAAGCTTACGCAGTTGGGTTCGATTGGAATAACGATTTGGCCGAAGCAGCCGAAGCAGCCAGTAATGGGATGCTGCTGTCGAACCACTCGTACGGATGGCGGGCATCCGACATTCCCGACTGGTATTTTGGAGCCTATTTAGGAGACTCTAGAGACTGGGACGAACTAATGTACAACGCCCCCTATTACCTAATGTGTGTTGCTGCCGGAAACGATGGGGACGATAATAGCTCGAACGGACTTCCATTGGCTGGAAATTCAAGCTACGACAAGCTGTCGAGCCATGCAACATCAAAAAACAATTTAGTTGTAGCAAATGCATCGAGCATAAGCATCGATGCTTCGGGAAACTTTATCTCGGCTAGCATTAACTCGTCGAGTAGCGAAGGGCCAACCGACGACCTTCGCATTAAGCCCGATATTACTGGAAAAGGCACAAGTTTGTATTCAACTTTCGAAACATCCAATACTGCATACGGTACCCTTACAGGAACATCGATGGCAAGTCCTAATGTTACAGGAACTCTTTTGCTGCTACAACAACACTATAATAACCTAAATTCGAACTTTATGAAAGCAGCCACCCTAAAGGGCTTAGCGCTTCATACAGCCGACGATGCTGGAGCCGCTGGCCCCGATGCTATTTATGGTTGGGGTATTCTAAATGCAAAAAAAGCTGCCACAGTAATTTCGAATCGAAATAATGGCTCTATTATTAGCGAGCTAAGTTTAAGCCAAGGAGGTTCGTACATAATCGATTTGTACCCAACGGGAACCGAAGATTTAGTCGTTTCAATTTCGTGGACCGATCCCGCTGGCCCTGCCAACGAGGGAACAGCAAACTTAGCAACTCCCGCACTAGTAAACGACTTGGACGTAAGGGTAACAAAGAGTACAACTACATATTTTCCGTACCGTTTAACTTCGGTTACTACCAACGGAACCGGCGATAACGTTGTCGACCCATTCGAAAAGATTATTATTACTAGCCCAACTCCTGGATCCATTTATACCGTTAAGGTTACCCACAAAGGAACGCTTTCGGCAAAGCAAGATTTTTCGCTAATTATCTCAGGAATTATAGGTAGTTCTCCCAATTCGTTTACCTCAGTGTCGAACAATCCAAATGAAATCGACTTAAGCTGGAGTAAAAATGCCAACAATAACGACGTTTTAATGGCAATGAGCACCGATGGGATTTTTGGGAATCCAGTAAGCGCAGCTACATATAATGTTAACGATGCAATTCCTGGCGGAGGAACCGTTTTGTATAAAGGTAGTGCCATTTCATTTAACCATTCGGCGCTTACCGAAAATACCCACTACTACTATAAATTATGGTCTATTTTACCTTCGGGCAACTATTCGGCTGGTGTTTATACCGATGAAGTAACTATAAAAAGCACCCCAACAAATTACCCAACATTGTTTAGTGCTGGAACACCTGTTGGAGTTACAATTCCTCTTACATGGCTCGATGCAGTTGGCGCAGTTATACCCGATGGGTATCTTGTTAAAGCCAGCTTAAATGGGTATAACGACATTACCACTCCCGTTAACGGAACTCCTGAGGCTAATGCCAAACTGGTTAAAAACATAGTCGCAGGCATTCAAACAGTAACCTTCGATAGCCTAATTGGAGAAACCGATTATTTCTTTAAAATTTATTCGTACACAAATTCTGGGTCGAATATTAACTATAAAACCGACGGAACTACTCCCGAGGCAACAGCTCAAACCGAGGTTGACCCCTGCGCAAACATTACGCTTCCATACTCCGAGAACTTCGATTCGGGCGATAATTGCTGGAATGGTATTAGTGGAAATGGTAATTGGATTAACGTAACGCCAACTACTCCTGCTGGCGACCATACAGGCGGAGGAACCTGCTTTGTAACAAACGGTAACAGCGAGTATGGGTCGAACTCAATTTACAACCTTGTTTCGCCTAAAATTAACCTTGATGGTTATGCTAATTGCCAGCTAACCTTTTGGATTTATATGAATGCCGAACTTTCAACCGGCAGCAACTATTGGGACGGTGGCTATATTGAATGTTTCGATGGAACTGTATGGAAAAAAATGACAACCAGCCTGCCCTACGACGGAGTTTTAAGTGCTGGCAATCCTCTTGGCGGCCAACTTGGATGGAGCCCTTCGGCTATTCGAAATTGGACTCTGGTTACTGTTGATATTTCGGAGTTTGATGAGAGCGATAATTTCCGTTTTCGCATCAGGTTTGGCTCCGACGGTGCATCAAGTGGTGCCGGTTGGGCAGTCGACGATATAAATATTACTGGAGAACTTACCTGCACTCCTCCAGCCAGTCAGGCTACAAACTTTATTGCTAGCAACGAAACATACAATTCAGTTACAGTTGAATGGACTAGAGGAACCCCTTCGGGTGGCGATAAAGTTCTTGTTGTGGCACGAAAGGTTAGCGCAGTCCATACCGATCCTGTTAAAGGTGAAGCATACATTGCAAGTTCAGTTTTTGGCGAGGGCGACGAAGTTGGAACAGATAATTTTGTTGTGTATAATGGAGCCGGATCTACTGTTGATGTTACAGGTTTAAACAACCTTACAGCATACAATTTTTCGGTTTACGAGTACCGTTTATCCGATAACTGCTATAATTTACTTGAACTAAGCGGAACCGCAACTACCGCTGCAAAACCCGAACCAACCAATCATGCTACCAATTTTGTTGCAGGAGGTACATCTTCCTCTTCAATTCCACTTACGTGGACCGATGCGACTGGGGGCTTTGAACCAAACGGTTACCTAATTCTTGCAAATACTACAGGCGTTTTTGTCGATCCAACCAATGCCGTTCCCGTAATTGACGACACAAATTTAGTTGACGGTTCGGGTGCCATTAATATTGAGCAAGGCACCGGAAGCTACACGTTCTCAGGTTTAAACTTCGCAACTCAATACTTCTTTAAAATTTACCCCTACACAAACAGTGGCAATTTAATTTTATACAAAGTCGATGGGGTTGTGCCAACTACAAATGCAACAACACTTTCCGACCCTTGTGCTGTAAACCTTTCGGTTGCACCCTACACCGAAGGTTTCGAAGGGGCAACGGTACCAAGCATTCCTGCATGTACTAGCATCGAAAATACTAACGGCGATGGATATCAGTGGTTAACCTCAACTAGCAAGCCGCGCCAAGGGACAAAGCATTTAACCATTCGTTATAATGTTTCGTTGGCAATGAACGATTGGTTCTTTTCGCCACCCTTAATGCTTGAAGCAGGCTACGAGTACAGCCTGTCGTTCTGGTATAGAGTCGAATCGAGTTCGTATCCCGAAAATCTTGAAGTAAAGTTGGGAACATCAAATAGTTCGGCTGCTATGACACTTGGTCAGCTGTTTGTAAACGAAGGCTTTAATTCGATAACATACGCACAAGCACAGGCAACATTTACCCCTTTATACAACGGTGTTTACTACATTGGCTGGCATGGCTACAGCATTGCAAATATGTGGAGTATTCATGTCGACGATATTTCGGTTGCCCGTGGCGCAGCAGTTAATGTTGCTCCTGTGGTTAGCAATCCTATTCCCGATATTACACAAAACGAAGGATTTGCTACATACGATGTGGATCTATCGGCCGTGTTTTACGATGCCAACGACGACGAGTTAACCTACTCGGCGGTTTCAAATAACGAAGCAGTTGTAACTGTTGGCGTAATTGGAAGCACGCTAACGTTAACCGAAGTAGGCACTGGAGCCTCGAACATTACCGTAACAGCCAACGATGGAAACCTTGGCACTGTAAACGATGTTTTTGTATTTAATAACATCGTTTCGTCTACCAATTTACTGGAGAGTCTTCAGGTTGAAGTTTACCCAAATCCTGCTGAAAGCATTGTTAATATTGAGTTTAAAAATGCATTTGGAGATGTTAGCCTCGAGCTAATTGACGTGTACGGACGAAAAGTTTACGCTAAAAAGTTACAAGCTAATTCGGGGCAAGGGGAGCATCACATTGACGTATCAGACTACTCGAAGGGTATATATTTTATAAAAATATATAGCAAGCAGTTTGTAAAAGTTAATGAGGTTGTTATAAAGTAGTCTGCTATTTTTTAAGTAAAAGGAGGAGGGTTCAAAGAAATTTGAACCCTCCTCCTTTTTTGGGTAGTTACTACAGTTTACTTCAGGCGGCACACTGTAAATGAGTTTATCTGTTTAAAACTATTTTTTTACTAACGAAAGTATTAAAGGTTGTTTTTAAAACAGCGTAGTAAATGCCATTTGGTAAGCCCTCAATATTCCATGTTGCAGTATTTTGACCTGCATTTAAGGGTATTGTTTTTACTATTTGCCCGTTGGTGCTAATAATTTCAATAATCGATCCTTGGTCTGCTGCATCAAAGTAAAAAGTTGTATAGTTTTTAAATGGATTTGGGGCGCACGAAAAGATCAATTTGCTTGAGTTAACCTCGTTAAGCGATGAGCTTAGGTTGGCATTTAGTTTAATTCCAATGGGCCTATGGTCCGACATTTTTTGGTCGTACTCGCTCCAACCGCCTGGCAGGTATTGGTCAATTTTTATTGTAACTATTTCGGAATTTGTATTTTCGAAAACAGGAAAGAGCTCATTTGTAATTAAAATATGGTCGAGATGCGACGGCCAACTTGGGTACGACCAGTTGGAAGCGCTGCCGGTTGCAATGCCCATGTCGGCAAATAAAAAGTTCTCGGTGTCGTTAATTATTGTTTGAAACACATTGTTTGCAGGGCTATCGGTTAATACGTCGTTTAAATCGCCTACAACAATCACCTTTTTATTTCCAAAGTTATTGTTAATATACTCTCTAAGTAGGTTGCTGGCTAAGTACCTTCGGTACTCTTCATCGTTGGGGTTGCTTAAATCGAGATACCCATTGCCACAGCATTTAAGGTGGTTGTTTATTAGAATGTAATTTTCGCCCTTAAAGTTAAAGTCCATTACCTTTGGCGCTCTAGGAAATGGGCTCCAGTACTGATATGTAGTATATATTTCGTAAATACTATTAATTTGAATTTCGGTTGAATTATAAATATACACCAACCCACCGTAATAGCCCGATTTATAGTAACCCTCATACCCTGGAATGGTGGTTAGCATTTGCTTAAAAAGTACGGTGTCGTCAATTTCTTGCATTGCAAAAATATCGGCTTCGAGATTAATTATTGCCTCCGATACCATGTTCATTGTGGTTTGCCCGTTTTTTGGAAAATGCTCGATATTCCATGTTACAATATCAAGAGTCGAAGTATTGCCAAACGAAAGGTCTTGAAGGCTTTGAGCAGCTAAAAACTGGCTTAAAGCGATAAGAATTAGTAAGGAAAAAGTGTTTTTCATTATAGCGCTTTTGATGTTAATTATCTGGTTATTAAAAAAGTATCGATTTTTAAATTTGAAGCTATTTGCTCATGTATTAACAGGGGTAAAAGACCTTGCGAAATACTAATTTGGCGAAGATAAACTTTTCTTTATCAATATAGATAATGCTGGGTTAACGAGAAATAGTTGTAAAAAGTTGCCTGCCAACAGTAAGCGTATTTGCAAAGGACTTGTTTATAGACAATACTAGGGTGTTTTTAATCGATACGAATTGAATTGTTAGTTTTTTCCCTGAGGGAGAAATAACTTTTCTGCTGTGTTTTCTAATAAATGCACAACTGGTTATGTTGCTATTAGTATCCCATAATTATTGAGCAATTCTTTTAATCATTCCTTTAAAAATAATTCCATGAAAAGGCATTACCGAGTACCAGTAAACTCTTCCCCACAGTCCGTGAGGCCTGAAAGTTGCAATTTGGGATAGGATGTTGTTGTTTATTTTAAACTCGAGCCATGCCTCCCCCGGCAGCTTCATTTCGGCGTATAGTAGGAGCCGTTTTTCAGCACGGTTGGCGTATATAACCCGCCAAAAGTCGAGCGAATCGCCCACCGAAATTTGGTTGGCATTTTTTCGACCGCGTCGAAGTCCTACTCCACCAATAAGTTTATCCATAAAACCCCTTATCCCCCATAGCCAATTTGCGTAGTACCAACCCTGGTTGCCGCCTATAGCCCATATTCTTTCGAGTGCTTTTGCTTCATCTTTAACAGCTCGCTCTCTTACGTCTTTAAAACAGCCAAAGGTTGGAACCTCAATTAGCTTCGAAATTCCATCCTGCAGCACACTGCTCGATAGCGCATCGGTCCAGCTCGAAAGTACATCTTGGTGGGCTATGCGGTCGAATGCAAGCTTTACGGCTTCTTCGTAGGTAATTAGTTTTATTCCGAGGGTTTTATGTAGGTTATTTTCTCGGGCAATAACTTCAACCTTCATGCTATTTACAAGATTAACAGCCAACTTATACGACGTTGAGGTTACAAAGTAAAGCCAGTACGATGAGAGCTTGGGTGTAATAATAGGAACAGGAATAATTATTCGTTTCAACTTTCGGGCTTTCGCGAATTTTTGCAGCATCTGGCTGTATGTGAGAACCTCTGGTCCACCAATATCAAAGGCTTTATCGAAAGTTTCTTCGTTCATCAAAACGCCCTGCAGAAATTCAATTACATTAACAATGGCAATGGGTTGCGATTTGGTTTTAAGCCAGCGAGGTGCAATCATTATCGGTAATTTTTCAACCAAATCGCGAATTATTTCGAACGAGGCGCTACCTTCTCCTACAATAATACCGGCACGCAGCGTAGTTAAATGGTACTTGCCCGAAGCCAGTATTTCTTCAACTTGTTTACGCGACGATAGATGCTTCGAAAGCTTAGGTTCATTTACAATTCCACTTAGGTAAATAACCTGCTTAAGATGGGTTTGCTGAATACTGTTTTTGAAGTTTTGAGCAGATTTGGCTTCCATTTCCAGAAAATCGCCTGTGGGAGCCGACATGGAGTGTATAAGGTAGTAGGCTGCATCAATGTCGTTGGGAATATTTGCCAGCGTTTCCTCCTTTAAAAAATCAACTTCAATCACTTCAATTCTGGCTGAGTTGTATTTTGAGGCATTAAAACGCTGTTTGTCGCGAACGCAGCACACAACGGTATGCCCTTTGCCAATTAAAACTGGCAGCAATCGCTGCGCTATGTATCCAGTGGTGCCAGTAAGTAGTATTTTCATACTTTATACTATCAGTTGAGCTGTTGAGGACGAAAAGAAAGACCAAATTTCATTGTTGAGCTCATTTGTTCTAATTATGTTTAGTAAATATTAAACAATAATTAACATAAAAAGTTTAATTACCTTTATTTCATTTAATTAGTGCTTTAGGCGAAACCCTTATTAGTTGATTATAATAAGTTTTATGAATAAACGAGAGGGTTATGTGGAGTTAAGCTTTTGGCGTTAACTATTTGTATGGTTGAGCAAGGAAGCAACCCATTTAATTACCTCCTTTGTTTCTCTTAAATTTGAAACCACAACCCAATCGTGAAACATGCCTGGGTATTCAAAATAATCTAGGTAAATCTGCTGTTTATCCAGTAATTGCTTAAACTTACGAGCATCTGCAAGTAAAACATCATTTGTGCCAATAAAAATGGATATTTTGCCAAGATTTGAAAAATCCCCATAAATAGGGCTTACCCTAAAATCTTTAACATTCAAGTCTCCCGCATAGCTCTTTCCGGCTATTTTCAAGCCGGTTACATTTAAAATATTGTCGAGTTTATCGTATTTCACAATTTCAGGATTCGCCATTGAAACGTCGAGCCAGGGAGAAAATAGAACTATTTTTTCGGGCTGCTTAATACCCTCGTTACTTATTTTCTGGGCAAAACCTAATGCCAATCCGCCACCTGCCGAATCGCCCATAAATACAATGTGTTTTGTGGGGTGGCAGGAAATCAGATTAGCATAAACAGCATTAATAAATTGGTAGGTTTCAATGCATTTCGATTCGGGAGCCAAAGGGTAGTCGGGAACTATAATTGTTGCGTTTGTGCTTACGAGAAGTTGCTCAACAAATTGCCAGTGCATTTGCGTAATGTTGGCGTAATATGCCCCTCCGTGCAAAAAAAGTATTGTGGTATTGCTTTCGTTTATTTTTGGCGATATTGTCCAAACCTTTCTGCCCTTAAATTCCTCGATTTCGACTTTGTATTTTCTGTAAATTGATCTCGGTATGCTTGCTGGCTTTTTGCTGTATGTATTGTTTCGTATTTTCTTCTCCATTGCCTTCTTCATTCCAAACACGCCCATGAAAAATTGGATAAGTCTTGATTCAAAACTTGGTGATGCTGTTTGGAAGTTATCCATATTTGTCATTTGGATTTGCTTTTTAGCACCCTGTCGGCTGCAAGTTTGCCTGTAACAATTGACATTGGAAAGCCCGAGGGGCTATAGGTCCACTGGCCAGCCTGAAATACCGATGGTAAAATAGTTTCAACTGAGCTGTTTACCTTTAGCATTTGGTTAACAACTGGAACAATTGGATTGGTAAACGCCCAGCCCGTAAGGGCTCCGTGGGTGTTGCCGGTTAGCCTCTCGATGGTTAATGGCGACGATGAGAAACGGTCGACTACTTTATTTTTTATGCCAGGGAAAATGGTATCGTTCAAAATATTAATGGTAATAGTCTCCATATAATCACTAATTTCTGTTGCCCAGCCAAATTCATCAATCCTTTTTTCCAAATCGTAATCGAGAAATAAGCTTACTTCAATTCCAACCTTTCCTTGGGGAGCTAAAGCGGAATCGCGCAGAACGGGAATGGCTATTTCAAAAGTATTTAGTTTGAAATACTCGTTTAAGTAACTCTTTACTCCACTTTTCAACTCATTATCGGGCTCTATTTCTTTCGAATTTAAAAACTCTTCAATGTTTTTTGTCGACACGGTTGATAATCCCATTTTGTTGGGGGTATAGAAAAAATGCCCTGTGCAAATGTTTTCAAAATACAGCTTACTCTCGTCCAAAGTTAAATATACCGTAAATACAGAATCGCCTCCTTTCAACGGTTTTAATTCGGTGCGTTTTTGCTCAATTCGTTTAATTAAAACCTTATCGTTTAGCTCTTCAGTGGGTATAACATTGTAAAGCTGCTTAAGGTCGCAAGCCCAAACCAAATTTGAGTAATCGATTCGATTCCCATTGCTGTCGATAACATAATTTTCTTCTGGATTCAAGGCCGTAATAGATACTCCCGTATTAATTACACCTCTGTTTTCGATTATAAAATCCGTTACTCTATTAATTACAGTTGCGGTTCCTCCGGTGGGGTAGTGGTAATCGAGGTAAAGGCTAAAGTAGCTTAGGGCGAACGATGTAGGCGTTTTTTTGAAGAAGTGCTGGGCAATTATGTCGATGAGTGCCTGATTGCTGGTAAACCTTTTCAGGTAGTCCTCTACGGGTTCGTTTAGCTTATTAATTAGTCGCATTGTAAATAGGAAACGAAACAGCCACGGAAGCAGCTCACCGAAAAGGTACTTTTTGTTTTTCGCAAAATCCATTAGAGCCGGATTATCGATGCCGTAAAGCACATCCATATATCCCATTATCTTTTTAATCTCCTTTACTATGGCCGAAATGTCGTTGGAATTATTAGGGAAATGCAATTTTAAAAAGGCTTCGTATTCGGCAATGCTACTCTTGTCGATTACCTTAATTACATGATTTTCAATGCCAATAGAAACAATGGACTTTTTGAATTCAATATCAATTCCCAGCTGCTTAAGCATGGAAAATACTATGCCCGAATTCTCAATGGATCGTAGCCCTGTGTCGAAATACACATTGTTGCGCTGAAAGGTTTGAACCAATCCCCCCGTTTTGGGTTGCTTTTCGAACAGCGCAACCGACCGCCCCGATTTGGCAATGTAAGCAGCAGCGGTTAACCCTGCAATGCCTCCTCCAACTACTACGGTATCGTATTTCATATGAAAAGTGGCTTTTGGGTTAATTTAAACAACTCAATACTAATCGCACTTGCCTTGTCAGAGTATGCCTTGTAATACTAAAGAAATTACTCTGTGTTAAAGTTTTCTATGTCGATTTTACTTTTAAAATTCTGTTCGCAGCAATTTTCCCTGTTAGTATCGACATGGGAACGCCTGCTGGGCTGTAGGCCCATTGTCCGGCCTGATAAATTGATGGTAATGGTGTAAACACCGAGCGATCGGCAATTTGAATTTTGCTTATCACAGGCATTTCGTTCTTAAATTCCCAGCCAACAATTGCCCCTTCGGAACTGGCAGTTCGGTTGTGGTAGCTTAAAGGCGAAAATGAGAAGCGAGCCATTACCTTATCCTTTAGCATTGGATACATCGATTCCGAAATAACTCGTAAAACACGATCCTCTATTTCCGAAATAAACTCCTCGAGCCAACCCGCTTCCTTTATTCTTTTGAATATTTCGTAATCGGCAAGGAAACTGATAATCATTCCTGTTTTGCCCACAGGAGCTAAATCCTTATCCTTAAGCCCAGGAATTGAAATTTCGAAAGTGTTGAGGGATATGAATTTATCGAGCCAGCCAAGAATTTGCTGTTTGCTGGTATTGTCAAAATTACTTAAAAGATCGTACAGCTCTTTTCGGTGAGTTTCGCCTAACCCTTGTCGCGATGGGGTATAGAAAAAGTGACCGTTTGCTATCCGCCCAAAGCTTTCCAACGGTTCATCAACCTGAAGGAAAAGCGTAAATACCGACTCGCCACCTTTGCTGCTTAGTATTTTCGACTTTGAAACTTCGAATTTAGATTTAATTTCGGATGAAAGGTTGTCTGTTTCGGCTATTCGGTACAGCGTTTTAAGATCGGCTGCCCATATAAGGTTCTTATAGCTGTAGCGGTTTCCGTTCTCGTCAAAAACTGTATTTTCATTAGGCAATACTCTACTTACAGTAGTTCCAGTTTTAATTTCACCTCCCAGTTCAACTATTTTATCGCGTAATGCCTCGGCCAGCTTACCCACGCCTCCCTTTGGGTAGAAGTAATCGAGGTAGAGCGAAAAGTAGCTCAACGCAAAGAATGTAGGTGTATTCTTAAAAAAGTGCTGGGCAATTATGTCCCTAAGCGAACGATTTTTTACCACCGAACTTAGGTAATCCTCAACAGGAATCTGCATTCGGTTTATTTTACCTACGGTAATTAGGAATCGGGGCATCCAAGGAAGCAGTTTTTTGAAAATAAAGGATGTGTCGCGCTTTAAATCCTTAAAAAGTGGATTCTCAATGCCGTAAAGCACATCCATATGCTTCATAATTTTACGGATGGTTTTCAACACCTCGTCAATTTCCTTGCTGCTTTCGGGGTATAGTTTTTTTAGTAAATCCTTATATTTCGATAAGCTTTCAATATTTTCGATATTCAATATTTCATTTTCAATACCCAGCGAAACGGGGCTTTTAACCACCTCGAGTTCAATATTCAGGTCTTTTAGCATTGGAAGAATAATCCCTGCATCTTCCAGCGCTCGAACGCCTGCGTCGAAATGAAATCCATTGCGGGAGAATGAGTTAACCAATCCGCCCAGCTCTCGATTTTTTTCAATAAGAAGAACTTTTTGCCCATCGCGGGCCAGAAAAGCGGTGGCTGTTAAACCTGCTATTCCTCCGCCAACAATTATGGTATCGTACTTATTATCAATCATAGTTATAATGAAAAAACGATGAAGCGAATTACAATTTATCTACATTTTCCTTAATCCCTGTTATTTTCATAGTTTCATCCCAAAGTTGGTATGCAACCTCTTTGTCCATGGCTGGGGGTGCTGGTTCCTCTTCGGTGGTTAAGTTAAAGAATTTTGCGCTAACACCATCCAATTCTTTCGAAACACCCAAATAGTAAAGTGCCTCGGCTGAAATTTCGGGAGACTTTAAGGTTTTGTCGAAAAAATTCCGTTTAAACCAGCGGTAAACCGGTCCATTTTCCTGTCCTGTTTCTGTTTTTACAGCCCCTGGATGCATTGTATTTATTGTAACTCCCGTGTTCTTGAAGTGTTCGTTAAAAACAATCATCGATAGTAGCTGTGCAGTTTTTGCCGATCCGTAACTTTTTAACCCAGAGTAGCGTCGCTTTTCCCAGTTCAAATCGCCGAGCCTTAAGCCCCATGCGGCAAACCTGTGGCCTTCGGAGCCAACCATAATAATTCGAGCCTGCTGCTGAGCTTTAAGTTTTCCCATTAAAAGGTAATTTATTACGAACGACGAAAGGTAGTGAACCGCAAAAACTTTCTCAAGCCCATTGGCGGTTAGCTCGCGTTTGGTAAGGTAAACTCCTGCATTGTGAATTATAACATCAATGGGCAAGTTGAGCTGCGCCAGTTCGTTTGAAACACGAAAAATATCGCTCAAATTGCTTAGGTCGGCAATTCTATAATCGCATTTCACCCCAAAATCGCCTTCAATTTCACGGCGAAGTTTCTCCGATTTTTCGGTATTTCGATTTATGCACAAAAGGTTTGCCCCTTTCGAGGCGTACTTTCGAGCAGTAACGTAGCCAATGCCTGAGGTGGCGCCAGTTATAACTACAAGTTTATTTTTAAAGTCGTTGTGGCATATTTTGGGGTCTTTGCTGTTATTTTTAATCATTGCAAAGATGTTGGACCACTTGTACTCGCGAATGTACTGCGCTGTTTTTTTTCTCATAACCTGCTGCTATCCAAATTTCTTAATCAGAAACCTGCGGTACATTTTTCCAAAACGAGGTATGTTATTAAAAATATCGCCCCATAAATCGTAGTAATCGCGCTGTTCTTTAATTAACCCATCGTCGCTAAGTACCAGTTTTGTTGCGCCATACATTGGCGTATTGGGGTACTTTTTGAACATCATGGTCATTACCCAATCGAACATAATTACATTGCCGTTTTGCGTTATGGCAAGTATTTCCATTTTAAGCTGCTTTGTGCGCTGGGTAAGCCTGTTGCACATGGCAATAAAGTTGTCCAACCCTTCAATACGCTGTATGGTGTCCTGAAAAACAATATCCTTGTGATAGTATGCAAAAATATGCGACCAGTCGGGTTTGCCCTCGCGATTATACGTTTGCGACCACAGCTCCTTAATTGTGTCAATATTTAGGGGAACCCTTTCGTTTTCGCCAATAATGGGTTGCTGTTCCTGCGAATTCATATTGTTAAAAGTATTTGGGTTTGCATTTTATAGCTATTGATTCTTTGAGTTCGAAAATAGTTTTATCAAACGATGGTGGTCCAAAAGTCATGCTTGGATTATTGGAAAACCCAAAACCCTCCTTTGGAATTCCAATCCAATTAACATCTATGATTTCATTTTTGTTCTCGTCGTGAAAAAATTTGAAGGCATATTTACCAGGCTTAAGGTTTTCGAAAACAATTCGGCATTTATTGTCCGTTATGCTTTTGGTTACACCAGTTACTCTTACTTCTTTTTCGTTGCATAATTCTAAGTGAATTTGCCCTTTACTATTGCGCAAATCGACAATTTCGACCGTTAAGCTAAACTGAGCAATAGCCAAAAAAGGGGCAAAGCAAAAGGCTAACAATATTAATGTTTTATTCTTCATTTCAATAGTTAACGCAAACGCCTTGGGCTACGTTTTACTCTGAGGATTGAACCAACTTATATGCCGCGCACTAAAGATACAAAAAAGTTGAATAGAGTCGCTTTCCTCAAATAAACCCGACAGAAACCCACCCCTTGTTAGGCAAAGTGGTTTACTCTTCGAGCGGAATTTTAGGTTCTTTCATCGGGCAAGCCAAGCGATGAAACGATTCCGATTCCATATAACTATCGGGATATCGGGGCTTATCCCCCCGATACGCAGTATCGCCAAAACCGATTAGNNGCAACCCAGCGTGAAATACACCCCTTGTTGTGAGCAGTTGTTTTTTCTTACCACTATCTAACCTGTCCAATAACAAATAAACGAAATAGTATAAATGTTAAAACAGGAAATCCTATCATAAGTAAATAAATTATTGAGTTGTGTGTTCAACATAATAAGTTATTTCTTTTTTTCTATCCAATCTTCACAGTTCTTACATGCCGGTATTATCATATTGCTATTTGATTTAATGCTAGATTTAGGAAAAGAACTATTTAGTGTCTGTCTTTAAAGTAAGCTATTTGCGTCATTGCTTCGCGTCCCGATAGTTATCGGGATGCGAAGCAATCTATTAATATTTAAGAGATTGCTTCGTTTAGCAAAATACGCTAAACTCGCAATGACGAATTTAAAGATAGACTCTATTTAGTGCCATTTTTGCACTTTGGGTTTTCTCTACTTCTAAGGCATCACCTTAGCGTATCATTATTTCAGGTGGATTATTTTGATTTCCAAGCCAAGAAAATACTTGATTATATCGAGTGTTTTTAACTTATTCGTTTTGTTCTTGTATTGTGTTGGCAAAAGCATTTTTCAGGTATATTTCTAATGCTTCTCCAATATTGTTGGCTCTATTTCTACCTGAGTATTGATTCCTTATTGCAACAAATGGGTTATTCGCAATATTTACAAATGCTTTTAAAATATTTGTTATACTGAAACTGCTTCTTGTTTTTCAATTTTTAATTCTTCCGATGATGTGTTTTGTTTTAGTTGTTGTTTAATTGTCTCTGCAAGATATTTAGCAAGATTAACAGGAACAGCATTACCAATCATTTTGTAACCAGCAGGAACGCTTTTATAGAGGAAAATAAAATCATCAGGAAAGGTTTGGATTCTTGCACACTCTCTAACGCTTAGGCGTCTGTATAAATGCTCTTGACCTGGGGAAAACATTTTAACATCTTGCTCTATTGATTTCATTTTAGGTGCTTGTGGATGAATAGGGGCATGCCGTCCACCTGCTTGAATGGTAAATGATTGTTCATCCCAACTTCTCACCCTATTTCTTGACATAAAAATTGAAGAAAAATCTCCAATCATATATTCGTGGTTAGGCAATGTACATTTGTTTCCATTAGTTTTGTTGTATGCTAAGGCTGGTAAAACATTATCTTTTAAATCAAAAATTGTATCTTGAAGTGTGACTTTTTTAAAGTTAGGTTTTTGAAATTGGTATTTAAAACCTAAGTCCTTTCGAATACCTACAAAAATAACACGTTTTCTGTCTTGTGGAACATTGTAATCACAAGCATTAACCATTTCAAAAGTAAGTTCATAGCCAACCCCAGCATTTTTAAACATTTCCTTTATGTTTTGTAATGCATTTGAATGTCTGTCTATAAGCATTCCACTCACATTTTCAGCAAGAAAAAACTTAGGTTGTTTGGCTTCTAAAATTCTAATAAAGTCGAAAAATAATTGACCCCTTTTATCTTCAATTCCTTTCATAGCACCTGCTTCACTCCAACTTTGACAAGGAGGACCGCCAATAATTCCATCACATTCAGGTACTTCTTCAGCAGGAATATCAACAATACTTCTTTTATCAAGAATTGTGTGTGGATGGTTTTTTTCATAAGTTTCCCATATTTCTTTGTCGTATTCATTTGCCCAAATCACATTAAATCCTGCTTTTTGGAAACCGAGGTCAAGCCCACCTGCACCTGCGAAAAAAGATACTACATTCATCTTGTTTTTAGATTTCAAGTATTCTACTTTTTGTTCTGTTAAAATCAGTGTTTCACTGTCGCAATTGTTTTTAAAAATCTTTTTTGCAATGATATCACTGAGAAACTCTGTTCGTAATTGCGCTAAGTCAATATTGAAAACTATAGCTAAAAGTTCAAGGCGCTTTTCGTCAAATTCTCTTTTGTTGTTTTCAATTTTGCTAAGGTTAGCAGAATCCAAGTCAAGTTTAGCAGCGAGTTGAGTTAGTGTCAATTCGTTTTCTGTCCGAAGTCGCTTTATATATTCCCCAAATGTTTCTTTCATTTGACTTGTCGAATTTCGACAAAAATACATTACTTTTTAAAAAACATTTTAATTCCTCGATGTTTTTTGTTGTGAGTTTTCAAAAAATAAGTTTTTTTAGCATTCTTACTTGCTGCTAAGGTTCGAATGTACGCAATAGGTATAGGGCGGAGTTGTTCTCACTAATTTCTGCAAGAGAGCAAATTATAGATTAGTATTCAGGCTAAATCTTCAAAATCTGTGATTTACTACCTAAACGCAATGACGAGACTTTGGCACTACATAAAATCCCCTATAGTTGTGTAAAGATTGATGTGGAGCCATTATTATTTCTCCTATTTTACTCGTATAGTTCCTTGTTCATTTTTTATTAAGTCTACATTTTTCATAAATAATTTCAAAACGGATTCATTTTCAATAATAACATGCATGCCTACTTCGCAATGAATTCCTTCATAACTTATCCCTGGCATATTTTTAAAAGTAGCGATATTAACTTGGTCAAGATAGATAAATTGCGTTGGAGTAAAATTGTAAGTACAATAAATCAGTTTATTATCAATAATGATAAATTTTGAATGCAGATACTCGTTAACAAAATATTCTGCATTCTTTGTGAGAATGAGTTGGGAAAAAAATTGTTGAAAGTTGCCAGTGTTTACTGGTCTTCTAAATTTATTTTCTGCAAAATTTTCTTCTGCAGCAGATGGTGGCGCAAATGTTTGTGATAAGCAAGTTATTTGCAATCCCTTATTTGCCATAGCAATAACAGCACCTAAAACACCTTGGCGTGTTTCACTTTCTTTTATTGTTGAATGATATTTGGCGTCAAATTGATAGTTAAATGCTGCTAAATGTTGTGCACATATTATTATTCTTTCTTTTGCTGATAATATTTGTTCGCATAATAATTTATCTAAGTCATTTGCAGAATTATTATAAAACGGTGCAGTAATGAATGAAAAATCAGTGTTTTTAAATTTGAAAATGTCAAATGTGTTGCAGGTTGTATTAAAAGTTGTATTATAATTTTTAATATTGACAGAATTTTTTATCAAGTCGGTGTAAAAGAATTTAAAATTATTCTCAAAATTAGCTTCATCTTGAATACAAATCATGGATTCATATTTTACTAAATCCCTTACGGCTAAGTTTGAGGAACTTAATAATATTATATAGCCATTTTTTTTCTTAATATAAGCCGATTTTACATGAAGCGAATATGGTAAAGTACCTCTTGAAAACTTATTCACGTTCTCGCTTCTAACATACAAATGAGGGAAAAAGAAGATATTGAAATTTGGATACTCCTTAGAATTGTACATTTCTAAAAATATTTCCCTAGCTAAAGAATGTTTTGTTACTTTTTCTTTTCGCTTTTTTCCTGAAACAAGGTCTTCCAATATTTGAGGTTTGGTATTATCATAACCTTCAAGTGGAATAGTAACAACGTTTACTGTAACTCCATTTTTAGAAATATATTTTAAATAATTATGAAGAAATCTATTGTTGTATAAATACCATGAAATGTTGATTTCTTCAATTTCATTCTTTTTTTCTTCAATAGTCTCAATTAATTTTTCAAGTAGTAACGGAGAGCCACCTTGCTCATATAAATCAAATTTGTTCTTATAATTATAGGGTCCGTCAAAAAAAACTTTATAAGGCATATTAAATTGTTGTTGTTTGTCTGATGAATTTTTTAGTCAACCTATTTTAGGATATTTCATCTTTTAGGATTGCACTTAACGGCTGGGGGCGTGTTTTGCGCTGGGGATTGGAACGNNAAAACCGATTAGCTTGCTAATCGGCAAGGAACCCAGCGTGAAATACACCCCTTGTTAGCCACAGTAGTGTGTCCTGCGTTACCACAGGATACGAAGATATGAAAAGTTCTTTGAAGTGGTAACATAACTTTGAAAGAGATGATAGAGAATATCACTAAAATTCTTGTGTGTAATTGCGGAGGTACTTCTGCAAGCTCAGTAACCATCAAGCGTCCCGATAACTATCGGGACGACTGGCTGAGTTACATCAAGAGTTAATAAGATATTTGGACTATCGGTAAAGGCTGTTCAGGCAGATTTACCAAACCGCCTTGAGGTGCTGCATTTTCACGGTCTGGTACTGAGCGTCAAGGTCAAGGCAAAGTCAGGCGTTTGTAGGTCGAGGCTTTGTATGGTATGAGCAGAGGAGTTGAACGCAAGTAAACCCTTATTGAAGTGTCGTAAATAACTTTTACTGTGGTAAAATCGAGGGGGGAGCGAACCCGAGAGATAAGAGTGTAATGGTTAACCTGATTTACGGTTACACACCGCACGGCATAAAGAGGGCAGCCCCGATAACTATCGGGGCTGTTTGGGCTCTTTCAAGGAACAGTAGAAGCAATGCTGTAATGCAAAGCAAAACGGTGGAGAACCCGTATGGGAAACGCCAAAAGTAGCCCCGATAGCCATCGGGGTACAGCATTGTGGCAGATGAAGTCGTAGTAGCGAGCATATCCAAGAGAGTGGGAGTAATGACCTCACGAGCGAAGGGCTTCACATGGTGATGCTTTTTATTGTAGAACAAGTTGCTTAGGTGACGATGATTTTGGGTAAGGAGCAAGGCTGTAATGCCTCACCGTGAAGAGCCATGTGAATCGAGAGGTTCAAGCACGGTTCTGTGAGAGGTTTGGGGGTGAGACTCCCCCTTACCTACTCGATTTTAGTGTTTTCTGTCATCTTTCTAACAATTTGTTACATCGTTTCTGTATGCCGTGCGTTCGGGTAGGCAAGCTGTTTGGCTGGTTTTGGTTGTGTGTTGGCTTTTTGTGCGACCAGCCAATGTGCTTGACCAGGAAGCGTGGGTATTAGATGGCCTTAATTATATTTAGGAAGTCTTCCAATTTATATGCTCCGTCAACAGTTCGCCTTTCGTAAACCATAAAATAACTATAATCATTTCCTCTTTACTTGCCCAAATCCCGCCAAGTCTAATTTTAGATTCAGCATCCAAATGGTCTCCTTATGTGTCTAATAAAATGACGAAAGGTCTGTTATTCCCTGCTGTTGATATGGTAGTTCCATTGTTTATTTCTCAAAAATTAATGATTGGGGAAGCATTAAAAGAAAGGGCAACGACTTTTCGTAATTTAATTCTTCGTAAAACATGCCTAATCGTGCCAAATTCTTATAGTAAGCATCCACGTTTTTGTAATAAAACTTTTCAGATTGCACATACCATGCCCTTTCGCCAAGTTTTTGGGCGAGGAACCATTTTTCGAGCAGACGTGAAATTCGTCCATTGCCATCACCAAACGGGTGTATATTCACAAAAACAAGGTGAATATAAGCGGCGTAATAAAATATTTGGTCAACAGGCAGGTCTGTGTTTAATAAATTGTCAATTTCGTCCCAAAGCAAACCATATTGTTTTTTCACAATCGACAACGGGCATGCTTCGTACTGAATACGACCTGTTTTATGCTCCATTACAAGCATTTCGGAAGTGCGGATTGCCCCCCTTTGTTTTTCGGGCAACAAGTGTGCTGCAATTAGTTTGTGCGCTTCGAAAAAGTTTTGTTGGTTTAATTTATTATCTTTTGCAAATAAATAGGCATTGTACAAATCGTTGGGCTTTTGGGTAAGCTCGGGTAGATACTCGATATTGAGCATTTTATGCTTTACGTAACTATCTAATTCCAACTGCTCGCCCTCAATTTTGGAAGAAGACATAACGGATACCGACGTATAGAATGTAAAGCTATGCGGCTCTAACTCTTTTTTCTGAATTGCATCAAACTCGGCACTTATATCAATGTCGAGCATTGATTTCCAAGTTTTAAAATATTCGTTGGTTATAAGTTTTTCCATGGTTTAAAATCGTGTTATATCTCTTGGTATTTTCTTAAAAACAATATGATGCTTAGTCATGCAATCCTTTGTTAGTATGCAATTGTCAACTTTCGTTTCCTGTGTTGTAGGGTGGGTCTATGTATATGCACTTTATTTTTCCTTCGTACTCGGGCAATAGGGTTTTTAATGCTTCGAGGGTGTCGCCGTGAATTATCTTGTTTCCGCTTTTTGTTTCGGTTTGGGTTTGTTGTCCGTTGTCAAATCCGTAAGAATGTTCCAATATTTTAAACGGAACATCCATGTGATGATTTATAACCTTCTCTTTTCCTATCCAGTGTAATGTTGGCATATATTATTCTAAGTCTTTTAATTAAAAAATCCAAAGATACAAATATCTGTGGGTACGTCGGCAAGAAAACAGCTCTTTTGCAAACTAAGGGTGTGTGTCTGGTTGTGCGGGTTGCAAATGTGCTGTTTTGTGCTTTGGCTGTTCATTATTTCGTTTTTCTTTCCAGACTTTAGGTAGCGGATTAACCGATGTCGCCTGTTTTTTTTACACTTGTTGGCAACTGGCAGTGTGTCCTGCGTTACCACAGGATACGAAGATATGAAAAGTTCTTTGAAGTGGTAACATAACTTTGAGAGAGATGATAGGGGATATCATTAAAATTCTTACGAGTAACTGCGGAGGTCAAGCGTCCCGATAACTATCGGGACGACTGGCTGGGTTACCCGAAGAGCGAATAGGGTATCTGGGCTATCGGTAAAGGCTGTTCAGGCAGATTTACCAAACCGCCTTGAGGTGCTGCATTTTCACGGTGTGGTACTGAGCGTCAAGGTTAAAGCAAAGTCATGCGTTTGTAGGTCGAGGCTTTGTATGGTATGAGCAGAGGAGTTGAACGCAAGTAAACCCTTATTGAAGTGTCGGAAATAACTTTTACTGTGGTAAAATCGAGGGGGGAGCGACCCCGAGAGATAAGAGTGTAATGGTTAACCTGATTTACGGTTACACACCACACGGCATAAAGATGGCAGCCCCGATAACTATCGGGGCTGTTTTGGCTTTTTCAAGGAACAGTAGAAGCAATGCTGTAATGCCAAGCCAAACGGTGCAGAATCCCGAAGGGAAAACGCCAAAAGTAGCCCCGATAGCCATCGGGGTACAGCATTGTGGCAGATGAAGTCGTAGTAGCGAACATATCCAAGAGAGCGGGAGTAATGACCTCGCGAGCGAAGGGCTTCACATGGTGCGTACTTTACTGTATTAACCTGAGTTCGATATAAGAA
>DDWL01000023.1 GCA_002345675.1 Bacteroidales bacterium UBA2287 | reverse complement strand
AGCCTAATTTTTGTCCATTATACCAGGAATTACATTAAATTGTGAGAATAATTTGATGGTTTTGCATTAATGCAAAATCATCAACCCTCTGTGCCCCGATTCCCGATAACTATCGGGATTTCGGGGTCTGTGCTCTTCTCAATAGCAATTAACATCATCCTGGTGAATTCGAATCGTATTAAAACAATCAATTTGTAAAATGCAAAACAAAAACCTCTGTGTTAAACTTACCTCGAACTCACGTTACTTTATGTACTTGTCGATAAGCATTGTAAGGTCGGTGCTCGATGGGCGAGGAGCATTGTATTCAATTATATTCCCAGTTTGGTCGATAAGAACAAAGGTTGGAATACCTTTTATCTGATAGTTTTTAACCACATCGGACGACCAAGCCTTGTCGGCATGAACCTGAATACCCTTTAAGCCTTGCTCATTAACCATTTTTTTCCAAGCCTCAATGTCGTCGTCAACCGAAATTGCAACAAAAACAATTGGTTTGCCAACATACAGCTCCTTAACTTTTGCAAAATGTGGAATTTGCTCGCGGCATGGGCGGCACCAAGTAGCCCAAAAGTCGATGTAAACTAAGTTTCCTGTAAAATCGGATAGGCTATACTCTTTTCCGTCGATACCAGTTAGCGTAAATGTTGGAGCATGTTTACCAGGTGCTAAAAGCATGCGCTTACTATGCGCACCATTAATAATGCTAATATACTCAGGTGTTTTTGCGCTTTTTAGGAATAGTTCAGCAGCATTTTTTGCATCGTCGAGGCTTTCGAAGTTAATGGCTTCCATTGCCGATTCCATCTTAATAAAGTCATTTATTTCCTGATTGGTAATAAGCGAATCGGTTAGGTCGAAAAGCATTACTTTAGTTTCGAAGTTCGACCTGTTCTTGTTTTTTTCTAAATTTAGTGTGTGGAGCGAGTAAACGTATTTATTAACCAGGCTTAGGTACTCAGGAATTTGGGTGCTCTCTTGGTTGTTTAGGTCTAATTGAGCCATATAAGGAAAATCGATGCTGTCGGCTTTTAGCTCTTTACTTGTAAAGTTTGCATTGTAAAAAGGGTAATCGAGCTGCATGCTAAGCATTTGGTAATTAATTCGGTTAGTTTCGAATTTCACAAATGCTTTATAATCCTTCAAATCTTCGCTTGCTAATATGTTAAGGGCAAGTTGTTTAATCGAATCGATTTTAGCCTCGAAAATGCAAATTGGTTGGGAGTAAAGCCCTCTAAAATCGGGCATAGCAGCTTTTATAGCGCTATTTGTTTGGGCAACTTTTTGGTTTGGAACAGCAAGAGTTCCTTCGTAAGCAACTTCGTTTATTTTATTTGCAAAGTCGTGTTTAATTTGAAGGGTTTCGCCAGGTGCAAGGTAAACAGTTAATGTTGGGCGACCAATACGAATGCTTAGGTAAATTGGTTGCGAAATCATTTTGTCGTACTTAAAATTACCTTCGCTATTTATAAATACTGTGTCGGTAATTCCTTTGCTAGTAATCCGAACGATTGTGTCGGAGTAGTTCGAAACTATTCCAGTTATTGATGTTTTTTGTAATTTTTTTTCACCGCACGAAACGGCAACTAGCCCAATAAGTGCGAAATAAAGTATTCTTTTCATTTTTTGGTGTTTTAATTTTGCGTGTGCAAAGTAGTAAAATTCGTTTAAACACGAAAATGTGTTAATGTAATTTGGCTAATTCATTTTTTGAGGTGCTACAATAACCCTTATAGTTATCGGAGTTGTGCATCCTTGTTTTTTCTTTGTGGTACTTTGTGTATTCTTTGTGAACGGCGAAGCCCTCAACGAAGTTAAACTTTGTGTAATAGCTATACCACAAAAGGCACGAAGTAGACTCAAAAAACACGAAGCAGTAATTAGCCTGAAATTAGATTTTTAATGCCATTTAATGACCTGTGTTTACTCCTCAGCCTCAACTAATTTGTCAATATCGACATACCATAAAAAGCCATTTACCTTTTTGTAGCCCATTTCTTTTAGCAAGTACACATAACGTAAAATTTGTTTGGTGTGGCTTGGACTTGGAGCCCCAAATTTAAAGTCGACAACCAGTGTTTCGATGTCGTTTATCATAACCCTGTCGGGGCGATAGCTACTGCCATTGGGGGTAAGTATAGTTGCCTCATTTACCACTTTATAGTTTTCCGAAAACCAATTAGACATTGGCTCGTTCGATAGTATTTTGTGCAATTTACTGGCAAGTTCATTTTCATCATCGCTATTTATAAAACCCTCCCGAACCATATTCGCTATGGTAGCATCAACCTCGGTTGTAGTTTGAATATTCGAAAAAACCAAGTGCATTAGTTTCCCATACTCAATTGCTTTAGCAGTGGTAGTTGCTTCACCAAAAAAATCTCTCGAATCTCTATTCGTTCTAATTTTTGGCATTGTTCGATTCGATGGGTAACTTGTTGTAATCCAGTGCTCCCTTTGCAAGTCGTTATGGATTATTGCGTTGTCAGCCTGTTCCCCTTTTATTGAAAATATATCGATATTAATACCAGCAAACAATTCGTTTGAGTGCTTGGCCTCCAATTCGTTATACGTTGAATTTATAATCGACTTAATTATTTCGCCTGTATTGCTAAGTGGCTTTGTTTCGGTGCTTTTTGTTTCGGCGTACTTCGAAAATATGTAAAGTTCGTTTTCGGGGCGAGTAAAGGCAACGTATAAAAGGTTTAAATTATCAACCAATTCTTGCATTCGGTTCTCCATAAATTCGTTAGCCAAAAGGCTAAACTTTGCATTCGTTTTTAGCGAAACTGGGTATCGAGGAAGTCCATTAAATGGCTCAATGGGAACCGAAACCCAAACCAAGGGTGTTGCCGATTTTGGCTTAAAATCCCAGTTGGCATTAGGAATTATAATAACAGGGAACTGTAAACCCTTCGATTTGTGAATGGTTAGTATTGAAATTGCATTGTTGGTTTCGGGAATATTTAACGCAAGCCCGTTCGCCTTTTCGTCCCACCACTCCAGAAATCGATTAACATCGGCCCCTCTTTTAGCTGTAAATGAAAGTATTTGCTCGTGAATATCGGCAATGTAGGCCAACTCGCCCGAGCACGATGTAAGGTTGTATCGAGTCACAATGTTTTCGAAAATTTCCTGTAACGGAAGCAGTTCGAGCTGCGAAAGCCACTGCGTTTCGTGGCGAACTGTTTCAACAGAAAATTGGTTATGCCAATTTATTAAGGGTAAATAGTTAACGGCCGTTAGCTCCTTAATAAGTTCGCGTTGAGCAATTTCGTTGCTCGAGTTCTGAATTATTCGAATTGCGGCAATAATGAGTCGTACTGTAGCCGACGACTTTAGCAGCAGCCCCTCTTGACTTATAAAGTCGATTTTCGACGAGTTGGTGGGTTGCATTTTATTATGCTCCATGAGTATTTCGGCAATAGCCGTTCCCTCTTTTTTATTGCGAATAAGAATTGCAATATCGGAGAAGCGGTACTTTTTTCGGAGCGAAACAATAAGTTCAGGCAGTTGCTTCGCTAACAGCAAATTATAGTCACTTGCCGAGTTGGTTTCGGCTATTTTAACTTCAATACTTCCACCCGAATTGCTGTTTTTCTCCTTTGGAGTTTGCCTTATGTCTTTGTACGCATTATTTAGCATGCGTTTAAGGTCGTTGGCGAGTTCAGGGTTAATGTCGGCGGTTTCTTCTCCAATTCGCTCAACCGAGAGTTCCAGAGCCTTTTCGAAAAACCTGTTGTTGAAATTTACTATTAGTGGCTGACTTCGGTAGTTTGTGCTTAGGAAACGCTCGTCGATACTGTAATCTTTGAAATCGTGTTGAAGGCCTTCGGCTAAAATTCGCCAGTCGCCGTTGCGCCAACGGTAAATCGATTGCTTTACGTCGCCCACAACCATGCTGAAGTTTCCCTGTGCAAGCCCGTTGGCAATAAGAGGTTTAAAGTTGTGCCACTGCACAATCGATGTGTCCTGAAACTCGTCGATTAGAAAATGGTCATATCTATTGCCCATTTTTTCGAAAACGAAGGGAGCATCGGTTTCCTTTACAAATTCTCTAAGTAGCTGGTGGCTATCGCTAATAAGAATGAAACCTTCGGTTTTCGACAGCTCCTTAACTTCGTGCCAAAGGTCGCCTATTAAGCCTAGGTTATTCAAATTCTGACTTATTAGCTTAGCAGTTGTGTAATATACCCCTTTTTCGATAACCGAATTGTAAAGTTCGTTTAGCTTTGCGAAAAGGCTGGTTACTATTAGCGTTTCAATTGGTGCAAATGTTATTTTGTTTTTCGAAACATCCTTTTTAACCCAGTCTACTCCAGTTGGGTCGTTTAGTGCCGTTTGAAGCCTTGCTCCAGAATTTTCTGGAAGTGTTTCGTCCTTACTATTAAAGTTGCTGCACTTCAGTACGAAGCCCATAAATCCATTTTTTCCGTAGGCAAACGATTCAACGCCTAGTCCGTGCACTTCAATATCTTTTAAAAACTCCTTTCCTTTTGAACTGATTTCGTCGGCTATGTTTTTCGAGTACTTATCGAGTTTTTCCTTAAATGAGTATACCTCCTGCTTGTTGGTAATTTTTTCAATATCCTCGGAATCCATAAGCCTAAATGTTTCCGAAAAAATTTCCTTTCCAAGTTCAACCAGCGCTTTTCGAATGTCCCAATGGTTGCCATCGTCGAGGCGCGACTTTACCATTTCGGTAAGCCATTCGAGCACCCTTTTATTTTCGCTGGCGCCATCGAGAAGGTTGTCGGCAGCTAGCGAAAGAGCATAGTTCGAGTCGAGTTCAATGTCGAATTTTCCTTGTAGCCCAATTTCCCAAAGAAGGCTTTGCAGCACGCGCTGCACAAAGCTGTCGATTGTGCTTATTGAAAAGTTTGAGTAATCGTGAAGAATTAGCGACAGTGCTCGTTTGGCTTTAAACCTTAGCTCATCTTTCGAAATAGAAAGGGTTTCAGTTATTTCTTTGCCAATGCTGCTCTCTTCGCCTTTTGTAATTGCTAAAAGTTCGCGAAGAATTCGATCCTTCATTTCGTTGGTAGCCTTATTGGTAAAGGTTACCGCAAGAATTCGGTTATAGCTTTCGGGGGTTCTTATTATTTGCGTAATATATTCGGCTGCAAGCCGATAGGTTTTTCCCGAACCTGCAGATGCTCTATAAATTAAAAGTTTCGACATTACTGTTTGAAGTGAATTGGAACTCCTAATATACAAATTATGGTAACTACTCAAGTTGCTTTTATAGTAGGAGTTTCCTAAAGAGGGTAAATATAATCTCCAGTAATTAAAAACAGTTGCTCGTTTTTTTTTTTTTTTCTCGCAAAGCCGCTAAGAGCGCCAAGAAAGAAAAAACTTTTAAGTTCTTTCTCTTTGCGTGCTAATTGCTTGTAATTCTTTTAATTCCACTTTTCTCGTCTGGCTCCTATTAAGGTAAAAACCATTTTCCAACGAAATATCTGATATGTTTTTCATTTACATTTTACTTTGTGCCCACAGAATATATTAGCGGCTTTGCTCCCGATAGTTATCGGGATTGCGTGAGATTTTATATTACTGCTTAATAGTTACAAATTATGTTTCTAAGGTAAAGTTGTCGGCATCGAGGTGAGCAGGGAATTTAGTTCTATAGTCGTTAAGTTCACTAAGCGAAAGGCTTACAGTTTCAATTGTTTGTTTGTTGCTTTCAGCTTCGAAAATTAATTGCCCTTTGGGGTCGATAACCTGCGAATTGCCTGAAAAGGGAATGCCATTTTCGTCGGTCCCAATTCTATTTACCGCAGCTACATAGCAAAGATTTTCGATTGCCCTTGCGGGCAAAAGTTTATTCCAAGCCATTTGCCGAGCCGTTGGAAAATTTGCAACGTAAATTAGTAAATCGTAGTCGTTTTGGTTTCGGCTCCAAACCGGAAAGCGAAGGTCATAGCATATTTGGGGCATAATTCGCCATCCCATGTAGTTTAATATAACCCTTTCGTTTCCCGCTTGGTAATGGTTGTGTTCGTCCATCATTCGAAAAAGGTGACGTTTATTATATGTGTGAAATTTTCCGTTGGGTTCCACAAAATAGAATCGGTTGAAGTACAAGTCGTTTTCCTTAACCATTACGCTTCCACAAATGGCGAAGCCAAGTTCGTTAGCGACTTTCTGCATCCATAGCAATGTGTCGCCATTTGCAGGTTCGGCAAGCCGCTCGGGATACATTGTAAAACCAGTTGTAAACATTTCGGGTAGAATGGCAATATTTGTTTTGCCTTTTAGCTGCTTTAGCAATAAAGTATGTTTATCCCTATTTGCCTGAGGATTTTCCCAAATAAGGTCGGTTTGAATTAGCGAAATTTTAAGTTCTATGTTGATCATGCTATTTGGACTAAAAATTGTTTTTTATTGCTTTTATTTGTAGTTGAGACAAATGTCGATTTACCCTTATTTCTCGCTGATAACGCTGATTTACGCAGAAAAAAATATTAATCATCTGCGTTTATCTGCGTAATTTGCGTAATCTGCGAGATACAATGAGTGATATTTAACTTTGCGATTTTTCAATTTTTCGCTGATACTGCTAATTTCACAGAATAATTTTAAATATATTTCATCTGCGTTTATCAGCGCAATCTCCGAGAGACAATGAGTTATACATTACTTTGCGATTTTTTTATTTCTTGCTGATACCGCTGATTTACGCAGAAAAGAATAAATATTAATTATCTGCGTTTATCTGCGCAATCTGCGAGAGACAATGAGTTATAAATAATTAACGGATTTAAAGTGTTATTATTGAAAGAACAAATATACCAAACAACCTGTTTATATTATTTGGGATTATGAGTTTTATTGCTAACTCCTTATTCTTAATTCATAAACTATTAATTTTTAAAGCGATGAATTCTTCAGCAAATACTCCCGACGAATCGAACTGGGTTAAAATAGTATCTAAATACAACTTTCCAAGTGCCTTATCTAGCTGGTGGCAAGTTATTAATTCGGTAATTCCATATTTTGCGTTGTGGGTTTTTATGGTTTACAGTTTGCAAATATCGTACTGGCTTACGCTACTGCTTTCGGTTTTTGCTGCTGGTTTTTTGGTGCGAATTTTCATAATTTTCCACGACTGTGGTCACGGTTCGTTTTTTAAATCGGAGAGGATGAGTAAAATTGTCGGCATTCCCTTAGGATTACTGGTTTTTACGCCCTATCACCGTTGGCACCGAGACCATAAAGAGCACCATGCAACTGTTGGCAATCTCGACAAGCGTGGCATAGGCGATGTTCAAACCCTTACCGTTGAAGAGTACCAAAAACTTTCGAAATGGGGAAAGTTTAGTTACCGCTTTTATCGCCATCCACTTTTTTTAATCGTTTCGGCTCCGCTACTTCTGTTTCTTATTCAGCATCGAATTCCCAAAAAGTATATGACTTTGAAAGAGCACATGTACGTTCACCTTTCAACACTTACCATATTAGCGGTAATAGCACTAGTAGTGTGGGCAATTGGGTGGAAAGAATACCTACTTATTCAACTTCCAGTAATTTACATTGCATCAGTTCATGGTGTTTGGCTTTTTTATGTTCAGCACCAGTACGAAACTGTTAAGTGGGTTCGCGGAAAGGAGTGGGACTATAAAACCATTGCGCTCGAAGGAAGTTCGTTTTTTAAGTTACCCAAACTGCTTCAGTGGTTTACTGGGAATATTGGGTTTCATCACGTTCACCATTTAAGCCCACGTATACCAAATTACAAATTGGCCAAGTGCCATAAGGAGAATCCTATTTTTCAGAATGTTAAACCTATAACATTTTTTTCGAGCATCAAATCGCTTCGATTACGCCTGTGGGACGAGAAAAAGCAAAAGTTGGTAGGGTTTAGTGATTTGTAATTTATTCTCGTTTAAGAATTTAATTCGTTTTTCTGAAAAGACCTTTTTAACCGCAAAGGCCGCAAAGAGGACACAAAGAACCACAAAGAAAAAACCACAAAAACATTGCTTTGTGAACTTCATTAAAAACTTTGTGCTCTTTGTGGTTAAGGTTTCGCTAGTTTTTTGCCAGTATTGTTTTTTCTTAACGACATTAATATTTAATTTTTTTTATTTGAATTTCATTTTTGCTTCTGCTTAATAACCAGCACATTCAATTTTAGTTAACGATTAATGTTCCGATTCCGATTAATGTTCTCCTCTTTTTCCTATTTTTGTAATACTGTTGAAATGATTTTTTATGGAGAATTTCGTTGTATCGGCTCGTAAATATCGTCCTTCGAACTTTCGTAGTGTTGTTGGGCAAGCCTCGTTAACTGTTACACTAAAAAATGCCATTCAGCGCAAGCAATTGGCTCAGGCATACCTGTTTTGTGGTCCCCGTGGAGTTGGTAAAACTACTTGCGCACGCATTTTTGCAAAAACCATTAACTGCCTTAATCCCACACCCGAACTCGAAGCTTGCGACCAGTGCGAAAGTTGCTTAGCATTTATTGGTCAACGTTCATTTAACATTCACGAACTCGATGCTGCATCGAATAACTCCGTAGAGGGTATTCGTAAACTTATCGATCAGGTTCGCATACCACCACAAATTGGAAAGTATAGCGTTTATATTATCGATGAGGTTCATATGCTCTCTACAGCTGCATTTAATGCATTTCTTAAAACGCTCGAGGAGCCACCTGCACATGCAATTTTTATTCTTGCAACAACCGAAAAGCATAAAATAATTCCAACCATACTTTCACGCTGCCAAATATTCGATTTTAACCGTATTCAGGTTGAAGACACCGTTAAGTACTTGGAGTACATTGCAAAAGCCGAAGGCGTAGCATACGAAATTGAAGCGCTTAATATTATTGCCCAAAAGGGTGATGGTGCCATGCGCGATGCGCTTTCCATTTTCGATCAGGTGGTTAGCTTTAGCGACAATAACATTACTTACCAAAAGGTTATCGATAACCTTAATGTGCTCGATTACCAGTACTATTTTCGTTTAACCGACGATTTTTTACAGGGCAACTACGCAAATACACTTAGGGTTTACGACGAACTGCTTGCCAAAGGATTCGATGCGCAGCAGTTTATTGCTGGTCTTAGTACTCATTTTCGAAACCTGCTAATTTGCCGCGATCCACAAACGTCGCAGCTATTGGAAGTAGGACAGGCAATTGCCCAAAAGTATCAGCAAATGGCTGCCAATTGTTCGCCCGAGTTTCTTATTCGCTCGCTCGATGTTGTAAACCAAACCGATGTTACATTCCGCCAAGCAAATAACCAAAGGTTGCACGTTGAACTTATGCTCATTCGTCTTTGTAGCATCGAAAAAAAAAAGAGCTGACGGATGAGCCTTTCGGCTTCGATATTTCAGTAATTGTTTCCGATTCGCCCATTGCTACGGCAGTACAGGGTGTTTCGACTACATCGTCTCGTATGCTCGACGAAAAAGCTTCGAAACCGCCATTGCCACCAAAATCGCTTTCGGTTAAAAAGGTGTTAGCATCCGAAAAACCTGCAGAGGTAACTTCCCAGGAACTAGCAAATAAAATTGAGGAAAAACCAGTTAGCGTTTCTGACGCTAATAAAGAAATTGAAGCAGAGGCAGATGGTGATATAATTTCAGAATTAGAACCAGCCAGTCCTCTCAATAATGCTTTACTACAAGATGCACTAACATATTTTCTCGAAACGTACTTAACCGATAAACCAATTTATTCGGGTTTAATTAGTGGCGCAACCTTTTCGGTTGAAGATGCCAATACCATTAAGGCATTGTTCGATAGTCAGTTGCAAATTGATATGTTTGTCGACATAAAAACGGAACTTATTGTTTACCTACGCGACAGGTTTAGCAATAGACAAATTGATATTGTTGAAACAGCTGCCATTGGACAAGTTGGTGGAGCCGATCCTTCTCGACCAAAACTTTATACCGACGAGGATAAGTTAAAGTACATGGCTCAAAAAAATCCGCTACTACTAAAGTTTAAGCAGCAGTTTAACTTAGATTTCAAGTAGCGAATTTTATAAACTTTTTTTCTCTAACTTTGTTTAGCAATAGCAAACGCAAACATTAACAAATTGAAAACTTTAAATAGAAATTACTAACCTTTTAAAACAAAACAATGTTAAAACCTAAAGTAAAACAGGCCATTAACGACCAAATTAATGCCGAAATATGGTCGGCTTACATGTACCTTTCAATGTCAACCTACTTTACAACTCAAGGCTTAACTGGGTTTGCCAACTGGATGCGAATTCAGTGGCAAGAAGAAATTAGCCATGCCATGAAGTTTTTCGACTATATGGTTGAAAGAGGCGAGCAGCCAATTCTTATGCCCATTGCTGCAGTTCCAAATAAATGGAAAAGCGCATTAAATGTAATGCAGGAAACGCTAAAGCACGAGCAAAAGGTGACTGCTCTTGTTAATAACATTATGGATGTGGCCATTGAGGAGAAAGACCATGCAACTAAAAGCATGCTTCAGTGGTTTATCGACGAGCAGGTTGAAGAGGAAGCAAATGCCCAAGCAATTATCGACGACCTAAAGTTGGTCGATGGAAACGGCCACGGCATGTTACTTCTCGATCGCGAGCTGAAAACAAGAGTATTTGTCGATGCAACAAAAACAGCGGAATAAGTTCCGAACAACATTTTTATTAAAACCGCTCTTGGGCGGTTTTTTTTATTTAAAATCGGACTAATTGGCATGGCTGCAATATTTTGCAGTTGCCTTTATACTAATTAGTTGGCACTGTTAGTTGTTGTTTAAACCCGACAACTTGCCACAATTGGCTTAATGGCAGCGTTTTTGTTTTCTAAAAGTTCTTCCAATCTGGCTGTAGCTTGCAAAATTCTACTAAATTTGCAGATTGTATCGAAAAAAACATAACCACATATATCCATGGGAATAGTTGATAAAATTCTTTCGAGCCTATTTGGCGATAAGGCAAAACGCGATTTAAAAGAATTAATGCCACATGTGCAGCGTGTGCTTGATGTGTATCCAAAGTACCAATCAATGTCGCACGATGAGCTCCGAGCCGAAACTCAAAAAATTAAGCAAAAAATTCACGATTTCATTGCCGACGACTTGGCGTCCGTTGAACAAATGAAGGTTGAAATGGAGTCCGAGTCAATCGGTCACGACCAAAAAGAGGTCATTTTCAATAATATTGAAAAACTCCAAAAGCAAATCGACGATAAAATAGAGGAGATTCTTAACGAAGTTCTTCCCGATGCTTTTTCAATAGTAAAGGATACCGCTCGCCGCTTGAAAGAAAACGAAACGGTTACCGTAACAGCTACCGAGTTCGACCGAAATCTAGCAGCTAAGCGCGATTTTGTTACCATCGAGGGCGATAAAGCTATTTTCAAAAACCGATGGATGGCTGGTGGCAATGAGGTTGTTTGGGATATGGTGCACTACGATGTACAGCTTATTGGCGGCGTGGTATTGCATCAGGGTAAAATTTCGGAAATGGCAACCGGTGAGGGAAAAACCCTTGTTGCTACGCTTCCAGTATTCCTTAATGCCCTTGCGGGCATGGGGGTTCACCTTGTAACCGTTAACGACTACCTTGCCCGACGCGACTCGGAATGGATGGGGCCACTTTACGAATTCCACGGTCTTTCGGTCGATTGTATCGATAAGCATCAACCCAATAGCGAGGCTCGCCGAAACGCATATCTTGCCGACATTACCTTTGGAACCAACAACGAATTTGGCTTCGACTACCTTCGCGATAACATGTCGCTTGCACCAAACGACTTGGTTCAACGTAAACATCACTACGCCATTGTCGATGAGGTCGATTCTGTACTTATCGACGATGCTCGTACGCCTCTTATTATTTCGGGTCCAGTTCCAAAGGGCGACGACCAACTTTTCGAAGAGTATAAACCAAAGGTTGAAAAGCTCGTTAACGCGCAGCGTAACCTTGTAACCCAACTTCTTGCCGATTCGAAAAAACTTATTGCCGATGGTAAAACCGAAGACGGTGGAAAACTACTTCTTCGCGCACACAAAGGTTACCCAAAATACAAACCACTAATTAAGTACCTAAGCGAACAGGGTATAAAAGCTCTTCTGCTAAAAACCGAAAATTTTTACATGCAGGAGAACAACAAGAATATGCACGTTGTAACCGACGACCTATTCTTTGTTGTTGAGGAAAAAATGAACTCCGTTGAGCTTACCGAAAAGGGTATCGATTTAATAACCTCATCTTCAGAAGATTCAAAGTTTTTTATTCTCCCCGATATGGGCTCGGAAATTGCCGAAATTGAACGCCAAAGCCTTTCGCCTCAAGATAAAATTTCTGCAAAAGAAGAAGTTCTTCGCGAATTCTCCATAAAGTCGGAGCGTGTTCATACTGTTCACCAGCTACTTAAAGCTTACGCAATGTTCGAAAAGGATGTTGAGTATGTGGTTATGGACAATAAGGTGAAAATTGTTGATGAGCAAACGGGTCGTATTCTCGAAGGCCGTCGCTATTCCGATGGTTTGCATCAGGCAATTGAGGCAAAAGAGCATGTTAAAATTGAAGCTGCAACTCAAACTTTTGCAACAGTAACGCTTCAGAACTACTTTCGTATGTACCACAAACTTGCTGGTATGACAGGTACTGCCGAAACAGAAGCAGGTGAGTTGTGGTCAATTTATAAACTCGACGTTGTTGTAATTCCTACCAACAGACCAATTGTTCGTAAGGATTACGACGATATGGTTTACAAAACCAAGCGCGAGAAGTACCAAGCGGTTATCGACGAAATTGTAAAGTTAACAAGCGCCGATCGCCCTGTTCTTGTGGGAACAACTTCTGTTGAAGTGTCGGAACTTTTAAGCCGAATGCTCAAAATAAAGGGCATAAAGCACAACGTGCTTAACGCAAAACTTCACCAGCGTGAAGCCGACATTGTTGCCGAAGCAGGTCGCGAAGGAACGGTAACCATTGCAACCAACATGGCTGGTAGGGGAACCGACATTAAACTTTCGCCACGGGTTCGTGAGGCTGGTGGATTGGCCATTATTGGTACCGAAAGGCACGAGTCGCGCCGTGTCGACCGTCAGTTACGTGGACGTTCAGGTCGTCAGGGTGACCCTGGTACATCGCACTTCTTTGTTTCGCTCGAAGACGACTTAATGCGTCTTTTTGGTTCCGACCGAATTGCTCGTATTATGGACCGCCTTGGCCTTAAAGAGGGTGAGGTCATTCAACACTCCATGATTTCGAAATCGATTGAGCGAGCTCAAAAGAAAGTGGAGGAGAATAACTTTGGCATTCGTAAGCGTTTGCTCGAGTACGACGATGTTATGAACTCGCAACGCGAAGTTATTTATACCCGTCGCCGCCATGCGCTTTACGGTGAACGTATTGATGTTGACATTGCCAATATGCTTTATGATATTAGCGGAGCAATAGTTCAGGAGTTTGGTAATGGTGAGTTCGACGATTTTAACCTCGAACTAATTCGATGCTTAGCAATAGAGACTCCATTTAACCAAAAAGAATTTGAGCAGTTTTCGCCCGACGAAATTACCGAAAAGGTTTACCGTGCTGCCCTTGCAAGTTTCGACCGTAAAAACGAAGCAATGGCTCGTCAGGTAACTCCAGTAGTTAAAGATGTTTACGAGAAACAATCGGCTATTTACGAGAATATTGTTATTCCTGTTTCCGATGGACAAAGGGTATTTCAAATTGTTACCAATTTGAAGAAATGCTATGAATCTAATGGAAAGGAGCTTAATCGATCATTTGCAAAAACTATTATTCTTTATATAATCGACGACTACTGGAAAGAGCACCTTCGCGAAATGGACGAACTAAAGCAAAGCGTTCAGAATGCTGCTTATGAGCAAAAGGATCCTTTGCTAGTTTATAAGTTCGAAGCGTACGGGCTTTTCAGCAAAATGATTGAAAAGGTAAACCGCGATGTAATGTCCATTCTTATGAAGGCTCACATTCCGCTTCGCGACCCAAGTCAAGTGCAAGAAGCTCGACAGCAACGCAAACTCGACATGAGTGGCTACGAAACCAGTAGAACCGATGCCTTGCAGGCATCATCGAACACACAGGAGCGCAACCGCGAACCAGTAAGAGTCGAGAAAAAGGTTGGTCGAAACGATCAGTGTCCATGTGGCAGCGGGAAAAAGTACAAAGCTTGTCACGGTAGAATGGAAGCGTAATGAGGATTATTGTAATCCAAAGTTTTTTTATACTTTTGCAAATCAATTTTAACTAAATAAATACAAATGGCAAATAAGAGGTTTATTAAAAAGGATATCGATTTCCTAGTTGGCGAAGTAATTTCCGACTGCTACACCTTTATGTATCTTAATGGAGACAAAAACAAGGAGCAAGTAGTTGGAATTATGGAAGGTATTGTTGAGAAACGTAACGAATTAATCGACATGGTTAATCGTCCTGCAAAAAACCCAGATCTATTTAAACTTAGGAAACTAAAGGTTACTGCAATCGACACTTACAAAACCTCGAAGAGAACTCATGCAAAAGAGGTTAAAAAGCATTATCGCGCTGTTTACAACGACCTTATGGTTTTAGTTGACGATTCGTTTTCGAAGCTTAGCGAAATTGCAAAATAGTTTTTAAAAAAACTACCTTTACATCCGATTGGTTTTATACTGGTCGGATTTTTTTTTAACATAAACCCAACAGCGCATGGCATACAATTTTTCAAAAACAGTCGATAGAACAGGAACTGCATCGGTAAAACTTGAGCAGCGAATGGAAATGTTTGGGCGCGCCGATGTTCTTCCCATGTGGGTTGCCGATATGGATATTGAAGTGGCTCCTTTTATTATGGATGCACTTACCAGAAGGCTTAACCACCCAGTTCTTGGGTATACAATTCGCAACAAGCAGTATCACGAGTCAATTGCCTGGTGGCAAAACCAACGTTTTGGTTGGAAAGTTAATACCGACTGGATAACCTATACACCAGGAATTGTTGCGGGTTTATGCCATGCTGTTCAAGCATTTACTCAGCCCGGCGACAAGGTGCTAATACAAACACCAGTTTACCATCCATTTTATACTGCCGTAAGGCAGAATGGCCGCGAGTTGGTTGCAAATTCGCTTCAACTAGTTGATGGCAAGTATCGAATTGACCTCGACGAGTTTGAAAAGCAAATATCGAATGGGGTAAAGCTGTTTATTTTATGTAATCCCCATAACCCTGTTGGCAGGGCTTGGGATCTTCATGAACTTCAGAGTATGGCCGAAATATGCCTTGCGCATGGAGTTACCATTGTTGCCGACGAAATTCACTCCGATATTATTTACCAGCCATACAAGCATATTCCCATTGCTTCAATTTCCGAAGAGATTCAACGAAATACAATTACTTTTAACTCCCCCAGTAAAACGTTCAACGTTGCTGGGTTAGCCACAGCCTACGCTATAATACCCGACAAAGTAAAACTCGAACAATTTAATAAGCAGCTCGAGGAAAATGGAACTTGGCATGGCAATTTAATGGGATACACTGCGCTTAGTGCAGCATATACACCCCAAGGCGAATTGTGGTTGCAAGAATTACTCGACCATTTAAGGAGTAACATTAAGCATGTTAAACGAATGCTAACGGGTATTCCTAATGTAAAACTTATTGAACCCGAAAGCACCTACCTTTTATGGCTCGATTTTAGGGAATTAAAACTTTCGCCCAGTAAACTAAACGATAAGTTAATTGCCCAAGCAGGATTAGGCCTAAACGAAGGTAAGGTTTTTGGTGTTGAAGGGTTAGGTTTTCAACGAATGAACATTGCTTGCTCAACCGACGTTGTAGTTGAGGCTATGAATAGGTTGAAACAGGTATTTACCTAATGGTAAAGGTTATATATTCAACTTTTCGCATATCGGGGGTCATACCATAAACCCAAGAAAAAATGGACTCGGGAGTTGTAATTCTCTCTTCGCCCTTGTAGTTCAAAAATTGAATAGGCTCTTTGGTGAAAACGAATACCAACCGATTCATTTCGGGTTTTTTACCTAATGCATACATAGGATAATCTAGGTGAGCAAGGGGGAAAACTATGTCCTTTCCACTCTCAATTTGTTTGAATTTTTCGTACTTATTTGGGTAAAGAACCGAGGTTTCGGTATCGGTAATGGTGAAAATATGGAGGTAGCAATTTCGGCTACTAAAAATCGAAAAGGTTAAATTTTCCCCATCTTCATAAACACCCTTCATTCCCTTTATTTGAACATTAAATGCAGGGTCGGGGCGAGAAGAGTATAGAATTACCGTAGCATTTAGGGTTACTTCAACAGTAAAAAGACCTGAAGTAGGGTCGATTTTTTTCTCCTCTCTTACTACTTCGTACTTTTGAACGGCACCGTTAAGTTCGGCTTGAATATCGGAGCTAAAGAACTCGGTAAAGTCTTGGTTTACCTCGCTTCGAAAAAGCATTTCGTACTGTTGTAAATTTTCCTTTACTCCAGCTTTTCGTAGAGCTTCAACTTTTGCATTGTTTATTGCTTCTTGGCGTGCATCGGCTTCGCTAATGCGTCCTGCAATAATACCAGTGCCAACAGCACCAAAAACCTCTTTAATGTCTTGCGAAAATAGCTGTTGCGATGAAATGGTTATGAGTAGAATTGCAGCAAGCACAGTGTTAATAATATTTTTCATGACGAGTATTTTTTACCGATTTAACAAAACAAATGCCAACTATAAAGATATGTAATTATTGAATAAAACTCCAAAGTCAAAACTAAATGTTAAAACCTAACTTTTATTGTACAAAAAAGCCGCTGCAAATTTTGCAACGGCTTTTGATTTGCTGAAAAACTATTCGAATTTTTTGAAAACTTCTTTAATTTTACCTATAGCTTCGCGAAGTTGTTCTTCGGTAATAACGAGTGGAGGAGCAAAGCGGATAATATTACCATGGGTTGGTTTTGCAAGAACGCCATTTTCGGCCATGGCAATACAAACATCCCAAGCAGTTTTACCTGGCTGGTTACGAATAACAACTGCGTTAAGTAAACCTTTACCGCGTACAAGTTCAATCATGTCGCTCTTAATTTTACGGAACTCTTCGCGGAAAATTTCACCTAAACGCTCGGCGTTTTCAGCAAGTTTTTCATCTTTAATAACTTCAAGAGCAGCAATTGCCACTTTACAAGCAATTGGATTTCCACCAAAGGTTGAGCCATGCTCGCCTGGCTTAATGCAAAGCATTATGTCGTCGTCGGCAAGAACAGCTGAAACTGGGAATACCCCACCAGAAATTGCTTTACCAAGGATTAGAATGTCGGGGCGAACACCTTCGTGATCGCAAGCAAGCATTTTTCCTGTACGAGCAATACCCGTTTGAACCTCGTCGGCAATGAAAAGTACGTTATGCTTTTTGCAAAGTTCATAAGCTTTTTTCAAGTAACCTTCGTCGGGAACAAAAACGCCAGCTTCGCCTTGGATAGGTTCAACTAAGAAACCCGCAACGTTAGGATCTTGTAGCTCTTTTTCGAGAGCAGCTAGGTTGTTATAAGGAATTTTTACAAAACCTGGAGTGTAAGGACCAAATCCACCGTACGAATCGGGATCGGTTGACATCGAAATTATAGTAATGGTACGACCGTGGAAGTTGTCTTCGCAAACAATAATTTTTGCATTTCCATCCTTAATACCCTTTTTCATATATGCCCACTTACGGCAAAGTTTAAGAGCAGTTTCGTCGGCTTCGGCACCAGTGTTCATAGGAAGAACCTTGTCGTAGCCAAAGTACTTGGTTACAAATTCTTCGTATTCGCCTAAAACGTTATTGTAGAATGCACGCGAGGTAAGGGTGAGTTTTTTACCCTGCTCAATCATAGCATTTACAATTTTTGGGTGGCAATGGCCTTGGTTAACAGCCGAGTATGCCGAAAGGAAGTCGAAGTATTTTTTACCATCAACACCCCAAACGTAAATACCCTCGCCACGTTCCAATACAACAGGAAGTGGATGATAGTTGTGAGCACCGTATTTATCTTCACGGGCCATGTAGTCGTTACTTGTCATTTTGCTCATAGTGAATTGTTATTATATTGGTTTATAGCTATTTATTGTTTCTGATTTTCGTCGAAATTACTTTCACAATCTTAAAGGAACTTTTTTACTTTTCAAAAACTTGTGTCTGGTTTACTGTATGTTAAGAAACATATTGGCAAAAAATCATTTCTTTTGCTACTCTGTATGGGTTTTTAAATTCATGTTTTCGAACTTATTGATCATTTCTATGTTTAATATTTAAAACTTAAAAGTATAACAAAATGAATTCGTTAGATAATTCAATTTTACAACGAAGAAGCGCTATGGCCTTTGAGCCAAAGGAAATGTCAAAAGATAGCCTTGAAATACTATTCGAAGCTGCTCGCTGGGCTCCTTCGGCCTATAACGATCAACCCTGGAAGTTTTACTTTGCTCATCGTTCAAACCCAGTTGGGTTTGAAAAGTTACTTTCATTGCTCGTTTCAGCTAATCGCGAATGGGCTCAAAATGCTTCGGTAATTGTTATATCTACTGCCAGAACAGTTTTGTCCCTTAATGGGAAGGAAAATTTTCATGCAATGCACGACACTGGAATAGCAACTGCCAATCTTTTAGTAATGGCTCAGCAACATGGTTTTGTAACTCACGTAATGGGTGGTTTCGATAGAAATAGGGCAGCTGAAGTTCTTAATTTTTCGAGTAATGAAATTGCTGTTGCTGCTATTGCTGTTGGCTTTGCTGGCGATGAAAATTTACTAAGCGAGGCAAACAGAAAACGTGCTAACAATCCTCGGCAACGCAAGCCTTTACTTGAGGTAGCTGTTGAAGTGCAAAAGTAGAGATCTGTTTGCGTTAATCGTTTTGTGGTAAAAGGGGAAGGGTAAAAAAGAATGTTGTACCCTTTCCTTCTTTGCTGTCGACCCAAATGCTTCCCGAATGCTTTTCGATAAAATCTTTGCAAAGCATTAACCCAATTCCAGTCCCTTTTTCGCCCGATGTTCCTTCGGTAGTTATTCCGGCTTCGCCGGTAAATAGTTTGCTTTTCACTTTTTCGGGAATTCCAATGCCATTATCGGAGACAGAAAATTGTGCCACGCCGTCGGTTATTTCAGCTTTTATTCGAATTATCCCATTCTCGTTTGAGAATTTTATAGCGTTCGACACTAAGTTCCGAATTATGGTGCGAAGCATGTTCGAGTCGGCGTTTACCATTAAGTCTTTATCGAATTCGCACGAAATTTTCACTTTCTTTTCGGCAGCAATTGGTTGAACAAAGTAGAGTTCTTCGTTTATTAATTTGTCAATTTTTTGTTCAACAGGCAAAAATTGTATTGAACGGGTTTGAAAACGCGACCATTGTAAAAGGTTTTCGAGAAGAAGATTTCCTCTGATGGCGTTATCGTGAATAATTCGCAGGAACGAAATAATTTCTTTGTTCGAATCGGTTTGAGGTATTCGGTTAATAAGCACTTCTGAGTATCCAACAACGGCATGTAGCGGATTTTTTAGGTCGTGTGCAATTACCGATATTAATTTGTCTTTAACTGCATTAATTTCAGTAAGTTCCTGGTTTTTTTCGTCGAGCGCATCGGCTTTAATTTCAATAACTTCTCGTTGGTAGTTTATTTCATCGTTTTTGTTAACTAACAAAGCGTTAGCTTGTTTTAATTTCTTTTTCGATGAGTAAAGAACATAGCTGAGAAAAAGAGCCAGAGCAATAATTGCTATTGAAAGGAATAGAATTCGCCACTGCTGACGAATTTTTTGTTTGCTTATAAGTTGCTCTTTTTTAAGTAATTCGTTTTCTTTAGCTTGGGTCTCTATTTCATAGTAGGCTTGAATTTTACCAATCGATTCGGCTCTTTCGATGCTAAATAAGCTGTCGTTTAGGTTGTTTGCAAGTTTTAAGTATTTGTTCGATTCGTCGTACTTTTTTCGCTTTTCGTATATTTGAGCTAAAAGGGTTGCAGCCTTTTTCTCGTCGCTAAGCATGCCAATATCTTTCGACAGAATAAACGTTTTTAAAGCGTAAACCGTTGCCTCTTCAATTCTATTTAAGTAAATATAGTCTTCGGCAATATAAAAAAGAGTATTGCAAAGCCCGAATTTGTCGGAATGCTTTTCGGCAATTCCCAAGGCTTTTAAATGGTATTCGAGCCCCTTTTGGTACTGCCCCATTTGGCGGTATACGGTTCCTAAATTGCTTAAACTTGCACCTGCCCCACGCTCGTCGTTTTCCTGCTCGTTGGCCTTAAGCGCCATGTAAAAATACTCAAGCGCCAAGTCGAGTTTTTTACTTCGTAATTGAACCCACCCAATATTGTTAAGAACTATTCCAATTTCCTTGGCATTGTCCGATTTTCGGTGGCATTCGAGCGATTTTGTGTAATAGTCGAGAGCCTTACGATCGTTTTGCATTTCGGAAAAAACGTAGCCTAAATTATTATACGACGATGAAAGTCCGTTTAAATCGTTAATTTCTTCTCTAAGTTTGGCTGCTTCTAAAAGGTCTTTGAGGCTTTGGTCGTACTGCCCTAAAACTGCTTTTGCTGTACCTCGGTTATGAATGGAGGCCGCAAAGCCCTTTAAGTAGTCAGTTCCTTTGCTAAGTTCGTATGCATCGATAGCATACTTAAGCGAAAGTTTTGGGCTATTTCGGCGAAGGTGATACGAAAGGTTATTAAGCGAATCGATTAACTGTGTTTTTGTTTGCGTTTGGGCAAGGAGAGTGCCTTGGAAAGTGATTGCAATAATGAATACCGATAAAATTTTTAAAATAGAATTCCGAACACTTATCATACCGCTCCAATTAATTTAGAAAATATGGCTAAAGTACAAACCTAATAAAAATTAAATAAAAATTGAAGTTTAACTTTTTAAAATATTGCTTAATACCTCGTTTTGCTAAATAGAAATATAAGTACTGAACATTAGTAATATACATCATAGAAACTTGGTTTTTTTGAATTTAATTTAAAAGATGTATTATTTTTTTGAGGTTAATCGGGCTTTCTAATTCGAAGAATTAATTTGAAAAATATTCGAGGGAAAAAGCGTTTAAGGAATACCATTACTTTCTCTTTACCTGCAATTATTACATTGGGTTGCTTTCTCTTTATGGCTTTTAAATACTTAATTGCGCAATCTTTTGCTGGTATTCCGTTTAGTTGTGCATTATCCATTTTACCGGTTGGATTCCCTTTAGCATCGATTGCTCTAATTGAAATAGGCGTGTTAATGTAGCCTGGGTAAACAATGGTAACCGAAATATTATTAGGTTGTAGCTCAATGCGAAGGGTTTCGAAAAAACCTTGAAGCGCATGCTTCGCAGCACTGTATGCCGATCGTTTGTGAAGGCCAAATTTTCCAGCTAAGCTACTTGTAACTGCAATATGTCCTTCTCCAGCGCTTACCATTTTAGGAATAACAGCTTTTGTTATGGCAACATGCGAAAAGTAGTCGACTTCCATTATTCGCCTATCGATACTCAGCGGGGTTTCCATAGCAAGTGAGCGATGCGAAATACCTCCATTGTTTATTAAAAGATAAATGCTTTCGTGCTTTGCAGCGGTTTGGTTAGCAACTTTTTCAACTTCTAAGGGGTTCGATAAGTCGAATGGAATTACCGTGCAATAATTTGTATGCATAATGCACTCATCCCTAACGCTGTTTAGCAAATCGACATTGCTCCCCGAGAGAATCAGCCTTGCGCCTTCCTTTGCAAGCAAAAGTGACAGTTCCTTTCCAATTCCCGACGATGCGCCTGTAATCCAGCATAATTTTTCGCGAAAGTTCATAGATTAAAAAAATTAAGGGTCGATGAACCTCATCGACCCTTACAAAAGTAAAAAATGGAATTATACTATTCGTATTTTTTTTCGGAAATCAAAGTTCCTTCGGGACTATAAATGAGCCAAGTTCCCGATTTAATTCCATCTATATATTCCATATCGTAACGAAGTGTGCCATTTTCGTCCCAAACAAACCACTTACCGTGTTTTTGCCCTTGCTTAAAGTTGGCTTCCGAAATTTTTAATCCTTTATCGTTATAGGTTTCCCATTTTCCGTCCATTAACCCATTGGAGTACGAGCGAATTTCGTTAATTACTCCGCTTTCGAAGTAAACCCTAACAAATCCGTTTAATTTCCCATCAAGAAATTGCATTTCAGATTTTAGAGTTCCATTTTTATAAAATTCCTTGTAGGGGCCCGAAAACTGTTTGCCATCGGCTGAGTACTGAACTCCATCCTTTTCGATAAGCGATATTTGCGAGTAACTAGCCAGAGTTACAATGCATAATAGAAAAGTGTATAGTGCTTTCATAATGTAATGAATAAGGCGAAATTGAAACGTTGCTTTGTAAATATAGGAAAGATTGCAATAATTACGCCATTTGTGTATGTTAAGTTTTAAAAAAAGCAAGAGCCTCCGCAAAGGAAGCTCTTGTTTACCCTAAATTAGTTAACCCATATTTTAGTATACAGTATTTTGTGGGTCCCAGTTGCACCAACCTTGAGTCCAATTTGTTGTTCCAAAAGCACCGCGGTAAGTAACAGTTTCGAACCACACGTTCATTCCTGTAAAATTTGCACCCGAAAGTAAAGGCGACCCAGTTAGAGGCATTGGGTTTACATTGGTATAGTTCCAAGCATTCGTTAAATTTACATCACTATTCTCGCTATGAATAGTATTAGTTCCTGCAGTCCACATTGCATCAAACTGTTCGGGAGTTAGTGGGTCAGTATTTCCAGGTTTAAAATTAGTTAAGCAGCCAACTAAAGCAGTATTTTTAATTACGCCACCACCATTGTTGTAAAGTGATGCTGAAGTACCTTCGAGGAGTACACCTACTTTAAAACCAGCTATAACTGAGTTGTGAAGGTTTATACGAGTATTTCTGCGTAAGCGAAGTCCATTACCGTGATTGGGGTTTACACCTGCCTGATCCTTAGTTTTGTAAGGGCCTAATATTGTAATATTGCTAAAGGTTGCCTGGGTAAATGGCAGGTTACCACTACCATTTGCATCGTTATCAGATTCGAAACCGTTTGAAGCATCCGATTTATCGGCATAGTCGGGATGACGAAGAATAAGACCATATTGAATTTTTCCGCTAAATCCGTTATCAGTATCAAAGTCGTCGTCGCCACCGCAGTACGAAACAATATGCTTTGCATTTACGGTACCGCCCCACCACTCAAATGAGTCGTCGCGACCATACGAAACCTGAACATACTCAATGGTTGTTCCGCTACCAACGCCACCCATCGAGAGACCGTTAATTTCGTTTCCACTTGAAACTTCGTAACCTGCAAACTCAATTCTAACATATTTCAGAATTCCAGAGTTGTCGGTTGCATTGTTGCCACCATACTGAGCACCAGTTCCACCTTCCATTTCGGCAGTACCACCAGTTTGGTTTATTGGTGCAGCTCCGCAAATAATAATTCCAGCCCAATCGCCAGGTTGGCGTTGGCCTGCAGGCTTTTCCGATGTAAATACAATAGGTTTTTGTGTTGTTCCTTCAGCAATTACTTTAGCGCCACGCTCAACAATTAATGCTGCTTTCGAATCGGTTATACCTTTAATTAAAGTTCCTGGCTCTATGGTTAAAATGGCACCACTTTTTACGTATACATAGCCATCCATATACACTGTATCAGTGGCTTGCCATGTTGTGTTTGTAGTAATATTACCTGTTACTACAATTTTTTCGCCTTTAATTTCATCGTCGTCTTCATCTTTACACGACGTAAAACTCACTGTTGCCGCAATTGCCAAAATGGCAAGCATTTTAATGTTAAAAAGTTTCGGTTTCATATTTGTTTTTAGTTGGTTAAACATTTTTTGATGATGCAAAACTACTCGTACAAAAAATGATGTGGGTTAAAGCAGAGCTATGATTTAATTAAAGGTTTGTTACTTAAGTGTTAAGTTGCAATTGGCGCAGATTATATGATTATTATATGTATACGAGAAGTGACTATTGAAGAATAGTCAACTTAATATAACCGAAGTTAAACTAAGATACGGTTTAAGTTTTTAATTGAAATTTTAGTATGGTAATAGACACGCTTCCTTAGTTATGGGGTAGTAAGCCCGTGGATTTATCGAAGGAAATGAAATGGTTTAGGGCTGCTTGAAGTAGGCAAGCCCTGATTAATTAAGACAGTATCCCATAAAGTGTGTAA
>DDWL01000017.1 GCA_002345675.1 Bacteroidales bacterium UBA2287 | reverse complement strand
TCCTGTTTTCCGCATTTTTTCGAGGCGCCCTCTACAACCCTTGATATTGCTGAGATCTTTTCTATGTTTGGGTGCCTCATTTCAATACGTACTGATAATTAAATGATTACAAAAATCCGCCATTATACAGCAGCATTTTTTTATTTTATATTCGCTAGAATTGTTTATAATTTCTCAAAAGACATTAAAAAGAGAAAATCGAATCCTAAGCGACTTTAATAATTGTCATTTAATTTTTAGGGTGCCTCAACGCTGAAAACAGGAGCGACGTGCGGTGGGGCGACAATCCCGATAAATATCGGGAGAGCGGCAGCATGAGGGGGAATGCCAAATTGTTAGCCCCATGTGCAAGGGCGCTTGCGTTCGAGATGGAACGCATGGACAGATAACACTCAAGTTGATGGACTTTCCCAAAACCATGAATGCAAAGGAAGGGTTCCCACTTTCTGCGTTCCATATCGCTACGTTGCCATGGGGCTTACGATTTGGCAGGGCGGGTGGCAGCTTCGTTTTGTCTTGATTCTTTGGTTTACTTTCTCATCAAGGAGAAAGTAAAAAGAAACAAAATGAACTTTAAAATTCCAAAAATCTTTGGAATATGACCTCAACCTTCCGACTATGGATAACTATCGGGAGCAAAGCCGCTAGTATATTCTGTGAGTACAACACCTAACTATAAATGATACCTAGGTAGTTGCAAATTTGAAAACAAACTCGCACACTACAGCGAAAAGTGAACAAACATTGAAAGTTCAAGACCGCTACCATTTGGCTTTGCTAACTTTTTTTCAGTTGGTATTGCAGTGGTGCCATTTAGTTTGGCCTCCTTGTAATTGTAATTTACGTAAGTATAATGTAACGACATTGAGTATGAGTAGCCGCCTAAAATAGTCTCGTATATAATTCCAGTCCTAAACCCAAGTGTTGGCTTATACCTTATATCAACTACGTCGAGGTTTGCCTTCGACCCATCAATATTTAAATAACCTCCATAGTAAAGCCCCGCTCCCGCACCAATTTTTAATCGAATAATATCGTTTTTAAAAGGAATTACACCGTATCCCGAAACATTTACTACTCCTCTTAAAAAGCAGGCATCCACATCTTTGTGAGCTGGGGTTAGGTTCGAAAATTGGTAGCGAACATCGTACGCCATTTCGAAATTCTTATGAATGCAATGCAAAGCATCAGCTCCAATAATTAGTCCACCTCCGCTGCTAATATATAAACCTTTATTATTGTCGAGGGTAAAAGCCTCAATGCTTTCAAAACCAGCACCCGATCCTACCTGAAATCCAAGCGCAAACTTTCGGTTAAGTAAATCGAATTTTTTATCGCTTAAGTTGGTTAAATTTTTAAATTCAAATTGCTCTTTAGCCGACCTCGTGTCAACTTGTACTAAATCGGGTCGAAATGTCCAGATCCCCGTATTTACGGCGCAACGCACAAATATTGTGTCGTTTGGTACAATAACAACATTTACCTTCGACTCTGTTTCGCCCCTTGCACTAACCGTATATATACCTGCAGGTACCTGTTTTACGAAGAACGAACCATTTTTTATTCGTACAACCTTTTCGCTATTTACTTCAACAGGAAAACTTATTGCTGCTCCTTGCATTGCTTTGTCGCGGTAAAGAATTAAAGTTCCCATTTCGCTTTGGGCACTTGCAAAACCAAGTGAAGCTAATACTAAAATAAGAATATTGAACAATCGCATAACTACCAGCTATTTAGTATGATTTTTTTAATATTTAATTGTTACGCAAAAGTAAAAACTATTCGATTTAAAAAAAGCCTTAAGTTATGTTGTTAAGAACTTTTTATATATTTATGGTGTTCAACCCTAAGTAAAACCTTAACTCTAATTGCAAAATGGCCTATATAATATCAGTTATTAATAACAAGGGGGGCACAGGCAAAACAACTACTGTTCTGAACTTGGGCGCTGCTTTAGCCCGAAAAAGGAAGCGGGTATTGCTAGTCGACCTCGATAGCCAATGCAACCTTTCCACTTCGTTTGCTGCCGAAACTGGCGAAAAGGGTATTGGCGATTTACTTTTAGGCCAGTGCACCCCCGACGATGCCATTATAAGTAATGGTAAAATTAGCATAATGCCTGCCACCGAAAAGCTGCTCGACGTTGAATTTCAAATGAATAACGAGCCTGGAAGGGAGTATATGCTTCGCGAAAACCTTGAGAAAATTCAAGATAGGTTCGACTATATCCTTATCGACTGTCCTCCCAGCTTAGGAACGCTTAGCGTTAACTCTATGGTTGCTGCACAAAGTTTTATTGTGCCTATGCAGGCCGAAAACTTTGCTTTTATTGGGCTCGACAGAATTATGCACATTTCGGAAAAGGTTAAAAAGCGAATGAATCCCAGTTTGGAACTCGAAGGAATTCTTTTTGTTAAGCTGGTACCACACACTAAATTTAGCCGAGCGGTAATTACTAACCTTTCCGATAATCCAAATTTTAGCGGAAAACTTTTTAACACCTATATCCGTCAGGATATTTCGCTTATGGAGTCAGCAGCATTTAAGCAGTCGGTTTTCGACTATGCGCCAAAGGGACGAGGTGCTCAGGATTACCTCGATTTTGCAAACGAACTAATTAAACGTCATGGCAAAAAGTAAGCATACTATTGGCGACATACAAAAAGCGCTAATGACCCACACGCGCTTCATTAAGGAGACTGAAACGGTTATGGAACCCGAAGTTACTCCAACTCCTGCTCCTACAAGCAGTAAGGGTAATAACGATATTACTATCGACCCAATGATTCTTAAAAAGTTCCGAATTCTAAGTCGCTACCTTAACGAACCTGCCGAAGGCATGATTAATAAGGCTTTAGAGCATTTTTTACGTTTAAAAGGCCAACAGCTCGACCAAGCCATTCAAAAAATTACCGAGGAAGAGTGAGTTCTAAAGTCCGAAGTCTGAAGTCGGGAGTCCGAAGACTGAAGACTGAAGACTGCCGACTGTGGACTGAAGACTGCGAACTGCCTCAGCTTCCCCTTAACCTAATCGCCTTAACAATTCCCTTAACTTTCCCAAGGCGATAAAGCAGCATGTCGAGGTGCTTTGTGTCGAAAACGTAAAGTTGAATGGTGCCTTCGAACATTCCGTTGGCCGAGCCAATAGAGAATGAGCGTATGTTCACTTTGAGGTCTTTGCTAATAACTTCCGAAATTTTATTAACCATTCCCAGCTCGTCGTAGCCAGTTACTTTTATGGTTGTTTGAAACGACCCAACGGCGGTAGCCGTTTGCCGCCAACGTGCCTTTACAACTCGGTAGCCGTATCGAGTGTGGAGCGAAGCAGCATTAGGACAACTGGTTCGGTGAATTTTTATTCCTTCGTTTATGGTTACAAAACCAAAAATATCGTCGCCTAAAATTGGCTTGCAGCACTTAGCAAGCTTGTAGTCGATATTCACCAACTTCTCGTCGATAATAAGGTAGTCGGTCGAATGGGCATCGCTATCTTCTATGTTAGGCTTGCCTAAATTTTCAACTTTAGGTAAAGTATCAGTCTGAACAACAGGCTGTTTGTCGGTTTTTGCAACTACCTCTTTTAGCTGCGACAGGTTTACTTGTTCGGCAGCTATTCGTTCGAACAACTTTGCCGAATTTTTCAGCTTAAGGTGCTTGGTAATTGTAATAATTGCCGCTTCAACATCGTCAACTTTCCAATTTTTAAGTCTGCGGTACAGGGCTTCCTTCCCAATCGATAGCTGCTTGTTCTTTTCGTCCCGTAGGCTTTGTTTTATTCGTCCACGAGCCTTTCCGGTTACTACAATTTGTAGCCAATCGATTTTGGGTTTCTGATTTTTAGAGGTTATAATTTCAACTACATCACCATTTTTTAGCACATGCTTAATGGGCACGTTTTTGTCGTTTACCTTTGCCCCAACGCATTGCGTGCCAAGGTTCGAGTGAATGTCGAATGCAAAGTCGAGCACGGTAGCGCCCATTGGGAATTTTCGTAAATCGCCGTTTGGCGTAAAGGCGTAAATTTCCTTCGAGTAAAGGTTAGTTTGAAAACTGTCGACAATGTCTTCGGGCAGCGCAGAAGGTGTGTCGAGCGATTCCCGAATGCGGCTTAGCCAAGTATCGAGTCCTAAATCCTGCTTAATTCCTTTGTATTTCCAGTGCGCAGCAAGTCCCCTTTCGGCCACCTCGTCCATGCGACGAGTGCGAATTTGCACTTCCACAAACTTGCCCTCGGGGCCAACAACAGTTGTGTGTAGCGACTCGTACCCATTACTTTTTGGAACCGAAATCCAGTCGCGAAGGCGTTCTGGATTTGGAGTCCACCAGTCGGTAATTATTGAGTAAACCTGCCAGCAGTCGGTTTTTTCCCTTTCGGGAGGACTGTTTAGTATTATTCGTATTGCAAAAACATCGTAAATTTCTTCGAACTGCACCTCCTGCTTATGCAGTTTTTTCCAAATAGAATATATTGATTTTGGCCGACCCTTAATTTCGAAATTGAATTTTCGCTGGGTAAGCTCAGTTTCAATAGGAGTTATAAACTCCTTGATGAATTTATTCCGTCGGGTCGATGTATTTTTAAGTTTACGAACAATGGTTTTATACTCTTCGGTATTGGTGAACTTCATGGCAAGGTCTTCCATTTCCGACTTAACCTTGTATAAGCCTAACCTGTGAGCCAAAGGGGCATATAGGTAAAATGTTTCCCACGATTTTTTTAGCTGCTTGCCTTCGTCCTCGTAGCCCAACGACCGCATTGTTTCTAGCCTGTCGGCTAGTAAAATTAGTATAACACGGGCATCTTTGGCAAGCGTAACAATAAGTTCTCTGAAATTTTCGGCTTGCGCTTTCGGGTTTTTTGGGTCAATTGTCGAAACTTTTGTTAGCCCATCAACAATTTGGGCAACCACGCTACCATAGCGTTTGTCGAGTTCAATGGGTGTTATTAGCTTATCGGAAAGTGTTTCGTGAAGCAAAGCAGCAACAATGGCAGAGCCAGTCAGCCCAATTTCTTCGGAACAAATTCGGGCAACATCAATAAGGTGAATAATATAGGGTTCTCCAGCTGCAGTTTTTCTTTCGGAGTAGAGTTGAGCAATATGCTTAACTGCTGTTCGAAGGCTTTTTACCTCGTCGGCCGAAAGAACCTCTTTACTTGCCCTTAAAAGCCTGCGGTAGCGATTGGCCACCTGTTGCTGCTCGGAATTTCTTGTTAATAGCGCCATGTTTGAGTTTGAAAGACTATAAAAATACCCCCTTTTTAGCAGATTGTCAACACTAACAAATGAATAAAGGTGAAACCGATAACCTTTTTGTAGTAACTAAAACCTGTTTGTTATTTATAACTTTTTGCCTCTCGCAGATTGCGCAGATAAACGCAGATGAATAATATTAAAAATTATTTTCTGCGAAAATCAGCGATATCAGCGAGAAATTAAAAAATCGCACTTTCTTCTTTGCAACTTTAAGGTAGCATATAAACCCACAAATGGCTAGTATTGTTTGCCAATAATGTCGCGAATTACAATTGAGGCAATAGCACACCCAAACAATGGGGGCATGTACGAAATAGTGCCAATGGTGGTTTTTTTATTGAGCTCATTTTCGCAGGGTCGCATGGCATTTTCGGGAACCTCTTCGGTTGAAAAAACAACTTTAACGCCACTTCGAATGCCCAACCTATGTAAGCGTTTTCGCAGCATGCGACCTAAAGGGCAACCATACGATTCGTCGATATCGGCTATTTTTACAAGTAATGGATTCATTTTTCCTCCGCTGCCCAGCGAGCTAACAACTCGGTGATTGCTGTTAACGCTATGATATATAAGAAAAACCTTTGGCGAAAGAGTGTCAATTGCGTCAACAACGTAATCGTAGGGTTGCGAAATTATTTCCTTCATTCGTTCGTCGCGAATATACTCCTGAATTACTGTAAGCTTAAGGTTCGGGTTTATATCCAACAGCCTTTCGCCCATTACTTTAGCCTTTGGTTTCCCCAATGTTGAGTTGAGCGCTGGAAGTTGACGGTTAAGATTCGTTAAGTGAAGGTCGTCGCCATCGACGATGGTCATTTGCCCAACTCCCGAACGACAAATTTGCTCAGCAGCATACGCTCCAACGCCTCCAAGTCCCACAACAAGTACGTGACTTTTTGATAGCTTTTCAATGGCCTCGTCGCCAATAAGCAGGTTTGTTCGCTCCAACCAATCCATTTCAGTAATTTAGGTCGACAAAAATAGTGAAATGAAATATATCTTTATAAGTAAGATAATTGTAACTTGATGAAAAATAAATATCGCAACTAAATACTCATAAAAAGCCTTGTTTTTAGTTTTTATGTAAATCAGAATAAACGCAGTAATGTTGTACTATTCACATAAACAGGTCGATACGATGGGAGTATGGTTAGACAAAGAAGTTCAATACTGCATTTTTTATATGTTGAACAACAACTAAAAAGTAGCTGTAAAACTGATTTTAATTCTGTGTAGATTAATGCAATACCCCTAATTTTGTGCATCTAAAACAAATAAAACATTTCGCCATGAAAATAACTCACATTGAACACATTGGCATTGCCGTTAAAAGTCTCGACGAAGCCATACCCTTTTACGAAAATGTACTAGGATTGAAATGTTACAACATTGAAGAAGTTAAGGACCAAAGGGTTAAAACTGCTTTTTTTATGGTAGGCCAAACCAAAATTGAGCTGCTTGAGTCGACCGATCCTGAAGGGCCAATTGGTAAATTTCTCGAAAAAAAGGGTGAAGGCATTCACCACCTTGCCTATGCAGTTGAAGGTATTGAGGAGCAACTACAATCGACCGAAGCAAAAGGGGTAGTTTTAATCGACAAAGCACCACGAAAAGGCGCTGAGGGTTTGGATATTGCTTTCCTACATCCGAAATCGACTTTTGGCGTTTTAACCGAATTCTGCGAAAACAAAAAGAAGTAAATATAAGATCCCAATAAAACACGAAATAAATGGCAAACATTCATCAGCAAAAAATTCAGGAGCTCATTGAGCTTAGAGAAAAAGCGAAGCTAGGTGGTGGCGAAAAACGCATTGAAGCCCAGCACAAAAAAGGTAAACTTACCGCACGCGAGCGCATTGAATTAATGCTCGACGAGGGTAGTTTCGAAGAGTTCGACATGTTTGTGTCGCACCGTTGTATCGACTTTGGACTTGAGAAGGAAACCTATCTTGCCGACGGCGTTGTAACTGGTTACGGTACAATCGATGGACGATTAATTTACCTGTTTTCGCAAGATTTTACTGTTTTTGGCGGGTCGCTTTCGGAAATGTTCGCTGCCAAAATTTGCAAAATTATGGACATGGCCATGAAGGTTGGCGCTCCCGTAATTGGCATAAACGATAGCGGTGGAGCTCGTATTCAGGAAGGTGTGAAAAGTCTTGGTGGTTATGCCGATATTTTTCAGCGTAACATTTTGGCCTCGGGCGTTATTCCTCAAATTTCAGCAGTTTTTGGCCCTTGCGCTGGTGGCGCAGTTTACTCGCCAGCCCTTACCGATTTTATAATAATGACCCGCAATACTAGTTACATGTTTGTTACTGGTCCTAAGGTAGTTAAAACCGTAACAGGCGAAACTGTTACTTCCGAGCAACTTGGGGGCGCCGAGGTTCATGCAACAAAATCGGGCGTTGCACATTTTTTGGCCGACAACGAGGAGGAAGGAATTCTGCTAATTCGTAAGCTTTTAAGCTACTTGCCACAAAACAATCTCGAGGAAGCACCCATAATGCCCTGTAACGACCCAATCGACAGGCTTGACGATTCGCTAAACGAAATAATTCCCGAAAATACCAATAAACCTTACGACGTTAAGGAAGTTATTGAGTCAATTGCCGACAATGGCGAATTCCTTGAAGTTCAGCGCGATTATGCTGCAAACATTATTACATGCTTTGCTCGCTTTAACGGCATGTCGGTTGGTTTAGTGGCCAATCAGCCAAAGTATCTTGCTGGAGTTCTCGACATAAACGCTTCGCGTAAAGCGGCTCGTTTTGTTCGTTTCTGCGATGCATTCAACATTCCAATTGTTACCCTTGTCGATGTTCCTGGGTTCCTTCCTGGTACGGGTCAGGAGTATAACGGTATTATTCTTCATGGTGCCAAATTGCTTTTCGCCTACGGCGAAGCAACAGTTCCAAAGGTTACCGTAATTCTTCGCAAGGCATACGGTGGTGCTTACGATGTAATGAGTTCGAAACACCTTCGTGGCGACATTAACTACGCTTGGCCAGGTGCCGAAATTGCTGTAATGGGACCCAAAGGCGCAATCGAAGTTCTTCTTAGCCGTGAGCTCGAAAATATCGACGACGAAAAGGCTAAAGTTGATATGCTAATTCGTAAAGAGCAGGAGTATAAGGATAAGTTTGCCAACCCATACGTGGCTGCTAAATTCGGTTACATCGACGATGTAATTGAACCACGCAATACTCGTTTCCGTATTATTAGGGCGCTGCAATCGCTTCAAACCAAGAAATTGGTTAATCCTCCAAAGAAGCATTCAAACTTACCTTTGTAAATTATGAATAGTTTGATGATATTAAGTCAGATAGACACTCATGCCACTGCCGATGAGTTTGTTAAGCTCGATCCCTATGGAATAGGAATGGCTTTAATTGCAATGCTTGTTGTTATTATCGTGCTAGCTTTTGTTGCAACCTTTTTCCAAAACCTTGAAAGGATGATTAATTATGTTACTAAAGCCCTTTCAAAACGTAAAGCGAAACCCGAAGTAAGTGAAGTGAAGGTTAGCACAAGCGTCGAAGAGGCTGCTGCAATTGCACTTGCTCTGCATTTGTTCATTAGCGATCAGCACGATTCCGAGAGCATGAACCTTACACTTAATCGTATTTCGAAAACTTACTCCCCATGGAGCAGTAAAATTTACGGTGTGATGAATAGCATTTCTCCAAGAAGTATAAACACGAAAAAATAGCATACAATGAAGAAATATAAATTTACCATTCATGGTAACCAGTACGAAGTAAACATTATGTCGGTTGAGGACAATATTGCCGAACTCGAAGTTAACGGAACAGCTTTTAAGGTAGAGGTCGACAAGGCACTTCAGCAAACTAAAACTCCTCGGTTAGTTCGTACAGCTGCAGTTCCATCGACCGATAGCCACCCTTCGGTTGCTAAAACAAGTGCACCAAGTGAAACTACAGGCGTTGGAGGCCATGTAAAATCGCCACTTCCTGGAGTTATTCTCGACGTTTTTGTTAAGGTTGGCGACACCGTGAAAAAAGGTCAAAAACTCCTTTGCCTCGAGGCAATGAAAATGGAGAACAACATCGATTCCGATAAGGATGGAAAGGTGCTAAAGATAAGCGCAAACAAAGGCGACTCTGTAATGGAAGGCGATATATTAGTTACTATAGGATAGGAGATTAAATTATGCTACTAACCAGTTTCTTTTCATTTTTAACCGATCACCTCTTTTCGTTTTTCCAGTTTACAGGGTTCTATAACTTTACCTGGCAGCATGGAATTATGATTATAATTGGCCTATTTTTCATTTCCCTTGCAATTATAAAAGAGTGGGAGCCAATGCTTCTTATCCCAATTGGGTTTGGTATTATTTTGGGCAACATTCCCTTTACCCCAGGTTACCAAATTGGAGTTTACGAGCAGGGATCGGTGCTTAACTACTTGTACTTTGGTGTAAGGTATGGTGTGTACCCACCCTTAATATTTTTGGGTATTGGTGCAATGACCGATTTTTCGACGCTTATTTCGAATCCAAAGTTAATTCTAATTGGTGCTGCTGCGCAGTTTGGTATTTTTGGGGCATACGCCATAGCCCTAGCAATGGGCTTTAGTGGTGCCGAAGCTGGGGCAATTGGTATTATTGGCGGCGCCGATGGTCCAACTGCAATTTTCTTAAGTTCGAAACTTGCACCCCACCTTATGGGAGCTATTGCCATTGCAGCCTACTCATACATGGCACTTGTACCCGTAATTCAACCCCCAATTATGCGATTGCTAACTACAAGCAAGGAGCGCGTAATTCGCATGAAGCCACCTCGTTCAGTTTCGAAACTCGAGAAAATACTGTTCCCAATAATTGGATTGCTTTTAACAGCGTTCGTTGTACCAAGCGGGTTACCGCTTTTAGGAATGCTTTTCTTCGGAAACCTTTTAAAGGAAAGCGGCGTTACAAAACGTCTTGCCGACACAGCTAAGGGGCCACTAATCGACATTGTTACCATACTTTTAGGCATAACTGTTGGTGCATCAACACAGGCCGACGTTTTCCTGAAACCTGAGTCGATTCTAATTTTCGGACTTGGTGCAGTATCTTTTATTATTGCAACTTCTGCAGGGGTTCTATTTGTTAAGTTTATGAACCTTTTTCTTAAGGGCGAAAATAAAATTAACCCATTAATTGGAAATGCTGGAGTTTCGGCGGTTCCCGACAGTGCTAGGGTTTCGCAGCATATAGGAATGCAATACGACAAAACCAACTACTTGCTTATGCACGCAATGGCTCCTAACGTTGCTGGGGTTATTGGAAGTGCTGTTGCAGCTGGTATTCTTCTTAGCTTTTTATTTTAATAGGTTACATAATTTGTTTATAAAAGCGGGGCTTGTGCTCCGCTTTTTTGTTAAGTAGTTGTGCGCAAGGCCGAGAAATCTTCAACCAATTATATCAAAGAAATAAATCGTAAATTTAGAAACTGTTTAAGTTTTTATTAATATTCTGGGTTTCAATTGCCCACGCCCCGATAATTATCGGGGTTAGCCCGTGGAAGAGATAAGGTACAAACAATGGCTTTAGCCAAATAATAGCAGATACTTATTGGGCTGCCTGCCCTCCGTTCAGGCGGGAAGCCCAGCATCTTCTTTTATATTGACCCACGGGCTAAAGCCCATGGCAATTATCAGAGCATTTCTAATGAATAAAATTTAAACAGTTTCTAAAACTTAACAATTTCTTAACACATAGTTGTAATTATCGAGGTTAATTATTTGCGTAACATTGTACTCTCAAATTACTTAATTTCAAATGGAAACACTTTACCTGATTCTTATCGTTATTTTATTTCTTCTTGCCATTTCCGACCTTATTGTGGGTGTGAGTAATGATGCCGTTAACTTTTTAAATTCGGCAGTAGGTTCAAAGGCTGCTCCCCTAAAGATTTTGATGCTTGTGGCTGCTGTGGGAGTTCTGGCAGGAACGGTTTTTTCGGGGGGAATGATGGAAGTAGCCAGAAGCGGTGTTTTTTATCCCGACAAGTTCACCTTTGCCGATATTATGCTAATTTTTCTTGCGGTGATGATTACCGATGTGGTTTTACTTGACGCATTCAACACCATAGGTTTTCCGACCTCCACCACAGTTTCACTAATTTTCGAACTTTTGGGAGCTGCAGTGGCAATTGCAGTGTTTAAAATTGCCGGAGGCGCAGAATATGCCCTGCTAGGGGAGTATATAAATTCCGGAAAAGCATTGACTGTTGTTTCGGGAATATTGGTATCTGTAATCATAGCTTTTACTGTTGGTGCAGTTATTCAGTATGTAACCAGACTGATTTTCACTTTTAACTATGAGAATAAGCTCAAATACCTTGGAGGGCTTTATGGAGGAATTGCGATTACCACCATTGTGTATTTTATTCTCATAAAAGGTGCAAAGGATGCTGCCTTTATGACCCCAGCTAATTATCAATGGGTGAAAGAAAACAGCCTGCATATATTAATATTCAGTTTTGTCAGTATCACTTCTTTACTTTACTTTATTAATATTTTCTTCAGAATTAATGTTCTTAAAGTTGTTGTATTGGTTGGAACATTTGCATTGGCAATGGCATTTGCCGGCAACGACCTCGTAAATTTTATTGGTGTTCCCTTAGCAGGTTACGACTCCTATATAACTTATATTAACAGCCCTGGAGCCAATCCCAATACCTTAACCATGGAATCGCTCAATGGTGCGGTAAAAACACCCATTATATTCCTGCTCCTGTCTGGTGTAATAATGGTTATAACCCTTTACAAATCGAGGAAAGCTCGCACTGTAATTATGACCGAAGTAAACTTGAGTCGCCAGGATGAAGGTGACGAAAGATTTGGTTCCTCCGCTTTGTCAAGAGGGATAGTTAGCATTTCAATTGGACTAAATAGGTTTGTTTCAGGTATCCTCCCTGAAGCCTCGAAAGACTGGATCTCGAAAAGGTTTATTCCCCTGCCACGAAAGAAAAAAGAGAAAAACCAGCCTGCATTTGATCTTCTTAGGGCTTCGGTGAACTTGATGGTATCCAGTGCCCTTATTGCACTTGGAACCTCATTAAAACTTCCTCTTTCAACCACTTATGTAACATTTATGGTAGCCATGAGTACAAGTCTTTCCGATGGTGCTTGGGATAGAGAAAGTGCAGTTTACAGAATTACCGGTGTTTTTTCAGTAATTGGAGGTTGGTTTTTCACGGCAATTTCTGCATTTACAATTTCTTTTATACTAGCATCACTGTTTTTTTATGGTGGAACCATTGCCATTTTTGTTATGATTTCCGTAGCTATTTTCATGGCTTACCGCACCCATAGAATACACATGAAAAAGGAAGAAACAGGGAAAGCCTCGAAAGAAGAAGAAGACGCTGTAACTCCAGCTAATGTGTCAGAGTTCTGTACTAAAAATGCTCAAGAGGTTTTTACAAAAGTAAACATGTATTACAATCAAATAATTGAAGGAACCGAAAATTGTACAATAACCGAATTAAAGAATATTAGAGACAATATAGCGCTTTTGCAAAAAAATGCCAGAATGCACAGAAAAATTGTTTCACAGTTGCTTAAAGGTACAGCAGAGCAAGATTCCGAAAAAGCCTATTTTGCAATCAGAACGCAGGATAACCTTCTGGAAATTATAAATTGTATTAGCATATTTGCAGGGGCTTCATACAATCACTTAGCTAACCACCACAAGCCATTAAACCAAATGCAGCTTGTCGAGCTGAAAACAATAAATGAAAAACTTGGCGGGCTTTTGAATGGCATAACTCAAATTGTTAAACCTATAAATAACGAGGCTTTAGATGATATAGAACAGTTAAAAACTACAACCGAAAGTGTTATTGAGTTGAGCAGCAAAAACGAAGTAAAAAGAATACGCGAAGAATTGACAGGTAACCGAAGCAGTATTTTATTTATGAGCATATTGCAGGAAACCAGGAATATAGTATATTTTTCTACTCAGGTTATGCAGAGCCTGATAAAGTAAAATAAAAACCCAGTCGCTTTTAGTGCAGTATTGTTTGTAATTATATAGCTAACACAATGACAGAAATATTTTCAGAAATAACCTCTTGGTATTTCAATAATATTAATTACTTCACCATTACATTGCTCATGGTGATAGAGAGTTCATTTATACCATTTCCTTCAGAAGTTATTGTGCCACCAGCTGCTTATAAAGCCGCGTCAGGCGAGCTAAATATTTTTCTTGTGGTTTTCTTTTCAACATTGGGCGCATTGATCGGTGCTTTATTCAATTACTATTTCGCCTTATGGATAGGACGATCGGCAGTTTATGCCCTTTCTGAAACAAGAGTGGCCAGAATGTTTATGATACAGCCTTCCTCCATAATGAAAGCCGAGGATTACTTTATCCGGCACGGCAATTCTTCTACCTTTATAGGAAGACTTATACCTGCAATACGTCAGCTGATATCAATACCAGCGGGGCTGGCACGTATGCCATTAAAAAACTTTATCATATACACTACTGCCGGAGCCCTTTTGTGGAATATAATTCTTGCAACTATTGGTTATTATTTCCCAAAAGAGTTGATGGATAAGTATTACCATGAAATAAACATTGTTATGATTATTACCGGAATTTTATTTTTTATTTACCTCCTTTATAAGGGCTTTTTCAGTAAACTTAATAATAAATCCACAACGACATAAAACCTAAACCTAAACGTTAGGTAGTAACTTGATAATCACATTTACAAACAACCTAAATTGAAAACTTTAATATATTTGCAAGAAAAAAAATGATACTACTTCTATCTTATCTATTTCTCGCTCTGATTGTTTCGTTTATATGTTCCATAATGGAGGCCGTTTTGCTTTCTACTCCAAATTCATTTCTGATTGTAAAATATGAAAACGGAAACTCTTGGGCAAATGATTTTCTAAAACTCAAGACTAACATTGACAAACCACTTTCTGCTATACTATCGTTAAATACGATAGCTCATACTGTTGGAGCTGCTGGTGTAGGAGCTCAGGCCGTTTTAATATTTGGCGACGAATACTTTGGGTTAGTTTCCGCTATACTAACAATCCTTATCCTAGTTCTTACCGAAATTTTTCCTAAAACAATTGGTGCTCGATATTGGAGAAATTTGGCGAAGCATACTTCAACCATTATCAATGTAATGATTGTTATTACCTATCCTCTGGTTGTTATTTCAGCTTTAATTACTAAAACTTTTTCTAAAAATAAGCAGGAACAAACAACTAGTCGGGAAGAAATCGCTGCACTTGCCAGCATTGGGGCCGATGAAGGTGTTTTTACGGAGAAAGAGTTTAAAATAATACAGAATTTGCTCAAGTTGAAAAATGTTAAGGTAACTGAAATAATGACTCCAAGAGTTGTTGTTGCTGTTGCCGACGAGACTCTTTCTCTGGCTGAATTCCTAAAGAATAAGGACTACCTGAAATATTCACGTATCCCCATTTACTCCGAAAACGACGAGAACATTACGGGCTATGTATTCCGGCAAACGGTTTTTGAGAAACTAGCTGAAGACCAACACGATTTAAAACTTAAAGATATTAAGAGGAACATCGTTATTGTCCCCGACTCCATAGTTCTTTTTACCTTATGGGAGAAACTGCTTGAAAAAAAGGAACACATAGCATTAATAGTCGACGAGTATGGTGGTTTAGACGGTATTGTAACATTGGAAGATATTATTGAAACGCTTTTAGGGTTAGAAATTATTGACGAGAAGGATACCGTAACCGATATGCAAAAGTTTGCTCGTGAAAGATGGAATGCTCGACAGACAAAATACAATTTATTAGACCAATTAAAAAATCGGGAAGAGTAAAAAATGCCACTGAATTAATACACACAATTATAATATGATAATTCAAATACTACTATTGATACTTGGGTTTGGCGTTTTGATTAAAGGAGCTGACTGGTTAGTTGATGGCGGGTCTGCATTAGCCAGAAAATATAAAATATCGGAATTAGCGATTGGCCTTACTATAGTTGCATTTGGAACATCAATGCCTGAACTTGTAGTAAACACCTTTGCTGCTTATCAATCGCATGCAGACATTGTGTTTGGTAATATTATTGGGAGTAATATTTTTAACCTTTTTGCAATACTTGGCATTGCAGGACTAATTTCCCCACTTATAGTTCAATCAAGTACTGTATGGAAAGAAATTCCTGTTTCTTTTCTCGCAGTCTTATTGCTATTTTTTCTCTCCAATAGTTTTGTTTCTGAAAACGAAATTCTTTCAAGGCTTGATGCTATAATTCTACTAATATGCTTTTGTTTGTTTCTGTACTATGTTTATCGTCAATTAAGAGGTGAAAATATCCCACTCAATATAAATCCAAAAGAATTGTCGAACCTTAAAATATGGCTTTTTATATTTTTAGGCTTAGCTTTTTTAATTTTAGGAGGAAGGCTTGTTGTAGTAAACTCGGTAAAAATAGCAAGTGCTTTAGGAATTAGCCAGACAATAATTGGATTAACCATTGTTGCTGCCGGCACATCTCTTCCTGAACTTGCTACATCGGTAGTCGCCGCATTTAAGAGGAATAATGATATAGCAATAGGCAATATAATTGGATCCAATATTTTTAATATTTTCTTTATTCTTGGAGTTAGCGCCATTATAAAGCCAGTTGATTATAACATTAAATTCAATTTTGATTTAGCCTTGTTAGGAATTGGTACATTATTGTTATTTGTTGCTATGTTTTCTGGAAAGAAAAAGAAACTAGATAGATGGGAAGCAGGAGTGTTGTTGTTAATTTACATTGGATATACTATATATTTGATAAACTGATAAACTTCACAATACACTGCTACCAAAAAATGGTGTAGTGCTTACAAATTTGCCTCCAGCAATTTACATTTGGTTAATCCAATCTTCAATATATTGATTTTTAAGTTTGGTGATACTGAGAATCGAGAGTAGGCTTCGATAGTTATTGGGGGCGTTCCAACACCCAGCGCAAAACATACCCATGACGTTAATGTCCATAATAACAGTCGGTTAGACTTGCTGGCATTGTTGCTCTAATCTTTTAGTATTGTTTTAAACCTAAAACCTTCGTTTTTTTTTGTATTTTTCCCATACTAAAATATCAACTATGAGAAGAATTATACTAATAATAGGCATTTCGGGACTTTTAATTGTGTCGCTATTCCTATTCCTTAGGGCAATGTGGGCAACTACCCCTAAGAAAATACTGAATATTTTAGTTGTCGACAAAACGGTAAGCAGCCACGATAGAACCGAGCATAAATCGTTTTTTTGGCTTCTCAATAATAAGCGCTTTGTACTGCCCAATTCGGTGGCCTACAATTACAAAAGCGACTATTACGGATTTTTTCCTGTCGACATTGAAAACGAAGTTTTCGAGTTTAAAAGCATACGCATAAACGAAGTTGATGCTTTTTCGTCGGCATACGAAGTAATGTACCTTGCCGACTGCTATGGTGTATACTCGTTCGAATGGTACAAGGGAAAAAATAACGTTATTCGCTCTCAAAAAATTTATGGAGGTTTAACCCAAAACGACTATTTGCTAATGCGAAAGATGCTTGAAAAAGGCAAACTCGTAATAGCCGAACACAGTCTTTTTGGTGCACCCACAAACTCGCTTACGCGCAGTAAAACCGAATCGCTACTTGGGGTTAACTGGTCCGGTTGGGCTGGAAAATACTTCGAAGCACTAAATGTAAACGAACCAAATGGCCCACCCGAATGGATGAAGAACCTTTACGAGGCTCAACACAAGGGATTTTGGCCCGAAAACGCCGAAGGTATTGTTCTTGTAAGTAACGATGGCCTAATTGAGCTGCTCCAGCAAGGCGTTCACTTAAAAAAGGCCTACCCCATGCTGGTTACGGCAAACGACGTTCAGAAAAAGTATGGAGTAACCGAAAGTATTGCCTTCGACCAATGGTTCGAGTTTGTTAATCCTTTGGAGAACGAGGTGCTTTCATCGTTTTACCTAAATGTAAACCCCGAAGGGCAAAACGTGCTGAATCGATTAAACTTAAGCTCATCGTTTGCAGCAGTAATTAAGGGAAAGAACCAAAATTATTACTATTTCTGTGGCGATTTTACCGATAATCCAAGTGCAATGTTTACTGCAAAACTCGCTGGGGGAAGGACTTTAAACCACTTCTTTTCGAGTTTTACCAATTCCCAAGGAGCAAAGTTTTTCCGAAAATTTTACAGTCCTCTTGTCGAGAATATACTGAACGACTACTACACAACTTTACCCCCAAAATAGGCTTTTTGCGTACTTTATGGAAAACCCTATTGAAGCCACTTTCCCCTATTTTACTTTAAATGGAAGTATTGGGAACCGTGATGATTTCACCTTTAGTTTGCAACCCAACATTTTACCAGTTTACGAGGTAATAAGGGTTGTTAACAGCAAGCCACTTTTTCTGGACGACCATTTGCAGCGCTTATCTGAGTCGTGCTTAAAGCTGAATATAAATTGCGATGTACATTGCATAAATAAGTGGCTTGCAACCTTCCTCCGTTTTCAAAAAGTAGTGCAATGTAACCTTCGATTAAGCATTACCAAAAACGAAAAGGCGAGCGATTTTTTAGCGTACTTTATTTCAAGTAAATACCCAACACCCAAGCAGTATACAAATGGAGTTAGCGTTGAATTGCTAAGTTTAGTAAGGGATAATCCGAGTGTTAAAGTCGAAAACCGATCGCTTCGCGAGTTGGCCAACGAAATTATTTCTCAACGAAATGTTTACGAGGTGCTTCTTGTTAACCAAAATGGCGAAATTACCGAAGGGAGCCGCTCAAACTTTTTTGCAGTAAAGGGCAACACAATTTATACTGCGCCACTTTATTACGTTCTCGAGGGAATTACTCGCAAAAAAGTTGTGCAGTTAACGCACGAGAATGGAATTGAATGCGTTGAGAAGCCAATTAGGGTTGAAGATTTAACCACTTTCGACGGGGCATTTATTACAGGTACATCGCCAAAAGTGCTACCAGTAAGCCGAATAGGAAAAGTGGCATTTAAAGAAATTTCGCAAACTACAAAAACACTTATTGAAAAGTACGACCAGCTAATTCGAAACTATTTGGATAGTAGCAGTTAACCGTTGTCATTTTTTTTCATCTAAAAGGAAAAGTTCCTTTCGTAATCGTTCCAAATAAAACTTAGCAAGCGATTCTTCGAATTGCCTAGCTTTTGCAGGTTTAGTAATCTTCAATACTTCATTCTGTTTTAAAAAAACAAATGGAAAGAGGTCCAAATTTCGTAAATTCGTAGGCTAAAAATACATTTTAAATAGTATTAAACTACACAATATGAGTAAAGTAGCACTAATTACAGGAGCAACATCAGGAATAGGCAAAGCAACAGCCCTTTTACTTGCCGAAAACGGTTTTAGCATAATTATTACTGGCCGAAGGCAAAAGCTTCTCGATGAAATTAAGCACGAAATTGAAGTTAAATACAAGCAAAATGCACTTGCTCTTTGTTTCGATATTCGCCATAAAGTAGAAGTTGAAAAAGCTATAGATAGCCTTCCAAAGGAGTGGCAAAATATTGATGTTTTAGTTAATAACGCTGGTCTTGCTGCAGGGCTAAGCCATATACAAAATGGTGTAACCGACGATTGGGAGCAAATGATTGACACTAACATTAAGGGATTGCTTTACATTACCCGAAAAGTTATTCCTTTTATGATTGAGAAGAGCAAGGGGCATATAGTAAATATTGGGTCAATAGCTGGAACTCAGGTTTACGAAAATGGTAACGTATACTGCGCAAGCAAGCACGCCGTACACGCTCTTTCGCAGTCTATGCGAATCGATTTACTGAAGCATAACATTAAGGTTAGCGAAATTCGACCCGGAATGGCCGAAACGGAATTTTCGTTGGTTCGCTTTAAGGGCGACAGCGAAGCCGCAAAAAAACCATATCTTGGTTTAATCCCCTTGTCGGGAAACGATGTTGCCGATGCAATTCATTACGTTGTAACTCGTCCTCCACATGTAAATATTAACGATTTAGAGATTACCCCTACTAGTCAAGCCTGTTCGTTTTACATTTATCGAAATGCTTAAAACACGCTATTTGTTGCCAATCAGGAATATATGTTACTGCTGATATAAATCTTTAATAAAGCCATTAATTAATAGCCTATTTTTAATATAACTAATCGCAAGTTGTTTTATATTTGTATTAGCGTCTTAAAAAGGGTTGTTAGTCAAAAAAAGTTATACTTTCACACCTATTTTTACGTATTTTGCAGTAAAGTGAATTTGTAAAGTAAAGAGTAAATGAAACAGAAAAAATTAATAGTTGTGGCACTAATTATAATTGTTGGTATGATTTTAGTTTCTTGCCATAATACAATTCCATGCCCTGTGTACCGAAAAGTGCAAGCAAGTAATTCAGTAAAATAACAAGTAAATAATCTTAATTCGAAATAAGATGAAAACTAAGAGAATAGCAATTTTGATGATAGTTTTATTAGCAGTTTCAATGGCAACAATGAGTTCGTGCTCAAAAAAAACTTGTCCTGCTTACAGCAAGGAAACTTCATCCAGGAAATAAGGTTACTCATCAATAATCATTTTTACTTTCTCTTGGCGAGGTTCTTGAGAAAGTTTTTATTTTATATAAGAGTTCGTTTTAAAAATAAAACCCCAATCTCTTGGGGTTTTATTTTTTGGCACTCAATGTTTTCGACTAAAATGGCAAGTCGCCATTTTCGGGATTGTTTAAATCGCTATCGAGAAAAGGAGGAATATCGTTGCTGCTGGGAAGTCCGGGAGGAGTTGGATGAGCAGACGACTGGCTCGATGCGCCCACTTTTTCCATTTTCCACGCCTTTACGTCGGTATACCATTTCCCATTAAACTCGCGCGATTCAATATTTATTGAGGCTTTAATACCCTCGCCTATTTGGTACGATTCGAGTTCTTTAACCTTATCGCCCCAAAGCGAAATACATACCTTTTTGGGGTACTGGTCGGGAGTTTCAATAACAAAATCTTGCTTTACCCAGCTCCCATTTTTTCCTTCCCCTGTTTGCTGGGGAAGCTTAATCGTTACTTTTCCTACTATTTCCATAATTGTAGTATTTTAAAATAAAAGGGGTCGGGTAGGCTTTTACACCACCTGACCCCTTTTAAAAATTATGCTAAACTATTTTTTAGGTTCCTTAACGATGTCGAGAAGTTCAACTTCGAAAATAAGAACGCTGTTGGCTTTAATAGGACCATCGGGGCGAACATTTTTACCGTAACCTAGTTCGGCAGGAATGTAAAACATGTACTTAGAGCCAACCTTCATTTTCTGAAGGCCAATTTGCCAGCCTTGAATAACGCGACCAAGCTGGAATTCTCTAGGAGCCCCACTCTCATACGATGAATCGAACACTTTTCCGTCGATAAGAGTTCCACGGTAATTAACCGAAATTACATCTTCAACGGTTGGGGTCATGCCAGTTCCTTCTCTAAGAATTTTGTATTGTATTCCCGATTCGTCAACAATTACGCTGTCCTTTTTTGCATTCTCTTCAAGGAATTTTTGGCCTTCGACAAGAGCTTTTTCTGCTTTAGCATCCTGAAGCTTAGTGAAGTATTTGTTAAGAAACTCAATAGCCTCTTCGTTGGTCATAACTTTTTTGGTTGTATCAAGACCATTTTGAATTCCCATTGCTAATGCAAGCGCATTAACGTCGGTAATTTCCATACGTTTAAGATTGTCGGCCATGTTAATACCTAGAGCATAGCTCATGGTGTCAACCTCGGTTTTCAGTTTAACGTCAACTTTCGAAGAAGTACAGCTCGAAGCAAAAAGTGCCACACCGGCAATAAGTACAAATAGTTTTAACGATTTCATAGTTAGTGTATTGTTGTAAGTAATTATGTTTAAAAAATTTCAGCGAAGATAACGATATTTGATAAAGCCCAAACAGGTTAGTCGTTTTTTTTTGTTAAATGAATTCCAGAAGTATGGTAATTCAGTAAAAGTGAATTTAAAATTATCCTTTAATTGCTCTAAGCATATGCCTTTTGCCTGGGGGACCAGGAAGCCTTTCGAGCCAAAAACCAGCCTCTTTTAGTGCAGCCTTTACAATCCCTTTAACGCTGTAGGTAACCAAAACGCCTCCTTTACTAAGTGCTTTAAATAGTTTTAGGAATTGTTCGGTTTGCCACATTTCGGGCTGATCGTCGGGGGCAAAAGCGTCGAAGTATATTAAGTCGAATTTTTCGCGGGGCTGCCATTTGGTAAAATCTTGCTCAATTTTTTTAATCGAAAAGAAAGGCGAAATTATGGTTTCGTCGTTCCACTGAGCCCGGCAAATACGGTCCCATAAATTTGCAGTTTGAGGCGGCAGCGTTTCGCTGTAGTTAAGCAGCGAGTACTCGTAGTGGGTAAGCGGGTATAGCTCAATGGCTGTATACCCCACACTAAAACTGTTGAGCGTAGCGTACTCGGCCGAAAGGGCGGCATTGAGCCCTGTGCCAAGGCCAATTTCTAAAATTTTTATATTCCCTTTTACAACAGCCTGTAAGCCTGCATCGATAAAAATATGCCGCGACTCGGTAATTGCGCCATTGGTTGAATGGTAGTGTACGCCAAACTTTCCAGAACAAAGGGTAGTTGAGCCGTCGGCAGTAATAAAGGGTTTACTGGTTTTCACGTTGAGTATTTACAATAGCCAAAGTTAATGAAAAGACTTATTTATACAAACACGAACAGAATGGTTAAAAATGAGCTATCTTTGTAAACTCAATCCGGGGCTGAAATTGGTATCGACAGCAAGATGAATGGATTGGTAAGCATGTCGAGCGTTGTGAAGCTGGCTCGTTAATCTCAGAACTCAGACCGTTAACCGGCAACAATTACAATTACGCACTCGCTGCCTAATAAGTACTAGGTACTTCAGGCTTCATTCCGCCGCCTAGGTGCGGTAGAACGAGTAGTCTCGCGGAGAGTTTCGCGCATCGGCACTCCGAACCGAGGCTTCAAATCAGATGGGCTAGTCACAACCTGCTCCCCGGTTTTTGTGATGAAATTTAGGGGATAAGGTTCGGGTTGGTTTCCTTTCACCTGCTTGGGCACTAAAATTAAGGAAGGATACACATGTAGAAAGCCTGTTGGTTCCTTGTTTGGACCGGGGTTCGACCCCCCGCAGCTCCACAAACTTAAACTCCTCAAGATGCATTTCTTGGGGAGTTTTTTGTTGAAGCAATGCCACAGCGTAGTTAGTATAAAAGTGGTTTCAAGGTTTCCTTTCGTATTAAAAAAAGTTATCTTTGAACCTATCATCGTATTTTTTGGAAATAAAGCAAGTCCAATTTATGAAAACAGCTAGGGTAATTCATTCTATTCTAATTATATGTTCAGCCACTAATCTTTTTGGGCAGAACCAATCAATCCCACAATCCCAAATCGATACACAAATAATAGTAGCCCCAAAAGTAATTCTGCTTTCCTCTCGCCCTAAGCCAAATGTTGTTATTGTTCCTAATAAGCCAGCAGGTACTTATGAATACCCATACAGGGGAGGAACGAAAAGAGTGGATCTTCTGCCTCCAGTTACAAAAGCATTAGAGCAATTTGCACCCGAAGCGCAGGGAATTGGTTTTTTTGTTACCTATACCACCGACAATGGCCTTGCTCTCGACCCTGTGGCCTGTGGATATAAAGATAATTTGGGAAACCTTTGGTTTGGAACTGCTGGTGGCGGAGTTAGTCGATACGACGGAAAATCATTCACCAACTTTACTACAGTTCAAGGACTGGCATATAATTTAGTTTGCAGCATTATTCAGGATAAAGCAGGAAATATTTGGTTTGGAACTGCTGGCGGTGGAGTTAGCCGTTACGATGGAAAAGTTTTTACAAATTTTTCAACAGAGCAAGGGTTGACTAATAATGATGTTTATAGCATTGAAGAGGATAATGATGGAAACCTCTGGTTTGGCACGGTGGGAGGCGGAGTTAGCCGTTTCGATGGAAAAGTGTTCACCAGTTTTACTATAGCAGAAGGGCTGGCGAATAATGTAGTTTTAAGTATAAAAAAGGATAAAAGTGGAAACTTATGGTTTGCAACCGATGGAGGTGGAGTTAGCCGCTACGATGGAAAAACCTTTACGAACTTCACAAAAGCGCAGGGATTAGCAAACAACAGAGTTTGGTGCATTACTGAGGATAATGCCGGCAACATGTGGTTTGGTACTTTTGGCGATGGGGTTAGCTGCTTCGATGGTAAAACGTTTACAAACTATAGCACTCAACACGGCCTCGCTTACAGCAGGGTTAGGAGCATTGCTGTTGATAAAATGGGAAACGTATGGGTTGGAACTTTTGGTGGTGGAGTTAGCCGTTTCGAGGGAAAAAACCTGCCTGTTGGTAAGCCAAGTTTTGTGAGTTTTACTACGGTAAATGGGTTGGCAAACGATATTGTTTACAGTATTACCGAGGATAACTCAGGAAATCTTTGGTTTGGCACCTATGGGGGTGGAGTTAGCCGTTACGACGGAAAATCTTTCACAAATTTTTTCACACAACAGGGATTGCCCAATAACAGTGTAAGATGTATTAAAGAAGATAAAATGGGCAACCTTTGGTTTGGAACCGAGGGCGGTGGGGCTAGCCGATACGATGGGAAATCTTTTAAAAGTTTTTCGCTTCCCCAGGGGTTGGCAAACGATAATGCTTGGGGTATTGAGGAGGATAAAGCTGGAAACCTTTGGTTTGGTACCGATGGAGGAGGAGTTAGTCGATACGATGGGAAATCGTTTACAAATTTCACTACAACTCAGGGCCTGGCTAGCGATGTTGTTTTGTGCGTAAAGGAGGACAAAGCGGGAAATCTTTGGTTTGGAACCGATGGCGAAGGTGTTAGCCGATTCGATGGAATTTCGTTCACTAACTTTACCGAAGAGCATGGACTGGCTAACAACTCGGTGTGGAGCATTATGGAAGATAAAAAGGGTAACCTTTGGTTTGGCACCGATGGAGGTGGAGTTAGCTGTTACGATGGTATCACGTTTAAAAATTACACTACTCAGCAGGGACTGGCAAGCAACACAGTTTGGAGTATAGCCGAGGATAGTTTCGGAAACATTTGGTTTGGTACCGAAGAGGGCGGTGTTGCCCGCTTCGACGGGGAGTCCTTTACCAGTTTTACTACTAAGAACGGCTTGCCCGATAATGTAATTACACAGGTTTTATTTTATAACGACTACATCGTTTTGGGAAGTAACGTTGGCATTGCTGTTCTTACTTCGTTTAACCCAAAGAATGCTTTAAATGCAAACGAAAGCGATAATGGCAAACCCATTTTACCGCAAAACAGCTTGACGAATAGCGAACTACAAAACTATACTCCAGTTTTTAGTATTTACAATTCGGCAACTGGCTATCCCGTTAAAGATGTAAATGTTGGGTATAATGCCATGTACCTCGATAGCAAAGGCATTATATGGGCAGCCACTGGTAGCGACAAAACTGCCCTTGTTCGCATCGATTTAAGTGCAACAACAAAAAACAGTAATCACCCTATTGTAATTTTACAAAACCTAAAGGTTAATAATGAGGATATTTGTTGGCACAATCTGAAAAGATTAAAGAATAAAGACGAAAAATTAAGCTTAGAGGATAGCCTCGCAATTATTAACGAAGAAAAAATAACCTTTGGAAAAATTCTCGACTCCGATGCTCGAATTAGAATGATTAACAAATTCGGGAATATCGACTTCGACAGTATCACAAGGTTTTACCCATTTCCTCAGAATTTAGTTCTTCCATACAACCATAACAACATTACTTTCGAATTTGCAGCAATTGAACCAGCTCGTCCCTATCTTGTAAAGTATCAGTATATGCTCGAAGGTTACGACGAGGATTGGAGCCCAATAACAAATGGTACTTCGGCAAGTTTTGGTAATATTTATGAAGGAACTTATACCTTTAAGCTCAAGGCTTGTGCTCCCAATGGCATTTGGAGCGAGCCAGTTGTTTATACATTTAGCGTTCTTCCTCCTTGGTACCGCTCGTGGCTTATGTATTGCCTTTATGCTATTGCAATAGTTAGCGCACTCTATTTTATTTATCGCTTAAGGGTTGCTCAACTGCATAGAGAAAAAGTAATTCTCGAAAAGAAAATTGAACTGCGCACCGAACAGCTAAAAGAGGCTTTCGAGGAACTTTTGGCAAAGAATGAGGAGATAAATACTCAAATGAACGTAATTGAGCATAAAAATATTAACATAACGTCGAGCATTCAGTATGCAAAAATAATTCAAAGAGCCATTTTCCCAAAATTAGATAAATTAGACGCCTACTTTAACGAGTACTTTGTGCTGTTTCTTCCTAAGGATATTGTAAGCGGCGATTTTTACTACGCAAAACAGAAGGGTAAAAATTTATTTATAGCAGCGGCCGATTGTACTGGACATGGTGTGCCTGGAGCGTTTATGAGTGTACTCGGTATTTCGCAGCTAAACGAAATTATCTCGAAAGGAGTTTTAACAAAGCCCAACGAAATTTTAAACGAGCTCCGAATTCGAATTAAAAATTCGCTTCACCAGGAGGGTCAAAAAGGCCAAACACAAGACGGAATGGATATTGCACTTTGCATTTTAGACTTGGAAAGTACAACTATTCAGTATGCAGGAGCTCATTCGCCATTGTACATATTTCGTAAAAATAGTATCGATTACGAACTAATCGAAATCAAGGCCGATCTTATGCCCATTGGGGTTCATCCGAAGGATGAAAAAAGTTTTACAAATTCTGAAATACAGCTGCAGCACGGAGATACGATCTACCTATTTACCGATGGCTATGTTTCGCAAACGGGAGGGTTAAATTTCGAAACATTTAAAAGAAAACGTTTTCAAGAAACGCTTCTGAAAATTCAAGGGAAAAGTCTCGACGAGCAAAAACAAATTTTAGAGCAAACCATAACCAATTGGCAAGGAAATTACGAGCAAGTTGATGATATACTTATTATTGGAATGAAATATAGCGGGTAATTAAGCACAATACATATTATTCACATTAATTAGAGTTATAAAAACAGTATAACTTGTCCACAGTAATAAATAGTTAAACACTTTAAGTTACGTTAATTATGACTTACACTCCCTCAAATAACCGTTACACCGACATGGTTTATAACCGTTGTGGGGTTAGTGGGCTCAAACTTCCTGCAATTTCGTTGGGCTTGTGGCACAACTTTGGCGGGGTCGACCATTTTGAAACCAGCCGAAGCATAATTTGGTCAGCATTTGATAATGGAATCACCCATTTCGACCTGGCTAATAACTATGGACCGCCCCCTGGCTCGGCCGAGGAAAACTTCGGAAAAATACTGAAGAGCGATTTGGCAAATTATCGCGACGAGCTTATAATATCGACAAAAGCGGGCTACAATATGTGGGATGGGCCATACGGCGAGTGGGGTTCGCGAAAGTACCTTACTGCCAGTCTTAACCAAAGCCTTAAACGGTTAGGTGTTGACTATGTCGATATTTTCTACTCGCACCGTTACGACCCCAATACACCACTCGACGAAACCATGGGGGCTCTCGATTTTGCCGTTAGGCAAGGAAAGGCGCTGTATGTTGGTATATCGAATTACCCTGCCGAGGCAACAAAAATAGCCTCGGAAATTCTTCGAAAGTTAGGAACTCCTTGTCTAATTCATCAACCACGTTACTCAATGCTCGACCGTTGGGTCGAAAAGGACCTTCTCGATACTCTCGACCGAGAGGGCATTGGCTGCATAGCCTTTTCGCCACTTGCGCAGGGGCTGCTTACCAATCGTTACCTAAAGGGAATACCTGCCGATTCGAGGGCATCGAAGCCGCATGGATTTCTAAAAAAGGAGCAGATTACACCTAAAACCAATGAAAAAATTGAAACCTTAAACCGAATTGCTACAAGTAGAGACCAGTCGCTTGCGCAAATGGCCATTGCATGGCTGCTAAAGGATAAGCGGGTAACGTCGGTGCTTGTTGGTGCCAGTTCAACAAATCAACTATGCGACAGTTTGAATTCATTACAGAATATATCCTTTACGAACGATGAACTTAAGGAAATTGATAGCATTTTGAATAGGGAATAAAACTATGCTTTAGTTGACTAATTCTTTTTTGAAGTTATACTATAAATCTTTGTGCAACTTTGTATATTCTTTGTGCCCCGATAGCTATCGGGACTTTGTGTAACAGCTATACCACAAAGCACACAAAGTAGACACAAAAAACACGAAGAAATACAAAACCATAAAAAGATTGGAAATTAAAGGTTCTATGTTGCCGTTAACGCTCGTTTTTCGACAAAAAATCCATAATTAAATTAGCATTTTTAGCCGAATCGGTTGTAGTTGCTGGAATTGTAAAAACTTTGCTTGGATCGTGTTGAGATAGCGACCTTAAGTAGGCTTTGTCGTAGTAAGTAAGTGTAATTATAGCTACTTCGTAAAAATTATGCTCGCTTAGCTTTTCGAGGGCAGCTTGCGCATTTTGCCCACCTAGTCGCTTTGTTATTTTACGAATTGCTTCGGCTAAAAATTCGGTATCGCTATGGGCATATTCACCTACAAGTAGTTTCGCTCTCTCTTCCTTTGGTATGTTTAAAAAGTAAACGCTGCTTTTACGCATTTGAGTAAACAGGGCTAAAGGAATGTAAACGCTGCCAATGCTATGGCTTTCGTCCTCGAGCCAAATGGGCTTCGAGTAATCCAGTTTTCGCCATTCTTCGAACAAATTATTTTCGAATTGCTCAACTGTTGGTTGCTTTTCGCCCTTTAACCAGCCAAATGCTGAACCTTTGTGTTTTGCTAAAAACTCCAAATCGAGGGCTTGGTGCCCCAATTGCTTAATACATTCAATTACATGTGTTTTACCGCTTCCGGTATAGCCGCCAACAATTCTTATGTCGAAGGGTTGCTCGAATGTGTTTAAAACGTGATTTCGATACGATTTGTACCCACCTTCAATTATTGAAACGCTTGGAAATCCATTGTCTAATAAATGCTGCGCAAACGATTTGCTGCGCATTCCGCCACGCCAGCAGTGAACAACTACTTTGCCATTGGGTGCAACTTTTTTCGATAGAGAAATAAAATCGTCGAGTTTGGGATTTACAAATTTAAGCCCTAACTCAATTGCTTTTTCACGCGATTCTCTTACGTAAACTGTGCCAACCTCTTCACGCTCTTCGTTAGTAAAAAGAGGAATATTTACTGCGCCAGGAATGTGTCCTTTATCGTATTCGATGGGAGAACGTACATCGATAAGCGGTGCACCAATACTAAAATAATCGGCTATGCGAATCTCATTTATCATGGCGCAAAGGTAGTTGGAATTATGAAAGGAATCGAAAGATAAGATTTAAACTCTCCCAAATTTTATTGAAAAAGTTGAGGGAAAAGATAGAAAGGTAAAGGAGGCCATTTAAGCCTCCTTCTCATTTTTATTAAAAGACACTTCAGTTTACTAACTTGTTGGTCCAGTATCAACTTTCGACTCTATTGCGCTTTGAATTGTTGTTGAAACATTTGAAATAAAATCGTAACCAGTTTGGCTCTCAATGTAGTCAACAGTAGTTCTGTAGTAACCCCACGATTGGCTATTAACGGTTTGGTTATTTGGCATCCAAACAGCAATTACTCGGGTCGATGAAGTTATCCTGTTTACATCGTCACTGCCAACGGGAAGCACAACAATTACTTTCCATGTATAAGCAGGAACAACTATGCCTTTTGTTGAAATGGTAGTTTTGTAACCACTCGAACCTGTGCCGCCTTGTCCCCAAGGACCAGAAATTATGTAAAGTTCATTGCCCTGATTAATTAGAGTTCTGCAGTAATTTTCGAGGTTTGCCCAAGTAATTTGATTATTGTTTGGCGCCTGAGGAATCATGTTTGTCATTAAAAAGGTTGCAGAGTTATCGGCTACCGAACCAGTTCTGTCGGCGCTGGGGCACATATGTCCTCTGTCGAATCCCGAACCGCTATAATCGGTTCCTCCAACTTTAACCCAACTTGTCGGAAGTGTATTGTCAGTTCTAAAATCATCTTGACGGGGAGTAGTTCCAATCCATGCAGTACTTAAATGCCACGAGGTCCAGTTGCATGTTTTTTTGCTGTCGTTATACGAAAGAGCGTACTGGGTTTTACTCATTAGGTAGTTGTTTGGGTACGAAGTGCTAGTTGTTGCTCCCGATGGGTTGCCTAAGGCCATATTATTGTCGCGGGTAGCCCCTGCTGGTGGAGTTGTTGAACCATAATCGGTAAAACTGAAATCGTCGATATTGATTCTTGCTGAGCCTCCCGATACTTTTCGAATTTCGAAACGAATATTTCCCGACAGGTTAACTGTAAACGAAGTCTTTGTGAGAGTTGTTGACGAAGTAGTAATTGTTGAACCCACTTTAACCCATGTACTACCGCTGTTAACCGAGGAGTAAAGTTCCCAACTACTTGTGCCATCGGTTCCATATTTTGCATGGTATATGTCAACTACTCCCGCTCCAGTTGTTTTGTTAAACTGCATGGTTGCCTTACCTGTGTTCACTATTCGAACCGATTTAGTTCCATATTTACGATCGCTTGTCGAAGTACCAAGCAATGCGTCGGTTAAGTACCACGAACCAGTCGAAAGGGTTACGGCAGCTCCTGCATATGAGGTTTTTGTGCCAGTTTCAAAAGTTTCGGTAAGCGAAACAGCTTTGTTTGTTGCCACTGCTACTGTTTCCTCTGTTTCAGTTATGAACTCCTTTTCGCAGGAAACAAAAAATGCCGACCCCGTAATTATTATTGCAATTACGATTTTACTTAGAAAATTCGATGCTTTCATACGGATTTAGGTTTAGAGTGTGAGCTCTAAATGTATGAAATTGAGAATACCAGAGGCGTTATGCGAGTATTTATATTTTGTTAAGTTATTAGTATGGTTATCAACAAGTACGCTTTTTTTAATAAAAAGCCCCAAAAGAGGGGCTTCTATACTTTTAATATTTTTAATACTTTGGCATATATAGAATTAAACTATGTAGTTTCTTTCTATATTTTGAATTGCAAATGTGGTTTAATGCCCTCTACTTAAATATCCTTTGTTTATTTAAAGCCGCTTGGTATTCGCGAGCATTTCGATTGTGTTCGGTTAGGGTTTTTGCAAAGGCATGATAACCCGAAAAGTCAGATTTTGCACAAAAGTAGAGATACCTATGCTGCTCGAAGTTTAGCACCGCTTCAATTGATGAAATGCTGGGCGCATTTATTGGACCAGGGGGTAAGCCTCTGTTTTTATAGGTATTGTAAGGCGAATCGGTTTGTAAGTGTTTAGTTAATATGCGACGAAGGGCAAAGTCGCCAACGGCGAATTTAACGGTAGGGTCGGCTTGAAGGGGCATCCCTTTTTCAATCCTATTCATATAAACACCAGCCACTCGTGGTCGCTCGTTGCTCATTATTGTTTCCTCCTCAACAATTGAAGCCAGGATTGAAACCTTCATTTTGGTTAGCCCAATTTCGGCCGATTGGTAAGTTCTCTCTTCGTTCCAAAAAATATCGTACTCCTTTTTCATTCTGTCTAAAAAAGCGTCGATCGAAGTGTTCCAGTAAAACTCGTAGGTGTTGGGAATAAACATGGCAATAAACGTTTCGCGAGTAAAGCCATAGCGTTCGGCAACCTTTGCCGATTTAAGCGCAGCAACAATTGAAACTGAATCGGCTTCAATTTGCGTCGACACCTTACCTGCAAGTTGTTCGGGCACTCGAAAGCCTGTAAAGGTTACTTTTACTGGTATTTGCAATCCTGAGCGTAGTATCCCAACAAGTTGCTTATTGCTCATATGTTGCGTTAACTTGTACCTCCCTGGTTTAACGCTGTGTGGATACCCTAACCTTGAAGCGGCAATTTTAAAGGAAGTTGTATCGATAATATAACCTTTAGAAAAAAGATTCGAAATAACTTCGCTATAAATTGACCCAGTTGGAATTGTAATGTAAACGTACTCTTTCCCCTTTGTGTCAACATTAGGTTTATATATGCTATTGTATATGTTGTAGGCATAAACTAACCCGAAACAAAATGCAATAACTACAACTAAACCAACGGAGTAGAATAGTATTCTGTTTCTTTTTCTAGGTTTTAGTTCGTTCATTTATCAAAATTTGAGAAAACAAAAGGAGAAGGGGCAGCCTAAAAAAGATTAACAACAAATCCCGATAACTATCGGGACACAGAGAAAAATACAAAGAACCACAAAGTAAATGTTTTATATAAAGTGCTTTGTGAACTTTGAGTGAAACTTAGTGTCCCGATAGTTATCGGGATTTGTGGTTAGATTTTTCAACTTTTCGGACAGCCACCTCTTAAAATATAACAAATTATTACTTCAACTTTTTAATGGCAGTTTCAATTCGGTACATTGCTTCAATTAGCTGTGCTTCCGAAGCAGCATACGAAAACCTTACGTAGTCCGACGCACCAAATGCGCTACCGGGTACAATTGCTACATTGGCTTCGTTAAGAATGTACATTGCCAAGTCGGACGAGTTACTAATAACTTCTTCTCCGTTCATTTTTCCAAAAAGTTCTTTCACTTCAGGAAAAAAGTAGAATGCTCCATGAGGAAGGTTTGCGTTAAAGCCTGGTATTTGTTTTAACCTGTCGAAAACCAAATCGCGACGTTTTTCAAATGCTTGGCACATCATTTTAGGATACGATCCATCGGAATTTATTGCCACTGTTGCGGCTTTTTGAGCAATTGAGTTTGCGCCCGTTGTCATTTGCCCCTGAAGTTTATTGCAAGCTTTTGCAAGCCAAAGAGGACCTGCACAGTAGCCAATTCGCCACCCGGTCATTGCGTATCCCTTCGAAACGCCATTTATAACAATTACCCTGTCGGCAATGCTGCTAAATTGACCAATACTTTCGTGCTTCCCAACAAAATTTATGTACTCGTATATTTCATCGGACATAATAAAAACATTCGGATACTTTTCGAGCACATTGGCCAAAGCCTCAAGTTCGCCTTTGCTGTAAACGCTTCCCGTAGGGTTCGAAGGGGAACATAGAATTAGCATTCGTGTGTTTGGAGTAATTGCCTCTTCGAGTTGCTTGGGCGTTATTTTAAAATCCGAATCGAGCGACGTTTGTAATACCACGCTTTTTCCTTCGGCAAGTTTAATAAGTTCGACGTAACTAACCCAGTATGGAGCAGGAACAATTACCTCGTCGCCTTTTTCAATTATTGTTAAAAGCACATTGGCAAGCGATTGCTTTGCACCGTTCGAAACCACAATTTGCGCAGGTGAAAAGTTTAGCCCGTTTTCGCGCTTTAGCTTTGCCGAAATTGCCTCGAGCAAATCGGAGAAACCAGGAACTGGTGAGTAAAATGAAATATTGTTGTCGATGGCAAGTTTAGCAGCCTCTTTAACAAACTCGGGGGTGTTAAAATCGGGTTCCCCAACGCTAAGGTCAATTACACTTGCCCCTTGTTTCTGCAAGTCCTTGCAACGCTGCGACATGGCTAGGGTTTGCGAAACTGCAAGCTGCGAAATTCTTTGCGAAATTTTCTCCATAATAATTGAATTTATTGCTATAGTGGTTAATAGATGGATTACATTTCCTATTTTTAAGGCATCAAAGTTATATTTAATTACGCATAAAAAATATTTCACCCTTAAAAAATAGTTGCCATGTTAATGGAGTTTTTAAAAATACTTTTACCCTCACTTTTGGTTTTTTTGGCAGGTTACTTGGCAATCGACAGGCTACTTCGCGAAGAAGCCAATAGAAGAAGAACCGAAATAACCCTTGGAAGCCAAAAACTTTCTCTTCCAATTCGACTTCAAGCTTACGAAAGGGTAACCCTTTTTCTCGAGCGCATTTCGCCCGAATCGCTACTCGTAAGAGTTAACGAGCCAGGCATGTCGGTACATAAAATGCAATCGACACTGCTTTCGAACATTAGGGCCGAGTGGGAGCATAATTTGTCGCAGCAGCTTTACATCAGCAACGAAGCGTGGGAACTGGTTAAAAATGCCAAGGATAATGTTGTGAAACTTATAAGCATTAGCGCCGAAAAAATTAACCCCAAGGAGCAATCGATGGCTCTTAGCCAAAGCATTCTCGAGAAATTAGTCGAACTCGAACAGCATCCAACGGCCATTGCAATCGACTTTTTAAAGAGAGAAGTTAAGGAGTTGTTTTAGGGTGGAAGTCCGAAGTCCGAAGTCCGAAGACGGAAGTCTGGAGTCCGAAGACTGCCGACTGTGAACTGTGAACTGTTGACTGACGACTGCTGACTGCTGACTGAAAACTGCGAACTGCTGACTGCCGACTGAAGACTGGAAACCGTGAATATATTTCAACAAATACTTTTTAAGTACTGGGGATTTTCCTCGTTTCGATCCATTCAGGAGGACATAATTCGTTCGGCCTACGAAGGACACGATACGCTTGCCCTTATGCCAACCGGTGGCGGTAAGTCAATTACCTTTCAGGTGCCCGCACTGGCCAAGGACGGCTTGTGCATTGTTGTTACGCCGCTCATTGCACTTATGAAGGATCAGGTTGAAAACCTTAAAAAGAAAGGAATAAAAGCGGCGGCTCTTCACTCGGGGCTTACCCGGCACGAAATTGATATTACCCTCGACAACTGTGCCTACGGCGACTATAAGTTTCTGTACCTTTCGCCCGAGCGTATTGAAACTGAAATGTTTAAGGCGCGGATTCATAAGCTCAATATTAACCTTATTGCTATCGACGAGTCGCACTGTATTTCGCAGTGGGGTTACGACTTTCGCCCTTCGTACTTACGAATTGCCGACTTACGCGTACTACTTCCTGGCATTCCCATTTTAGCAGTTACGGCTACTGCAACTCCCGAAGTTGCCGAGGACATTCAGGAGCGACTTCACTTTCGCGAAAAGCGGGTTTTTAAAATGAGCTACGAGCGTAAAAACCTCGTTTACCTAGTGCGAAATGTCGACGATAAGCATAAGCATCTTTTAAAAATTATAAATAATGTGCCCGGCACTGGTGTTGTTTATGTTAGAAATCGACAAAACACACAGGATATTGCCATTATGCTTCAGAAAGAGGGCATTTCGGCCGACTACTACCATGCTGGGCTAAGTACCGAAATTCGCAATAAAAAGCAGGACGAGTGGCAAAATAATAAAACCCGCATTATTGTATCGACCAATGCATTTGGAATGGGAATCGACAAACCCGAAGTGCGCTTTGTTGTTCACATGGATCTTCCCGACTCGCCCGAAGCATACTTTCAGGAGGCAGGCCGTGGTGGTCGCGACGGAAAATTGGCGTACGCCATACTTCTTTATAATAGCAGCGACAAAACAAAAATTGAGCAGCGAATCGAAACGTCGTTTCCCGAAATTGAGGAGATAAAACGAACATATGAGGCGCTGGGTTCGTACCTTGGAATTGCCATTGGAGCTGGAAAAGGTGAAGTTTACGACTTTAATTTAGCCGAATTCTGCACAATTTATAAGCTAAGCTTTACAAGGGCTTTTAGTTCTCTGAAAATACTCGAAAAGTCTGGCTATGTTGAACTTACCGAAGAAATTGATAACCCAAGTCGACTTTTATTCCTTATGGGGAAAAACGATTTGTATAAGTACCAGGTGGCCAATGCCCATATGGATGGTTTTATCAAGCTAATTCTGCGAAACTATGCAGGTGTTTTTAGCGAGTACGTAAAAATTGACGAAAAATACTTAGCTAAGCTTGCTGGACTTTCGCTTAAGGACATAACCGAAAATTTAATACTGCTTGGCAGGGCTCATGTAATAAACTACATTCCCCGAAAAAAAACGCCCCTTATTATTTATACCGAAGAAAGGCTCGACCAAAAAAATCTTTTCATTTCGCCCGAAAACTACCACCAACGCAAGGAACGATACCTTTCGCGCATAAACTCAATGGTAAGTTACGCATCGGGTGTAACTAAGTGCCGAAGCCAAATACTTTTGGAGTATTTTGGGCAAGAAGATGCCTACCGTTGCGGAAAATGCGATGTTTGCACGTCGCGTAACGAACTCGATATGAGTAAGTACCAGTTCGACATAATTCTAACTCAGGTTAAAGAAGTTCTTCAAAAAAGTCCAACAAATACCGAATCGCTTGTCGATAGCGTTAAGCAGCCCCCCGAAAAAACCATTGTGGTTATCCGTTGGTTACTCGACAATGGTAAAATAACTAAGAATAGCGAAGGGTTGCTAATGTGGGGAAAATAATTGGGCGCTTTGTGTTGTCTTGTTTAACCAAACATGTAAATATTGGCACAAAAAAAATAAACTTATCACTCAAATTTATATATTTGTTTGCATTATATGCTAGTAAACAAATTATAAACCCTCAAAACCAATTTAACAATGAAGAAACTTAACCTTTTGGGAATTCTTATTTCCATTCTTATCCTTTTTGGTTGTAACAAGAATGACGGAACCAAGGAAAATTCACAAGAAAAAAGTATGAAAAAGCCTCTTTCGGGGCAAGAAATTAACAACATTATTCGAGCAACGCTCGAAAAGGAGGGCGACTTTAATTGGACCAAGGCCGATGCATTTGTTATTTGGAGCGCCGTAATGAATGGTGGCAATGTACTTACCATTGGTTTCGAAACTTCACCTTATGCCGAGGTTAACCCAAAAATGGCCCTCGATACCAAAAACGAAATTATTTCTCTTATTACTAAAACCGAAAAGAATAGCACCGAGGCATTACGCAAAGGCGAAAGCATACTTATTGCCGAAGGGAAAGAGTTAAACTTTATCGATGTATTTATAGCCGACATTGAAACTATTGAGAAGCTTAAGAGTAACTCAAAGGTTAGGTATATCGAACCTTCGGGGTATAACTATTTTGCTTACGAGCCAATGGCAAAAAGCGATTCGGGTTGCGACACTGCTCCCGAAACCATAAACTCGGGCGACTACACAACCGCTACTCCTGGCTGCCAAGTTTCGTGGACATACGCAAAGCATAACATACCAAGCGCTTGGAACTATAGCACTGGAAGCGGCGTTACCGTTGGTTTAATCGACACAGGCGTTTCTTCGGAGCAGTCGCTACTGGGGTCGAGTTTTAATCAGGGTTACTCCTCGGGTCGTACAATTCTAAAGTATGGTGTTTTTGTCGACTCGGTTTGGCCTTGGTCAACCACTACCGATGGACCAAACGATAAGTGTGGCCATGGAACGCTTATGGCAGCAACCCTTGCTGGCCCACGCAACAATCGTAACATGCCTGTAGGCGTTGCCTATAATTGCAACCTAATTGCGTATCGTGCAACTGGCGATGTGGTTCTTAATGGTTACCACGAGCAGCGTGGTGTTAGTCGTGCAATAACCGAACTGGCAAATAGGAGCGAAGTTCGCGTTATTTCCATGTCCATTGGCCATATTTTTTCCGTTGGAAGTATTAGCGATGCAATTCAGTATGCCTATTCAAAGGGCAAAATGATTGTTGCTGCAGGTGGCACATCTACTACTTTTACCAACTTTGTTGGTGTAATTTTTCCCGCAAGCATGAGCGAAACCGTTGCTGTAACGGGCATTACCGATGCTGCTGGCTTTAACGAATGCGACGTTTGCCACAAGGGCAGTAAAATTGACTTTACGGTAATTATGCAACGTAGCTACGACAGCAACCGACGCTCGGTTAGTTTTGGCTTTTACGAGAATACTCGCAACTACGTTGGTGGTTCGTCGGTTGCAACAGCAACAACCGCTGGTATTGCTGCTCTTATTTGGGGTAAATACCCAACTTGGACCCGCGCACAGGTTTTGGAAAAAATGAAGCAGTCGGCTTCGTACTACCCAAGCCGCCACTCCGATTTTGGTTGGGGTTCAATAAACGCACTAGCAGCAGTACAGTAGTTTCGGAAATATTTTAAGTAATTCAAATTTGCTCAAGCACCAATAAAACCGCCCCTGAAGAGTTAATCTTACAGGGGCGGTTTTTTGAATTATATGCCTTTGAATATTCTGAACTTGTCTGAGTTCGATATAAGGCAAAACATCGAATTGCTGTTTAATAAGGTAATAAGGTTTTTTCTGGAGTAGAAGGCTTAGTTACTAAGGTTGAGAATAATAGAATAAGGTTTGGCTGTTGTTAAAAATAGTGTGTGAAATTATTCAGGGCTAAAGCCCTGTAATATTAGTGGTTCAGTAACCCCAGCCCCGATAATTATCGGGGTAAGCCTGGGGTTATAAATGCTATGTTTAAATGGACTTTAGTCCATAACCTTTTACAGTTTGCAACGCTATTCCAAACTACAGCCTAAGGATTTAAACGACATAAAACCTTATTGTTCTTTTAAATAAACCTTAGTAAAAAACTATTCCCGAAAGGTTTTTTACCTTATTCCCTTATTTATGAGCCAAATGCTTTTCGATAAATTACATCGACCTCAGGGTTAAACTTAGTTTCATCAATACCAAAAGGCGAAAAATATTTTGAGGTTTTGAAGAGTGTGTTACCTATATTTTAATCCTTTCCCCATACCTAATTATTTGTTTAATAATTGGTAAATCGCTCTTGAAATCATCCTTCGAAAAAGGATGAGGTTCAATTAAAGTTTCTTCGCCCAACCTAAGCCCCATAAGTTTTACTTCAGTATCGAACGAATATTTTACTTCGTCATCAAGAACAATTGCCAAGTCAATATCGCTATTCTCGTTAAAATTCCCTTTTGCATATGAACCAAAAAGCCAAGCTTCGGAAAAATTAACATTATTTGTCCTTAAGCGACTTAGGTATGATATTGTAAGTTTTATAGCATTGACTTTATCCATAGTCTACATTCTTTAATTTTCCCAATCCACTCTTCGGTAAAATCTTATTTCACGCAAAGACGCAAAGAATTAATTGTCAATACAATATCAAACAAGATGATTATTGCAATTTGTTTTGACATTCAATTGCTTGCAATAAATTAACGAACTATTGTTTAATGACTCTTATTAAAGAAAAACCATTTTCCAACGAATGTTTACAGAATATTAGCGACTTTGCGCCTTTGCGTGAGAATTTCATTGTTGCTGAATGTTACAAACACTCATTTTGTAAAATGTAAAACAAAAACCTCTGTGTTAAACTTACGTCGCACCCACGTTATTCGGAAGTATTATAACCCTAACTTCTTAATGCTTCATAAATTAGAATTCCTGCTGCAACCGAAACGTTTAGCGATTCAACCTTTCCGTTAACGGGAATCGATACTAGTTCGTCGGCAAGCTTAAGTACATCGGTCGATAGGCCAACATCCTCAGCACCCAAAACAAGGGCAACAGGAGGTTTCATCGAAACTTCGGAGTAAAGTTGGGTTCCCTTTTCGGTGGCCGCCACCACTTTAATTCCCGAATTTTTTAGGTAATTTATGGTGGTTTTTAAACTTCCAACGCGACAAATGGGCATGTGGTGTAGTGCCCCTGCCGAAGTTTTAATGGCGTCGCTGCCAATGCGTGCCGAACCCTTAGCTGGGAAAATAACTGCATGCGCTCCCGCGCACTCTGCTGTACGAACAATGGCACCAAAATTTCGAACATCGGTAACGCCATCGAGAACAATAATAAATGGGTCTTTGCCATCTTCCCAAAGTCGTGCTACCAATTCTTCGAATGGCTGGAAAGCAACAGGCGAAACGAATGCAACTACCCCTTGGTGGTTTTTTGTGCCAAATTCAAGGAACTTTTCGGCAGGTACCTGCTGAATTGTTACACCGTGGTAGCGAAGCTGCTCAAGCATTTCGGTGGCTAACTCGCCTTCGAGTCCACGTTTTACTAAAACCTTATCAATTTCTTTGCCCGCATTTAGGGCTTCCATAACGGCTCTAATTCCGTAAATGGCATCGTCGTTTCTTATGGGTTTCATGGGATATAGTGAGTTATTTTTTAAGTCCGAAGTCCGAAGACGGAAGAAATGAAGCCTTGTAGCAATCACCTTTTCCTTCCTATAACTTTCTTTCTCATTATTATTAAATTTGAAAAAATAAATACAATAGGTACAATCTTCAGGCTTCGGTCTTCTGCCTTCCGACTTCCGACTTCGGTCTTCCGACTTCCGACTTCGGTCTTCGGTCTTCGGTCTTCTGACTTTTCCCTACTCCAGCACTTTTCTTTTTTCTTTTACCAAATCAATTTCGAGCGACAATCGTTCCCATTCCTCCATCAGTTTGCTAACTTGAGCTTTTAGGTCGTTATACCTGCTGAAAAAATCGGAATCGGCCTCTGTAGTACCTTCGGGCGACGAGAGAATGGCGTCCATGGCCTCAATTCGCTTTTCAATTTTATGAATTGCGGCTTCAACCTCCTCGGTTTTGGTTTCCATTTTACGGATTTGCTTGTCAATTTCCTTTCGCTCAAGCCATTGCTGCTTATTGTCGGTCGACGATTTATCGTTCCTTTGCTGTCTGTCCGACTCCTTTCGGGTTTCGAGCGATTTTAAGTTTTCGAGTTTGCGCTTTTGTAAAAATTCGCTAACTCCTCCCAAATGCTCTTTTACATTACCATCGCGAAATTCGTAAACTTTCGACACCAAATTGGACAGAAACTCGCGGTCGTGCGAAACGACGATTACTGTACCATCGAATTTTTGAATAGCATTCTTCAGTATGTCCTTCGAACGCATGTCGAGGTGGTTTGTGGGTTCATCGAGCACAAGCAGGTTGTAAGGCTGAAGCATAAGCTTAACCATTGCCAAGCGGTTACACTCGCCCCCCGAAAGCACCGAAACCTTTTTGTCCACATCGTCGCCACGAAAAAGGAAAGCCCCAAGAATATCACGAATTTTTGTGCGTATGGCACCAGTTGCAACCCTGTCGATGGTTTCCAAAACCGTTTGGGTAGGATCCATTATTTCATCCTGGTTTTGGGCAAAGTACCCAATGCTGACATTATGTCCGATAGTTAGGTTCCCCTTGTAGTCGAGGTTGCCAACAATAATTCGGCTCATGGTGGTTTTTCCCTCACCATTTCTACCAACAAAGGCAACCTTTTCGCCTCGTTCAATTACAATGTTGGCATCGCTAAAAACGGTATGATCTCCGTATATTTTAGTAACGCTATCGGCCTTAACAGCTACTTGTCCCGAACGAGGTGCAGGAGGGAACGTAATATGTAGAGCGCTCATGTCCTCGTCGTCAACCTCTATAATGTCGAGTTTATCGAGTTGCTTTAAGCGCGACTGAACCTGATTCGATTTTGATGCTTTGTAGCGAAAGCGCTCAACAAAATCCATGGTGTCTTCTATCTGCTTTTGCTGGTTTCGGTATGCCGACGACTGTTGCTCCCTTCGCTCCTGGCGAAGCTGAACGTATTTTGAGTATGCTACTCGGTAGTCGTATGCCTTTCCCAACGACAGTTCGATAGTTCGTTCGGTAATATTATCGAGAAAAGCCCTGTCGTGCGAAATAAGTACAACAGCGCCCGTAAACACTTTTAGGTAGTCTTCGAGCCACTGTATCGACTCAATATCGAGGTGGTTTGTAGGTTCGTCAAGAAGTAAAACATCGGGTCGGCTAAGTAAAATTTTTGCCAACTCAATACGCATTCGCCAGCCACCGCTAAATTCCTTGGTAGGGCGAACAAAATCGGTTCGTTTAAAACCCAAGCCTAAAAGGGTAACTTCGGCTTGCGCCTCAAGGTTATTACCTCCAATTATGTTGAAACGGTCGGATTTTTCAGTTAATTTATTTATTAGGGCAATATACGATTCCGATTCGTAATCGGTTCGGTGTCCCAATTCCTTCGTAATATTTTCAATTTCCTTTGCAAGATCAAGCGTTTCGCTAAAGGCTTGCATGGTTTCGTCAAGAACGTTTCGATTATTTGCAACCTCCATTTGTTGGGGTAGGTAGCCAATTTTTACATCCTTCGGAATGCCAATAACACCGCTTGTTGGCACCATTTCGCCAACAATAAGCCTTAAAAGTGTCGACTTACCGGCACCATTTTTACCTACGAGGCCAATTCGCTCGCGCGGATTAACCATAAAGTTTACATCGCGAAAAAGGTCGAAGCCACCAAAGGTGACCGTTATTTGATTTAGTGAAACCATTTACCAATAAAATTTGCAGGGCAAAGGTAGTAAATGTTGGCGAATAGAGCATTAGGCAAACCATGTTAAGGCAACGGTCAATTAGCACAACCGTTTTCGGTAAATTAGGTTAAAGCAATGCCTTCTTTTAAACTTTAATTTATTTTAAATAGCTACCTTTGAGGTGTATTTAGAAAGAAAATCTGAAATACTCATTCTCTAAATTATAACTAATATGGCAAAGATTAAAGTTGCAATCAATGGCTTTGGACGCATTGGCCGAAACGTATTTAAAATTGCTCTCGAGCGTCCCGAAATTGAAATTGTAGGTATTAACGACCTCACCGACACAAAAACACTGGCTCACCTACTTAAGTACGACTCGACTCAGGGTAAATTTAACGGAACCGTTACTCACGATGCCGAAGGCATTATTGTAAATGGCGTTAAGTATCCAGTACATGCCGAGCGCAGCCCGCTAAATATTAAATGGGTTCAAGCTCCCGATGTTGTTGTTGAGTCAACTGGTATTTTCGTTAAGCGCGAAAGCGAAAAGGGTGGATACGGCGATCATATTAAGAACGGTGCAAAAAAGGTAATTCTTTGCGTTCCTTCAAAAGACGAAATTGACCGCATGATTGTTCTTGGCGTTAACGATGCCGACTTAAAACCTGAAGATGTATGCGTTTCGAATGCCAGTTGTACCACTAACTGCTTGGCTCCAATTGCTAAAATTCTTGAAGACAATTTTGGTATTGAGAAAGGTCTTATGAATACCATTCACGCTTATACCAACGACCAGCGCATTCTCGATGCACCTCACAGCGACCTTCGCAGGGCTCGTTCAGCAGCAGTCTCTATGATTCCTACAACAACTGGTGCTGCCAAGTCGGTTGGAAAAGTTATTCCAGCTCTAAAGGGCAAACTCGATGGTTTAGCAGTTCGTGTTCCAACCCCAACCGGTTCGCTTGTCGACTTTGTTGCAGTTCTTAAGCGCGAAGTTACTAAAGAGGAAGTTAACGCTGCCGTTAAAAAAGCTGCCCAAGGCCCAATGAAGGGTATTGTTGAGTACACCGAAGATCCAATTGTTTCAATTGACATTGTACACAACTCGCACAGCTCCATTTTCGATGCCGACAGTACAATGGTAATGGGAAATATGGTTAAAATTCTTTCGTGGTACGATAATGAGTGGGGTTACTCCTGCCGTGTAGTTGACCTTGTTCCAATGCTTTTTAAAAAGTAAAACATATTCACAATAAAAAAGCCTCCCGAGAAATTGAGAGGCTTTTTTGGTTTGATAGGGTTATGAAAGTGCCAGTTTTATAAAAGCAATTTCGTTTGCATAATTAGTATCATATTCGAGGTTATTCGAAGTATAGCCAGCTGCTTTTCTTCTTTTTTTCCTTTTCTTCGACTTTTTTCTGAGCTTTTCGTGACTTGTAAAGCTTATAATCGTCGAAGAACACCTTGTACGAAACGGTTGGCAGGATAGGGAAAAAGCTGAACTGGTAAAGGGTAAAGGGCTCAACGTTTCCCGAAAACGGGCTTGGAACTAAATTGCCTCCCTGTGAGGTGTCATGCGTATATATGTAACTGTACGGATTCATTTGGTTGTACGCATTATACACTGCAAACGACCACTGTACCCTATTTCCTCTTTTCGAGTAGGATGTATAGTATAAGGCAACATCAAGCCTGTGGTAAAACTTCATCCTCTCGCTATTCTTCTCTCCGTATATAAATGCCTCGTAAAAGTATGGTTCGTCGTCTAAGCCTGTAAGGCTTGGCACATACTGGCGACCAATAACCGGAGTAAATGGCAGCCCCGACTGAAACACCCACGAGGCGCTAAGCGAAAGTTTATCGTTGAACTTTCGGTTTAGGTTAACTGATAGGCTGTGAGGGCGGTCGAATTCAAATGTGAAAGTCCTACCGTTGTTAATGTTATCGTAACGGCGGGTGGCTTTCGACCATGTGTAGCCAACAAAGCCTGTCCAATTGCCTCTGGTTTTCCGCAGAAATAATTCTACTCCATATGCCTCGCCTTCTCCTCCCGTTTCAACTTTTGAGCGCCACTGCCCATCGCCCATAAGCGATGAGTAACCCTCTCGATAGGTGGCTATATTGGTTAAGGTTTTGTGGTATGCGCTTACCTCAACATCGAACATTCCTTTGTTGACGAACCCGCGCCAGCCCCCCGATACCTGTTTTGAACTTGCAGGGCTAATATCCTTATCGGCTGGCACCCAAACCTCGTTGCTCATTATATTTCCCTGGGTAAAAAGCAGATGCGAGAATTGATTTGTACCCATGTAGCTAAGGTTAAGGCTGTGGTTTTCTCCTAACTTAATGTCGATATTTGCTCTGGGCTCAACACGAAAATTGCTGTAGTTAGGCGTTGCGAAGCTAACAGCCCTTGCACCCAACCTAAGTTGAAGGGTTTTAAGTAACTCCCACTTGCTCTCGGCATAAACTGCCGATTCGAGCGCATTTATAGGTTCTGCGCCTATAGCTGTAGTGTTGCTTGATGCTTTTATCTTGTTTGGATTAAACCTCAGGTACGACGATTGCAGTCCGAAATCAACTCCCCAATTCCTGAAAAGTTCCACTTTAAAATCCCATTTATAGGAAATGTCCTGCACCATTGACCGGTAGTCCCTTTCAATCTCAAACTTATCGCTTGGGTTTGTGTTGAAGTAGCTCTGAGCATTCTTTAGCCTGTAATGCACAAACGACAGGCTTTGGGTTGAGTACAACCTGGCGCTATGAACCCTGTTCCACCGTGCCGAAAGAAGCCAGTTTCCCCATACATTCGATAGGCGAGCCTTTTCTCTTCCCGATTTGTTCTTATTGCTATACCAAAAGTTTAAGTAATCATCGCCCTGAAATAGGTTTAAGCTTAGGGTGTTCTTGGAGTCGGGTCGCCAGGTGAACTTTCCATTAAAGTCGTGAAAACCATACGAAACTATATAGTCTCCACCACCCGATAATTTGCTGGCTAAAGCCATTATAGGGTCGATAAGGGTTTTACGCCCCGTTACAATAAATGTTGAATTCTTTATGGCTGTTGGTCCCTCGGCAACAAACGATGCATCGGTTATCCCAATGCTATAGGCTCCCTTAGTCGTAGTTGCGTTCCCCTCACGTTGGGCAATATCAACAATCGACGACAACTTTCCTCCGTAAATAGAAGGGAAACCGCCCTTGTAAACGTTTATATTGTTAATAATATCAGGATTAAAAACCGACGAAAATCCACCTAAATGGTTAACGTAAATAAGCGCAACATTATCGAACAAGTAAAGGTTTTCACCTGGGTTGCCACCACGAACAAGAATGGTGCTCGACCCTTCATTTTGTGATTGCACCCCCGGAAGCAATTGAATAGCCTTCATTACATCGGGTTTTGCACCCAGCGATGGAATTTGCTGTAGTTCAATATTCCGTAACGATGCTACACTGTGTGCCTGCCGTTTAGTATGGGTAACTACTACCTCGTCGATGTTGTTGGCTGGAATTAAAAGTATTTCGGCAAGGGTATCGCCAAAATGTTTGGCGCAAAGCACTTCATCGTTATACCCAACAAACGAAACTGAAAGTCGGCTGGCTGGCTTAACACAAATACTAAAAAAACCAGTATTATCGGTTGTAACTACCCTTTTGCTTGCACTATCGATTACATGTGCACCAACTAGCACCTCGCGGCTAAGGCTATCCTTTACAAAACCCGACACTCGAACCTGTGAGTATACAGAAAAACAGGTAAAAATCAGAACTATTTTTACAATTACTATCTTCAAATTCATCTTTACGTTGAGGTGTTAGGGGTAGATAATTTCTGATTTTACCGAGGTGTACGCAGCAAAAATTCCGTAGCCGTTCTCCACGTTACTGTGCAAGTTAAAAGTAGAAGTTGCCCCAACAGAGAATATGGGTTCGTTATTCGAAAGCTCGTATAAATACTGCTGCTTAATAAACTTATAGTATTGATAGCAAATTGTTCGGATTTCCACCTGTACAGGGTAAAGTTTTGTTACCCATCCAGCATTGTTTGTATTAGAAGCACTTCCCGTTGTGTAGTTGATAATCATGGTGTAGGTATCGCCATTAATACGCTCGTTGCTAAAAACTACAATGGGCAAGCCCTCGTTAAGCAGAATGGGGTCCGTAATATTAAGGAGCTGGGGTTGCTGCCAATTATCGTGCATATCAATAGTAATAACAATATGATAATATAAGGCTTGGGAGGGGGCGTTACTAAATGTTACCTTAACGGCAGGGTGGGTAAGTCCCTCCTCATCTACACCAGCTTTATTAATATGCTCAAATTTAATTATTTCCTGTCGCTTTGGTGTGCGTGTAAAACATTTTGCAAGCGGGAAGCCCGGAATGGCTACCTCGCAGCGGTACTCACTATCCTCTTGGGCTATATGCTGCGACTGGTAAAGCCCGTCGCCAGTATGCTCAAGGGTTTCGGCTAACTGGTTGTTAATATACAAAAGCACAACGGCATTGGTTACTGCTGGGGCAGTTTTGCCCGAGAAGTCAACTGTTAGCGACACTCTTACAGAAATGGGTTTCCCACACTTAATAATGCTATTAACCACTGGCATTGGCTCCAGTTCAGGGGGGTGCCAATCAACTTTTTTACGGCACGAAAACGAAGCAATTAATACTAACGCAATGGCTAATACTATTACCAGGTTTTTGCTCGGTTTTTGCGTGCCTGTAACCATTTTACTAAAAAGAAATGCAAACTCCATATCGAAGCATTGTGTTATCGGAAAACGATTTTGGCTTGAGAAATATATGGCTATGGAAGTTGCCCAATGAGTAGTCGGCAAATAATCCTAAATTGCGTATAATATAGTACGTAACCCCTAGGCCAGCCTCGTACTTGACGTAGTGCTTCTGCCGCGGATTGTATCGGGGTTTGCTGCGGTACAAACCACCAAATTTTGCTGTGCCATAAAGGTTTAGTCTGTTTGGTGGATTGCTCATTAGGGTTGGTAGAATGCTAATATCACAGTTTAAACTATAAAAATAATCCTGTTCCTGGCTCATATACAAAAAGTTCTGAGAATAACCGGTGTAAATTCCTATTGCTAACCAATGGTTTATGCCATAGTTAAGCTGAACGTTAAAGTTTGAAGTGTACTTATACTCAATGCCAGTTTCTGTAGTATTAAACCATCCTGTTTTATACATCGAATGGCCCAGTTTTATATTCCATTTTGGGAATAACGAAGTTTCCTGACTAAAACCAGCGGATACTAGCAATAAAAACAAAAGCATTAAAAAAAAATTCTTCATCGCGTTTCAATTTATGGGTAATCAATGTAAAGTTCGTATTTTTACATTGATTACCCATGGTTAATTAAAATAAATGTTCATTACACTTTATTGTACAAACAGTACCGCCACCTGATGGGGTTCGTCCCCAACCGCTAGCACCACCAATATGCTGGTTAAGGTACACATGACCAGGTGTAGATGTCCAATACAGAGTAAGCGTAATGGACCAGTCCCCAATTCCAGGCTCGCTAACATGAAAGAATTCTCTTTGCCACTGCTGATTTGTATATGTGTCAATGGCTACTTTCATATCACAACTAATCGTTCTAACGCATCTATACCATATTCCCAACCTACGTAAGTATGGGTTATTTGCGTTTTTTAAATATTTGTTATAAACCTTTCTCTTTACATGTTTGAAGCGCAACATGAAATCATTTTTAAACTAATTATACTGGAATTTTAACCTCCTTTAAAAACAATAATTGTAACTAATAGAAGGTAGAAAAGGAAATAAACTAAGCTGATAAAGTTTTAATTTACTGTCTTTTTTGTCGATGTTATAGAATAAGAAGAATGGATTTTGCCTTGAGTATAAGTTATATACTCCAACTTTCCACGTTCGCACACCCTTGTTTAACATTTTCTGAAAATCGAACGACACGTCTAGTCTATGATAGGCAGGCATTCTGAAATTATTTCTACCATTATAAAAATGAACATCATAATTAGGTTGATAATTATCGGGATACCCTAAGCCCGATATTGTGTAATGATTTTGTGCAAGAGTTATTGGGCTACCTGTACTGTAAACCCAAGTACCAGAGACTCGAAAATTATTGTTGAAATTATACATTAGTACAAAAGAAAAATCGTGGCGCTTATCGTATTTAAAAGGGAAAGAAACCCCCTTGTTAATCCCTTGAAATAATCGATTATTCTTCGACCATGTATAACCAATCCAACCTGTTAATTTCCCTTTTGTTTTTTCCAATAATAGTTCAATCCCATAAACTTCACCAGTGCCATTTGATTCTACTTTTTCTTTAAAGTTTTGATTTCCTCCGAAGAAAGTAGTCCCTTCCTTGTACTCAATTAGGTTATTCATTGTTTTGTAAAATGCTTCGATGTTGAGTTCATAATTCCCTTTAGAGGGAATGTTGTAAGTATACCCTAAAGCAACTTGTTTCGATTTTTCGGGGGGCAAATCGGCTGAAGCGGGAATCCATAAATCGGCAGGCAAACTAGCTCCCGATAAGGAGAGCAGGTGCACAAACTGGCGCATTTCTGCATACGAGGCTTTTATTGAATTCCTCTGATTTACTGCAAAACTAGCAAACAATCGAGGCTGTAAGGATTGAAAAGACGATTGGCCAGATATCAAATAGCTGGAAGTATGAACTCCTGCGTTAAGTGTAATCGTTCTGCTTATGGAAATCTCATCTTCAATGTATGCGTTTGCTTCAAATGCTTTTTGGTTTTGGGTGTCGCCCGAAGCCTGATTAGAACTTTGAGATAAAACGCCTGAATAGTCTGCTACTCCTGGATTAAAAATGTGAAAAATTCCTGCTGCACCAAATTTAACTTTATGCTTAGAGGACGGATTATAATCGAAATCGAGCTTTGATGTAAAATCATTTATGCCCGATTTAAAGAGGAGTTCTGAAGTATTGGAACCTCTATCGCCCCATGTCGATTTAAATGTTGTGTTATAGGCATAGCCCGAATATGCAATAGTTAGGTTAGAAAAAAGAGTAGGTGAAACTATTCGGTTGTAACGTACCGAAGCCATTGCATTCCCCCATTTAATATTTGTTCTTAATTTAAATTGACCCTGAGTAGAATTTTGCAATTCTTGGTTTACTCTTGCAAAAACTATGTCTCGGCCAAAGTAAAGGCTAAAATAAACCCTCCCCTTTTCGGATAATTTCCTGTTAAAAGTACCGTAAATATCATAAAAGGTGTACCCCCCCATAGTTGTTCCATCGGAATCGAGTAACGAGAATGCTCTTGTAAACAAGTCAACATTACATCTTCTTAACGAGAGGAAGTAAGATGATGTGTCGCCCTTTATAGGGCCTTCGATGGAAAACCTAGAAGAAAGAGTTCCAATAGTTAAATTCGAGTTAGTTTTACCCATTCCACCTTGCTTCATGCGAATATCTACAACCGACGATAATCGTCCGCCAAATCGGGCTGGAAACCCTCCTTTGTATAGCTTCACTCCATTAATGGCTTCAGTATCAAAAACAGATAAGAACCCTCCAATATGGCTTACATTATAGAGAGGGACTCCGTCGAGTAGAAAAAGGTTTTGGTCGGATCCTCCGCCCCGAACGTAAATACTGCTTGTTCCTTCCTTTCCCGACCCAACACCCGGCATTAGCTGAAAAACTCTTAGTGCATCAACTTCGCCCAAAATTGCAGGCATCAGTTTTATTTTACTCGCAGGTATTTGAACTAAACTCATTCGGTTTTTATCAACACTCTGGTTGCCTACTATTTGAACCTCGTCAATGGTATTCCCCACAATAAGGCTAATATTTATTTGAATATTATTTTTGATAACAGAACTGTAATTCGATTGGTTATAACCAACAAACGAAAAGGCTAAAGCGACGCTGTCGCCTTCAGAAAAAGGAATGCTATAGTAACCATAGCTGTTAGTTGATACTCCAGTTCCTTTTTTTGTGTTAACAACATTGGCTCCAATAAGAGGCTCTTTTGTTAGGCTGTCCCTTACATAACCATAAACACTTAACTTTTGGCAAAAAGTAAGCATTGGTAAAGCTGCAAGGCAAAATGTTACAAACCACCTTATCATTTTAGTCATTGAAATTAAATGTTACAGCCTTAATGTCCTCATTGTAACCAGCAAAAACTCCGTAACCTCCTACAATATTTGTGTACATTTCAATTGGTTCGCCAAGGAACAGCAATTCTAATGGATCGGCTAAATGCTCAGATGTGGTTTGGTTAAAAAGATGTCTTGTCCAGAATTTTCTCATGGTGAAGTATTCCTTTGAAACGCTACGGAGTATAACATTGAGAGGATTAGGTTCCCACTGGTTGTAATATTGATTCCAACGGGTTGGTCCTGTAATGTCAATATTTAAAACTTTTAGTTGCCCCTTAAACAGCGCATCGGAAAAAAATATTGTGTTTGGGCGGTAGTCCCAATCCCCCTCTTTCAGCACAGAGGGGTCGTACATGTTGAAAATGGAGAAGTACTCAACAACATAAGAATATTCGGTGCCATAGTTGGAGATAAGTGCAACCTCGTAGTAGTTATCTGCATTTTCAGTGTCCGTAAATTCTATGGTAACCTCCAAGAGTTCATCCTGATCGGGGCTTAGTTTTCCCCTAAAGTAGCTATTCGCATTAACTATTTTAACTTTTTGTGGTATAGCCGACTCTGCAAATGTTGCTGGATAATCGGGGTGAGAAACCACAACGCTATATGATTTATTAGCTTTAGGAAAGTTTGAAGAATTGTACCAGCCATTACCACAACTAATTAAGTTAGCAAGAAAAACGCCATCCTCGTATAACCCCACATTGGCATCGGGAATACCGTTGTGTAATGTATCGTCGATGGGTGCAATTTTGGCAACGTTTACTCTTAATGGTTCGGTTGGATTAAATAGTGAGTTAACAACAAGTACCTGAGGAACACTACCCTGTTCAAAACTAACCTCCTTAACGCAAGACTCTAAAGCGATAATAAATACAAGCAAAACTACTAGTTTAATGTGCATTGTTATTAAAGTATATATGTGAAAAAATGCTCCGCTTAGCATTGCTAAGCGGAGCAAAACTATTAATTAAGAACAATATCCGGCTTGTCGTAAATTTTACAAACAATTTGCTTTTGACACACATTTACCGCATCAATAAACGAAGCTGTTGATGGGTATGTAAAATTAAAAATCCCCGATGGGTGTAGTGGTATCAGGGTATAGTTGCTTCCCCCAAAGTAGGAGTAATCCATACTAAATGGGCTTGTTAAAGGCTGTGGGGGACTTGGCAGTGGTAAATTGTTTGTGCTACGAATCATTGGACCACCTGGATATTGAACGTACCAGTACTCGTAGTTATAATACCCATTTATGCTTTTAATAGGGTCGTAACTATTACGAATTGCCCATGACCACAATATTTTTCTTTCCGCTTTTGCCTCAACATTAAAGTTTGAACTAATACTACTGGATGTATAAGAAGATACCCCAGTAATGTCCATTCTGTAACGTCTATAGTTTCCATCATATCTCCAGTTACTCGATGCCGACCAATTATAGGTAGTGCCTTTGGCAATAATATTCTGCTCATCTTTACCATTTATAGCAACCTTGTCTTCCCAATATTGGTAAACGTTATTGCCAATCATTACCTCTCCATTTTCATTAGTAATGTATGCATAAGACCTATCGGAAAGGGCAAGATTAAACGATAAAGATCCATCATCTTCAACAGTTGCCCGAATTATACCTTTATCGATGTATTTGTTCAGCATATCGGAGTGCTGGGGCTTAATTCCCATGCTCTTTAATTCTTCAATTGTAATTTCCTTTTTAAAACCTTTTGAAAGAATTTCCTGAAAAGTAGCCTCTGCTTCATTTACCTCGAAAAATATAGTAAGCTGAGATTTAAAGTTCATTCGTTTTTCCCATTCTTTTCTCTTTTCTTCTCCCATTACGGATAGTTTTTGAATGGTGCCCTCAATCTCCGACTTATCCTTAAATACAAGAACACCATCCTTCGATTTAATTTCATTGGCTTGTGACAAATTTTTAACTAAAGCATCGTTGGCTAAATTGGTAGTTTCAGTTTCCTTTTGGCAACCATTTATTAATATTACCCCTAATGTCATTAGTATTGACAAAACGCAATTGTATTTTAAAGTATTGTAAAAATTGAACAAATAAGTTTTCATTACGTAAATGTTATTAAGTTAAACTTAAGTTTAGCCGCCTCGCCCCAACGTTGATTTAGTCGTCATTCAATGGGGTGGGGCTTTTTGTTGTAGTTTTGATTTTTGGAGAGACTACCCAAATATAAAATCTTGAACTTCCATGCTATTAAAATCCTTGATTCGTTTAGCAATTATAGCCGTCTCTTTAATACCTCCTTTCTTTATAATAATCTTTACTATACTTATGGTTGTGTGTTTTCTTGCGAGTTACACTTAATTTGCCTTACTGGTTGGTTTGGCAGAACAAAGGTATATTCGCTCGCGGAAACGACATTTCCCTGGCGTTTTTAACAACATGTTAAATAACATATTCTGCATATTAGGCAAAGTGTAGTATATCTACTTGTGGGGCTTATTGTAGAAAAAGAATCACTGGTGACCGACTAATTT
>DDWL01000046.1 GCA_002345675.1 Bacteroidales bacterium UBA2287 | reverse complement strand
TGTCCTATTGATGAAGTCAGGAAATTAATGTAAAAATATCCCATATGAAAAAATCTAACCTCTTCACCTTTAGCTCATTTGTAAAATCTCTTGGGCTTATTGTATGTTTAGTTCTAGTTAACACCGCAACATTTGCGCAGGATGGAGCCAACGACCCAACATTTAATCCAACCGATACAGGTTTTAGCAATGGCGATGGAGCAAGTTCGATTATTTTAACATCTGCTACTCAAAGCGATGGGAAAGTTATTATTGGCGGTTTATTCAACTACTTCAATGGAATTGAAATAAAATATATTGCTCGACTAAATACCGATGGTAGTTTAGACGAAACCTTTAACTCTAATGTTGACCCTTTTTCTATTGTCCATGCAATTGCAATTCAAAGCGATGGCAAAATAGTTATTGGCGGTGATTTTTCATCTTATAATGGATTGGAGAGGAATTGTATTGCTCGCCTTAATAACGATGGAAGTCTCGACGAAACTTTTAACCCGGGCTCAGGTGCAAATGCATCTGTAAATTCTATTTCAATCCAAAGCGATGGAAAAATAATGATTGGAGGTAATTTTTCAAAATATAATGAAATTGCAAGAAGTAGGGTTGCCCGCTTGAATACCGATGGGAGTCTCGACGAAACTTTTAACATAGGCACAGGGATTAATATTACGGTTTATACTATTGCAATTCAAAGCGACCAGAAAATAGTATTAGGAGGTTATTTTACTTCCTATAATGGAACGACAAGAAATAGTATTGTACGTATAAATTCAGATGGCAGTCTTGACGAAACATTTAACATAGGCACAGGGATTAATATTATGGTTTATACTATTGCAATTCAAAGCGACCAGAAAGTAGTATTAGGTGGTTACTTTACATCATACAATGGAACGGCAAGAAATAATATTGTACGTATAAATTCAGATGGCAGCCTTGACGAAACATTTGTCTCAGGATCTGGAGCTAATATAGATATTAAGAAGATATTAATACAAAGTAATGGACAAATTATAATTGGTGGACATTTCACTTCGTATAATGGAGTTGCAATAAACCGAATAGCACGACTAAATTCCGATGGAAGCCTCGACCAAACCTTTAATTCGGGAACAGGAGCTAGCAATTCGGTTGAAGCAATTTCTATTCAAAGCGATGGAAGCTACATTATTGGAGGTAGATTTTTATCCTTTAATGGATCGATAAGGCATTATGTTGCTTTGCTTAATACCGATGGTAGCCTGAAAGAAACCTCGTTTTACTCAGGAACAGGCGTAAACGGATCTGTTTTAACAACATGTATCCAGCCCGATGAGAAAATTATTATTGGAGGCGATTTTACTTCATACAACGAAACGGCAATAAATAATATAGCTCGCCTAAATACCGATGGAAGCCTCGACCCAACTTTTAATGTTGGAACTGGAGCAGATAATTATGTACGGACTACAGCAGTGCAAAGCGATGGGAAAATTATTATTGGTGGAAATTTTACTTCTTATAATGGGGTTGCAATAAATCGAATTGCGCGCCTAAATACTAATGGAACACTCGATGAAACATTTAATGTTGGCATGGGGGCAAATAATACTATTTATTCAGCCGCTATCCAAAGTGATGGGAAAATAATTATTGGTGGTAGTTTCTCAAGCTTCGATGGAATTTCGAGTATTAGATATATAGCTCGTCTTAATCCTGATGGGACTCTCGATCAAAATTTTAATGGAACTGGACTGGGTAATGTTTATACAATTGCAATTCAGAATGATGGGAAAATTATTTTAGGCGGTATTTTTGCTTATATTAATGGAGTAGCAATAAATCGAATTGCCCGCTTAAATACCGATGGAAGCTTAGACCCAACTTTTAATGTTGGAACTGGAGTAAATAATAGTGTATGGGCTATAGCAGTCCAAAGCGATGGAAAGATTATTATTGGTGGAGCTTTTACTACTTATAATGGAGTTGCCAAAAATCGGATAGTTCGCTTATATCCCGATGGGAGTATCGATGAAAATTTTAATACTGGAGTTGGGCTGAATAGTACCTTGAGAAAAGCCTTGTTGCAAAATGATGGAAAGATTATTATTGGAGGTTCTTTTACTTCCTATAATGAAACAGAAAGGAATCGTATTGCTCGTCTAAATAATAACGGCACTCTCGACGAATCGTTTAACTCTGGAACAGGAGCAGACAATGACGTTTATACAACTTCCTTTCAAAGCAATGGAAAAATTATTATTGGTGGTGCCTTCATTTCGTACAACGGTGCAGGCAGAAACAGGATTGCCAGAATATTAAACAGCAATGGTACTTCACTACCTCAAACTTCAGAAAATGAAGTTATGGTTTACCCCAATCCAACTGAAGGGAAAGCATTTATAGATTTAGGGGAACATTGCCAACGTGCTAACGTTGAGGTTTTTGATATTTTCGGCAAACGTGTAATGCAAAAGCATTATAACGAAACGCAAATACTCGATATTGATATTACCGCCCCAGCTGGCATTTACTTTATTACCATTTCAACAGCAAATAAAAGGAAAACTTTAAAGTTGATTAAGAATTAGGGACTTTAAACTAACATTAGCCACAGATTCACAGGTTATTTTTATCTTATCTGCGAATCTGTGGCTTTTGCTTTAATAGAATTATAGTTACTCCAAAAACGACTATTAAACTTATTATTCAGTTTGTTATCAAAAGCCTAAAATACTTTTAATTATGAAAAAGTTTATCCTATCAGTAATTTTTGCAATTGGATTAAACGCCATTGCATGTGCACAGCCCGAAATAGTTCCCCAAAAAGTTGCCGAAAACCTTTACGTTGTTTCGGGAATGGGAGGGAATATCTCATTTCTTATAACCTCCGAAGGAGTAATAGTGGTCGATGCAGGTAACTTGCCCCGCGACGGGGCTAAAGTTGTTTCGCTGGTAAGCGAAATTACAAATCAGCCCATTAAGTTTCTTGTTTACACCCATTGCCATGGCGACCATGTGGGTGGAGCAGCAGGATTGCCTGAAAACATTACCATAATTGGGCATACCAAAATTGTTGATAATTTGAAAAACTTTAACGAGGTAAGCATTAAAAACAATATCGAAAAAGCTTACCCCGAGCGCATTGCAAAGCTAAAGGGCGATATTGATAACTTTTCTGGAACCGATTCGACCGAACTTGTAAAACTTAACGACCAATACAATAGAACATTATTGCAATTTGAGGAGTATAAAAAAATTAAAATTCGTTACCCCAAAGTTACCTTCGATGACTTGTACACTTTAAATTTAGGCGAGCAAAAGGTCGATTTGCTCTTTAAGGGAGCAGGTCACACAAACGACAATATTGTGGTGGTTTATCGAAATTACAACATTATTCATGCTGCCGACTTGGTGTTTAACGGAATGGTTCCTTTCCTTTTTGTTGCTCATGGCGGAACTCCTTCGGGTTGGCAAAGGGTTGTTCAGGGGCTCTATTCCGAAAACTTTGTTACGGTTATTCCCGGTCATGGTGCTGTTGGTGGTAACGAATTGCTTAAAACACAGTCCGATTACTTCGCTCGACTTACAGCCGATGTAAAGAAACTAAAGGACGAAGGAAAATCGATAGATGAAATTAAGGCTTCGCTAAACGCAGCCATGTACGGACTAAAAGGCAACGAGCACCAGTTTCCAATTAATGTTGAAGCGGTTTTTGGGGAGTTGTAACTAACCCTTTTTGTACCCAAACAACCCCTTTGCCTTAATTGTATGCAAAACGTACTTGGGAACCATTTTTTCCCATTTTATATTGCCTTCGGCAATTAGTTTCAGCACTTCCTGCGAACTTATATGAAGCCATTCGGATTTGGCTTTGCGAAGGTTGCGAATCTTCTTATTGTCGACAAGGTAGTTGAAAATATGCCTTACATCATCTTCCATTTCAACATCGTCGACCAAGAGTAGTTGTCCCGTCTTTTTGTCGATTGATGGATAAATGTAAAAGCGTGTGTTGTTCGGAAACATACGCCCCATGGCTTCGAGAATTCCTCCCCTGAGATTTTCGTAGTAACTCTTCTCCAAAACCTTTTTAAAAGTTGGCAAGCCGACTACAATGCGCAGGTTGTTTAACTTAAATTGCCCAAGGTAATCGACTAATCGGTAAAATTCCCTAAAGTTCGACACAAGCACATTTTGCCCCATGCCGTTCAGCAAATCGACACGTTCAAGAAAATCGCGCTCGTTAATGTTGCCCTCTTCTAAAAGATTATTGAGCGTTAGCTCACAAATTTGCAACGTGGTATCGCGGCTGTAACCCTGCTCGGTTTTAAAAAGGGCATATGAGGTTTTTAGTATGTCGAAACCCACATAGGTTATTGGGTGAAAGCGACCACGCAGAACAATGGCATTTCTTTTATAAAGAAAATCGGAGGGTTGCTCAACTTTTCCGCAACGGTCGAAAACTACCGCACTGGTCATGTTGTTTTTAACAAGCTGAAGGCAAAGAAGCCTATTGTCGACATACTCCAAATCGGGACCACTCATTCGAGCCATGGTTATTTCAACTCGGTCGGTGTCGAGGTTGTCGAGAAGCGATTGTAAAAAAGTATTTGGAGTGCTATGGTAGTAAAAACAGGCAAAAATAAGGTTAACGCCAATGCTGCCAAGTGTGAACTGCTGAAGAATACCGTCGTTTTCCTTAAGGCGAACATGAATTACAACCTCGTTTGGTTCTCCTGGAGTCGAAAGTTCGAATTTAACACCAAGCCAGCCACCACCCAGGTTGTCCTTTTTAAAGTTTAACGTTTCTACTGTATTGGCAAAGGCAAAAAATCGCATTTGCGATTCCCTTTTACTACCAAGCACCGAAACAAGTTCGTTATACTCGGCATCGAGCATTTTCTCGAGGCGGGGAAGACAAACGTACCTTCCGCTTTTCCCATCGTTGTACAAATGGTCGCTAAAGGTTTTATCGTAAGCCGATATGGTTTTGGCAACGGTTCCCGAAGCGCCCCCAGCCTGAAAGAAGTTACGAGCAACCTCTTGACCTCCACCTATTTCGGCAATAGTGCCATATTTGGTAGCATCGAGGTTAAGCATAAGCGCTTTGCGCTTTATTGAGTAAACTTCTCGTTCCATATTGGTTAGTAATTTAAACGCAAAGGCGCTACGACGCTATGATTAAACGATTAAATGGTCACAATGTTTATTTAATAGAACACAGATGACACAAATTGAACAGATTTTCACAAATGTTAAATATTCCTCCGTGTTCCTCAGTACTCTGTGGTCTCTGTATTGTCTGTTAGCGTCTTGGCGTCGTAGCGTTTATAATCTCCGTGTTCCTCCGTCTCTCTGTGTTGTCCCTTAGCGCCGTTGCGTCTTCGCGTTTATTTATATCTCCGTGTTACTCCGTGCTCTCCGTGTCTCTGTGGTGTCCCTCTTACTTCTTCCAAAAAAGTTTAACAATTTCCTTTCCCACATCATCGAGGCGTTCGATATTGCTCTTTAGAGTTTCGAGGTCGAGCAGGTTACTTAAACTTTTTACCGAATCGGCTTCTTGTCCCGATTGTAATGGATACGTTAGCGTGAAACTATTTTTTGCAAAGTAATTATTGAGCACTTGAGGTACTTTAACCATTCCCGAGTTATACGATATATGCGCCTTTCGGCTCATTATAATAAAAAGCATGTCGTCGGGGGTTATAAGCGGAATTAGCTGAGCAAATCGGTTCCAGTTCGAGAACTCGTTGAACGACGCCTTTACAGGGTGTTTTGCACGAATTCGCTCAATGGCACTTAGAGTACCAGGGGTACTAAAAAATACAAGTTCGGTTCCCAAATTACGGCTTAAGTTCCAAACCCTAATAAGCCAAAAGGCAAAACCAATTTCGAGTTCAGCCCTATCGGGAATAATTACTATTGTGCGTTTAATTGTCGAAAGCGGCTGCGATTGCTTGTAAACCATAACATTTGCATTGCAACGAGCCAGAATGCTATCGGTTATTTTTCCGAGGAAATTTTCGGACAAGTTACTTGAGTGGTGAAGCCCAAGGATTATGTCGGTAATTTTTTGCTCGTTAACTGTATTTATAATGCCATTCTCGGTGCTGCTGGCGTATCGCATAAGTGTGTGAATAAAATTGTCGCTAGCTGATGCAGTGTGCGATGCTCTTTCGAGGATTTTTTTGCCATCGGCTTCGCTTTTTTGAACATCGCCACTTTGGGTTACCACATTAAGTGCAAAAAGTTCGCTGGTATTATTTTTCGATTTAATAACAGTGCTTAATGTTATAAGATTATCAGCATTTTCGATGTTGTTAATGGGAATTAGAATTTTCTCGGCAATATGGTCGGGGTCACTTTCATGGCTTTTTGTGCTGTTGATGGCTAAGTTACTGGCCCCACGCTGAGTAGCAAAAGATGATATTATACAAGTAACCAAAATCATTAGGATTGTTCCATTTAAAATATTTTCATCGAGTAAACGAACAGGATTCCCAGCACTGTCGTATTCAAGAATAATATTGTAGCCTACAATAATTGCTGCAAGGGTAGCCGCTGCTTGAGAATTACTTAGCCCAAAAATTACGCTTCGCTGGTCTTTACTGAAACCAAAAGTTTTTTGTACTAACCAAGCTGCACTGTACTTACAGAATGTAGCAACAATAGTCATTACAAGACCAATTTGTATTGTTTTAATATCGCCAAAAAAGACTTTGAAATTAATTAGCATTCCTACGCCTATTAGGAAAAATGGAATAAAAAGCGCATTACCTACAAAGTTGATGCGATTCATTAAGGGCGAAGTGTTTGGGATAAACCGGTTAAGTGAAATACCAGCCAAGAACGCTCCAATAATGGGTTCAACCCCCGCTAACTGTGCAAAGAAACCTGCTAAAAAAACTAGTGCTAAAACAAAAATATACTGAGAAATACTATCATTGTTATTTTTAAAAAACCAACGGGTAATCATTGGATACAAGAGCATTACGCCAATTACGAAGATGATAAACGAAACGCTAAGATTTAATACAAACAAACCATTAAATTGCCCCTTCACCATAGCAGCAATAACAGCAAGCACCAAAAGAGCAAGAGTGTCTGTTATTATTGTTCCACCTACCGCAGTGCTTACTGCAACGTTTCGGGTTATCCCCATTTTACTTACAATAGGATAGGTTATTAGGGTATGCGAAGCAAACATACTTGCTAAAAGAATTGAAGTAGGAACAGAGTAGCCTAAAACGTAGAGCCCAACCAAAGTTCCAATAGTCATTGGAATAATAAAAGTGTACAATCCAAACACGATGCTCTTAAACCTATTCCTCTGAAAGTCGGCTAAGTCAATTTCGATTCCCGCTAAAAACATTATGTAAAGCAATCCAACCGTGCCAAAAAGAACTATGCTGCTATCCCTTAACATAAGGTTAAGGCCATGTGGTCCTATTATTGCTCCAGCCAAAATAAGGCCAATAAGGTGGGGTATTCGAAATTTGTTAAATAGTATTGGTGCAATTAGAATAATAAATAAAATAACCGCAAATATTAGTACAGGATTGGCTAAAGGAAGCTTAAAATTATCTAGAATATTGGCAAACATTACTTTGCAGTTTTAGTTGAACTTGTCCCTCTTTTTGCAAAAAAGCCAGCAATACCCTTTCTATGGAAAAAACCATAAAGCCCACCAACCCAACCAACCTTTTCGACCAAGTACACCAAAATGCTGGTAAGGGTAATGCTTATTAGAATTATGGCATAAATAATGTCGCGAATAAATTCGCCGCCTTCAATACCCATTTGATAAGGTATGCTTGCTAATACAGCAGCTGCCAACCCTTTAGGAACCATTATGCTCATAATGGTTTTGTCGTAGGTTTGTGTAATTTTATTGGTTGACAACTTAACAATTGGGATTCTCGAAATGTATATTACTATTGTTAAAATCAGTCCCAGTGTCATTGTCCAAAAGCTGTTGAAACTAATTGAAAGGCCAATGTATATGAAGAAGAAAGTTTTAAGAAGAAACACAACTTCTGAAAAGAAAATTTTTTCGGTTTGATTCAATGTTATTGGTTCGGCAATGGTATACTTTTTTAGTATCGATAAATTAAAAAGTGAAATGTTGGCCAATGTAAACCCAAAAACTAACGATGAAATGGCTCCGCTATAGCCCAACATTTCGGAAACCCCATAAATAATAAATACAAAGGCCGGTGTTGTAAAAATTGAGTTCTTAATTGTGCGAATTCGTAAAAGCAGAAATGACCAAACAATAGCACCAACCCAACCCATAAAACCCGCCAAAGCAAACGACGCTATTACCTTGCCAATTATTAAACCAACGTTAACGTTGCCAATGCGGTATACCTCTAAAAGCGCCAATGTAAACACAATACACAGCACATCGCTAAACGCCGACTCGAGAATCATTATGGTTCTCGAACTATCGGTTACTTTTAGTTTACGCACCAGCGGAATTACAACCGCCGACGATGTGCCTCCTAGTATGGCTCCCAATATTAAACTATCTAAAAGGTTCATCCTGAAAATGACCCAGCTTATTAGCCCAACTAAAGTGACCGTTACAAAAAAATTGATGAATGTAAGCGAAAGGCTTCCTTTAATTGCCGAGCGAAGGCTTTCAATTTTTAGGTCAAGACCTCCCTCGAACAGAATTACCACTAAAGTAATGGTAGTAAACATGGGCCCTACAATTCCAAACTCGGCAGGAGATACCAACCCCAGTATTGGGCCAACAAAAATTCCCAAAAGCATTAATAAGAGTACGTCGGGAATCATTCGCTTGTCGAAAATTCCTGTAAAAAGGTGCGATACGAATACGATTAATCCTACTGCTAAAATTATTCCTGCTGTTTCCATATATATGCTTTTACCTATTGGGATATATGTCGACGAATATTGGAAAATGGTCGCTAAAACCACCGTGGTATTTAAATCCAATGTATGTTCGGAAAGGTTTTATGCCAAAAAAGTTAACATCTGGCTCAATGAGGAAATCGGCCTGAAAAATCATTCCCCCGTCGGGGTTTAAATAAATAGGATGGGATTTATCCAAAAGGCTTTTCGAAACAATCATCATATCAATTACCTCCCATGCTCCTTGGAATTTAATTGTGCCAATTCCTTGCCCTTCGAACTTATGGTGAAGATTGTACAATCCTTTAGGGCTGTAAGGTGGAGTTGGTGGCACAGCTTTTAGCGCCTCGGTAATTGGAGCGCTGTTTGGGCCATCGTTAAAGTCGCCCATAATAATAATTCGGGCATCGGGCGAAAAAATGCGAATGGAATCGACTTTTTCTCTAACCAATCGCCCAGCAGCTATACGGCCGGGTTCCGAAGCCAGTTCGCCTCCAAACTTCGATGGCCAATGATTTACGAACACGTGAAGCGTATCGAGTTTTCCTAAAATGCCACGGGCATAAAGCACATCGCGGGTTTTACGATCTGGGTCGTCGGGGTTTACAACCCGAAAAAAACGTTTCTCCTCAAGCATAAATCGGTCGGGGCGATAAATAAGTGCAACGTCAATTCCTCGGCTATCGGGCGATTCCTTGTGAACCAACTTGTAGTCGAACTTTGAAAGCGGCGTTTTATTAATAAGTTGATACATTACAAAACTATTCTCCACTTCGCAAAAGCCAACAATTGCGGGCAAATCCCATTCGCCAACCGCTGTAACAACACGGTAAATGTTATTCAACTTTTGGGTCATTCGGTTCCATGTCCAGTACCTTGTCCCTTGGGATGTGAACTCGCCGTCGTTGGTAAGGCTATCTTTAAATGGGTCGAATAAATTTTCAACATTATAAAACATTACTCGGTACCTGTCCTGCGAAAAGGAACTATAGGAAGTTAAAATGGTAATTGAAAGTAGAAGGGCAATTTTTACTGTTCGCATGGGTTTGCTTTTCAAAATTTGCCTAAAGATACAAAGAAATTGGGAATAGAGTGTAGTTGGCAGTCTTCAGTCTGCAGTCAACAGTTCGCAGTCGGCAGTTTGCAGTTCGCAGTTGACAGTCTTCAGTTGGCAGTTATCAGTCGGTAATTCTCCAGCACTAAGCCCTTTGCTCTTTGCCCTTTGCTCTTTGCCCTTTGCCCTTTGCTCTTCGCTCTCGCTCTTCGCTCTCCGCTCTCCGCTTTCCACTCTCCACCATTCAGTCATCCAACATCTAACATCTAACATCCAATATCTAACATCCAATATCTAATCATTCGAAATTCAACAACACCAAACTCTCAACATGCCTTGTTTGTGGAAAAAAGTCGAAAGGAATAATGCGGGAAACTTTGTAGCCATTTTCACATAGAAAACTAAGGTTTTTCGAGAGGGTGCCAGGGCTGCACGACAGGTATGCAATACACACTGGCTTTGCCGCAGCAATCCAATGCAAAACTTCGGGTTCAATGCCAGTTCGGGGTGGGTTAACGTAAAGCGAAACTGTTTTACCTATTTGCTGCATTTCGTTTGCCCAAAGGGCAATTTGGGGAACGCGTTGCCGACAGGCGCCTCGAAGCACTTTGGCTTGTGGCACATTTTGTGTTGCGCATTCAACCGCTTCGCCACCAAGTTCAACTCCAAGTGCTGCTGCACCTTTGCTCGTCCACTCGCGAAGCGTTGTTCCCGTTCCACAGTAAAGGTCGACCACAGCAGAATTTTCGTTTGGATTTAAAAAGGTTGAAGCCTCTTGTACCGATTCGAGGTATAGCTCGGGAATTAGCTGCTGAAACGCCCCTGGGCCATGCCAAAGTCCTTGCTCATCCTTTGAGCGTTTTTCGCCAAACAGCTTTATCCATTGTGTTTTTTCGAACATGCGCTTTCCGGCCGATGGGTTTAGGTGAATCCACAACCCTTCGATGCCAATGGAGCGCAACTTGTCTTCGAAATTTGGTGTAAACCAATTTGTTGCAGGTGCTTGGTTTTGCTTTAGAACTAAAATGCACTGTGCCTGTGTTTGAAGCAGAAAGGCAAGGTTGAATTTATTTGAATTAGGCAAATATTGTTGCAGCAGTCCAATGGTTTTTGCAACTACTGGGGCATGAATAGGGCATTGTGGAATTGGTATAAACTCGTCGCGCGAAATTGTTCCGAAAGTCCACTGCCCTTTTTGCCATTCGGCATTAAGGCTAACCTTTGCACGGTAGTGCCAGCGTTCGGTTCCGTAAACAGTTCGAACGGGTTCAATTAGGTTGCTCCACGGAGCTAATGTGTTTGTTAAAAACGCATGTTTTTGGCTAAGGCTTTGCTCCATGCTCCACTCCCTGTGAGCGCATGCACGGCAATTCGAATTGCAACCAGCGGGAACCATACCATTTTTTATCGAAGTTCAACCCTTTCGAAAGCACCCAAGTCGGGGCCAGTATCGCTAGTACGACTAACATTGTTAAGGTCGAATGGAAAAAGTAATGCCGAATTAATTAGTCCAAAATCCTTAGCTGGGCTTAGCGTGTCGAGTTGAAAATTACTTTCGAAAGGCTTAATGAATTTTGGATTTTCGGTAAGAATATTTTTAAAACGATTTTCGTCGGTAAGATTGGTCGATGCATCAACTCTTAAAATTGTATTTTCGAATAAAAAGTTAAAAGGTGCATTTATTTGTTGTTCGTAGTAAGAACTTACCAGCTCAATTTCTTTTTCTCTCGATCCATAAATAATTGAGTTTCTAAAATAAGTTTCGTCCATTCCGTATTCAACTAATTGAATTTCGTCGGAATTTTGTTTATAAACGAAATAATTTGCCAGTAGCAGTGCTGGACCTGTTCGATTTACGTATTGTCCCCAGTAATTTGCAATGGTGCAGTGGTTAAACCGATAAATGCCACCTGCCAACGAAAGGCACATTTCTTTACTATTAGCAAAAAGACAATTTCCTGCATCAATCCAAGCCCCCCTTGCATCAATTGCCATATAGCTCATATTTTTTATTATCGAATTATTAATTACCAGAGTCCTGTTGCTTTGATTTGCGTATGGAAAAATATTAATTCCAGCAATTGCATTTTTTATTACTGCCCAGTTAATGAAGTTATTAACGCTGTTGGTTGTTAGCCATATTCCCCCCCATTGGCCTGGCTTATCTTTGTAGAAGGCTTCAAGTCGATCGCCCTCAAAAACAACAGGGTTTTCGGGTTGTCCATTAATGGTCAGTTTCCCATCGACATAAAGCCAAGCATTACTATGGAAGTATAGCTTAGCACCAGCATTTATTTTAAGTTCAACCCCAGGGTAAACCCATAAATATTTATAAATTAGGTATGGTTTATCGGCACTAAAAACAGTGTTGGTAAGTAACGAGTCGGCATTGAATAAAACCACATCTTGCCCCCAGGCAATAAGTTTAACATCCTGAACATTTCGGTTGGTTTCAAAAACAATGGAATCGGAAATAAAAAGTGGCGAGTTTTGGTTGGTAGGGTCGACATTAACTTCGACAAATATAAAAAGGCTATCGCCGCTGCGAAGCGAAATGTCGCGGGCGTCGGTAGTTGCCTGTCCATCAACGTTCAATCGAAAAAACGATTGGTTACCCTTTGCCAGTTTAACGCTGGTTATGGTTAAGTTGTTACTATTGCGGTTGTAAACCTTAAACCTACGGGTTGCGCTGCCAATGGTAGTAAACACCGTGTCGAACAGCATGGTGTCGGTGCTAAACTCGAGTTTTAGGCTTGGGTCGGTCGAAAAGTTATCCCTTTCGCACGAAGCAATTGAAATACTTATAAGAATTGTAGCTATAAAAAATGATAAAGTACGACGCATTGCTAAACAGTTGATGTGAACCATAATTATACGGACAAAGGTAAAAATTATTGTTCGAGAAATTAATATGTAGGTTGTGGGTTAATAAAATGGGTGGATAACTTATTATATTTTAATTGAACATTGATATTTGTTCAATAGCTTTTAATAAAGTGTACCTTGATTAAACCAATAAAGTCTCACGCTATTAATCGCGCCCATTTACATTTAGTAATAAAGGAAGCTTAACAGGTACATTTATTGGCCCGCCTAAAGACATTGGAATGTCGAACTGTATAGAGGAGATGCATTCAGTATAACTCTTGATTATGTCTTTTTTAATTCTTCGATTAATTCGATTGATTTTTTTTGAACTTGAAATATTTTCGTATTTGTAGAAATATCTAAAGTAAACTGGGTTAACTACTGGGTTAACAGCTCTACCATCGCTATTTACTATAAAATACAAATTAATTTTCCCTTCAATTTGATTAGATGTTAAGTAACTTGGGTAATTTTTTTTGTTTTTTTCATAGCATCCGTTTGTCCCTTTAAGGTTTTTCATTAAATCGTTATAGTTTAAACAATCGGTGTACGGCGAAACAATTAAACTCGAGTCAATTGAAAAAATCTGCGATGCAGTGGAAATGCTTAATTGAGACACTTTCTCTATTAGTGTGGTATAATTCTCTCTTTCGTAAATCATTTTTTGCAAATCCCTATAGTTTGGAGCCATGTTTATTGAACTAGAACTGTCTTTTGTAATATAAGCAGTTATTGTTCTAGTGGGATTAGAATATATGTCGCATAAAATTCCATTTACAGTAGAAATAGTATCTTGCTTTTCGAAAGTACCTGTAGAATCCTTTTTAATATCACTTTTTGTAAAATATTGGCTATAATCAAGCGTCATGTATTTTTTTCCTTCATTGTATCTCTGATGAATTTCTTTTAGTGTATCGGATTTGAAAAGATAAACAAATTTAATGTAGTTATTTGTCCAGTAAATATTTTCAATAGTTCCGTATTTTTTTTCTAAGTCTTTAGTTTTAGTTTTTTTGTTTTTTGAGATATAGCTGCGTTTAAATGTTGCACCACCTGTGTCTGTTGAATTCTGACAAAAAACTGTTTGGCTGAAAAGAAAAAAACAAATAATAATTATTGCCTTAATGCCTCTCATTGCATTAAATTTAAAAGCATTTAAAAAATTCATAATATGTTTTTTAAAGTGTTCAAATATGGTTATGATTTTAATAAAACGCTACGAAGGTATTTTTTTTCGATTACAAAACGACATTTTATTTGAGAATAATAGTCTCTAAAATCGCAAATAAAGTGAAGCATAATTTTACGGAGGTAAAAATCGAGTAAAAACATATTTTTTAAACCATTACCTTTATGGCTGTTTTTAAATTAATCGATTATTTAGTAAATGAAAATTGGAATTATCGGCGGAGGAGCGGCTGGATTTTTTTCGGCTATTGCAGCAAAGGAGAATTACCCACATGCATCGATTACTATTTTTGAAAAATCGCAAAGGGTACTTGCAAAGGTAAAAATTTCGGGAGGTGGGCGCTGCAATGTTACCAATGGCTGCGGCTCAATTTCGGAGCTTTGTAAAGCATACCCAAGGGGTGGGAGAGAGCTTAAAAAAGCGTTTCACGCTTTCAGCAATAAAGATGCCTTTGAGTGGTTCGAGTCGAGTGGGGTACCGTTGGTAACCCAAAGCGATGGCTGCGTTTTTCCTGCATCGCAGGATTCGCAAAGCATTATCGATTGCTTTTTAAGCGAAGCAAAAAGGTTGAAAATTTCCATTGAAACCGAAAGGGGCGTTAAGGCAATAGTTCCCATAAACGATAAGTTGGAAATAAGCTTTACAAGTAGCGACCTGCAACCCCAAATTTTCGATAAGGTTATAGTTACAACGGGCGGTTCGCCAAAAATGGAAGGCCTAAAATGGCTCGAAGTACTCAATCATAAAATTGAAAGCCCAGTTCCCTCGCTTTTCTCGTTTACCATGCCAGCCGAACCAATTACAAAGCTTATGGGAATTGTGGTCGAAAATGTTCAGGTTAGCATTCAGGCAACCAAAATACGATCGGAAGGAGCACTGCTAATTACGCATTGGGGCATGAGTGGCCCAGCAATACTGAAACTTTCGTCGTACGGAGCGCGCGAGCTAAGCGAAAGGGAGTACAATTTTAAAATTCAGGTTAACTGGGCAAATGAGCAAAATAACGACTTAGTTACCGACGATTTAAACGCAATTGTTAGCGAGCATTCGAAAAAAATGGTTGCCAACATTAGGCCTTACGGCCTATCGGAGAGGCTTTGGCTTTTTCTTTTAAGCAAAGCTGAAATACCCGAAACAAAAAAATGGTGCGAATTAGGCAAAAAGGGCATTAACAAGTTGCTTACCGTATTAACCAACGACATTTATGAGGTTAACGGAAAATCGACTTTTACCGAGGAGTACGTAACCTGTGGAGGCGTTAGCTTGCAGAGTGTTGATATGAATACAATGCAAAGCAAAGTATGCAAAAACCTCTACTTTGCCGGCGAAGTTTTGGATATTGATGCAATTACAGGAGGCTACAATTTACAAGCAGCATGGACAACAGGTTTTATTGCAGGAAAGTTAAAATAACGTGAACTCGATGTAATTTATCAAATCCAAGTCACTTTGGGGTTACAACCGAACGCCCTTTGCGAGCTCGACGTAGTCAATCCAAACCCAATGGAAAAGGGGCTAAATGCCCCTTCCCCTTATAACTGCTCCAATTTTAAATGATAAAACCTAAACTTTCGTGTTACTTTTTAAATTAATATAAATAACATTTGGTGAAACGTTTTAAATATTTCTAACTATATCTTTATTCTTTGCAAGCATTTTAATATTCTACTCTATAGCATTCAAGGCAACTTTCATTTATATAAGATTCCAAAACACCTCTTCCACCTTTAAATAACTCATTATCAAACCTTATTCCTGTTATTATCTCTCGATTAATTGCCGATTTATTGACAATTGAATCTATTGTTTTTGTTAACCAATTTGAGTCTTTCAATCGTTTATCAACAAGAACACATACCCTATTAATGTAATCGAAATCTTGTTCTGTTAAATACCCGGTATTTGCTTGGTTTAAACATTTCGGATTAACTCCCAAGTCGACTTCCGATTCAAATTGAGCAACGCTGACAACTTTTCGAAGCAATAACTCATTAATTTCCAATGTTTTTAAACTCATTTGATTCATTTAAAATTGTAATTCATTGTTATTTTTAATAATCAAATATGAGTATTTTAAAATTGTTGTCATCTTTATAAAAATGACCCCAACTAAGTAGCTAATACGTCAGCATTACTATTTGACAAAGGAAAGTAATTGGTTCGCGGCTTGCAATTACTTTATTACCACCACGTATTCCGAGTTCGTAAACGCGTAGTTTTTATACACCAATCCGTAATGTCATAAAAACCAACAACTAAAATACTTTGTGGGCAAAATAAGAAGGGAAATAGCATGTTTTCGCCTGTATATGAGCATTGTTGAGCTAAAAACATTACTTTTACCCCTGTTTTACCAACCCTTTTTGCCATATTGGTTTAACTAGGTTAGGGTTATGGTTACGAAAAAAAATACCATTGCATTAATACTGTTGCAATTAATGAAATTTTCAGGTTTTCTAATCTCATTCCTTTACATCTTTCTCTTAATGCCAATAAAGGCAATTTATGCCCAAGAGGAAGATTTGTTTGCTGAAGTATATACTGTAAACAACGGACTCCCAAGCAACAGTATAACTTGCATGCATAAGGATTCGAAAGGCTATATATGGATTGGAACGCTTTACGGGCTGGCCAAGTACGATGGCAACAAGTTCACAATTTTTAAGCACAACGTCGTCAGCAACAGCATTTCGGGCGATGTGGTTACCACCATGTTTGAGGACAGTAAAGGGAATATGCTATTTGGTGCTGCTGGCCTATCGATATATTATCGTAAAACCAATAGGTGGGTAAACTACATTCCCGATCCAAACAACCCCGATGCTATAAGCGATAATGCTTCATCCATATACCAAGAAAACGATAGCATATACTGGATTACCACATATCTTGGTTTAAACCGATTTAATATTAACAATGGAAAATTCAAAAGAATAGACATTTTAAACAACAGATGGCAAACTACATCGGGTATTTTATATATTGAAAAAGGTGAATATATTATTTTAAGATATAATAGGTCGTATTTAAAGTATAGTATTAAGAGTAACACTTACGAAGAGTTTCCTATACAATTAATAGACTCTTATTATGGCAATACTTTTTTTCAAAAAAATATTTTTAGTAAAAGGTTAAATACTTTTAAAGGTTGGGAAATTGAAAGGTTCGATTTGTCAACCAGTAAAGAGTATTCCTTAAAAAAAATAAAGGATGGAAAGGGGACGTTGTTTTGCAACGACGAAAGCCTGTTTTTAGTAGAAGATCAGATGATTACAAAATTCGACAAAAACTTTAAACAAATAACTAGTGTAAATTTTAAAACGGAATTTAATAGCAACGTTAAGAATGTAATTTATTCCTGTGGGTTAATTGAAAGTGATGGGACCATTTGGATAGGATCAAACCAAGGATTACATAAGGTTTTGCCGCAGAGCCCTTTTCATGTTCTCGACAGCAATAATGGCTTACCCATTGAATATGTAAGGGGCCTAACAATTGATAGCAAAAACAATTTATGGGTTGGGGTTAAAGGTGGGCCTGTATTTAAAATATCGAACTTCAATAGCTTTATCGACAATCCAAAGGAAGGTTTTAAAATAGTTAATTTTCCAATAAGGGCAAAATTAACCAATCAGATTGTTGAGCTTAAGGATAGCAATTTATTATGCGTTTCGCATACTTCTCTATATTATTTAAATGCTAAAAAGCAAAAGATTACAAGTGAATATTTATACAGCCCAGTCCCCTGCTGGTCGGGTGTTGAAATTTCAAATGGAGTGCTAATAGGCACGCTGTCAGAACCAGCGCTATCAAAAGTGGTTATCGAAGGGGGTAGAATAGTAAGGGACTCCACAGTAGTAATTAGTAATGCCCCCAAATTGGTTCATACCCTTTATAAGGATAATAATAATCAGGTTTGGCTGGGCGGGGAGGGTTTGTATAAAGCGAATTTTTCACCCGATTCTACTCGTATCGATATTGAAGAATGTATTCCCGATAAGAATGCTGCTAATAAATTATTTAATTCCGTTTGGAACATACTGGAGGTCGATAGCAATAGGTTGTTTGTTGGCACAACTACAAATGGGTTTTACATTTATAATAAGAAAACAAAGGAATACCAGCATTTTAGCAAAACAGAAGGGCTTCCTACGGATCATATTTGTGCTGTTATAAAGGATCATCGCAATAATTTTTGGTTAACCACAAAGGAGGGAATTACATTTGTCGATGGAAGCGATTTTTCGATGAGAAACTACAGCGTAAAAAGTGGCCCTTATGCAACCGACTTTAACTATAAGTGCGGCACAAAAACTTCGAACAACTGGATTCTGTTTGGCAGCAAGCACGGCATTACCTACTTTCATCCCGATAGCATTAAACGGGATACAATTAGTTACCCGTTAAGGATAAACGAATTTCGAATTTTCGATAAAAATGCATTCTTTGAATTGTCGGACAGCGATACAATAAACATAAATTACAACCAAAACTTCTTTACCTTCGAGTTTGCCCTGCAGGATTACAGAAATCCCGCTGCACACCAGTATAAGTACCAGTTGCTGAATTTCGACAGGGCTGTCCGTTTAACCGATGGGCAAAACCCTAGGGCAACCTACACAAATGTGCCTCCAGGAAAATATATTTTCAAACTAATTGGTTTTAAAACCGATGATTCGCAGAATCAGCAAGAAATCGAAGTGGTGGTTAATATTGGACCAGCCTATTACCAAACCACGTTGTTTAAGCTTCTGGTTGTTCTGTTTGCTTGCCTTATTGTTGGAACTATTATTCATCTTTATATTCGTCGAAAAATTTTAAAGTTCCGCATTAATAAAGTTGAGTTCGACCTTCTGCGTTCCCAACTAAATCCGCATTTTATTTTCAATACCCTTACATCAATTCAATATTCGGTACTCGTTAATACAAAGCAAGTTACATTGAAACACTTGTCGGTTTATGCAAAACTAATGAGAATGTGCTTAGACTATTCGCGAATTGAATATATTACCCTTAGCGAAGCTGTCGATTTTTACAATACTTTCGTTTCAATCGAATCGGTAAACCTCGACGAGGCAATCGATTTTACTATAACGGTTGACGAGAATATTGATACCGAGAAAATTGAAATTTCGCCAATGCTGCTTCAACCCTTTATTGAGAATGCAATAATTCATGGCTTGGCACCACGAAATAAAAACATGAAACTTCAGCTCGATATTCACAAGGAACAGAAATACTTACGATGCGTATTAACTGATAATGGAATTGGCAGGGCAAAAGCAGCAGAGTTGAATAATATTAAGAAAAAATCGCACCAGTCGGTTGGCATTGAGCTAACAAAAAAAGGCATTGTACTTCAGCTTCAGCAGGAAGGGAAAAAAGGCACTCATTTTGAAATTATAGATAATTTCGATGGGAGCAATAATCCGATTGGAACTACCGTCAATCTAAAAATTGCATATAGAGCATCGAAAAGCTGAATTAGCCTGATTCCCAAAGGTATGTAATTCAACCAATATTTGGCATTTTTGCTTCATTAAAAAGTATGCTGTAAACAATGACAATCATAAGAAAACGTTTCTTATATTAGCCTCAATTTTAACGGTATTGCTACTGTAAAGCGTGATAAACCGAACAATTTTTAAAAACTAAAATTGCAATGATTAGGACTTTAATTGTTGAGGATAACCAAAAATCGGCTACTTTTTTAAAAGAATTCCTTTGCAGTTTATATTGCGATATTGAGCTTATAGGCGTAGCAAATACTCTCGATGAGGCGGTAGCCCTTATAAATGGCGAAAAGCCAAAATTGGTTTTTCTCGATATAAACCTAAATGCCGAGAGCGGATTTGATATTTTCGACAAAACAAACTCCGAAAAATTTGAGGTAATCGTTACCACATCGCATAGCGAGTACGCCCTTAAGGCGTTAAAAAATTCGGCTGTTGACTATATACTTAAACCTTACGATGCAAAGGATTTGAAGGAAGCCATTGCAAAAGCAAGGAAGAAGTTAGAGCAAAGAGACCTTTTAAATTCGGCAAAGAGTAACACTCCCGAAAAGTTCACCGACAGGATATTTATTTCGACCCTCGATGGCTTAATTTGCATTAAAATTGAGGAAATTGTAAATATTGAGGCCGATTCGAACTACTCGGTGTTTTACTTGGCCAATGGCTCAAAAATTATGTCGTCGAAACGATTGGCAATTTACGAGGAAATGCTTATAAGCCAATCATTTGTTAGGGTACACAAATCGAGTATTGTAAACTTAAATCATGTAACAAAGTACCAAAGGGGACGAAGCGGTAACCTGTTTATGAGTAACGGAACTATAATTAAAGTAAGCGAAAATAAAAAGGACGAACTCCTTAAGTTCTTTAATGTTTAATTTGCGAAATATTGTATTTAAAACTTTAAAATAATTTTTGCCCCTCTTCACTGCCTTAATTAGTTTTTTTAGGCGATTTGTTTTCTCAAGTTCTTTTTAAACTAAAATTCAATCAGTTTTTTGATTGCATGTTGCCTGTTTTGTTGAACGAAAAAAAGATGTAAAACCTTTTTTGAGAAAAGGTCTTACATCTTTTTATAACTTTTACTTAGTTCTTACTGCTTTAAAATTTCGTTCAGCAGCTTTTCCCAACTTTCGGCAAGCTGAAACTCGTTATTAAGGTTAATATTTTCATTCTTGTCGAAAAACACTATTGACATTTCGGCATTAGTTGATATAGCTGGCTTTAAAACCAATAATATACGTTCAGTAATTGTGGTTTTGTTGTGTTTGGTTTTTACCGTTCTACTATCGTTTACTAGCTTGCACGAAACGTAGTCGGAAAGGTCGATAGTTGTGTTTACCGTTTTTTCGTTTAGCGTGTTGGTAACGAAAAGTTTCTTTTTGTTTTGGTCAATACCCACAGCATTTTCATTCCACAAATCGATTTTCGAAATAGCAATCCCATTTTGCTGGGCAAGTTTTATGAAATTTTTTTGTTTGTTTCGATCTTTTCGCCTATTGGCGCTTTGAAGGAAAAATATAGGAACAATAAATGCAGCTACTGCACCTATTCCTATTAAAAGAATTGTCAAGTCCATTGTTGTTTTTTTAAGGGGATTAAAAAATAGTACGATTATGCATCCTATGAAAACATAGAGAGCAATAGGGGTTATTGCAAAGGAATACCCCAAAAAACAAAATGGCTAAAAAAAGTAGTGGAAGGGGTAAAGTAAAAGCCTAAAAAACGACGAAACTATTGGGTGAATGTACTGTGCGTAACGATACTCAACCCACTTTGGCTTAACAAGTTCGATTGGCTGCGTAAAATTTAAAAGGTATTTTGAAAGAATTGGGAATGCCGAATTTTGACCCGAAACCTGTGATGTTTCCTTTTGGGGTAAAACGCACAAAAAAATGTTACTAGCTGTAAAGTAGTGCTGACCCGATTCGGTATTGCTTGCAAATGGCTGGTTTTGGTATAATACGCCACTACTAACGCCATTGGTCATATATAGCGATAGCGCAATAAGTAAAAATACCAAACCAATTTTTAGCTGCTTAAGCATGCGGCAAAGTTAGCCTTTTATTAATTCGAAATGAATTATTGAAAGTATTTTTTTGCGATTATCATCTTAAGTAAGCGGTTTATTGAGTTTGTTTATGATGTAAAGGCGGCAGCTCATTTAAAGTTGGAATGCGACTTAAATTCATACTCCAACTTTAAATTAACACATTGATTAGTAGTTGTAAAAGTTCTCGTAACCTATCCCAAAATCAAATCGCCCATGCGAAATTGCAATGGGTTCGTTGTTAAGGAAGGTTTTAAGGTTTATGTAACCCGACATAATTGTTCGAGTCGACTCCTCATCAACGTAAAGTCGCTGAACTCGTTTAACTACGAGTTCTCCCTCAATTATGTTGAGAATAGTTGTTGCGTTTCCAATTTTAAGTGCAACCGCCCTGCCCGATTCTTTCAAGTTGAAAGTTGTATTGTCTAACTCGGTAAGCTCAACATACGTAGCAGGCGATGGCCCTTTTATCGATATTTTAAGGTCGACATTTTCACCTCTCATGCGCCCTCGGAGAGTTAAGTGCAGGGTGTCGTTATTTACAATTATTTTTACTGGAAGGTCGTCGGTAGTCGAAACAAAAGGTTTCCTGTCGATATAGGCACCAAAAGTGTTGTAGCCCCACTCGGAGTATATAGGTAATCCAGGATAATAGGGGTCTTCGATAAACACAGTGCCCGATAAGTCGAAATCATCCATTTTCTCGCACGATGCTAAAACACTTAGTAGCAATATGCTTAGGAATATAAGTCTAGTAGTTTTCATATCTGTAAAATTAGTTACGATTTCGAATTGGGATCTTAACCGATAGCTTAAAGCCATCAAAAGCATCAACTTCCGTAAGAGTAAAGTTATTTGTGGTTAGGAAAGGGGATGGAAGAAATACTTCGAACATATAGTTCACCTTGCCTTCTTGCCCAAAACTTAAACCTATTGTTCCATAAAGGTTCGATTGAAATTTGTTGCTAGGTTCACTAATATTTGAAAGAATTAAATCCTGATTAACCTCCATAGCATTGTCCTGAAATTTAATATCAGTGTTTTTTTTCAGGTTGAAAATGCTGAACTCTACCCCTCCCTTTACAAAAAGGCTAACCCCCTTGTATTTAAAGGGAATATACCTGAATTCCAAAGGAATACTAATAAACTTGTTCTCCTCGGTTAAAGCCTTAACTCGAGCAAATTTTGTGTCGCTATTTAAAATTGAATACCTCAAGTAAAAAAAGTCTGCATTGCTCGACGTGTATCCGCTTATTTCGCTATTGTAGCTGGTATATTTTAGCCCTGTTGAAATGCCAACCTTAAATTTAGTGTAGAAGTATTCCAGTCTTGCACCCATGGTAAACCCTGTTGTTGTTGCCGAAACGTATCCGGTTGAATACTGATTTACATAGTACGAACTAATGTTTTGCCTAACGGCAATGCTCTCTTTAATAGTTCCATTGGGATACACCCAGCCCGTTTCAATGTGAACAAATTTAGCCCAGTTGTGGGGTGGTTTGTCGGTTATATCCTGTGAGAATAATTTTATTCCCGACAAAAAAATTAAGCTAATTGTAAGCAGTAAGTTTCTCATATTTACTTTTAAAGGTTATGGGTAATTTTAATGCTATTTACTTGGAATTTATAAATAATGGACTAGAAGTAAACTCGAGAATAATGTTAGAAATTTCATTTTCATTTAATTGCTGCATGTTTCTTAGTGTTTTTTGTGACTTCTTTGTGCTTTTTGTGGTATAGTGCTATTACACAAAGTTACACAAAGATATTATCGTAGTTCTTCAAAAAATGAATTTGCCCATTTTTGCTTTGAGTCATTACGATTTGTTCCATATAATTCTGTTCCAACAGCGAATGAATTTATGTAAATCATGAAATAACTAGCGCACCTGTAGCTGTTTATGCTTTTTAAAGTTTACCTGTTTGTCCATATTTACTGTCGAGAGAATAAAATGGATGCTTATTACTACAAGCGATATCCACTCGGCTACCAGTAACGAAACAATACCAAAAAAGGCAAAGGGCATCGATGCAATGGTAAGAATTGCCATAATTATGCTTAACGTTTTGTCGTTGTCTTTATAAAAAAATGCAGTAACCAAGGCATTACCCAAAAAGAAAATAATTGCAAAAGTATAGTGAGGAATTGGGTACTCGTTGCATGGAAAGCAAATTACACCAAATAAGCTTAATCCCAGTACTACATTATACCATTGGCCGTGCCAGCTTATGTGCATAAACTGCTCGTTTTTAAAGTAAACGGCACCGTTAAAAATAAACAGCATTGCCGCAATGCTCAGCAGCATGCCAAACACAAAACTATTGCTCATGTATACGTACATGCTAATACTCGACCTAAACGCATGGGGCAGGAAACCATCGGTTAGCCAAAGAATTAACGGTATAAGTATACAGAAAGCAGCAATAAATCTTTCGAATAGCTTAAAGGTAAAAAGCGGGTCGGCAAGTTTGCGTTTAATAGTACTTATACTAATCATAACTTCAATTTTTATTATCCTACTCGTAAGGCTTTTCGGTAACGCCCCGTTTTTTTTAGTGGTTCCTGAACTCCACTTTTTGATGTTTTTATTTTTTCAATAGTCCGTTAACTATTTTTATTTGCCTGATTGTCAAGGTGTTGCATAACGACTATGCGTATAGTCATTGTTTTAATAATCAAGCAAATGCGTCTTTGCTCCCGATAGTTATCGGGATCTGCGTGAAATAAAAATTTACCGAACTATTGTTTTTTACTTTTTTTGTTTAATATCTTGTTTGTTATAATTCTTTAAAACTTTCCCAAAAAGTTTTTCTTTTTTGCGTTTTTCGGCAACTGTCGATTCGAAAAATGCTCTCTCTCTTTCCATTTTTAGGTAGTTTTCGTACGAAGTTTTATCAACATCCCCAGTTTCAACTGCTTCAATAACAGCACATCCTGCTTGGTTGGTATGTGAGCAATTTTTGAATTTGCAATTTTGCGAAAGCTCAACAATTCTATTAAAGGTTAATTCTAATCCGCTTGCTGTATCGGCAATCCCTACCTCTTTCATTCCCGGATTGTCAATTAGTATTCCGCCATTTTCGAGTATAATTAATTCCCGGTGACTTGTAATGTGCCTTCCTTTACTGGTACTTTGGCTAATAGTGCCGGTACGCATAATGGGTTTGCCCTTAAGATTATTAAGTAGCGTCGACTTTCCTACCCCCGATGAGCCAAGCATGCAGTATGTTTTCTCTTTTTCGAAAACCGATTTTAGCTCGTTGTACCCATTTTGGGTTTGGTTGCTTATTGCAATTACTGGAACATTTTTTACACGTAATTTTATACTTTCCTTTATTTCTAAAGTGGTGACTTCGGCAATTAAATCGGTTTTTGTAAGTACAATTATTGGGTTAACTTTCGACGAATAGCAAATTGTTAAATATCGCTCGAGCCTATTAATGTTAAAGTCTCGGTCGACGGCTTGTACTAAAAAAGCGTAATCGATATTTGTTGCAATTATTTGAACCTCCCCATGTAGGCCAACAGCTTGCCGTTTAATAATCGAAAACCGAGGAAGGATTTTATGAATTATGGCAAAATCACTTTCGTAGGTTGTTAACGCAACCCAGTCGCCAACGGCTGGGAAATCTTCACGATTTTTTGCTGTAAAGCGTAAATTGCCAGTTATTTCGGCATCAAATTCACCTTTTGCCGTTGTTACAATATACCGTTCCTTATGTTCAGCAATAACCCTCCCTACCTCGAAGCCTTCGAGATTATTATTTATTCTGAATTCCTCAAGTTTCTTATTATATCCTAAGGTTTCGAGTTTCATAGTGGTTGGGTTTATTTGTAAAACAATCGCTAACGGCTGGGGGCATTAGCCGTTGCATCGTCAAAGATTGATGGTAGCATAAGGCAGCCAAAAGAGCGAACACTCGCAAACCATCTACCAGCAATGGCTTATACACGCTGCTAACTGTTGTTAACTCTAAAAGTATTAAATATTTTCGTCCCAATTATTTTTCCGTAATTCAGGTTCATTGATGTTTTATCGTATTTATATTTAACAATTTCAAAGTCATTTCTTATCAATGTCTTGCAAAGATTCTCGCCAGTATTAATGTTGTCTTTTAAATCATGAAATTCAATGGATATTGTTGTTATTCTATCATAAATATATTTTGGCGTATTCTCTAATATTGAATATTCCGCTCCTTCGCAATCCATCTTAAGAAAATCTATTTTATAAAGATTATTTTCAATTATGAATTCTTCAAGTGTCTTAATCTCAATTTCCTCAAAACCTTTCGTCTCTTTAAGTAAAATATAATTTTCGACAATTGAATGGTTTAGAGTTTTTCCTTGATAAAGTCTTGATAATCCACTTTTACTTCCTATTGCATAATTAAAGCTTTTTATATTACTTATCTTACAATCCTTAATGTTTCTTTCAAGATGTTTAAAATTGCTCTTGCTGGGTTCAATCGCAAATATATTAGAGTTTATATCTGTATTGTTATTGGCAAAGAACGAAAAATATCCATAATGCGCTCCAATGTCAAGGATAGTTACCTTTTGATAAAAAGGAAAATAATCAGAATATTCTCTGTTCGCAAATATTGACTTTAGGATCTCAATTTCATTTTTATTGCTTTGATAATTCAATAATAAATTATTTGCTTGACAGAACTCAAGAAAAATTTTCTTTTCATTTTTCATCAGTCTTTTCAGTTCATCTATCATAAAATCAATATTTAAGTATTTTATTTATAACAGCTAACGGCAGGGCTATGAAAAGCGTTAGAGATTGAAACTACTTCTTAATCCCCCACAACGAAGCTACAAAAAAGCCAATTTGTTTCCAAATTGGCCATGCAATCAGCAATTTTTCACATATTATGTTGTGCATTCGTGCTTTCTTGCTTCATTTTTGGTTGTTTTAACATTAGCTGAAATGCTAAATTCGAAACCAGCCATTCTTCAGCAATTCGTTCCCCATTAAAACGTGTAACTACAATTTCAGTCCATTTTACTTTCCTATTCGATGCCGGAATTCCCTGCATATTGGCTTTATGTGTGCCGCTAAAGGTTCGTTGCCAGCTTATTGTATTTTCAGTTTGTGAAAGAAACTCCATTTTAAGTAATTTAATATCAGGAATTGCTATACGAAGTTTTCGGATAAATTGGCTTACAAATTTTTGTCCCGTATACGTTTTGTCTCCATCATGTGCAACATAATTATCATCGAAAACCGAATCAATTATATCCATGTTCCCAAGCACAAATAGTTGCTCCGAAACAAATTCAATTTGTTTTTCTCTATTCATAACTTTACAATTTTATCAAATCTGCTATCCAAGCATACACTCAAATCGGTAGTTACAAATTTCCCGTTATAAAATAAGCTGAAAATTGTTGCAGGTGTTGGCGCTAACTGCGCTTTTTCCATTGTATCCAGTTTGTTGATTATTAATGGCAATTTCCTTTTTTTTGCCGTTTCGGTCAACGAGGTAGTTACGTGATACTCCGAAAACGGACAACGATTTGAATAGTAAACCACTATTCCATTTTTATCGTCACATTCTCCGCTCTTTACCGACTCTTTAAACTTTGGATTATTTGCTTTGGCATTTATTTTCTTAACAAGCAAACTAAACCCCGACGGTAATTGTTCACAAGTCTCAAACCCTTGTTTTAAAAGCCATTTTGTATCGCTCATAAAGTGAAACTTATTTGTGCCAACAACTGTTGCTAAACCATCTTTGCCTTGCAATTTTGCATCGTCAAGGGCAAGTTTCAATAGCTCTTTACCATAACCTTGTCCTTTGTATTGCCCCGACACCCAAAAGCAATTAACCAATAAATAGTTTGGTGCTTCAATAGGCGTCCAGCCTTTCTCAGCAGAACCATACTCAATAAATACTTTTGCTCTGGCATCAATTCGTTGAAAAACATACCCATTATCAAATTCCTTTTTAAGCCAGCCTTTCTTTAATTCATAGCTGTCTTTGCATTTCTTATCGGAAAACGCACAACAAATGTGTTCTGTGTCAATGTTTGTTTTGTCTAGTTTTATTATTTTTTCCATTTTCTAAAAGAATTATGTATTCATTTTTCGGTCTTATTACAAACTTACTTAAAAAAAGCGTTTGCAATTCTAATTAATTCAAATTTCATCAAATCCGTTTATTGCACTGTAATACAATAATTAAAACGACCGCAAACGACTACACCCGAATATTAAACGTAAGTACGCATTTAAAAACCGAATAGGGCTTTTGGGTTGCCGTTACTTTGCATCAACAAATAATTACTAACTCAACTAAAACTAAAAATTATGGAAACAACAATTAACAAAGTAGAGATTCAAGGTTTTCTTGGCCGCGATGCAGAAGTAAAATCGTTCGAAAGCGGACGCAAGCTGGTTTCATTTAGCGTGGCCACAAACGAGAGCTATAAAAATGCCAAGGGCGAGTGGGTTACAAATACCACATGGCACAACGTAACGCTATGGCGCAACGGTAAGGACAGCGAAATGGACTTTTTGAAAAAGGGCGCCATGGTTGCACTAACGGGTAAACTAAACACTCGCAAGTACACCGACAAGGAAGGTCACGACCGCTACATTACCGAGGTTGTGGCGCAAAAGGTTGAGCCTGCCAAGGCTGACGAGTAATGTTGCAAATTAAATTACAGGAAATGGGGCAAAGATTTTTGCCCCATTTTCGTTTTGTGCCAATATGTAAATGTTTGGAATTTTCAACTAAAAGTTGCAACGTTTAATCCTACATCGTATCTGTCGAAAAGAGGATTACTTACTTCGCTAATCGTTCTATAGCCTCACTTAGCGAACTAACAAAAATTATTCGGCCGTACTTGTTGCTTTCGTATATAAAGTCGTTTAAACTTTTGCTGGTGTACTTCGCAAATTTGCCAACAATGGCCAGTTGCACGTTATAGGTCGAAAATTTTTGGAGAATATCGCCAGCAATTCCCGTTTTAAGGTCGAAAAAGCTGGGTATAATGTTATGTTCGTGAACAATAATTTTGGTGGAGCCCAAGTACCCCGACTCGGCCATAATGTCCAAGGCATCTTGTGTTTCGTTAATTACAATTTTGTCCGAAATAACTTCGGCAATACTTACTCCCTTTACATTTGAAATCTCAATTTTCATACGAATTGCTGCTAATTAGTTTTTTTCTTGACACTTTAAGCAAAACCCACGATGCACGCATACTGTTTGTCCACAGTCCTTGCAGGTCCATCGGTCAAGTTCGGTTTTAATAAACTTTTCTATCCCTTCAGTTTTAATGTAATCGAGGTTAGCAATCATGCTCATTTTGTACTTTTCCCTATACCTTTTATCGAGTTGCTTTAGGCGTTTGCAGGGGTACTTTGGGCAATCGTAACAGAATTTCGATTCGGTACTTTGCAACAAATCGCAGTTTTTGATTGAACAAGCAGTGCAATGGTAAGGTTTATTATTATTGTCGCCCCAGCAACCGCTACATTTATTCTTATCACGAAGAAACCCCAAGCAGAGTGCACAGTTCATTCCGCATGGCGCAATGAGTGTCGAATTCATTTTATACTTTTTTAAATCGAGAATTGAATTAACTGTTTTGGCTGGTATTCCACTTTTCTGGCTAATTTCAATGGCTGTTAAACCCTTTTCGTTCATATTTTGCACAAATACTTCTAATGGTTCGCCAACTTCAACTAAATGGCTATCGGGATCGAAAAAGCGGAAAGTTCGTTGCCCCCATGGCTCTTCCTGAATTCTGTGTAAAAATTCAGTACCAGCCTTTTCGAGTTTTGAATATATTTCCTCAATGTTGATGGCCTCGAAGTAAAGTTCAAACCGATTGGAATTTTCGTTGGTTTTTAGCCTTTGGCTAATGGGGTGTTCGGGCTTAATTTCCCATAACGACAGACCTTGGTTTAGCATTACGTTACTTCCAAAGTCGTTTTCAATTTTAAAACCTAGGTTCTTTGTATAAAACTCTTTCGACTTTTTGATATTGCTAACAAAAAGAACAGTTGAATGGAATTTCATAGTACTGAATATTGTTGAATTCTAACTACATAGGGGTTGTTTCTTCGATAGAAATGGGGTAAGGGAAAAATCATTTCCGAAGTATAAATTTAACAGGTATAAAGTACTCAATTGTAACCGATTTGCCATTCTTTTTGGCTGGAACCCAAATTGTGTTTAGTAAAGCAACTACTCTTTTTGCTTCGTTGTTAAACTCGGGGTCGGCACCCTCTTTAATTCTTATGCCACTCATTCGGCCTGTGCTGTCGACTGTAAATGCAACATCAACTTGCCCCGAAATTCCGCTCCTCCACGCTCGGGTTGGGTATCGTAAATTTCGTGAGATTATGCTACTCGGATTTTCGCCATCGATAACAAGCGGCGGGCTGTCAATTTCGCTTTCGATCCATTTGCTATTTATAAGTATCGGAAACCTATTCGACTCTCCATTCCATTGGTAATTACTTACCGAGTCGGTTGAATAATTGTAATTATACAAAAAAACGCCCTTGTCGAAAATGGCCCAATTTCCAACACGCTTGTCGTTCAGGTAGTTTCCTGCAAACGTTGTATCGACTCCTTTGTTGACAAAGAACACCCAAACGCTATCCTTTTTTCCATTCTTAAAAAAACCCTTTTCCAAAATATCGCCACCGTAGTTAGTTTTAACGTATTCGCCATGCTTTACGTCTTTACTCTTTTTTAAAACGTAGTATTCCTCAATAATGGAAGGGTTTTGGCTCTTTATCGAAACTTTTTTCACTTCTTGCGAAAAGCTGGTTACTAATACGCAAAAAATTAAAATGGTTGTAAGAAGTGTTTTCATGTTTTAATGGGTTAATATTTAATTCTTAGAAATAAGACTAAGCGTTTTAAAAAGAGGATTAATACCTACTACTTGGTAGTTGCGCTTCCAATTTTTGTAAGAACGCTGTCGATTGGTTCCCAAAATTCAATTTTGTTTCCAAAGGGATCCATAATATGAACAAATTTTCCGTAATCGTAGGTTTCAATTTCGTCGAGTACTGTTACCCCATTTTTCCTTAAATTTCGCACCAACCCTTCAATATTTTGAACACGGTAGTTTATCATAAACTCCTTTTTCGACGGGGCAAAGTATTCGCTCCCTTTCTTAAACGGACTCCATTGCAGGTAGTTAATTTCATCGGGACGGTTTGCGTTTCGAAACTCGAAGCTCGAACCATATTCGTTTACCTCAAGGCCTAAATTTTTACTGTACCAATCCCTTGTTCCGCTTGGGTTTTCGGAGAAAAAGAAAATTCCACCAATGCCAGTTACCTTTGGAGTTGTGTCGTTTTCGGCTGTCCCCATTTGTGCTGGGTCATTTTTACTGTTGCTCATATTATTTTTTGTAAACAAGTTACAACTTGAAGCAATTAATACAAGAATTATGAATTTAGCAGTTTGATTCATTTTTTGATAATTGATTGGCGCAATTCGAAATTATTCAACTTCTAAATATGTTTTGCTTAGAATTCTTTTACCAATTTTACAAAAAGCCCATGGATAGTAAATTCCTAAAGTTATAATGGTTAAAAGTAGCTGTCCCCATATAAAGAGAAAATCGTTTAGTTGATCAATTTCAAAACCAAAGTTAAGTTTCCTGTCGAGAGCAACTGCTTTAGTTTTGCCTGCAAAAAACTTAAATAAACGAAGCATTGCCAAAGGCATATATATACCCAGTGTAATAATTGAGAGTAATATTTCAAGGGCAATTTTACCACACGATTCCCAGAAATTTGTTTCCCAACGAATGTTATAATCCTTATAGTTTACATTTACCATCCACTTGTAAACATAATACATGTAGGGTATCATAATGACAATAATTACAACTTGTTGAATTATCATAAAAAAAGCGATGTTTTGCATGTTGTTCATTAAAAAAATAGTCATTACAATTACAAAAAGAAACATTGGAAGTATTAATGATAGCAAAAAAATAACAAATAAATTACCGCCCTGCCCTCTGAAGCTAAAGGATTGAGAATTGTACGATGAGTTATCGACAAAGAAACTTTGGATATCCTTAACAAACCAAGCTAAATAAATTCCAAATGTTACAATGCTTAAAAGTAATCCGAGTAAAACCTTACCTATAAAAGTGCCTAACGTGCCTTTAAATTCAAATGCAATGCCTTTAAAAACGACACTTTCAATAGAATATTTAGCAATGTAAAAAATGAATAAAAAGGAAACTATAATTAGCAAAAGGAGTACTGGTAAAAGAAGCATTGATGGACTATTTCCCGCTTGAAGGTTTTTCATTTGGGTTATCATGGTTACATAGGGTGCCATAAAAAAAACTAAAAACAGCAGCCAAATAGGTAAAAGTTTTTTACCTGTTAAATTAAAGTTAAAGTAGTTTTTCATTGTGTTAGGTTTTAGGTGGTTTGTAAAAGCATAATTGAAATTTTGGTTTCGTTTGTTTTAGTTATTAATTCTACACAAATTAGTCACTTAGCACTTTTTGCAAATTTACTGTTTAATAATCCAGTCGTATACTGGGTCTTTGCCTTCTTTAAAATCCTTAAAACTCGTTTCGATTATATGGTCGGGAGTAATTGTTTTTAAGTTCTTTTCGGAACGTTTAAAGTATTTTGTTGAGTAATTTATGTTTAATCCTGAATTTGGAAGTGTAAAACTTCTAACTTCGCCATAATGGTTTGGTTTTCCTGAGGTTTCTTCGCCAACAAATATTGCTTGTGTTTTGTTACTAAAGTCCATTGCGTTAATAATTGCCGACGAAAAGGTAAATCGACCTAGAATTACATAAAGTTTTCCTCTTTCATTTATTTTTTTAATTTCTGCCATTTTCTCAATTAGTTCGGTTCCCTGCGAGGAGTTTCCCCCAGTGTTAAACCTTAAATCGACAATTATTTTATCAAAAGATCTTTTTGTTGCTGTTTTAAGAATTTTTTCCTGAAACTCTTGAAAAGAAGGTAGTTTTTTCAACTCCCCTTTAAACCCATAGGGTGGTTTTTCGCGGCTTATGCATTTGTTGTACTGTATATAGTAAACATTGTCGACTGCTACTTCGTAATCGACAAAATAAGCTCGTTCATTTCGATTGCATAAAGCCAACGAATCGGGTTTAAACATAACCCTATTTTCCCTATCCATATATGCTGGTTTTATTGAGTAAGTAAACAACTCCCCTTCCTGATTTTCGAGTTGAAGTTCAATACTTTCGGCTTTTGCTAATCCAAAAAACTGTAAAAGTTGAACTAGTGGAATTAGCTTGGGAATACTACTTTTTATAACGGCATTATTATCAACTGTTAATAAAGTGCTTAACGAGTCGATTACAACTTGAATAGGGTTGCCATTTATTTTAACAATTTTACATCCAAGAATCTCTTTATTCTCAGCCGTTGTATGAAGAATGAATATTCCATCGCTAAACCAAAAAAGGTGCAATGGTAGAATTTTGTTTTTATCGACAAATTGACTCCAATTTGCTCCTGTGTGCGAATCGCCAAACGACGAAATTAGCTGTTGTAACTTAATTGCAATTTCAAAATCCGAAAGACTATCGATTTGTAAAGTAATTCGCTTTATTCCATCGAAAAAATAAGTTTCACTTTTTTCGGCATAAAAACTTTTGTGTTTTGCTGGTAGTTCGGCTTTCAGAAACTCTAAATCGGTTCCCCAGCTTATGCTTTTGTTAGGTTGCGATTTTGCAGAAATGGTAAAAATTATACAAGTAATTAAAATCCAGTTTTTCATTTAAGTGTTGTTTTATGTAAAATGCAGCTATAATTTCATATTTCGATTAATTGCAAAGAAGAGTAGTTAATTCAAAAGAATTGCTTTTATTTCGTCGCAATTATTTACAATAAAGTCGGGTTTGTGTAATTGTAATTCTTCGAGCGTGCCGTAGCCATAGGTTACTCCAATTGACTTTATTGAGTTATTTTTTGCTCCAATTATATCGAACTTTCTGTCGCCAATCATAACTGAATTTGCTGTTTGCAAGCCGTAAGTTGAAATTACATGCGAAATAACTTCCGATTTATCGGTGCGCGTATTGTCGAGGTTGCTTCCAATTGTTTTAACAATATACTTGTTGAGGTTAAAGTGCTCAACAATTTTTTCAGCGTACAGCGTTGGCTTCGATGTGGCAACAAAAAGTTTATACTTATTGGCAAATAGAACCTCTAAAAGTGCTGGTATATCTGAGTAAACCTCGTTTTCATAAAGTCCTTTTGCCGAAAAATATTCCCTGTAGTAATTCATTGCCAAATCGGCGCTGCTTTCGGTGAGGTTATACCTAGTAACAAACGATTCGCGAAGGGGTGGTCCTATAAATGTTTCGAGTTCATCAATATTTGTTTCAATTATACTCAACTTTTCGAGTGCATATAGAATGGAATTAACAATTCCAACCTTTGGATTTGTTAAGGTTCCATCGAGGTCGAATAGTATATTTTCAAATCTTCCGTTTTGCTTGCTAATACTCATATTCGTTGTTTTCAAAAGATTTTTTTAGTTTGGAAAAACTTTAATATTTTTCATTTTCATTAATATTTAGAGTAAACATTAACGGTTCTTTCGTTAACAAAATCCTTTATCTGTTTTTGTACAACCGAATTGGTCAGTTTAGCTTTATTATCTTGATTTGGTTCAGTAGTTTTGGCATCAACTTTATTAGGTTTTTTTGCAATACTGCCAAGAACTTTAACAAATTTGTCGACATCCGTTTCGCTATTTTCAATTCCGAGGCTCATTCGAACTAAACCAGGAAATTTAAGTTTTGGAAAAAGAGTTTGAATTATGCTTTGGAATCGTTCGAGCGAAGGGGTAACGTTTAGTAGGTGCTTAATAATAATATGGGCACAGTGGCAGCCCGACCTTACACCAATTCCGCCTTGAGTAGCCAGTTGTTTTGCGACATTAAAGGGCATAGCGCCTTTTATGTTAAAAAGAATAACGCCAACCTTATGGCTAAAATTAGGAGATTCGGGGTCTTGAATTCCATATAGTTGAAGTCCGGGTATATTGGCCATGCCTTTTAATGCGTGCTTTATTAAAACTTGCTCCTCCGCATGAATTACATCCATACCAATTCGTTGCAAAAGCACAAGAGCCTTGCCCAATGCTGCTATTCCCCCTACGTTTTCTTCGCCTAAGGTTTTAATTAAATCCAGTTCAGCGGAGCTGAAGTTGAGAAGACCCTTTTTGGCAACCAGCACTCCACAGCCAAATGGTGCGTAAACTTTATGTGCCGAAAATGCGAGGTAATCAATGTCGCATTCTTCCATATTTACTTTGCGGTGAGCCACCAGTTGTGCCGCATCGACGAGTATGTGCGCTCCGTAGCGATGGGCAATTTGGCTAATTTCGGCAATGTTGTTGCAAACGCCAAGAACGTTCGATGCTCCGCTTACGGCCACAAGTTTAATTCGCTTTTTATCGTATTTATTCTCTTTGTTGTATGCTACTAAAAGTGTTTCGAGTTCGTTAAAATCAATAAACCCTTCGGGGTTTACCGAGAGCCGAATAAGCGAATTATTTGGGCTACGCCAAGGCAAGTCGTTCGAGGAATGCTCGAGGAGCGTGTTGAGCACAACAGGTTCAGTATCAATTTCCGATTTGCTTCTTAAACTTTCGGACAAAAGATTTATAGCTTCGGTTGTGTTAGAGGTAAAAATTACATCGTAGTTACTTTGTGGTGCACCAAGTGCTTTGGCACAAATGGACTTAACCTCATTAACTATTTCTTGCTTAACATTTTCGGATTGGCGCCAAGCATGGCGAAAAGCATTCCAAATTGGCTCAAAAGTAGGAGTACTTGCGCTATTGTCGAGATTGGTAAAGGGTTTTAATCCTTCCATTGTAGGAACCAATATATTGCGACCAATAAGTGTTTTTTGAAGCTCCAAGAGCAGTTCACGCCCCGAAAATTTTTCGAGTTCGTCGCGATGCAATATTTCCGAGGGGGTAAGTTCTTCGACCGTTGAGTTTAAAAAGATATCCTTTCCAAATTGCTGAACCATAATAAGCGCTTTGGCAAATGCTGCAATGTTAACAATTGCTGGTGTTCCCGCTTCAAACTTATCGGGAACATCGGCCCAAATAACCCAGTTTTTCGATACAAGTTTTGTTGTTCCGCCTCCTGTTTGAAAAGGAACTCCTTTAGGCAATGCATTTGTTTTAATAGCTAATGCCCTAACACCTAACGACAAGCAAAGGTCCAAACTCGACAAAGTTTGAAAATTCTTTGGTTCAATTTGTTTCGCAAGGATAGTAGCGCCCCGAGGAGTGCAAAAAACGACAGTGTATTTGCCCTCTTTTAAACCTAAGTAATCTAAAATAATATTTCTTGCTCGTCCGAAAAGATGTGTTGAAACCATGGAGTAGTGACCGCTACCCCTATGTACATTTGAGTAAGTTTCGAGGGTATTATAAATTCCTTTTTCTAGTTCTGCATATAAATCAGGTTTCATTTCTATAGCAATTTAAGGATTTGTGTAAGTTTATCGCAAGACATTATACTACCCAAAAATAACAATTTTTAAAACATAGAAACTGTTTTCGCGATTTTACATATTTGTAATGTAGTGGTTAGTAAAAAAAAATCCGAAGACTTACAATAAGTCTTCGGAAATATATTGTTGTTATTTCAGCGTTTTTTAAACTAAAATAATAGCACTATTCGGGAAGTTTTGTGTTCTCGATACCAAACAGATCGAAAGGTTTTTCGCTTAAAATATCATTAAACAAGTAAACCAACAGAATGGTTAAAGCAATAAAACCCAAAACCATAAGAATTTGGGTTATAGATACTTTTTGAATTTCCTGCCTCGATTTTACATCGCAAACCTCTCCAGGACAGTACTGCACTTTGTCTTTAAAAAACCATGGGTAAATTTTGCATCCCAAGCAAATACCAAAAGCCGACTCGAAAAATAGAAAAATAAGGCATATAAGACAAATTATACCAGAAATAGGGCTGTACGAATTAACTATAACCATTAAAACGAACATTGTGGCGGCCATTGCTATGCCAATTTGCCATGCAAACTTTTTTTGCTTGGCGCCTACGTACTCAGGTGTTTGATTACGAACAATCATGCGCCCAATAATTAACGTAGGAGAGAACTTTGGGCTAATAAAAACTCGAATAAAAAAATCGATTAGGAATAGGGTAATTACATACTTAATAGGCAAAAAGTTGCCCTTAAAAAGTATAAATATTAGCGACATAAAAGTGGCTAAAAAGAGAATTCCAGCAGCTGCTCTAATTTCTCTTTCATTTAAAACGGGGATGCTATAGCCTTCAACATCTTCTCCAAACTTGATTATTTTACTCATTTTGTATGCTTTTAGTTTGATTTTAATTAAGGATATGCCATCGAAAATCTTTTTTGCTTCAACAATTTAACTTCTTAAATGTTGCCTAAAATTTTTTGAAAGTAAAATGCCGTTCACATTAAGCGTTAGACAAACAATTGTTATAACTGTTACTTCGAAGATAACCGACAACCGATAACCCCTGCCTGACTGCGACACGCAGGCAGGGACAACCGATAACTGACAACCGATAACTGAGAACCGATAACTGAAATCACCTATCCAGCCACCTCTTAAACTCTCCGGCTCTCTCCGAACTTACAATTACTTCGGTTTTGGCATCGGGTTTTAGGTCGAGTTTTACTCGCGATTTTGAGTACGTATGCATTGCGCCAATGGCTTTTATGCAAATTATAAACTTGCGGTTTATGTGAAAAAATGTTGAGGGGTCGAGGTCGTTCTCCAACTTTTCGAGGGTTAAGTCGACAGCATAGCTTTTCCCTTCGTGGGTTGTTAAAAAAACGCCCTTTTCGTGCGCCATAAAGTAGGCAATTTCGGGCACTTCAATTGCGCGTAACTTATCGGCATAGTTTACCAAAAAGCGCTGACGGTACTGGGGTTTGGTTTGTTCAGCTATTGCTTTAAGCAGCTCGTTATAGTTTGGAAGAATTTTACCACCAAAAAGCCCTCTAAATTTGGCAAAACTTTGTTCTAACTCCTCTTTTTTTATGGGTTTTAAAAGGTAATCGATGCTGTTTACCTTAAAGGCCTGAATGGCATACTGGTCGAATGCTGTGGTAAATATTACAGGTGCCGAAACTTCAATTTCTTCGAATATTTTAAAACTAGGCCCATCGGCTAAGTGAATATCGAGAAGAATTAAATCGGGGCTAGGGTTAGTTTTTAACCATTTTACGGTGCTGCTAATGCTGTCGGTAACATCGAGAATTTGAGCGTCGGAAGCCACCTCGGCAACCATTTTACGTAGCCTATTTGCGGCAGCAATTTCGTCTTCAACAATTAATACTCTCATTTATTCAGCATTAAAATTGGCACTGAAACAGTAAAGTTAAACGATGTTATGATTATTTCAACCTTGCTGGGCGATAAATAGTTGTAACGCTCTGTAATGTTTTTCAACCCCAATTTCGACGAGGGAGCGCTTTCGGCTCGCTTTTGAAGGTTGTTTTTCACCTGAATATATGAGCCGTTTTCGGCTGTTAATTCAATGCTTAATGGCATTTCGGCTGAAATAATATTGTGCTTAATGGCGTTTTCGACGAGCATTTGAAGGGTAAGCGGTGCAGCAAAAGTTGTTAAAATTGCCTCGGGAATGTTAATGCTAATGCTCAAATTATCGCCAAAGCGTTTCTTTTGAAGAAAAAAGTAATCGTTAACCAGCTCAAGTTCCTCCGAAATGGTTATTATTTCTTGTCCTCGTAAGTTTAGTATTTTGCGATAGTAGTCGGCTGTGCGGTTAACGTAGTCGACAGCAACCTTCGGATTCTCTTCTATTAAACTTGCTAGCGTATTCAGATTGTTAAATAGAAAATGTGGATTTATTTGACTTTTAAGCGTTTCGTATTGGCTTCGTATGTTTTCTTCCTCTAACTTTTCGGAGCGCGAGTGCCAGGTTTTCCATTGCTGGTAAAAGAAAACCCCTTCGTGAATTGAAGTAATGAAAAATGTGATTAGAAGCGTGAAGAACGCATTTGGAGCAAGTCCCTCTTCAAAATCGGTTTCAATACCAATAAAACTATAAAATACAAACAAAAGAAAACCGATAAGTGCTGTATATGCTGTAATTGCTATAATTTCGATAAACAAATGCTTAAAGGGGTTTTTAACCCAAGGGTACTTTTTCCACAGGAAAACAACTATTGCCCTAACGCCAAGCCACATTAAAAGAGTGGTTGTTACCGACGAAGAAATGGCAAACATTGTTTCCTTATTCATTTCGCCAAAATAGTGACCAAAGGCAATGGGAGCAAGTATTGCAACTAGTGGAATGCCAATTATCATTCCCCATTTATCGCCAATGTCAAATTTATAATTTTGAGGCATATTGGTTATTTATAAGGTGCTGCAAACCTGTTTTCGAAGGCATTATGCTTTTTTAGGTTCGAGTTCCAGTAAAAATTGGTTAAGCCAGTTTTGCTCATCAATTTAAATCCAAATAAATTGGCTTTCGACATTTTATAGGGAGTTCGAAGTTTTTCGACTATTTCTTCGTTAAAACATCCCGTTTTTGCAAAGTGCTCGCCAAGGTTGGTAAAGTTAGTAAAAAGTTTGCTAGTCATATAGTTTGGCATAATTTGAATGCCCTCAACACCTCCTTTAATAACCGTTCCAATGTACTCGCACTGCATTCGTAAAGATAACTTTTCGAGGTATTTTTCAACGTAAACTGAGTGAATCGATTCGGGAAAGCCCGACTGAACAATAAAGCCAAACCGCTTTTTATTACCATACTTATTAGCTGCAATTGCCTCGATAAATTCCTTTACAATTCCTGGCATACAGTCGGTATAAAGCGGAAAAATTAGTAGAACCGTATCGGCTTGGGCGAATGCTTTTGCATGCTCATCCATTTTATGAATGTTGGCAAGGTAGTGTATTTCAATATTTGAAGATTCGATTTTGCCGTAGCCTTCCAAAAACTTTTCAATAAGAATTTTGGAGTTGCTTTTTTTGTTACGGGGCGAGCCGTTAATTATAGTAAGTTTCATTTTCATGATTTTTATAGAACGCTGATTACACGGATTAAGCCGATATACGCTGATTAAGTTGTGGAAATCTAATTGAAAAAGGCATTTTGTTTTAATTAATGATGCCAGCGGCATCAAATATTTATAGAAAAATAGCTATTAGATTTTATACGACCCCAGCTGGGGTCGAATGCCTTATCTATTTATATTTCTATAAACATTCAAACCCTCTGGGTTTGTTAAATTTATCTTTCATATGTTAACTCAAATTTTTTCGTCATTGCGAACCTCTTCCATTATAACAAAATCAAGTTTAGTAACCTCATCAATCATCTTTACAAAAACCAATTTACTGTGGAAATTTATGGCTAATCGGTCGAAGATATCCTTAACGAGTTTAATATCCTCATCATCGGTATCGGGCTCTTTTTCGAGTATTAGCCCAAGGTTTGGGTACTTTTCGTAGCGCTTGCGGTGATGGCATTCGCCATTTACAATTTCAATGTAAGGATGAAGCAGAACAATTAGCCTGTCCATTATTTTCTTCAGTGCCGAACTTGGAAACCCTGCAATAAGTGGCGAGGCAAAGATTACCAAATCGGAATTAATAACCGAGCGAAAAATAATTTCGGCATCGTCGTTAATGGCGCACTCGCCAGGGGTTTTCCACCAGCAACTCCAGCAACCAGTGCAGTAGTGTAGGTCCATTTGGGCAAGGGTAAACAAATCGACCCGATTCGATTTTCGTAATTCTTCCACATACGCCTCAACTTTTCTCGAAAAGCTGTTGGTTGTGGGGTTTAAGTCGCCGTTTAGGATTGTAATTTTCATTTGCATATTTTTAGAACACTGATGACACTGATTTAACAGATGACCACGATTTTTTTTGTCTTTATGAGGCTGTTTTAAAAGAAAAATTAACCACAAAGACCACAAAGAAAAAACAAAGAACAAAGAAACACAAAGACAACGCACATATACAACTCTTTGTGACCTTCGTGTAAAACCTTAGTGCACTTTGTGGTTAAACTTTTGTAACAAATAAGACAGCCTCATGTTTTTTTTATCCTCAGCGAGAATCTTTTAAAATCCGTGTTTTCCGCGTTCAATTCAACCTAAAAAATTATTCTCCACTGTGGAATAATCATCATTGGGGTTTGCAATACCTTCTCTGATTTTCCAGTGTACTTATTGAAACTTTCGCCCTGAATATTATCATTATTCATTAGGTTTGTTATTTCAATGCCCCACTCTTGGGTTACGCCCCTTTTGTTCGATCTATAGGTGATTTTAAGATCGGTTTTGTTATAATCGGCTAGCTTTACGCTGAATGCTTTATTGTAATCCCACTGCTGTTCATATTCCTGGGTTGCTGGATTTAATACGGCTGTCCATGGTGTATTTCGTTTGCCTCCAGCAAACATAGTTTTAAGGTCGATGGAGAGCGAACGTTTTGCCTTTGGATTGCTTTTTCCAAGAATAAACTCCTTACCAAATAAGCCATTTACAACGTAGTTGTTGTTAAATGCAGTATTAAACTCTTTGCCGTTGCTCCCTGTATATTTCGATTCGAAAAGCGAAGTTGTAACCAGGAAGTAAAGTCCTTTATTAAGGAAATGTTCAAGGGTAATCTCAATTCCATAATTTTCACCTGTTCCTTTGTTTGCAAGGTATTCTGACATGGCAAATGTAAAACTTGCCCCATTGTTAAGCATTGAATAGGAGTTGCTTTCAACTGCATCAACAGGTGCATCGAAAATATTTTGGTAGTAAGTTTCAAGTTTAACTCGTGAAAATCCGTTGATCCGAAAATCGTAACCTACAACAAGTTGATGGCTTTTGGTTAAGCCCAAATTGGGATTTGTTTTAAAGTAAGTTCCATCGGTATTTGCTTTCTGGAAAAAGTAGGTAAATAGTGGCGAAATCTGGCTGTGTAGGCCGTATCCAAAGTTAATTGAATGTCGTGGAGATACTCCATACCGAACTCCAAAGCGTGGCTCAATCGATTGGCTATTGTTGAAAGTGAAAAGATTGTAGTGCAAACCAGAATTAAAGGTCAACCTGTCAGTTGGACGATACTGCCATTGAACGTATGGCTGTATAAGCCAAGTAGTTCCATTAAAATCGATTTGGCTCCTATACTCATCAAACTCCTTGCGCCAAACCTTATCGTGGAAATTGCTTAGTAGCATTTTGGTGGTAAATCCGCCTTTAATGGTATTACTTGAGTTGAGCCTATGGTTTAGTATTGCCGATGCCGAAAGCCGATTATCAATCATGTTGGTTTCGTAGAAACGAAATTTTTCCATCTCCTTGCTTAATGTATCCACATCGGTGTACATGTTCTGTCCCATGGCTGCGAAGGTAACCTTAAGGTATGTGTTGGGGCTGAACGTGTAATGCGACGAAAGTCCTACAACTCCCATGTCGGTGCCATTTGTAATATCGGTACCTTCATCTGTGTAGAAGTTAACTTGACTTGAATCCTTTAGGCTGTTCCATATCTGAATATCGCTCAATCCTCCAAGTCCAAAAATGGAAATATGGCCAAACTTGGTGTTGGGAAAATTTAGTTTGAATGAAAGATCTTGGTAGTAAGGAACCCCAATCGTTCCAAAATCCATTCCTAATGCAGAAAAAATACCCATGAACGAGTATCGATAGTTAATCAGAAACGATGATCCATTCTTGCGGGATATTGGTCCCTCGGCGCCAAGCTCAATGCCATTGAACCCCATTTGCCCAAGAAATTCGAATTGCTCGTTATTCCCATTCCGCATTCTTAAATCGAAAACTCCCGAAATTGCGTTCCCATATTCCGCAGGAAATGCTCCTGTATAGAAATCGGAATTTTCGAGCAAAGTATTGTTTAGCATGCTTACTGGACCACCCGTAGTACCTGACATTCCCCAGTGGTTAGGGTTTGGAATATCAACACCATCGAGTCGCCAAAGCAATCCCATGGGGGAGTTGCCACGGATAATGATATCGTTTCGCGAATCGTCGACTCCAACAACTCCAGCAAAATTGGCTGCCATACGGGCAGGATCGTTTCGACTTCCAGCGTAGCGTTCAGTTTCCTCAACGGTAAAACCACGGGAACTTACGGTTGCCATTCGGTTGAGCGACGAGGTTTTGTCGGCAGTATGTGTAATAACTACTTCCTCAACAGCCATTACCAGCTCGTCCATGTAAATGTTAAGCACCAGCTCCTTGCCCGACTGCAGGCTTATGTTGTTCATTACAACGTCTTGGTATCCAATAAATGTGAACTTTAGGCTAACCCTTCCCACCTCAACATTGTCCAATCGAAAGTTTCCGTTTTCGTTAGTTGTGGTTCCTCGAACTGGATCGGAACTGGTAATCACAACGTTTGCCCCAGGCAATGTTACGCGGGTTTGCTTGTCGATTACTGTTCCACGAATGGTTTGGGTTATAATTTCACTTTTAGCAAAAAAGCTTGTTGCAACTAAAACTAAAATTGAAAAGAAAAAGCGTTTCATAATGGTTGTTGTTAGGTTTATTTTTTGATTTTTAGCGATTTGCTTTTTACAAATTTTGTTCCACATTCAGCCTTAAAATATCGACACAAACCTAATGCGTTCAAATTCTTTTTAAAAGTAAAAGTCGACGAAACGGGAAAATGTGAGGGTGAATTGGTGAAAATATTTTTTTTGCTTATGCAGTTTTAATCGAATAGGCTTGTACCTTCCTTCACTTTTCGAAAAAAACTTGAAATATCGACTAATAACCACTATTTAACTGCCATTCTACAAAACAATACCCTCTTTTTGTTGTTGAACTGTGAAAAAAGTAATAATTTGGTATTTTATACAAAATTACCGCGCCCAAGCATAATAAAGTTATGGACAAGCATAGTTACCTTAGCAATATCGACCCGCAAGCCCTCGATAGTCTTTACCGTGAATACCTCGCAAATCCAACGGGGGTTAACGAGGAATGGAAGCAATTTTTTAAAGGGTTCGATTTTGCCCTTTCGCACTACAGTAAAGGTTTTGACGAGAATTTAAATATTGAATTTAAAGTTATTAAGCTTATTGAAGCCTACCGTAAGCGAGGCCACTTATTTACCAAAACCAATCCTGTTCGCTCTCGCCGCAAGTATAGCCCAACGCTCGAACTTGCTAACTTTGGACTATCCGATATTCATCTTAATAAGGAATTCGAAGCTGGGAATCAAATTGGCCTTGGAAAGGCCAAACTAGTAGATATTATTGCATATTTAGAGGATACTTACTGCCAGTCAATTGGCGTTGAGTATATGTACATTCGCGACCCAGAAGTAGTGGAGTGGCTTCGTAGTAGAATTGAATCGACAAGAAATTCAACCTCCTTTTCTAACGAGGAGAAAAAGCATATATTCTTTCACATAAACCTAGCTGTTGGCTTCGAGCAGTTTATACACCGTAAGTTTGTTGGGCAAAAACGTTTTTCGCTCGAAGGAATTGAAGCCCTTATACCAGCAATGGATGCCCTAATCGAAAAGGGCTCAGACCTTGGTGTTGAGGAATTTGTTGTGGGAATGGCGCATCGAGGCCGACTAAACGTTTTGGCCAATGTAATGCAGAAACCCTGGGAGAGCATTTTTATCGAGTTTATGGCCGAGGGTTACGAAGAGGATAGTGCCCTTGGCGATGTAAAGTATCACTTAGGTTTTAATAACACAGTTAAAGCCCATAACGGCAAAGAGGTTAGGCTTAACTTAGTGCCAAATCCGTCGCACCTCGAAACGGTTAGCCCCGTGGCGACAGGATTATCGCGAGCCTTAGCCGAAAATTATTACGAAAGCGATTTCAAAAGAATTATCCCTGTTATTATTCACGGCGACGCGGCCATAGCCTCGCAGGGTGTTGTTTACGAAACCATTCAAATGTCGCAGCTAAACGGCTACAAAACGGGCGGCACCATTCATTTGGTAACAAATAATCAGGTTGGCTTTACCACTAACTACCTCGATGCTCGCAGTAGCACATACTGTACCGACATAGCTAAGGTTACCAAGGCGCCCATTTTTCACGTAAATGCCGACGACCCCGAGGCGCTAATTCATACAGTAAAACTGGCCGTTGAATACAGGCAAACCTTTCATACCGACGTTTTTATCGACATTCTCGGCTACCGCCGATACGGGCATAACGAGGGCGACGAACCACGCTTTACTCAACCCACACTTTACGATGCAATTGCCAGTCACCCAACGGTTCGCGAGTTATACTCGGCGAAGTTAATTTCCGAAGAAATTATCGACGAAACATACGTAAAGCAAGCAATTGTCGATACCAATGAAACAATGGAGGTGAAGTTCGAACTTGCCAAAGCAATGAAAAAGCTTCGAATTCAGCCTTTTTTACCAGATATTTGGGAAAACCTACGATATTCGAAGAATGAAGACTTTGAAGTTTCGCCAAAAACGGGAGTCGCCAAAAAAAGCATTGCAACCATTGCCTCTTCGCTTTGCAGTTTACCAAAAGAGTACACATTCTTTAAAAAGTTAGAAAAGCTTATTGACGAACGAAACGAATTGGTTAAATCGGGGCGAGTCGATTGGGCCTTAGCCGAACTTCTTGCCTACGGAACTTTGGTAAGCGAGGGAAACCCTGTAAGGCTAAGCGGACAGGATTCGGAGCGGGGTACTTTTTCGCACCGCCATTCGGTTTACTCAATAAAAAATTCCGAGGAGAAGTATTGTCCACTTAAAAATATTTCGAAAAATCAGGCACCATTCCACGTATTTAACAGTCCCCTTTCGGAGTACGGCGTAATGGGGTTCGATTACGGTTACTCATTGGCTACGCCAAATACACTAACCATTTGGGAGGCACAGTTTGGCGATTTTCATAATGTGGCTCAGGTAATAATCGACCAGTACATTAGCTCTGCCGAGGATAAGTGGGGATTAAGGTCGGCGCTTACATTGCTGCTTCCCCACGGTTTCGAAGGGCAGGGCCCTGAGCATTCGAGCGCACGCATGGAGCGCTTTCTAACGCTTGCAGCTCGCAATAATATGCAAGTTGCAAATATTACAACTCCTGCAAACTTTTTTCATGCCCTACGCCGACAGGTGAAAAGGGATTTCCGTACGCCGCTTGTGGTTTTTACACCTAAAAGTTTGCTGCGTCACCCTCTTTGCATTTCAAATTTAGAAGAATTGCAAACGGGAACTGCTTTTCAAGAGGTTATTGACGATGGCAATGTTGATAATGAAAAGGTACTACGAGTGGTTTTTTGTACTGGAAAAATTTACTACGATTTACTTCAACGCAAAAACGAGCTCGAAGCTCGCGATTTGGCAATCGTTCGAATAGAACAGCTATACCCATTTCCAGCAAAGCAAATTAGTAATATTTTGAAAGGTTATCCAAATGCGATTAAATGGCTTTGGGTACAGGAGGAACCAAAAAATATGGGGGCTTGGAACTTTATTCGCGATCAGTTTTCTGACGTTCCCATTGAACTCGTATCGCGCCTTGCAAGCGGGAGCCCTGCTGTTGGCTTAAGTAAGCTGCATGCACAGGAGCAAGAAGAAATTATTGGAAAGGTTTTCCGTAAGTGCGATTGTGAACTAAAAAATAAGTATTGCGGACTTCAGTGCAAGGTAGGAGGACAAAAAATTGACCGACAACCACAACATGAACTTCTTTAGGGGTTTTGAGTTATTGAGTTATTTAGAAGACCGAAGACCGAAGACCGAAGTCGGAAGTCGGAAGTCGGAAGACTGAAGACCGAAGACCGAAGACGAAAGAGTGAAGACAGGGAACAGAGAACAGACAACTGAGAACAGACAACTGAGAACAGACAACAGACAACAGAGAACAGACAACAGATAACCGACAACCGACAACCGAGTACAGGCAACATCCAACATCCAACATCAAATACCCAACATCTGCAATTATGAAAATAGAAATCCGCATACCCAGTCCTGGTGAATCGATATCCGAAGTAGAACTTGCCAAGTGGCTGGTCGAAAATGGCTCGTGGGTCGAAAGAGATCAGGAGATTGCCGAAGTTGAATCGGAAAAGGCAACGCTTCCACTACTTGCCAGCAACGAAGGGGTAATCGAAATTCTTATTGAAACTGGCAGCACAGTGAAGGTAAATCAGATTGCTTGCACTATCGATACCGCTGCGCAAAAGCCCAAAGGGGCTGTAAAATCTATTGAAAAAAAGGAAATTGCTGAGGAAAAGGTTAAGACTAAGCCCCGATTGCTATCGGGGGAGGCTGAGATTAAGACTGAGGCTAAGCCCCGTCCCGATAACTATCGGGAGCTATCGGGGGAGGTTGATAAGGGGAGTAATTCATCAGAAAACGACAAGGTTAAAATTTCGCCAGTTGCCAGAGAAATTATGAAGGAACATAACCTTAACGTAGACGATGTTATTAACGGGTTACGCCGAATTTCATCGACCGATGTGGAGGCTGTGCTTGCATTGGGAGCAGTTTCACCAAAACAGCAAGTTCCCAAAATTGTAACTCGCAACGAAGAGCGAACCAAAATGACCCAACTGCGCAAAAAGTTAAGTCAAAGGCTTGTTTCAGTTAAAAACGAAACGGCAATGCTCACTACTTTTAACGAGGTCGACATGAGCGCCGTAATGCGCATTAGGCAAACCCATCAGGATGCTTTCAAGGCAAAATATGGAGTTAAGTTGGGCTTTATGTCGTTCTTTACTAAAGCGGTGGTTGAAGCGCTAAAACTTCATCGTACGGCCAACTCGCGCATTGAAGGCGATGAGATTGTAACACCCTCGTTTTATGATATTGGAATAGCCGTTCAAACTCCAAAGGGATTAATGGTACCCGTGCTGCGAAATGTCGAAGTTCTTACGTTGCCACAAATTGAGCAGGAAATATCGGCAATTGCCGAAAGGGCTCGTGCAGGGCGCATAACGCTAAGCGACCTCGAGGGAGGAACATTTACCATTACCAACGGAGGGGTTTTTGGCTCGTTGCTTTCGACCCCAATTCTAAATCCTCCTCAATCGGGAATTTTGGGAATGCATAACATTGTCGATCGGCCAATTGCCGTTAACGGCAAAGTAGAAATTCGTCCCATGATGTACATCGCCCTTAGCTACGACCATAGAGTTATTGATGGTCCCGATTCGGTAGGTTTTCTTGTAACGGTTAAACGTCTACTCGAAAATCCTGAACGAATGCTAATTGAAGGTGGAAATCCTGAGAAGTTGCTGTTGGGATTATAAGGAGGAAGATTCACGCTAAGGCGCAAAGACGCAAAAAATATTAAAACGTATCGTCCTTTTTGCTTAGCGACTTAGCGGCTTAGCATGAAATATTACCCTTTTGGTACAATATCCGTTACGTCAATCGATAGTTCAATAATCTTCAATGGGGTTCCGTCGTCATCGAAAATTGGGTAGCTAAGCCCTTTTACCATTATGTCCCCATCGTTTTTTGTGGCGCGCTTAAAAACACCTGCGGACGATTGCCCATTTCGTATATTAACCCAAAATTGGCTATACCTATCGGTATTCATCTCTTCTTTGCTATCGAATAGAATGCTATGGTGTTGTCCAAGAAGTTCCTCCTTTTTAAAGCCTAAAACTTCGCAAATTGTATGGTTTACATTCGTAATCATACCCTTAAAGTCGTACTCCAATATCATTCCAATTCCGCTTATAGCCTCCATGGTCGAGTTCATGTCTTTTTCTTTACGAGCCATTTCTTCCTGAGTAGCAAGAAGTTCTTCCATGTTTTGGCGCATTTCCTCCTCTTGGGCAAGCATTTCTTCGGCTTGCTGCTGCGATTGCTCGAGCAGGTAGCGGGTTCGAGCATTTATTTTAACCGATGCAATAGTGGCAGCAATGGTTTCGGCAATTTTTTCGAGGAATTCAATTTGGTATGGCTCCATTACGTTTAGCGAGGCGAGTTCCATTACCCCCATAACCTTATCGTCTTGTTTTAAGGGAATTAATGAAATCGATTTTGGGTTCGACTCGCCCAATCCCGAGGTAATGGTTATATAGTTCTCGGGAATTTCGGTTATAATTATGCTTTGCTTTTCAATGGCGCATGCGCCAACAAGGCCTTCACCAAAATCGACCGTAAGCGAGTGGTACTTTCGCCTATCCCAAGCGTAAGTCGAAATTAAGTCGAGGAATGGATGGTTTTTATCCTCGTCGTTAACCAGAAATATTGCGCCCTGATTGGAGTCGGTGTACTTTACAATATTTCGAATTACCTCGTCGGCAAGTTTTGAAAGTTCGTCGCTATTTTGCCTTAAAATCTCAGCAAAGTTTGCATAGCCTTCGCTTGCCCAAGCACGCTTTTTATCGTCAATAACTCTTTGTACTTCTTCGTCTTTAGCCTTTTTAAGGCTGTTTCTCATGTCAAGTAGCGACTTGCCCAAAACATCCTCGTCGCTAAGCATTTTAAAGTCGATTTCGAGATTGCCTGCGCCAATGTTTTTTGCAAATTCCGATTTGTGGTCTAACCCATCAATCGATACGTTTAGGGCGCTGGCCATTGCTTCTATCTCGTCGCCAGTTTTAAGTTCGAGGGTCATATCCTTCGATATTTCTCCCTTGCTAAGCCTGTTAAGAATTTTTGTTATTCGCGAAATGGGTCGAGTAAGCGTATTGGCAACAAATATTAAAATAATTATAAGAATAAAAAGGCCTATAGCGCCCGCAATAATTGAAATGCGAAAATTCTCGTCGGCGTTTTGGGTAATTGTTTTAACCGGAATGCTTAATGCCAGCGACCACGAAGAGTACGAATTGCCTGCATGTATTGGCGCAAAGCAGGTGTAGTGCTCATTGCCATCGGAATTTGTGCGATAAAACCCATGAAATTTTCCGAGTTTAATAGTCTCTTCAAGGTTTTGGGTTTCAAATTCGGTAGGTAATAAATTCTTTAGGGGCGTGTTAATTAGCTCGCTATTTCCGTGTGCTGCAATAATTCCCGAAGCCGAAACTAAAAATGCGTAACTCCCCTCAACGGGTTTAATTTTTGCAACAATGTCCTGCAGCTTTTCGAGGCTAATGTCGAGGCCTACAAGGCCTAAGTATTTGCCATTAATTTGAATAGGCGAAGCAACGGTAGTCATTAGTATCGATTGGCTTTTTCCTTGAAGCCCCTCGTCGAAGTATGGCTCCCACATACCTTCCTGGTTTCCCTTTTTAAAGCCGCCATACTTATCGGGGTCGCCATTTGGGCTGCGTTCCTCGGTGCTTGATAGTATTTTACCTCCTTCGCGCCAAAGGGTAATGCAAAAACGACCGTAGTCCTTCGGATAATTAGGCACGAAACCATAAAACTCCCAGCTGTCCCAAATCGAATATACATGGCTGTTTCCATCTAAAACAGGGCGGTACATCTTCTTGTAGAGTTCTTGCCATTGCGAAGCTGGCATTTCCCTGTAAACCGAGAATGCCTGAGCAAGAGTTCGTGTAAGCGCTAAGTCGCGTTCAAAATGGTTCTCAATTTCTTTTGCCGATAATCGAGCATTTAAGTGCGCATTACTAATTGCATCGGCAAGTAGCACCTGTCGCGACGAATTTACAATATACCCTATGGCAATCACGTATAGCAACATGGTAGCCGTTAAAACGAAAAGTAGAATTTTTAGGCGAATTGTAAGTTTTATTCTCATGGCAATTCGGAATTGTTACGTGAAAGGAAAGCTAAACATAGTTTGTTTTTCAGTAAAAAAAAAGAAAAAAACGAAAGATTAATCGAATACCCACCGAAAAATATACTTTTACAATACTTAAAATTCAATTTATGAGGCATCGATATGGTTTTTTATTAGTTGCATTACTATTTCTTTCGTGTAGTGAAAATGTCGAAAAAGCAGCAAATACTATCGACACAAAGAAAATGGGAGTCGATATAGCCGTTTTAGCATCCGACAGTTTGCTAGGCCGTTCTCCATTTGGCATTGCCGAAGAGCGAACCGTAAGCTACCTCGTAAAACGCATGAAGGAAATTGGACTTGAACCCGCATTTGGTAGCAGCTTTTATCAAAATGTTCCTCTTGTTGAACTTATTACACATATTCCCGAAAAGCTTATCATTTCTACTTCAAAAGAAAATATATCGCTCGAAGTGGGTTACGATTTTACTGTTTGGAGCCACGTACTGCTGAGCGAAGTAAAAATTGAAAACTCAAATTTGGTTTTTGCAGGATTTGGAATTAATGCAAAGGAGTGGAGTTGGAACGATTTTGAAGGCGTCGATATTAAAGGAAAAACAATTGTCGTGCTCGTTAACGACCCTGGTTTTGTAACTGGCGATAGCACACTTTTTAAAGGAAAAACAATGACCTACTATGGTCGCTGGCGTTATAAATTTGAAGAGGCCGAACGGCAAGGGGCACTCGGTTGTATAATTGTTCACGAAGATGAAGCAGCTGGTTACCCCTGGGCAATTGTTAATGGGCGAACCAATCGTTCCGACTTTTTTCTCGATAATAACGAGTTGAACAATCGAAATTGCAAACTTCAGGGATGGATTACTCGCAGCTCGGCTGAGAAACTTTTTGAAAAGTGCGGGATGAACTATGAAAATATGAAGCACCTTGCTTCGCAGCATGGTTTTAAACCTGTTGAAATGAATGCGAGCTATAGCATAACACTTAGCAATACATGGAAAAAATCGACTTCGCGAAATGTTGCAGGTTTTATTAAAGGGAGTAAATACCCCGAAGAATCGGTTGTTTACACCGCCCATTGGGATCACTTGGGAATTGGGAAAGCAATAAATGGCGACTCGATATACAATGGTGCATCCGATAATGCTGCTGCAATGGCTTGGATGCTGGCAATTGCCGAAGCTTTTAAGGCAACTAAACAAGAGCCAGAACGTTCTGTGGTGTTTTTTGCTCCCACTGCCGAGGAGGCAGGAATGCTGGGCTCCGAGTACTACGTTGCTAATTCTCCGTTCCCAATTCAAAAAACAATTGCATGCTTTAATAACGATGTAATACTAATGATTGGGAAATTTAAAGATGTAACCGTAACTGGCTTAGGTCATTCGAACCTCGATTCGCTTTTAAGTATTGAAGCAAAAAAACAGGAGCGCTACATTTGCAACGATCCTAATCCCGAAAATGGAATGTTTTTCCGCTCCGACCAGCTACCATTTTTAATGGCAGGAGTTCCATCGCTTTTTGCTAAAGGGTACAGCCATCAAGTCGATTTAGGAAAAGAAAAAACCATTGAATTAATTGAGGATTACTGGAAAAATACCTACCATAAACCATCCGATCATTTTAATTCCGAAGTACACAACCTCGATGGGCTTGCCGACGATGCTAAACTTTTCTTTATGCTTGGCAACAAATTGGCAAATAGCAAAGAAAAGCCAAAATGGTATAGGGAATCGGAGTTTTTTGTTGAATAGTATTTGAAAATTCACCATTCTATTTTTATTAAAACAATTGTTTATGCTATTGCTTTAATGGTTTAGCCGTGCATATTGTTTAAATAGTCAAAAAAACCCACTAAAAAGATTAGCAATCATTTAATTATCGTTAACTTTAGTACAATTTAATTTCCGACAATTCATAGTTATGAAGATCTTTCTATCCTTAAATAGGTTTGTAGTGCTTGTTGGAATTTTAGTGCTTTTGGGCTTAAGCAATGCTTTTGCCCAAACCCTTAGGGTGGGAGTTTACGACAATAGTCCCAAAGTTTTTATCGACAGCAATGGCAAGCCACAGGGTATTTTTATCGATATTATTGAGAGTATTGCCCAGCACGAAAAATGGCAAATTGTATACGTAATTGGAGAATGGGACGAACTTTTGGTACAACTCGAGAATGGCAAAATCGATGTTCTTCCCGATATGGCATTCTCAGTTAAGCGCGATTCCATTTTTTCGCTTAACCGCATTCCTGTTTTAGAGTCGTGGCTCGAGGTTTTTACCTTAGAATCCACTAAAATTTTGTCAATTTCGGATTTGAATGGCAAACGCATTGGCGTTTTAAAGGGATCAATTCAGGAGCAGTACCTACTCAATGAGTTTAAACAGTCATTTGGTATAAACTATACAATTCACCTTTTCCCCGACTACCAAAGTTCGATACAAGGTTTAAAGCAGGCCGAAGTTGACGCACTTGTGGCTAATCGTTTTTTCTATTTCTCCCATAATTTCGACAACGAAATTATTCCTACTCCAATTGTTATTAGGCCATCAACGCTTCACTATGCTTTTACAAAAGGGAAAAACGATGCCGTTATAAGTACAATCGATAGGCACTTGGCATTGATCATTAACAACCCCAAGTCGATATACTATAAATCGCTTTATAGTTGGCTTGGAAAAAAATATAGCCCAACTATTCCAATGTATGTGGTGTGGATTATTGTAGTGTTAGTAATACTTATTGCACTTTTCTTTACATTTTCTATTTTACTCCGAATTAGGGTAAAGCAACGAACATGCGAACTTGATGAAAAAAACGATGAACTCGAGCAAGCAAGATTTAAACTCGAGGAGAGTAGTAGTTTTCTGACCGATGTAACACAAACCATACCCACTGGGCTCTACAGACTTCTTGCCAAAGGAAATGTAGGTTTCGATGTTAGCGGAATGCCTGTATTCTCGTTTGTTTACTGCAATACCCTTTTTGCCAATGTTTTTGGATTTTCTCAGGACGAAATTTTGAGAAATTCTTCCCTTATTCTTAGTTCCATTCACCCCGACGACCTTAACGACTTTATATCAACAAACGTAAAAGCGCATCACTCCAATTCACGATTTGTTTGGGAAGGTCGAATTGCTGTTAAGGGTTACACTCGCTGGTTTAAGTTCGAATCGGTTCCCCGAAAACTTGCCAATGGCGATACAATTTGGACTGGCTTGGTTGTCGACACAACTGCCCGTAAGGATTTTGAGGTTGAACTTCGTAAAAGCGAAAGGCTTTTTCATGCTTTAGCCGATATTTCGCCTGTTGGCATTTTTCGAACCCGTGCCGATGGGTACACAATATATGTTAACCCCAAGTGGTGCGAACTTTCTGGGTTAAATGCCGAGCAAGCCATTGGCGATGGTTGGTTAAGTGGAGTTCATCCTCACGATCGCGAAAAACTCATGCAAACTTGGAAAGGGAAAGTTTCGGAGAGTAACACTTCTGGGGCTGAGTATCGATTCCTAAAACCCAATGGAACCGTAATTTGGGTTTTGGGCAATGCGGTTCCCGAAATTGTTGACAATGAGGTTAAAGGATACATAGGAACTATAACCGATATTACCGATCGAAAGAAAAGCGAACTTTTACTTCAACAAAAAAATGTTGAACTACAAATTGCTAAGGAAAAAGCCGAGGAGAGCGATAGGCTTAAATCGGCATTTTTGGCAAATATGAGTCACGAAATTCGCACACCAATGAATGCAATTTCTGGTTTTTCGAGGCTCCTAAAAACAGCTAACGACGAGCAACGAATTGCCGATTATATTGAAGTAATTAACATTAACAGCCAGCAGCTTTTAGGAATAATTACCGACATTCTCGATATCTCGAGAATTGACGCCAACCAGGTAACAGTTACAGCCGAAAAAGTTTCGGTTAACTCGCTGCTAAACGACTTATACGAGGCCCAAAAGCTAACAGCTAACGAAAAGGGATTGGAGCTAAACCTTTCCCTTGGGCTAAAATATCCCGAAGACACTACATATACCGATGAAATTAAGTTACGACAGATAGTTACCATTTTAATTGTAAACGCCTTTAAGTTCACCCAAAAGGGGAAAGTCGATTTTGGCTATAAGCTACAGGACGATAACTTAATTTTTAATGTTTCCGACACTGGAATTGGTATTTCCGAAAGTTCATATGACTTAGTTTTCGAAAAGTTCCGACAGGTTGAGGACGCCATACTCGATAGCCGAAGGGGAACGGGTTTGGGTCTTGCCATTGCAAAAGCCTATGTTGAAATGCTAGGAGGCAAAATTTGGTTCGAATCGAAAGAGGGGGTGGGCACTACGTTCTACTTTACTATTCCTGTAACAATTCTGGACACTAAAATTGAAACGGCACCAAAACCCGAAATCGAAATCGATTGGTCGTCGAAAACCATTCTTATTGTCGAAGACGATTACCCCAGCTATTTGTTCCTAACCTGCTTGCTCGACGAATCAAATGCTGCAATTATTTGGGCTCAAAACGGACAAGAAGCCATTAACGCTTGCAAAGAGAATGCAAGCATCAACTTAATTTTAATGGATATTAAAATGCCTGGCATTAATGGGCTTAATGCTGCTGAGGAGATTAAAACATTTCTCCCAAATGTGCCAATTATTGCCCAAACCGCATACGCTTTCTCAACCGACAGAGACAAAGCGCTTAATAGCGGATGCATCGACTACATTTCGAAACCTATCGATGGAACAACCCTTTTGAAAATGATTAGCAAGTATATTGCTTAACCTCCCTAACTTTTACGATTCCCTTTAACTACACAGATGTCTTTTATAGTAGGTGTTTTGTTGAGCCCTGCGGGGTTGCGTGAGATTTTTTATTGCTGCTGAATAGTTACGATTCCCTTATTTCGTAAGCATATTATATTTCAATTATAGTAATGTGTCATTTTAAAATGCGTTATTGCTTAGGTTAGTAGGGCTTTGCTACGAATTCTAATTGCCTCACATTTGCTTGTCAATAAAACCAGCATGTTATAAACCTGTTTTATAATTTTAATTATATTTATTCGATAAATTATTTATATGCCTGATAGTGAAAAAAATACAATTCTGAAATTGCAGCAAGAAATTGCAATACTTAAGCAGCAGCTTGAGCAATTGCGAATGGAAAATTCTGGTTGTGAAAAATTCGACTATCACATTAAATTCGACGAGAACTACTATCGTATCCTTTTCGAAAACGCCCCATTACCCTACCAGTCGCTTAACGAAAATGGAATAATAATTACTGTTAACAAAGCTTGGCTCGACATGCTTGGTTACGAAAAAGAGGAAGTGATTGGCACGTTCATGGGCAACTATCTTACCCCCCATTCGGGTGAACTATTACGCGAACGATTCCCGCTATTTAAGCAAAAAGGAGCTGTAAAAAATTCAGAATATGAACTGGTTAGTAAATTGGGCGAAACAATTAATGTTACAGTAAACGGTAAAATACAAAAGAATGCCAACGGCGAATTTGCTGCAACCCATTGCATTTTAACAAACATAACCGAACGGAAACGAATTGAAAAGGAGCTGGTCGAAAGCAATATAGAGCTCGATGCTCTTCGTAAAAATGCCGAATTAAACGAAGAACGCTACAAGCAGCTTCTCGATTTAGCCACCGATGCATTTTTACAGGGCGATAGTGAGGGCAATTTAATTATGGTAAATCAAGTTGCCTGCGAACTTACTCAGTATGGTAAGAAAGAGTTAGTTAAAATGAACATTAAGGAACTTTTTTCGGATAACGAAGGAGACCAAAAAACCCTTCCGTACGATTTACTTGAACAGGGGGAAACCATTAAGAACGAAAGATGGCTTATACGGAAAGATAAATCTGAAATATTCATCGAGATGAACTCCAAAAGAATGCCCGATGGAACGCATCAATCTTTTTTCAGAGATATTACCTTAAGAAATCAATTCGAAAAAACTCTCAAAGAGAGCGAAGAGCGCTACCGGTCGGTAGTTTCAAATACTTCGGTTGTATCATTTATTCTCGACTCAAATGGAGTTTTTACGCTTTCCGAAGGAACAGGACTACTAAAACTGGGGCTGCTGCCTCAGCAAGTAGTTGGCATGTCGGTATTCGACGTTTACCGAAATAACCCCGATATTATTGATGCAAGCAAAAAAGCCTTGGCAGGCGAAATTACCCGAATTGAGGCAATTCTTCAAGGGGTTGTTTTCGACACACTTTTTACTCCTGTGCTCAACTCAGATGGAATTGTCGAAAAGGTTATTGGTGTTGCCAACGATGTTACCGACCGTAAGCTTGCCGAAATTGTGCTTGAGCAAAAAAACAAAGAAATTCTTGTTCATAATGAAGAACTCAGAATTGCAAAGGCAAAGGCCGAGGAGAGCGATAGGTTAAAGTCGGCGTTTTTAGCAAATATGAGTCACGAAATTCGAACTCCCATGAATGCAATTTGTGGTTTTTCGAAGCTGCTTTTAAATGTTCCTTCCGAAGAGAAAATGACCACTTACGTTGATATAATTAACAAAAATGGCCAGCAACTTTTAGGCATTATTAACGACATGATCGACATTTCAAAAATTGAGTCGGGGCAGGTTACCATTTCAAAAGATAAGTTTTCGGTAAACTCTTTACTCGACGAGGTTTACTCGTCGTTTTTCCCAATGGTGAGCGCAAAAAACTTAGGCTTTGTACTTGTTAAAGGCCTAAGCGCCCCAAACGAAATTATTATATCCGACGAGGTTAAGCTCAAACAAATTATAAATAACCTTGTACTTAATGCTTTGAAATTTACAAGTAAAGGAGGAATTGAGTTTGGTTATAGTGCAAGCAATGGATCTATAAATTTTTACGTAAAGGATACTGGGGTAGGGGTTCCTGCCGATTCGCATGGGCTAATTTTTGAGCGCTTCCGACAGGTCGAAAATGCTACAATTGATAGCCGAAAGGGCGTTGGGTTAGGCCTTCCAATTTCGAAGGCTTATGTCGAACTTTTAGGTGGAACTATTTGGTGCGATTCTGTTGAGGGACAAGGGGCTACGTTTAATTTTACAATTCCCCATAAGCCCGTGTCGATTAATCTTCCTAAAAAGGAAAAAGAACTAAATGGAGTTGGTTTTTTAGCGAATAAGAATATATTAGTTGTAGAAGACGATTATGCGAACTTTCTGTACTTAAAACATGTGCTTCAGGACAACGGAGCGAATATTCTTTGGGCTGCAAATGGCTATAAAGCAATCGAACTTTGTCGCGACACCATTAGGTTCGACCTAATACTTATGGACATTAAACTGCCAGGAATGGATGGCTTAACTACAACCCGCGAAATTAGGTCGTTTTTACCCATTGTTCCAATTGTTGCCCAAACCGCATTTGCATTTGCATCCGATAGGGCAAAGGCAATTGCCAGTGGCTGCACCGACTATATTTCGAAACCCATCGACGTGGATATATTTATGAAATTGTTAGCCACGCATTTAAGCTAGAAGTAAACGAAAAATAGAAAGTTGGTTAAAGAGTTGGAGAAAAGGGGCGGCTAGGGGAATAACATAGGAAGAAGCGCAAAATGGAGTAAATAATGTACTTTTGTAAAAAATAGTTGCTATGAAAATGGAGTTAACTATAATAACCGAAAAAGGCGAAAATGGTTTTTATGTAGGCCAAATACAGGAGTACCCAGCAGTTTTGTCGCAAGGTGAAACCATTGAAGAGTTAAAGGAAAATTTAACCGATGCCCTAAAACTTATCCTTGGGCTTCAAAAAGAAAAATTAACAAAAGAATACTCAAATCGCTAAGTGGTAAAAAGGAAACTTTTATTTGTTCAATGAAAAGAATTGACCTTGACAAACACCTTAAGAAAAATGGTTGTAAACTACTAAGGGAAGGTGCAAATCATTCGGTTTGGGTAAATACACTTAACGATAATCAAAGCACAGTTCCAAGGCATAAGGATATTGATAATAGGCTTTGTAAAAATATATGCAAACAGCCATCCGTTCCAGTACCAAGTAAATTCTAATTGTCCCACTTTACCCCTCTAAGTTGCTTATTTATTCGTTTAGCTTTCGGGAAATACAAAACTTATTACATTTTAGCAAATCGAAAAAGGCAGCAAATCGCTGCCTTTTTTGTGAGCCGTAGTGGGCTCGAACCACCGACCCCCGCCCTGTCAAGGCGATGCTCTGAACCAACTGAGCTAACAGCTCTCACAGCTGCAAAAGTAGGAAAAAATGTAAACCTTCCAATTGTTAGCTAAAAATTTAATGGACTTGCTTGTCGAATTTAAACTCAAATCGGTTTGTATTTGCTGAGTCGAGGCTTTCAATGGTAACTAGTAGCTTATTTTCACTTTTGAAATCGTAAACAATTCGTTGCGGAAAATCGTGACTAGGGTTTTCGAAAACAAATTGGCTTTTGCTATACCCCATAAGCTTATAGGGAATCTCTCTCCCTTCATTCTGATTAAAAACCTGAGGAATATAGTAGTATGAACCACTTTGCTTTTTAATGGTTATACTTTCTTGGAGCAACGTATCATTTTTTTCAATCGAAAAGGATTTCCCAAAGTAAAGCGAGTCGTTTTGGGCTTGCCAATGCTCAGTAGTTTTTCCATCATCGCTTTTCCAACTCCCTTCAAAAGGGGTAAAACTTGGAACTTCGTTTTGGCAACTCGAAAAAAGGGAAATTGAAATTATGCAAACAAGTTTAGTTTTCATGTCGAATGGAGGTTTTTATAAAAGTAACGAATTTTTTAAAATAAATGCTCTAATGTATCATATGGTACATTCCACCATGAATAGCTGCCGTATGTTTGTACTGTAAAACAAAAGGCTTTAATATTTCTACTGTGCCCTATGTGTCTCCCGATAACTATCGGGAGTGGTTAAACATAAAAAACTAATAATAAAATGAAACGAGACATCATCACCATCGATCGCGAAAAGTGCAACGGCTGTGGCCTATGTGTTAGCGGTTGTCACGAAGGAGCCCTACAACTTATCGACGACAAAGCTGTTCTTATAAGCGAACTAATGTGCGACGGTCTTGGCGCCTGCATAGGCGAGTGCCCCGAAGGTGCCATTACCATTGAGCATCGCGAAGCCGAAGCCTACGACGAAGTACTAACTATAAGCAAAATGGTGGTAAACGGAAAAAACACTGTAATTGCTCACCTTAAGCATTTAAAAGATTTTAACGAAAAGGAGTACCTACGTCTGGGTGTTGAGTGGCTGCTTGCCAATCAGGATAAGCTAAGCTTTAAGGTCGAAGAGGTTCTGCATGCAGTTCATAACAATAACAAGGGTGAAGCCTGTGGTTGTGGCGACAATGCTCCAAAAGTACAGGCACAACCAATGCACAGCCACGGAGGTGGTTGCCCTGGTTCGGCTGCAAAAAGTTTTGGCAGCCTAGCTGCTCCTGTTGTTGCAAGTGTTGGAACAATTTCGGCAAAATCGGAGCTAACTCACTGGCCGGTTCAACTTCATCTAATAAACCCAAGTTCGGGACATTTTAAGGGTTCAAATCTTCTTTTAGCGGCCGACTGCGTTGCATTTTCTCTCGGAAATTTCCATAGCGAATTCCTAAAAGGCAAAACCCTTGCCATTGCTTGTCCCAAGTTAGACTCGAATAAGGAGTCGTATGTCGAGAAAATTACAGCCCTTATCGACCAAGCCCAGGTTGACACCATTACCATAATGAAAATGGAGGTTCCATGCTGTGGTGGGCTACTTCAACTTGCCAAAATGGCAATGGAACGCGCAAACCGTAAAGTTCCCATAAAACTTCTAACTGTTGGAATTCTGGGCGAAATATTAGAGAATACGTGGGTGTAAAAAGTCCGAAGTCCGAAGTTGGTAGTCCGAAGTATACTTACCCTTGACTTCCATCTTCCATCTTCCATCTTCGGTCTTCGGACTTCGGTCTTCCAAATAACTTAATAACTTAATAACTTAAACCATGAGCATGTTTTGTTTTCAATGTCAAGAAGCAGCAAAAGGCACTGGCTGCACAATTAAGGGCGTTTGCGGTAAAACCGACGACCTTGCCAACACAATGGATCTTTTAATGTTTGTAATGAAGGGTATGAGTGTGTACAGCACTGCGCTTCGCGAGCAAAAAAAGTACGAGAACCCAATTGTGAATAAGTTCATTTTCGATGGGCTTTTCACAACAATTACCAATGCTAACTTCGATAAAGTGGTTATTACCAACCTTGTAACTAAAGGTCTCGAATTACGCGACAAGCTTAAAGCCGAAGCCGAAAAGCAAGGCGTTAAGGTCGATACTTCGTTTGAAGGTTGCACATGGACTGGTAAGCCCGAACAGTATGAGGCTAAAGCAATTTCGGTTGGGGTTCTTGCCGAAAGTAACGAGGACGTCCGTTCGTTGAGAGAACTAATTACTTACGGAGTAAAAGGTATGGCTGCTTATACCGAGCATGCCTACAACCTTGGTCACGAAGATATTACCAACTACGAATTTATGCAGCGGGCATTGGCTTCGATAACTAAGAATCTTAGTGTCGACGAATTAGTTGCTCTTACTTTGGAAACTGGTAAGTTTGGCGTTAACGCAATGGCTTTGCTCGATAAGGCCAACACAACCAGCTATGGTAACCCCGAAATTACAAAGGTTAACCTTGGCGTTCGCAGTAATCCTGCTATTCTTATCAGTGGTCACGATTTAAAGGATATGGAAGAATTGCTGGCTCAAACCGATGGAACTGGCGTCGACGTTTATACCCACAGCGAAATGCTTCCTGCAAATTATTATCCCGAATTTAAAAAGTACAAGCATTTTGTAGGCAACTACGGCAGCAGCTGGTGGCACCAAAAGGAGGACTTCGAAACCTTTAACGGACCAGTTCTTTTCACCACAAACTGTATTGTTCCACCTAGCGAAAAATCGACTTACAAGGACAGGGTTTTCACAACTGGTTCGGCTGGTTACCCCGGAAGCAAGCATATTGCCAATCGTGCACCTGGTAAGCAAAAGGATTTCTCCGAAATTATTGCCTTGGCAAAAACTTGCAAATCGCCCATTGAAATTGAAACGGGCGAATTAGTTGGCGGTTTTGCTCATGCTCAGGTATTTGCACTAGCCGACAAGGTTGTGGCTGCCGTAAAAAGTGGCGCAATTCGTAAGTTCATTGTTATGGCTGGCTGCGATGGCCGTATGAAGGATCGTAACTACTACACCGAGTTTGCTCAGAAACTTCCAACCGACACCGTAATTCTTACCGCTGGCTGCGCAAAATACCGCTATAACAAGTTACCTTTAGGCGATATTGGGGGAATACCTCGCGTTCTCGATGCTGGTCAGTGTAACGACTCGTACTCGTTGGCAGTTATTGCTCTTAAGCTAAAAGAGGTGTTCCAACTTAACGACATAAACGAGTTGCCCATTGCATACAACATTGCTTGGTACGAGCAAAAGGCTGTAATTGTTCTTCTAGCGCTGCTTTACTTGGGCGTGAAAAACATACATCTCGGCCCAACGCTTCCAGCATTCCTTTCGCCAAATGTGGTTAACGTACTTGTGAACAATTTTGGTATTGCAGGTATTACTACAGTTGATGAGGACATAAAGCTATTAGTTGGATAGTTTTGTAATAAATAGTAAAATTGAAATTGTTTTTAGTTCTCAGTCTTCAGTTCTCAGTTGGCAATTTGCAAACTGAGGACTGTTGACTTTCACTAATTCATTAATTAAAATTGCCATGACAAACGAATTTGTAAAAGGTCAAAAGTTCAACTTTGCAAACGAGGTTGACTACAGCGCTGGTGGAATTGTTAGCAAAAACGTTCTGAAACGCCCCACCGGAAATATTTCCCTTTTTGCTTTCGATAAGGGCGAAGGTTTAAGCGAGCACACGGCTCCATTCGATGCAATGGTTCAGGTTATTGAGGGTAAGGCAACAATTATTATTGGTGGAAATCCACACGAATTAGTTGCTGGCGAAACCATTATTATGCCTGCCAATATTACCCACGCACTTAATGCAACTGAGCGTTTTAAGATGGTGCTTACAATGATTAAGGAATAGACCGAAGTCAGGAGACCGAAGACCGAAGATTTGGGAAGTATAAATTGCTTCCGACTTCGGACTTCAACCTAAAATTCAAAACTATGGACAACAAAATTATATGCACCTGCATGGAGGTTACACGCGGCCAAATTGTTAAGGCAATAAAAGATAAGGGCTGCAAAACCTTTGAAGATGTTCAAAACGAAACCGAAGCGGGTACCGTTTGCGGTTGCTGCGAGGACGATATTCAAGAAATATTAAACGAATACGTAAGTAAATAAAAGCGATATGAACTTCCGACAATTATTAAACGCTCCATTTAAGAATACTCCCCACAAAGTGGACGTAAGGGAAATGTACAGCCAACCCGATGCACAGGTAATGCACATTACTCTTCAGCCTGGCGAATTGTTAAAGCCTCATAAAACTCCCGTTGATGTGTTTTTTTATATACTCGAAGGGGAACCAACAATTCAAATTGGCGAAGAAAGTTCTGCTTTCCCAAAGGACACAATTATTGAAAGCCCCAAGGAAATAGTACATTACATTAGCAACGAAGGGCCACAAATGGCAAGAATCCTTGTTGTTAAAACCCCAAATCCTTTAGCCAAAAAAGCATTGTAGCACTTTTTTAATTAATGTGAGTTCGACGTAAGTTTAACACAGAGGTTTTTAGTTTTGCATCTTACAAAATGATTGTTTTATTACGATTCGAATTCACCATGATGATGTTAATTGTTATTGAGAAGAGCGGAGACCCCGATATCCCGATATCCCGATAGTTATCGGGAATCGGGAATCGGGAATCGGGGCACAGAGTGTTGATGATTTTGCATTAATGCAAAATCATCAAAAATGGAATGAATTTTATTCTCACAATTCAATGTTATTCCTTATATCGAACTGACGTTTATTAATGACACAGCTTTACCGTTCGTTTAAAAAATATCACAAATGGCTTGGGGTTTTTTTGGCCATTTTCTTTGTTTTCTTTGCCCTTTCGGGCATTGTGTTGAACCATAGGGGGTTCTTTTCGTCGGTTGATGTTGGTCGAGGTTGGCTTCCGGCCGATTACCATTATTCCAACTGGAACAACGCTTCCATAAGGGGTTCAGTTCAAATTGAAAACGATTCAATTTTAGTATACGGAAATATTGGCGTTTGGCTTACCAATCGAAATTATTCGGAGTTTATCGATTTTAATAAGGGTTTCGAAAAGGGAATCGATAACCGAAAAATTTCCGATTTACATAAAACACAAACAAATCAACTTTTTGCATCAACGCTTTTTGGACTCTTCAAGTTTTCGGAAAATAAATGGCAAAAAGTTCAACTTCCTGTAAAGGAAGAACGAATGGTTGCCATTACCGAACGTGGCGATAGTTTGATTGTAATGAGTAGGTCGCACATTTTGTATAGTCTTGGAAAGGAAAACTATAGTGAATTCAACGTTCTACCACTTAAAACTCCTATTGGTGCTGAAAATTCCGTAAGTCTTTTCAAAACCATTTGGGTTATTCACAGTGGCGAAATTCTTGGAAGCATTGGGAAAATAATTGTCGATTTTGGTGGAGTTGCCCTGATTCTTCTTTCGGTAACTGGTCTTATCTATTTCTTTGCTCCAAAACTTCTTCGGAAAATACAGCTGTCGTTAAAATTAAGGAGAAACATAAAACGCACTAATCGCTGGTCGTTTAAATGGCACCTAAAAGTGGGTATTATAGCTGCATTGCTCCTTTTTATAGTATCGATTACTGGAATTTTTCTTCGGCCACCTCTGCTTATTCCCATTGCAAACAAAGTAGTTAAGCCCATAAAGGGTTCGTATCTCGACAATCCAAATTACTGGCACGACAGGCTTCGAGATATTATTTACGATTCTCGAATAAATGCCTTTGTAATATCAACCTCCGAAGGATTCTTTTCGGTTAATGAGAATTTTGAAATACCACCACAAAGGTTTTCAATTCAGCCACCTGTAAGCGTTATGGGAATTAATGCTTTCGACATTGATGAAAATGGAAATTACATTGTTGGCTCGTTTAGTGGACTATACTCATGGAATCTGTCTAATCGCTTTCTTAGCGATTATATTACCGGATTACCCATTGTCGCGACGAGCGGATTGCAGTCTCCCTTTGGCAGCATGCCAATTGCGGGGCAAATAAGTTTTTCCGACGGAAGCAAAGAGTTTTTCGACTATAATATTGGCGCTATTGGTTTCTCGAAAACCCATAGGTTACCACAAATGCCAAATGAAATAATTGAAAAAAGTGGTATTTCGCTTTGGAACCTTGCCCTCGAATTTCACACCTGGCGAATTGCCAAATTTCTCATTGGCGATTTTTACATTCTTATTGTTCCAATTGCAGGTCTGCTATGTATTGTTATTATTTTTACAGGCTCGGTTATGTGGTTTATTCGCCAAAGGCGTAAAAAATACAACTTAATAACTGAGGTTGATAGCGACAATGAAATAAAAATTGGAAACGTTGGGTAAGATCTATTTTAAAAACTAAAAGCCATACCTATGAATTTCACAACCCTCGAAACTGCCGAAAAGGTTCCCTTTAACCTCGATGGCCGAAAAATGTTTGTCGACCCACAGGCCGAAATAATTCACCTAAACCTAAAGCCTGGCGAGGTACTCGAAAAGCACACCAATCCGTTCGATGTGGCTATTTACATTATTGAAGGTGAGGGAGTTGTTGAAACCGATGGCGAACAGCAAAATATAACTCCAAATTTCTGCATTGCAGTAAAAGCAGGCGTCCAAAGAGGCCTTAGTAACTCAGGAAAAAGCAATTTACGAATTTTGGTATTTAAAATGTTTTAGAGCCCGAAGTCCGACCCTTCGACAAGCTCAGGGTCCAAAGCCGAGAACCGAGAACCGAGAACTGAGAACAGACAACTGAGTTAGCGCCTTTGCGCCTTTGCGTGAAATGTATACTACCCCTTCGCTTCTCCAGCTTTATAAACTAAAACTTCGGCAGGAGTAATAGTTATGGTGTACCCCTTTTTTGCCTCGTCGAAAAGCCACTGAATTTGCTTCAAAAAAACCTCGAGTTTATGCCTGTCGTCAATCATTTCAATAATAACGGGCGCCTTGTCGATAGCCTCAATAGGTTGCTTCGATATACTCTTGCTACTTGCACCAAAGCCCATAAATCCCTTAATAAGCGTAGCCCCAGAAATGCTATGCTGCTTGGCCTCAAGGGCAATTGCTTCGTAAAGTGGTGTTCCCCTAAACTTATCGGTCGAGCTGATGAATATTTTCATCGAAACGGTTTGACTTTCTGTTTTCATATGCTTGGTATTTAATGGTTAACGCAAATTCAACGACTTTTTTAAAAAATCAATATTTCTCCAGCGTTCTAATTTCAGCAATCCCGCTTTTAAGGTTCCAAACCTTTTCAAAGTTATGCTTTACAATTAGGTACTGCAAAGCCGAAAGGCTTTTTATTCCGTATTCGCAAACCAATATAATTTTTTTGTTTCGAGGAAGTGACGAAACAAGGTTTGGCAACTCGTAAATTGGGGTTGGCGCAACCTCAATGCTTTTATACTTAAATGGCTCGTTATCGTCGGTAAAATATAGAATTTCAAAAGGTTCGGAACTGTTCAAAATGTTTATAAACTCATCGGTCGAAAGTTGCTTTTCGGCAAGTAAATTATCGGGACAGCTGTACTCGTATTCCTTAAGTTCAGCAATTATTAGGTTAATGGGATTAAGCTCAATGTCGAACTCCGAAAACTGCATGTTTAGCCCATCAAAGTGAAGGAGTTTTCCCGAAAGGGTTGTGCCAACCCCCGAAATAACCTTTAGCGCCTCAAGCGCTTGAAGTGTGCCAATAACACCGGGAACCATGCCAATTACCCCAGCATCGCTGCACGAAGGAACCTCTAAAGGGTCAGGCTCATCCGAAATTAAACAGCGATACGTTGGTCCGCCTTTGAAGTTATATACCGAAAGTTGCCCCGAAAACTGAATGGCTCCGCCAATAATAAAGGGTTTGCCAAGCATAACGCACGCATCGTTTACGAGAAATTTTGTAGCAAAATTATCGGAGCATTCAACCACAATGTCGTAATTCGAAATAATTTCTAATGCATTTCCCTTGTGAAGATGAGCCTGAATAGGAACAATGCTAATGCTCGAGTTCATTGCCTTTAGCTTGTTTGCTGCCGCAATGCTTTTTGGTAAGCCTAAATCGGAGTCGGTGTAAAGCACCTGGCGATGTAAATTGGTTAATTCCACATCGTCGCCATCGAGAACCCCAATTGTGCCCACTCCTCCTGCCACTAGGTACATAAGGGCGGGACAGCCCAGCGCGCCTGCACCTACAATCAGCACTTTTGAGCTAGCAAGTTTTTGCTGCCCATCGGCTCCAAATTCGGAAACCCGAACCTGACGGGTATATCGATTATTTAAAGGATTATTCAATTTTTATAAGGCATTAATTTTAACCCAAACATAAGAATAAACTTATAAATACAGGCGACTAACATGGCTTTACTTTTTCAATATCTGGTTCAATTTTATAAATTCCATTATCTTTAACGTCTCATCACTATTTCATTATATAAATGGACGAAACAAATTTTCCTCTGGTATTAATAGCAATATTTATTTTATACACAGTTTTTAGGTTAAGGAATTACATTGGATCACTATTTCTGAACAAAGAGAAGAAAAGAGAACTTCACGAATTCTACTCCAAGAGGCTAAATTACTATAATTTACTTTCCGAAAAGGGCAAAGACAGATTCCTTTTCCGAGCCTAATCAATGCTCTCGAACTTTAAAATTATTGGTCGTAATGGCTTTGATATTACCGAAGAGGTTACCCTATTTGTACTGGCAGCATACATTCAGCTAACCTTAGGTTTTAGGTCGTACTCGCTGCCAATTTTTAAAACCATTCTCATTTATCCCGACTCGTACCGAAATCCTTTTACTGGCGAAATGCACGACGGCGAAGTTAACCCTCGAGGCGTAATTGTTCTTTCGTGGAAACGACTGGTAAAAGGCTACGAAAACCCAACCGATTGCATTAATCTTGGTCTTCACGAAATGGCTCATGCCCTAAAGCATGTAATTTCGAAAACCGAATACTTTGAGTATGAAATAGAACGTGAAATGAGTAATTTCAACCTTCTATCGGAGGCAGAAATTGATAAAATGAAGGCAGGCGGAGAGCATTTTTTACGAAACTACGCTAGCACAAACTCGTCGGAGTTTTTTGCAGTTTCGGTGGAGCATTTTTTCGAATCGCCAGTTGAACTAAAGGAACATTTACCCCAAATATACAACGGATTGAAAAATCTTTTAAAACAGGATCCTGCAAAAGGTTTTTATAGTGCTAGCTAAACGAATTATTATTTAAGTTGTCGAAACTGCGAACCTGTCCCATAACAGGTAAAAAACGTTTACGGACAAATAAATTAGCCTTACCTTTGGCAAAAATATTAACACTAAATATTCAAGTTATGCAACAGTTCGATTGGAAAAATTTACCTTTTGGTTATGTAAAAACCGATTATAACGTCCGTTGTACATACAAGGATGGTAAATGGGGCAACTTGGAGGTTTCCGATTCTGAGTATATTCCCTTGCATATTGCAGCCACTTGCTTGCACTATGGTCAGGAGGCTTTCGAAGGGATGAAAGCTTACCGTGGAAAGGACAATAAAATTCGCCTTTTCCGTTGGGACGAAAACGCAAAGCGCCTTCAACGCTCTGCCGATGGTATACATATGGCGCAGGTTCCTTCGGAACTGTTTTTCGAAGCAGTAAAAAAGGTGGTAATGCTTAACGAGAAATTTGTTCCACCTTTTGGTACTGGAGCATCGCTTTATATTCGCCCAATGCTTATTGGTAGCGGAGCCGAGGTTGGCGTTCGCCCTGCAAAGGAGTACACATTTGTTGTTTTTGTTACTCCCGTTGGGCCATACTTTAAAGAGGGTTTTAATCCTGTTAGAATTGCCATTGTTCGCGACAGCGACCGTGCTGCACCCCTTGGAACAGGCACTTTTAAGGTTGGAGGAAACTATGCAGCTAGTTTACGTGGAACTATAAAGGCACAAAAAGCGGGCTATAGCGCTCCAATGTACCTCGACTCAAACGAGAAAACATATATCGACGAAATTGGTGCTGCAAACTTTTTTGCCATTAAGGACAATACTTACATTACTCCAAAGTCGCCTTCAATTTTGGCTTCAATAACCAATATGAGCCTTATTGAGTTGGCTCAAGACTTGGGGCTAAAAGTAGAACGTCGTCCTGTGGCGGTTACCGAACTCGCAACCTTCGAAGAGGTTGGCGCTTGCGGTACGGCAGCCATTATTTCGCCCATTGGCGAAATTAACGACATTGATACAGGCAAGGTCTATAAGTTTTGCTCGGATGGAAAACCTGGCGCAATTTCCACAAAACTATACGAAACCCTTGTGGGTATTCAGTATGGCGACATTGACGATAAGCACGGTTGGGTTACCGTAATTGGTTAACGCCCTTGTTTGTTCAAAAAGTAAAGACCCCAGTAATTCGGGGTCTTTTCATTTTTTACTAAAACTACTTCGCGCAAATCCCGATAACTATCGGGAGCTAAGACGCAGGTTGTATTGTAAATCATTTCGCTCAAAGACGCAATTTCTTGCTTATTTCTAATTAAATTGTTTAGAATTTATTTGCGGTTCTGCGGCTCTGCGTGAAAGAACTAATCAGTTCCTTTGCATTTATATGTGCGACTGAAATACAATTAGTGGACCTGGGGCAAAGTTTAGTTCGAACCAATTGCCTAAGCATTTATTTAATGTTCCCATCCACAGGTCGGTAATTTGCAAATCTACAAGTGGATACTCAAGGTTAAGGCTGGTAACCGTTGTCTCGTTTCGGGGCGAAAAAATTGAAACTACTTGCCCCTCAAAACTTTCGAACCGCTTCGGTTGTAAAATGGGAGTGAAAATTCCGTAGTCGGTTACCATTTCAACGTTAATTCCCAATTTTGCATAGGAGCAAAGAAGCCCAATGTTACCCAAAGCATGATCCTCGCGCATGCCAGTTGCACCAAGTATTACAATGTTTTTTATGTTCTTGTTTTTGCACCAGTTAACCGCTTTGGTTAGGTCGTTGCTATTCTGATCGGGAAAGTGAAAAAGGCGGTCGGAGTATTTTGCCTTTAGCTCATCGGTAATCGAATCCAAATCGCCAACCACTGCCTTGGGCGTTAACCCAAACTTTTCGAGTTTAACCGTAGCGCCATCGCAGCATACAATTGAATTAGCTTCTTTTAAAATATTTAAAGGAACTATATGTTCGGGAAATTTACCGTTGGCAAGTATGGCTGTTTTCATTGAAGCGAGTGTTGGATAATTGAATAGCATTACGCCAACACAAAAAACGGAATTAAATTCTACATTTTAGGGTAAATAGCAATAAAAAGTGCTAAAAGAAATCCTTTTAGCACGTGATATTAGTATTAAATAAATAAATGAAAAAACTACCTAACCAATAATGTGTAGTACAGTATCATTAATTCAAACACACATTTAATCGGTTATAAATAAATAAAGTTAGTAATAAGAGTTTAAAACAGATTCCTCGCTAAAATTGATAGTTTTATTTTTGTCGACTTCTTTTGTGCTTATACATTCCTGTCCGTCAACAATAAACATAAACTGATGTTTATTTCGCTCTTCAAGATTAGCTGAGTCTCTTGGCTCATCACCTATTTTGTCCTTTAAGTGTTCGTTTGTTATTCTCATTGTTCAAAGGTTTTGGGTAAAGGGTGATTAAATGAATTATGCAGGAGTAATCATAAATCTTTCCTTAAAATTGTGCAAGTAAAGTATGAAATCGTTTACATACTCAATAATATACATCGACCCTGAGCCTAGTTGAATTAAAATTTGGTTTTTGCTTTTCTTAACGTTGTATTGCATATGGTTTTTTCCGTTTATGAAAAGTTGATTGTTTTCAGCAAACTTGTAAGTAGTTTGCTTCTCGGGGTCAATCCAGGTCGAATTGTCAATCATTCCCTTAATAATTTCAATCTCCATTTTTTTACCTCCTTTTTTCAACATATCAATTAATAATATTGGTATAATTGGTTAATTCTTATTAGGATAAAAAAGGTTCCCTGATGCTACCGTATTTATAGCGGTTTCTAAATCTCGATAAAGATTCCTTTTGCTAACAAATCCTTTAAAACCAACATTTTGAAGTACTCTAAAGTCGACCATTTCATTATTTTGCGACAGGGCAATTACATTACCTTCTCTAATGCTTTTAAAACAGTAATTGGTTGATATAGTATTTATTAGAATATTTTTTTGAAATTTCATTAGAACTATATCGGCAATGTAATGAATGTTTCGTTTAAAGTCTATTGCATCGGTAGCCTCTCCAATTACCTCATGGTGCAGATGCCCCTCGAGGAAAAATTTTAAGTCTTTCCTAAATTTCACATTATCGTCAACAAGATAAATTTTCATATCTATGATATGAATTGGCATTACTAAAATATAGTATATAGCGCAACTAATCTATAGGGAATGAACTAATTTAGGGGTTGAAACACCTAAATGTTGGTAGGGAAAACCCTAATGCAGAAAAGATAAATATGAGTAGCAAGAGGCAATGCCAAAGTTTTTTTTACTACTATTTGCTTTGGGGTTAAAGAGTATAGCGTCTTCTACATAAATAATTAGGGGAGATTGATAAGCTTGTTTTGAATGGCAAACATAACCAGGTGAGCTGAATTTTTTGTGTTGGTTTTTTGCAGTAGGTTCGTACGGTACTTTTCAATGCTCTTAATGCTTAAAAATAAATTTTCTGAAATTTCTTTGTTTGTAAAACCATTGCATATTAAGTAGAGCACATCCTTTTCTCTATCGTTCAAGCATAATTTATCGTCGACAGCTTTATTGTTAATTATTAGCACAATATTTTTTAGAAGATCTTGCGTAAAATAGTTATTTCCCTTTGAAACCTCTTCAATAGCTCTGAAAAGCTCCTCGGTTCCCGATTTTTTCAGAATAAATGCACTAACTCCTGCTTCAATCATTTTAATGTAGTACTGCTCTTCGTTGAGCATGGATATAATAATAATTTTTAATTCGGGAACTCTTTTCAATGCACTAACAGCTGTGTCGTAGCCATTTAAAACAGGCATTGATATGTCGAGTAGTACAATATCGGGAATAATACTATTTAGTTGCTTAAGAAAATCTTCCCCATTTACTGCTTCAATTACAACTTCCCAGTTCTCTTTTTGCGCAAGAATGAGTTTTACTCCCGAGCGGAACATTTCGTGGTCATCAACTATGGCAATTTTTAGTTTTTGTTCCATAACATATAAAATTATAATGCTCGAAATATAATTGTTGGCTTAAAGCATAAGAGTAAAAGTTAAAGTGGTAATTTAATAATAAACTTAATACCCCTGGACTTATTTCTGGTAAATTCTATTTCCCCATTAAACGATTTAATTCTGTGCTGTATATTAAATAAGCCCATTCCGGTTTTGTTTTCAATTGTTTTGCTGTAATCAAAACCGATTCCATCATCTTTATACTCAATGTAAATGAACTTATCTGCTTGATTAATAATTATATCTACATTTTTAGCATATGCATGTTTAACAGAGTTGGCAATTAGTTCGGTTACAATTCGATAAATTGTTATTTCCTTTTCGTTGCTTATTTCGTTCTTTAAATTGCATTGAAATGAAATACTGAGCGATGATATTTTATTGAGTTTATCTATAAATTTCGTTACAGCAACGCTTAACCCAAAGTCAATTAGAATTTGTGGGCTCAAATTGTTCGAAATTATCGAAACTTGCTCAAGCGCTTCGTTTATACTTGTAAGCAACTGTGCCGATATTTTCTTTTTATAGGCTTCGTTACTTGAATTCAGGTAGGTTTCGGCAAATAATTTTATTGTTGAAAGGACTGGCCCTAATCCATCGTGTAGTTCTTGAGAAACCCTTTTTCTCTCATTTTCTTCGGTTTCAATAATTGCTCTTAGAATGTTCTGCTGCATTTGCTTGCGCTCAGTAATATCCCTTATTGAGTACAGTATGTACGATTCCCCTTCGAGGGTTATGGGAGTTGCAGCAATGTCGGTAAAAATTATACTTCCATCTTTCCTTGGCAAAGGAATATCGTCGGTAATCGACTGTTTTCCTTCAATTATTTGTTGTAGTTTTTTATCAATATCCTTTACGGTTATAAATAGTTCATTTATATTGAGGCTTGTTAATTCTTTGTGAGTGTAGCCAAGCAATCGGCAAATACTTTTATTTGCAATTCTAATATGGTAATTTGTGTCGGCTAGTAAAATGCTATCCTTAGTAAAATCGAAGATATCTTTAAATTTCCGCTCACTATCCTCAATTTTTTTTAAAGCCTTTTTAAGATCTTCGTTAAGTATTGCATACTCTTCATTCTGTTTTTCTAACTTTTTTTGAGTGCGAATTTTTTCAGTAATATTTGATATTCGTTGAGCGTAAATATCAATGAGATTTTGTTCATGCGCATCAAAAAAAGGCAATCCCTCAGTGTAGGTTACAACTAGTTCTCCAATTTGCCTTTTGAAAACAATTATTTTAGCACTCAAGTATTTTTTACCTTCTGGTAATTTGTAGGATTCATTATTGCAATACCTTTGGTTGTCAATTGTGAGAAATGCGTATACATTATCGATAAATCGCATACTTTCAGGTACAACTTTATTAATAAAATTATTGTACACATTATCAATATTATCGATTTTCTCGGTAAGCAAGCCTAACCTGAATATTCCTTGAAGTTCTTTAACTCTCTCTTTTAAATCAAGTTCGTTTTGTTCAGCTTTATTCTTGGCAACAATTAACTCCTGATCGGCTATTTTTCGTTTTGTTATGTCGAAAACAACCCCATCGACCCCATCGAAAAGTTGGTTAGAGGTAAACCGTAGTGTTTTATGATCGGAAACATATTTAATCGAATTATCCTTTGTAATTATCCTGTATTCCTGTACAATGCTGATTGGTTGCTTCCCAATTGCTTGCCCCTCTTCTAGCACTAATTCCTTGTCGAGGGGATGAATTAAATCAATCCAGTTAATTTTATTTTGTAAGAAATCTTCTTTAGTGTAACCGCATATAATTTCACTGTTGCAAATAATTCTTACAGACCAATCCTTATTACCGCTGTAAACCATTCCCGGTATGTTGTACGACAAGGAATTAAGCTGCATTTCATTTTCCCTAAGTAGTTCTTCGGTGAGTTTGCTCTCGGTAATGTCAATCAGAACCCCTTCGTAATGCGTAATAACACCTGATTTATTTCTTCGGATATTTGTTCTGTCGTCAAACCATTTTACGTTACCATTCTTGGCAATAATTCGATAGGGCTTATGTGTAAAATCTACCCTATTACTATCGCTCGTGTATTCTTCAACTTCATTAGTTACCCGTACTAAGTCGTCGGGGTGAACAATATCTGCAAAAACAACCTGCCCAGTTACAAAATCCTCAGCCGTGTACCCCATCAAGTTGGCAACATTACTAGAAACAAAATCTACAGGCCACTTAGGAGCGTTTTGCCAAATAAAAATGATTACCGGGCTATTGCTAACTATTCTGTTAACAGCAATTAGTTCTTCATTATTCTCGTGCATAATTTTAGGGATTAATGACGTATAGAAAAATGATTTGCAAACAAATACTTAGCTTACTGTTTCAGTTAAAGTTAAAATGTTAAACGGATTGTAGTGTCATTTTTTCGAATCCGATGTTTCTTTCATGCTTTTTCGCCATTGCAAATACCCTACAAAGCTCATGGCGGTGTAAAACACAAAAAGTACCGAAGTTGGGTAAAGCCCTTTGTACAAGTATAATGCAAGCGAAACGGCGTTAACTACCACCCAAATCCACCACATTTCCAAAAATTTACGAGCAAGCATCCATGTTGCAATTATGCTTAATGCAGTTGTAAAAGCATCGCCGTACGGAACGGTGGAGTCGGTAAAGTTAATTAGCACATAGGCAATTACAGCAAAAATACCTACGCTAATTAGTAAAAGCCAAGCCGAAAGCCGAAGGCTTACTCGGGAAACTGGTAATGAGTCGGCTTTTTCGGTTTTTCCTCCGTAAAGCCAATGCCACCAACCGTAAGCGCTTATTACTACGTAGTAAACTTGCAATCCCATGTCGGCATAAAACTTCGACACAAAAAAAATGTAGATGTAAATTGCCGATGTTACCAGCCCAAAAGGCCAAAGCCAAATGCTCTGCCTAATTTCGAGGAAAAGGTATACAAGACCAATAGTCGCCCCAATAACTTCTATGTAATTTTGTTGTAACCAGTTTGTCATAAACTCTTTTTATAAGAATGTCCGAAGACTGAAGTCCGAAGTCCGAAGTCCGAAGAGGAAAGTCCGAGAATTGAGTATAGTTACTTCAGACTCCCGACTTCCGACTTCGGTCTTATTAAAATTCCACCGCTAATCGGGTCATAAAGTTAATTCCTGCTTGAGGGTAATAGCCATCTTCACGGTACTCAGGACTTCCGTTGGCAAAGACTGCGCGGTAAATCCAGCCATTGGCAATGTAATTTTCATTAAGTAAATTATTAACGTAAACTTCTAATCGCATGTTTGCTAAACCGCCAACCCTAACAAGGTAGTCAACCTTTACATTGTTAACAAAATAGGCATCGAGTTGTCGGGCTGCGTTTGAGGTATTGTCGAGGTACTGACTGCCAACGTATTTCGAAATTAGTGTAACCCCAAGGTTTTTTAAAGGTTCAATTCGAATTTGACTTCCTGCAACAACCGATGGGGAGAATGAGATATTGGTTGTTCCAAGTTCGGTAATCTTTTGATCGACTGGAGTCCAATCGGTTAGGTTGTCGTACTGATCGACATACTCAACAAAGTTGAGAATTTTGTTTTGGCTAAAGGTTGCAGTACCAGTCCATTTAATCCAACTTGTAGGTAATAATCCCCACGAAAGTTCAACTCCTCGACGGTAACTTTTTGGAACATTCTCCATAAGTGCATACCCAACATCGCTTAGTTTTCCGGTTAAAACTAGTTGATCCTTATAGTTCATGTAGTAAATATTCACTCCAAACAAGGCTTTTTGAGCCTTAAATGTGTACCCCATTTCGTAGTCGGTAAGCCTTTCGGATTTGGGAGTTTGTGCATTTCCCCACTTCATGGCATCTTTTAGGTCGGCACGGGCTGGCTCGCGATTGGCAACACCAACCGAAAAGTAAGCATTGCTGTTTGCATTTATGCTGAACGATAGCCCAGCCTTAGGATTTAAGAATTGCCACGAATGCTGTTGGTCTAACAGAGCCAAATCGTCGTCGGGGCCTGAAATCTCGTAGTCAATTCCTCGGTACTGAATATCGCCAAAAAGCGAAAGTTTACTGGTAACATCCCACGTTGCCTTGGCAAAAAGGTTCAAATCGTTTTTTATGCTGTTGTTTCGGTACCACTCGTAGTTGTTCGGAATGTTGGAGTTAACTTTTGTCCACAGAATATTTCCGAAGTGATCGCCATTGTACCTGTTCCAACCTCCCCCAAACGAAGCCGATATTGTGCTAATTTTATAGTTTGCCGAAAAAGTTGCGCCATAAAAATCGTTGTCGAGCCATTTTTGTCGAGTAAGGTCGGTTTTCTTAATTGTATCGGTTCCGTAAATAATTGACGAGAGCCCATATTTACTAAATTTCTGACCTGGCTTATACTGCTCATAATACCCTGCACCCTTTGTGTAGTGAAGGTTAAAGTTAAAAGTTAACGCTTCAATAATTTGATGGCTATAAAGCAGCTGGTAGTGGGTTTGGGTGTAGTTATCGCTTTCGTTATTGTAGAATTTTATAATCCCGTTATCGCCGTATATTCCTGCAGGGTTAAATCGACTATTCGATGAAATGAGTGATAAAAGATAGTGAGAGTCCACACCGAAAAGTTCAGGGTTAAATCGATTAATCGATGAAATGCTATCGCTTGGCCTTCCTTCCCATGTAATTCCTGTATGCTGTTCGCCATGAATTAGGTTGAACCTAAGCAAACTGTTTTGTCTATGCCAAGCGCCCGTTGCAAAAAGCGATTTATGGTTGGACCAACCACGGTCGATGTAGCCATTCGACTGCAAAGCAGTATATCGCCCTTCGAAACTAAATGCGTCGTTTATCAGTCCTGTTCCAACACGAGCGTTGGTTTTTAGCGTTCCAAACGAACCTGCCATGCCCTCAACGTTGGCGTAGGCTTTTGGCTCGAGGGTAACAGTTTGAAAGTTTACCGTTGCACCAAAGGCCGCAGCGCCATTGGTCGATGTGCCAACACCACGCTGAATTTGAATATTGTCGACCGACGAGGCAAAGTCGGGCATATTAACCCAGTAAACCCCTTGCGACTCGGAATCGTTCAGCGGAATTCCATTAACGGTTACGTTAATTCGGGTCATATCGGTTCCACGAATTCGAATGGCGGTATTTCCAACGCCAGTGCCACCTTCGGAGGTTGCCACAACCGAGGGCGAAAGTTCGAGCAAGTAGGGAACATCGAAACCGCTATTTAAACTTTTCAGCTCTTCCTTCGGAATATTGGTGTATGCAATGGGCATTCGTCCCGAAGCGCGGGTAGCGCTAACAATAACCTCTTCGGCCATAATGGGGTCGATTTCCATTGAAATAACAAGTTCTGAGCTATTCGGAACAGGCACGGCAACAGTCTTCTTCTTATAACCAATATAAGTGAATACAACGTTGTAGCTACCCGGTTTCACATTAAAACTAAAAAGGCCTACGGAATTTGTGGCTACGCCAATAAGCGAATTCTCAATGGTAACACTTACGCCAATAAGTGGGCGATTTTCCTCGTCGACAACTTTTCCGGTAAGCAATGCAAGCGACTCGGGGTTTGACATGGCGCCAAAGTGAGGCGCAAACAGTAACAGTAAAACTAAAAACTTCTTCATTTTTAAAATCCTTTTAGTGGTTAAACAATTAATTCTCCAGAAGTTTAATTGCAAAATGGTATGCACAGGCCATTTGCCATTAAAATCCGACAGAAAACCATAAAAAGGGGTAGAAATACGGTAGGTTGGCTTTTTTACTCTTTTTCCTTCGCCGGCACTACCCGGATCAGGTTCAGAGGGTATAATCTCAGCCCTTGTATTAAGGCACCCCTAAAAAGTTATTCGGGGGCAAAGGTAAGCACAATAAAAAGGAAATAGCAAGGAAAAAGAATTCTTTTCAAGATGAATTGTACTTCAATAGCTCGTTAATGTTTCGTAATATCCAGATTTACAGTAGAATGCGAAACGAACACATGATTTGTTATTGTTTTGACAATCAATAACATGCGCCTTTGCGCCTCTGCGTGAAATAAAAATTTACAGAGGTATTGTTCTCAATGGTTGAAGCAAATTCAACTTTAGCTAATTGTTGTTTTACTGTTAATTGCTTTTTTTCGACCTAATTTTTCTTTAGTATTGCATTAAAATTTGAGAACCATGAATAGAATTATACGTACTGCCTTGCTGTCGTTGGCAATGGTTTTTACCATAAACTCGAGCCTTTGGGCATGGTCGGAGCATCCACTTTTAGCGCATCAGGTTTTGTCGCGTATTCCGCAGCTCGCAAGTAGCGAAAGTATTGAAGTTCGTGAGCTAAGGTCGTTTTTGTTTCGCAACGAAAAGGCAATTGAATTGAAACTTGCCGAACTCGAAGATTGGTCGAGGCAAAACCTTCCCAACTACGACCCCCTTCCCGAAGCATTAGCATTTAAAGCCACTGGAAATAAAGAGGATATTGTTATCCGTTTTTACCATGCCATTCGTATTAACCCCAATGTTAAAATGAGGCTATACCTTCACCTTTTACCAGGTGAAGAGGCTGAGGGAAAGCCAACCGTTTTGCCTCAAGAGTTAACTACACTTAGCGATGTTTCGGAAATGAAACGCACCGTTTACCTTGCCCTTAGCGAGGGCGATATGGTAAGTCCACTTTCGGTACTGGTTAGCGCAAACGATGAGCCCGACTATGGGTTCGACCTTGGTCTTTACGAGGATAATAATACGGAGCATGGTAAGATTTATGGCTTTGGTAGTCAGCCCTTTGGAAACCCAAATTTAGACTATGGCAGTCAAGCCCCTTTTCACATGGGTTTTTACCACGAAGCTAAAATAATTTTCAAATTTGGAGCATTTTTAAAGAAGACCTACCCCGAGTACCGCATTCAGCAGTATAAGGTTTTATCTGAACTTGCCTTTGAGTTAGGCGAAGATTACTGGGCGTATCGCTTTATGGGCTGGGGCATGCACTACCTTGGCGACATGTCGATGCCCTATCACACGGCTCCACTTCCTGGAACAAGCACGCTAAAAATGCTTTGGATTAATATAAAGGCTATGATTGGTTTGTCTCGAAGCAAGGACAATGCGGTTCAACTGGTTTCGAATAAGCACAGCGTTCTTGAACGCTTTCAGTGGCTCGAGCTCCGAAAAGCCTACGAAACAAACGATTCATTGCACCCAATGTTAGTGGCACTTCAAAATCCCGTTGAAATGGTTGAATATAACTCCCAGTTTCCAGTTCATATTGCAGCAATGGGTTCGGTTGATGTTTCGAAACAGGTTAACAAAACGCTTTTAAAATGGGTGCCCAAAAAACTCATTGCCGATCCAAAATTCGAAGCGTCGGGATCCGCTGAACTGCAAGAGTTAAACAAATCCATTGAAGAGTATAAGGGGAAAGAAGGTGTTGACCAAATGAATTTAGCTATTGCCCAGCGATTTAGCAATTACAGTATGCACATTGCGAGTTACTACAATGCAATAAATAAAAACTAAGATATTGATGTTACGCTAACTTCTCGAGGTTAATTTTGAATTTTGGCGAGTTGAACGAAGGGTTGTAATTGGGGTTTTTAATTGTCTCGCCTGTTTCGAGGTTAATGTAGCCCTTTATAAATTGTTTGGGCAACAAGTAAACTTCATCGTCGTTTTCGTTTATGCTTGGCCCAATTTCGCTAAGAAGTTGCTCTACGTTTAGCACTTTTTTCGATTTGCCAATTTCGTCGGTATAGTAGTTAAATACATCTTTCGAAATGGCAATTAAAACAACGTATTTACCATAGTTTTTATGAAGGTAGTGTTTGTACACCAAGTTAATTTGATCGGTGGTAACTGCTTCGGCAGTTTTGTGAAAAGAGTCGGCAAAAATAAAACCTTCATCAAAAATTTTCATTGCAACTGATTCTTCGCGCGTGTAGTGTATAAAAAGTTTGCAGGTAGGTTCTTCTTCAAGCAGAAAGCGTTGCACCGATGCTTCGAGAAGGGTATTTACACGTAGCGATAAATCGGGGGTATTCTTGTCTTTTAAAAGTTTTGCAACTCCTTCGGGATCGAGGCGTTTTTCGAACTCCATCATTTTATTGGTCAAATCTTCTACATACATTGTTTTACGGTGCAATTGGTACTGCAGAAAAGCAATGTAAAACAGAAGAATTATGATGATAATGAGTTCCATTTAACTGGTTAAATTTAGGATTAACTATTGTTTAAAAGTTAATTTCATAGTATAACGAATAGTAATGCAAGTTAATACACTTTTTTAATTTTTCTGTTTTGTTCAACCTTTTTTTCGAAACGGAGTTGATGTTAAAAATTAATGGGTTAGAAGTCATACTTTTTTGAAAACAAATAAATTGATACAAGAATATCGAGTTGTAAGTTATTTCAAGTTTAAGCCTAAATCGAAATGTGTTTTAACCTTAAGCTGTTCGAAACAACCGAAACTGAACTTAGTGCCATGGCTATTCCCGCTACCATTGGGTCGAATTGGTAACCAATAAAGGGGTAAAGAATACCCGCAGCTAATGGAATTCCAAGTATATTGTAAAAAAAGGCCCAGAACAAATTCTGCATAACAACTATTATTGTTTTTTTCGAAAGGTTAATGGTTTTTGCAACAAGGGTTAAGTCCGACGAAATAAGGGTAATTCCAGCTACATCCATAGCAATATCGGAGCCCTTTCCCATGGCAATGCTTACATTGGCTTTAGCCAAAGCCTGCGAGTCGTTAATGCCGTCGCCTACCATGGCAACAATATGACCTTCGTTTTGAAGCTGCTCAAGGGCTGCCGTTTTTTGTGTAGGAAGAAGCGCTGCTTTAAAGTTTGTAATTCCAACTTCGTCGCAAACACGTTGAGTAGCCATGGCATTATCGCCAGTATAAATTGCCGTTTGAATGTTCATACTTTTGAGTAGCGAGATAGCTTCGGCCGACGATGCTTTTACTTTATCCGATACCGACATTGCAGCGAGTACTTTTTCGCCATTCGAAATAAATACTGGCGTACGCCCTTCTGCCTGCCATACAGGTAGTTCAAACTCAATGTCGCCGGGAAGCATTGCTCCCGTATTCTCCATAAAAAGTTCGTTGCCAATATAGTAGGTTACTCCATTATAAGTGGCGTATACCCCAAGGCCAGGTTCGGTTTTAGCCGTAGGTATATCGATAAGTTTTGCCCCTTTTCCAAATAAATACGATGCAATTGCGCTGGCAATAGGGTGTTGGGATTGACTTTCGATTGTGTAAATTATATCGATTAGCAAGTCCTTTTCGCTTCCTGCTACATCCCAAATAGTATTCGAAACCAAAGGTTTCCCCTCGGTTATGGTGCCTGTTTTATCGAATACAACGTAGGTTATTTTATGAGCAATTTCGAGGCTTTGCGAATCTTTTATAAGAATATTGTAGTTCGATGCTCGTCCAATTCCTACTGTAATTGCTGTTGGAGTGGCTAAGCCAAGCGCACAGGGACAGGCAATGGCTAAAACGGTAACAAATGCCAAAATGCCATGAACAACTCCTTTTTCTCCCCCAAAAATAATCCAAATGGCAAGGCTAAAAAGTGCAATTAAAAGCACAATTGGAACAAATTTTCCAGCAATTTTATCGGCAAGTTTCTGAATTGGAGCCTTCGAGTTTTGGGCATCCTGCACCACTTTTACTATTTGGCTAAGTATGGTTTCGGAGCCTACTTTTTCGGCTTTAACTTTAAGCGAGCCTTTTTCGTTCGATGTGCCAGAGTACACTGTATCGCCAGCTTTTTTCTCTGTAGGTAAAGGTTCGCCCGTTATTGAACTTTCGTCAATCCACGAGTTGCCCTCAACAACTACTCCATCGACAGGAATTCGGTTTCCTGGGTTAACAAGCACAATTTGACCCTTTTCGACCTGCTCAATTGGAATTTCTCGAAGTTCATTATTTTCTACTATTGTTACCATATTGGGCTGTAAGCCCATAAGTTTTTTTATTGAGGACGATGTGCTGCTTTTTGCCCTCTCCTCGAGCCATTTACCTAAAAGAATAAAGGTTATAATTACCGCAGCCGATTCGAAGTAAACGTGCGCTGCAATTCCTCGGCTGGTCCAAATTTCGGGATAAAAGGTATTTACAACGCTGAAAACATAAGCAGTTAGTGTACTTAAAGCCACAAGCGTATCCATATTTGCCTTTAGGTGCATTAGCTGTTTCCATGCGTTTATGTAAAAATACCTGCCAAACCAAAAAAGAATTGGGGTCGACAGAATCAGCGACAAGTAACTGGAGTACTCCCAGTGCATAAAAAACATCCCAAGAATAAAAACGGGAAGCGTAAAAATTGCTGAAGCAATGGTTCTTCGAAGAAGTTTTTGGCTTTCGAGCATTTTCCCCTTTTCGAGGGTTTCGGGCGTGCTCTCCTCGTCAATTATTAAGTCGTAACCAGCTGACCGAATCGATTTTTGAAGGCTTGTAGGGTTGCTTTTTTGTATGTCGAATTCTACCCAAACGGTACTATTAATAAGGTTTACGCCTGCGTCAACTACTCCCAAATTCGACTTAAGGGTACTTTCAACACTCGTAGCGCAGGCTGCACACGACATGCCTACAACTCGATATATTTTTTTCTCGGATTTCATTATGATCTATTATAGGCATAATGTACTAAAATAGAACAAATACACATCATATTTGTTTGGCACTCGAATAGAAAAAATCTATTTATTCGAACATTTCCAGTAAATTTTCCTTCCCAATAATCGAAAGCGGATTGCTGGTTCCTACAATTTCGGCAGCTAGACTGGCCTTTTTACTTTGAAGCTTCTGAATTTTCTCTTCGAGGGTGTCGGAGGTAATAAAACGGTATACAAAAACGGGTTTATCCTGTCCAATTCGATGCGAACGGGCAATTGCCTGCTCTTCGGCAGCGGGGTTCCACCATGGGTCGATTATAAAAACGTAGTCGGCAGCAGTTAGGTTAAGGCCTACGCCTCCAGCTTTTAGCGAAATAAGAAAAACTTTAACCTCAGGATTCGAGTTAAAATCTTCAACAACTTCCTTTCGGTTGGCGGTTGCGCCAGTAAGCATTTGGTAGCCAATTTCGTTGTTATTCAAGTACTTTTCGACAAGCTTTAAGTGCTTTACAAACGACGAGAAGATTATAATTTTATGGTTCTCGGCCACAATTGTGCTAATACTTTCGCAAATTTCGTAGTACTTACCCGAATCGGAATACCTGTAATCGTCGAGCATTGCAGGGTGGTTGGCTATTTGCCGTAGTCGGGTTAACGAGCGTAAAATGGCAATTGCCGATTTATTATAGCCTACCAGTTCAATGCTTTTTAGTATCTCCTTTTGAACTGCAGTTTTTTCGGTTTCGTAAATTTCTTGCTGCTTTTCGCTCATGTTACACAAAACAACCTGACGGGTAACTGGGGGCAAATCCTTCACAACTTCATCCTTTGTTCGCCTAAGTACAAAGGGTTTTATTAACTTTTTAAGATGCTCAACTCCCCATTCGGCCATTTCGCTTCCTGTCGAAGCGCCAAATTCTTCCTTAAACTGCTTTATCGACCCAAGCATTCCTCGGTTTAAAAAGTTGAGCTGCGACCAAAGGTCGATAACGCTGTTCTCAATAGGCGTTCCGCTTAGGGTTAAAAAGTGCGAGCCTTTTAGCTGAAGAATTGCTCGGTAGGTTTTGCTTGTAGGGTTTTTAACGGCTTGCCCTTCGTCGAGAATTAGGTAGTTAAAGGCATAAGTCGAAAGTGTTTCTATGTCGTTTCGGATTATGCCGTATGTTGTAAGAATTATGTCGAAGTTGCCATTGTAGGCCGTTTGCAAATCCCTCTCGGTTCCAGTGTATGTGTAAATTGTTAAACTTGGCGCAAAGCGCTCAATTTCGTTTTTCCAGTTAAAAATAAGCGAGGTAGGAAGGACAATTAGAGTTGGTAAGTTTTTATTCTTTTTCCCGTTTAGTTCCTTTACGTATAGCAGTAATGCTATGGTTTGAAGGGTTTTGCCAAGTCCCATGTCGTCGGCAAGACAGCCCCCAAGTCTGTTTTTGTGGAGCAACTGCAGCCAGTACAGCCCCATTTTTTGGTAGCTTCGCAAAGTAGCCTTAAGTCCTTTGGGTAGAACTACTTCGGTTGGCTGCTCCGACTCAACAAATCGCCTTCTAAGTTCCTCCGCATCGGGGTTGTCGACGCCCATTTCTTCCATTAAATTAAAAAGAGCCCGGTTAATGCGAAGCGTACCCTTTTCTTCGGTTGCAAAAGCAAAAAGTTGGCGGTATTTTACAAACCAGTGCTCGGGAAGAATTAAAATTTGCCCATTGGGCAAAACGTACTCGCGAATGCCATTAAGAAGGTTCTTTTTTAGCTTTAGAAGGGGAATTTCGAGTTCATCGAGTTTTACAGTTCCGTATATGTCGAACCAGTCGTTATTAAATCTCGAATTTAGGTCAACATCAACGCTTCCAATGTAGTACTGAATGTCGAGCCCCTTTTGGTCGATTGTAATATTTAAATCGGCAATTTTTTCGGCGTTAACGTTAAGCCAATCGATAAGCAATGGAGCACTATTTACAGGCGGCATTTTATGAATGTGCGAAGGCAGAAAATCGGCTCCGTTACCCTTTCGTAGCCCCAATTGTTCGAGGCTGTTTATAACTTCCTTCTCCCATTCGGTTTCCCTGTCGAAGTACTTAAAAATGTAACTGTCGTGAAGTTCAATAAAAATTACCTCCCGTTTTGTTTGCGTGTGGCACAAAAATCCCTTTGTTCCGTACTTAAACTCCAGTGTAAACCCTAAATGCCCCGAAAGTAGGGTTTCAACGTTTAGCACTGCACGTTTGTTGGTGTTAACCTTTTCAACGGTAAAGCCTTGGGCTTCAACCTCGTGTTCGCGAACAGCGTTAAGCACAAATGTTTCGAAGTACTTTCGTTCGGCCGATTTGGGAATCGAAATTTCGGGCTTAGTGAAGAATGGTTGTAACTTTTTGGCGTCGACACCCTCGAAACGCATTACTTTTCGGCCAATGCGAACTATGCAAGGTGTATTACAAACTATCGACGAATCGGTTGACTTTAACGAAACTACTCGCGTGCCAAGCCTCGCCGATAGGCGATAGGAGGTTTCGGTTGGTGTTACCGAAAACTGAAAAACGAGGGAAGCCTTTTCGCTATATAGCTTAAGCAGATTGGTGTCGTATAGATTATTCGATTTTTTATCCTTTATAAATACTGGCGTTTGGTCGGCTGCCAAAATGTCGAAGCACTTTGCCATTCGTCGTTCAACAAATTCCTTAACGTATTTGGCAATTGGTTCTTTAGTTTCTACTTCTTTATAAAAAGCCACAACCGTTTTATGCCTATGCCCAATGGTTTTAAGAAGGCTGCTGTCGCTAATTTCTTCTATTATTTTTAATGCCTCTAAATTACTGCTTGAGAGTTGATTTCTCCAAAGGTTAGTATTGCTTTGAACTATATTATCGGCTATAGCGAAAATACCATTGTCAACATTAACTGGTTTTACTATGTGGGCAGTAAAAATATCGCCAAGAAATCGGTGTTTCGATAGAATAATGGCGAAAAAAGGGGCGGGGCTCATTCTTTTTTTATGCAATATTAACCCTTTTTAGGTGTATGCCAAAACTAAAAATTTGTTGAAAATAGAAATATTCGATTTAAATGGCAGACTATTTGTCTGCATATCAGGCAAATATAGCATGTAGTAAAAGTGCTTTTGTGGTATTCGATTGCTAATTTCGGGTTACCCCTAAAACAAATAATCTCAATGTTATAACTTTTGTAACTCCTTTTTTTTATACATTTGCAATCGCAATAACATTAAATCTGATACTATGGCATTGAAAGACATTATGTCGATCTCGGGTTACTCCGGTCTTTACAAGTTTATTTCGCAGGGGCGAAGCGGTATTATTGTTGAATCGCTAACCGATGGCAAACGAATGAATGTTCCTGCATCGGCAAAGGCAAGCGCCCTGTCGGACATTGCAGTTTTTACTACCGATGGCGAAAAGTCGCTTCGCGAAGTGCTCGATGCAATTAAACAGCTAGAGAATTCAAAGCCAACAATTTCGCACAAATCCGATAATAGTCAGCTTAAGGCTCATTTCCTAAAAGTGTTGCCCAACTTCGACACCGAAAGGGTTTACATGTCGGACATAAAAAAGGTTTTTACTTGGTACAATCAGTTGCAAGCATTGAGTATACTCGATTTTTCGGAGCCCGTTGAGGAAAAGGTTGAAGAAGTTGCGGATAGTAAGGACGCTGCCGATTCAACAGCCAAGCCAAAGGCAAAGAAAGCAGCAGCGGCAAGTGGACCAGCACCTAAAAAAGAGACTAAAAAGGCCGAGCCTAAAAAAGTTGCCCCCAAGAGCGCTGCTCCTGCCAAAAAGGCAACAGTTAGGAAAAAGGCTGTATAACCATAATTTACAGTTTACTATAATATTAATCGAGCCAGAGTTTTTCTGGCTTTTTTTATTCAATAACTACGACGTTAATAGACAACACGGAGGCACGGAGGGCACTGAGGAGCACAGAGGATGTATAAACGCTAAGGCGCTAAGAGAAACCACAGAGACTCGGAATTACAATGAGAAACATTAAAAATTCGTGAAAATCTGTTCAATTTGTGTCATCTGTGTTCTATTAAACGCTAAGCCGCAAAATCTTTCTTAATAAAATCCTATTGTGCCTAATGTGTCTACTGTGGTTTTAGCTAACTCGCAGTTATACTCCTTCCTTTCCAGTTTAATTCACCTCCCCTGTAAAAACGAACCGAGCGGTAAACCATTAAAATAAAAACGTAATGCTGAATGGGCCAAAACAAAATATTTTTTGCAATTGGGTGCCCCGAGAGGGCAAGAACCATAATTCGGGAAAAAACCAGAGAGAAAAAGTAGGCAAATGCCAACGGGAATGGGAGTCCAAAAACAATAATAATTGGCGATAGGGTAACTACAATTGTAAAAATTGAGGCCACAACGGTGCTGCCCCCAAAGTATGCACACACATTTTTCGAAAAACCTTCGAGGGCTTGGTTGTAGCTTTCGTACATTCGGCACGAAATATTGTCGGAGCCCAAAAGTGTTGCCATTCTTAAGCGCTTACGCTTAATAATTCGGCTAATGCTAATGTCCTCAACCATCGACATGCTCACCTTTTCGTGCCATTTGTTTTCAACATAGCTTGTTGCTTCGAACATCATAAACTGACCATTTGCTGCAGCAAGCGATCGCTTTTTGCTCCACTGTACCAACTTAATTGGAAGTAGGCTTAGCAAAATCCAGTTCATATTTAGTACTACAAGCTGCTCTCCAAGGGTTTTCATAATTTGAAAAGGGAACATGCTGAGCAAAATTAGGCGCTTTCGTTGCATGTAGCTAATTGCATTGCCAATAAGTTTTGGAGCAACTGTTACATCGGCGTCGAGAAAAAGAAAGAATTCGCCCTTTGCCTCCATGGCTAAACGGTGGCATGCATGATTTTTTCCCAACCAGCCATGGGGGAGGGGTACTCCATTTATTAATCGAACGCGTTTATCGGTTGCAACCCATTGCATAGCAATTGCTTCTGTTTGGTCGGTTGAGCCGTCGTTGTAAATAATAATTTCGATATTCGAGTATTCCTGTGCTGCAAGGTTACTTATAAGGTTTCCAATGTTTTTTTCTTCGTTTCGTGCTGGAATTAGAACCGAAACTAACGGGTTTCCAGTTGCTTGCCTGTTTGCCAAATATGGGCGGGTAAGGTAGTTGAAGAGAACCACCATAAACCTAATAGCTGCTATGAGCAGAAGAAAGAGCGAGATATAGAAAAGGGGAGTCATGTGGTGAATATATTATCCTGATTATTAATGCAATTATTACGAAACGAGTTAAACTCCTTTTCTAATTCGGCTACACTTGCTTGCCCTTTATACTCGCAAAGGGTAATGGCAACCGAGGGCTTTTTGTTGCTGTAGTAATCGACCAAAACCGAAGCAAAAACAACGCAAACATTTGGCGAGTGGGCAATAATTCGTTCAACGCCGGGCATAAATTTTAGCTGCGTGCAATGTTGTGAGTTTATTTTACCCTGCGGGAAAAAAACTAAAAGATTACTGTTGTCGCCAAGTATGTTAACGCAGTGATTTAAACTTTCAGAAATACTCCTTGACCCAGGCGAAATAGAAAAGGCACCAATTCGCGAAAAAAACATATGCTTCTTAAGCTGCTCCTCGAGCATAATAACATTGAATTGCCGTTTAAAAAGTTTTTGGTTAAGCTGCCATGCAAAAAAACCATCCCACCAGCTAAAGTGGTTTGGAATTAGTAGCACCGAACGTCCGTTGGTATCCACTTCGCCAAGAACTATAAACTTCTCGAAATCCGAACGGATAATTCTATTTATATAGAAATTAAAAAAAGTTTGGTAAAGCCAGCTGCGATTAGCCTTTATCATTTCTTTAGCAATTCGGGTATGGTTTAAAACTCAGGTAAAAGTAACCAATGGTTGCAAATAATATTTATCGAAACCGTTTTTTATACATTTCGGTATGTTTATAAACGAGTAAGCATAACAAAAATAGTTAGCGAAACACTTTAGCGTTCAGTTTTTTGGCGGTTAATGAATAAACTTAATCACAAGTGACCAACTAAATAATAAATAATTCAATAAAACTCTTGTATTTATTGCGTCCCTAAAGGGACTATTACAATATTGGATAACTTTTTATGCTACCAATATATCGTCCCTATGGGACTGTCCCGTTAGGGACAAAATATTGGTAGAAAGAAAATACAAATTTAGTTAAGTCCCGTAGGGATGTAACTGAATTTTAATTGGTCATTAGTGATACTTAATGGTAACATAAAAGTTTTAAAACATACTAAAACAGTTTATTAACAGTTAATTGTTAATATAAAAGCCAAGCAAGTAGTAGTAAAACCTTTGTTAATTCGTAAATTTACCCGAATTTTTAAGAAGATAGATATGCTCAAAAAGCACCTTTGGATTGCTACATTTTATTTTATTGCAATTCTTCCTCTCCAACTTGTTGGACAACAATCGACAGCATACACGCACCCCGAGGTGCATTTGCGTAAAGGGATTGAACTTTTCGAAAAGGCAAACTATGTTGCTGCACAGCAGCATTTTCAAATGGCTGCCAACGCCTTTGGAATTACTGATATTCAGCAAAAGGGCGAAGCCGAATACTTCAGAGCCCTTTGTGCAGTTGAACTTTTTAACGAGGATGCCGAGCACCTTATGCGCAGCTTTATTAATCTTTACCCCGACAACCAAAAGGTAAATTTTGCATACTTCGAACTTGGCAAGCTTCGCTACCGCGAAAAAAAGTACAAGGATGCCATTTACTGGTTTAATCAGGCAAATAGAAACGCACTTGGTACTGAGAAAAAATCGGAGTTACTTTTTAAATTAGGCTACAGTTACTTTTCGAGTAACGAGTTAGAGCCTGCAAAACGTTGCCTATTCGAAATTAAGGATACCCAAAATAAGTACGCTTCGCCAGCCACCTACTATTACGCTCATATTTCGTATATCGAAAAAAATTACGCCACTGCATTAAAGGGATTTGAAAAGTTGAAGAATGATGAAACCTTCGCCCCATTAGTGCCATACTACATTTCGCAAATTCTATTTTTACAAAAGGAGTTCGAAAAGGTTGTACAGTATGCACCTTTAGTTCTCGAAACGGCTTCGGCAAAAAGAGCACCCGAAATTGCACGAATTATTGGCGAGTCGTACTACCGCCTTCGCCAGTACGAGAAAGCAGTGCCATTTATCGAGAAGTTTCTCGAAGCAACTCCATCGCTTACTCGTGAAGATAACTACCTTGTTGGGTTTGTTTACTACCGAAACGGAAATTTAAGCGAAGCAGTAAAGTACCTTGAGCGTGTTGCAACCGACGACGACCAGTTTTCGCAAAATGCAAACTACCACCTTGCCGATTGCTACATAAAACTTGGCGATAAGAATAAAGCTCGTCAGGCCTTTTCGATGGCTTCGAAAGCAAATTTCGACATGGTAATTAAGGAAGATGCGCTCTTCAATTTTGCAAAAATTACCTACGAGTTACTCTTTAACCCCTTTAACGAAGCCATAGCCGCCTTTAACGAGTATATTACTCTTTTCCCAAATAGTCCACGTGTTGATGAGGCTTACAACTACTTGGTGCTTGCCTACATGAACACAAAGAACTACCAACGGGCACTCGAATCGCTCGAGAAAATTAAAAATCGCGATGCATCGATTAAGCAAGCCTACCAACGCGTTGCCTTTTTTAGAGGAATTGAACTTTTTCAAAACCTGAACTTTAATGAGGCAATCGAAAAGTTAACGCTGTCGCTCAACTACCCTGAGTACAATCGAACTCTTTCGGCTTTAGGTTTTTACTGGCGAGGCGAAAGCCATTACCGCAACGAAAGTTATGCTCAGGCTTCGGACGACTATAACCAGTTCATTCTTTCTCCAGGAGCATTCGACCTTATCGAGTACCAAATTGCCCACTACAACCTTGGCTACACCTACTTTAAACTAAAAGACTACGACAACGCAATAGTTTGGTTTCGGAAATATGCAACTAACAATTTAAATAAGCCATCGCAGCTTTTAGGCGATGCCTATAACCGTATTGGCGACTCGTACTTTATTCAGCGCAAGTACTGGCCATCGCTCGATTACTACGAAAAAGCTTCGCTTACAAATACCATCGATGCCGATTATGCCATGTTTCAGCGAGGTTTTACCTTTGGATTGGTTGAAAGACCACAGAAGAAAATAGAAACACTTGAGTTGCTTCTACAGCAATATCCAACTTCAAGTTTTGTCGACGATGCGCTATACGAGCTTGCCGAAACACACATGGTTCTTGCTCAAACTCCCGAAGCAACAAAAGCATACACCCGTATTGAAAAGGAATTCCCAGGAAGTTCGTACTACGTAAGGGCACTTGTTCAATTAGGATTAATAGCCTACAATGGCGACAATAATCAGAATGCAATGGCCTACTATAAAAGGGTTGTTGAGGAGTACCCCAATTCGCCCGAAGCAAAAAATGCGCTGGTAGGTCTTAGGAATATATATGTTGACATGGGCGATGTTAACTCGTTTTTTGAGTACTCGGCTAAGCTTGGCAGTTTGGGCAATGTATCGGTTTCCGAAAAGGATTCGATTTCGTTTATTGCTTCCGAAAAGCTATATATGTCAGGCGATTGTCAGCGCACCATACAAAGTCTAACCCGATACTTAACCGAATTTCCAAAGGGTAATTTTGTACTTCATGCAAATTACTACTTGGGCGACTGCTACTTACAGAGCGGACAGGTCGATAAGTCGCTTGCATCGCTAACTCAAGTTATTCAGCAGCAAAAAAATCCTTTTACAGTTCAGGCTTTGCTAAAGGTATCGCAAATTTATGAGAAAAAAGGGGAGTACGCTTTGGCGTTCGAAACCTACGATATGCTCGAAGATTTAGCCGACGCTCGCCCCAACTTGCTCGATGCACGCGTGGGTAAACTTCGCTCGGCATTCAGCTTAAATCGTCACCAAGATGTAATTGAAGCAGCGGCAAAAGTACTTATTAGCGAAAAACTACCTCCCGAAGTGGAAGTTGAGGCTCGCTTTAAGCGTGCAAAAGCACTTTTGGCACTAAACAGGACCAACGATGCATTCGATGAATTTGCAAGGGTTTCGCAACGCGTTAAAACACCCGAGGGCTCTGAGTCGAAGTACCAAATGATAAAAATTATGGTTGAACGAAAGGATTTGGTTAAGGCCGAAGCCGAAGTGTTTAAGTTTGCCGAAACCAATACGCCCCACCAGTACTGGCTTGCAAAAAGTTTCATTCTTCTATCCGATATATATGCTGGTAAAAACGACTTTTTTCAAGCAAAAGCTACCTTACAAAGCGTTATCGATGGTTACCAAAACACCAAGGATGGAATTATTGATGAGGCCATCGAAAAGCTTTCGCAACTTGTAAAGGAAGAAAAAGTGAAACAAACTCCAAAGAGGGATACCATAAAAATTGATTACACTTTCTAGCATACTAAAACATTGTGTGGTTAACCAAACGAATTACTACTATGAGAATTAATTTTTTTAAAATCAATATACTTCTTCTTACACTTTGTTTTTTTGTCAATTTAAACAGTGTTTTTGGTCAGGAAGAGCAACTTTCGAAAGAGGTACAGGTAGTTCGACCCTACGAACCGTCAATATCCGATGCGTTTAAGCTTAATCAAATGCCTCGAATTGAGGACACAATTAAAACTACGCCAACTTTCAACTACAACCTTGCCCTAAGGCCTGTTACCACCGACTTCCCAGTAAATCCTATTCCAGCTGCAAAAATGGTTTCGGAACCACTTTTGCCTGTTTATAAGGGTTATGTGAAATTTGGATTTGGCAACTACACATCGCCTTTAGCCGAAGTTTACTACGGAAATGAGCGCTCCAAGGATTACTCGTATGGCGTATGGCTTAAGCATCATTCATCGTTTGGAAGTGTTACCCTACTTAATGGCGAAAAGTCCGATGCCCCATTTAGTCAAACTAGCTTTAATACCTTCGGTAAACGAATTTTCGATAAATCGGTACTTGCCGTAAATGCTGGCTATAATTTACACACCTACAATTTTTATGCGTACGACTCAACATTAGCAACGCCCCTGCCAATACCCAACACTGAAAAGCAAAAACAGCAACTCTTTAAGGTTGGCATTTCGTACAATTCAACCCATAGCGACTCCACTCATATTAATTACTTTTTTAGTAGTGGGTTCGAAAATTTTTCTGATAACTACAGCAATAGTCAAAATACATTTAGGGTAAAGGCAAACCTCGATAAGTACTTTAAAAAGGAGATGGTTGGGGGAACTATTGAACTTACCCATCACATGAAAAATGAAACCCTCGACTTGGCAAACAACACCATTTTCCGTTTTGCCCCATGGGTAGGTGCATTCGACAAGCAGTGGAGGGTGAGGGCTGGGTTAAACGTAAATATCGACGCATCGGCTTCGGGTACAACTGGACACTTTTACCCAATTGCCAACGCTTCGTATAATATTGTTTCAAACTATGTTATCCCATTTTTCGAATTTTCAGGCTTCCTAAAACAAAACGACTACGCAAGTATAACGGCCGAAAATCCGTGGGTTCGACCAGGTATTGATGTTTGGAACTCGAGCCATAAGCTAATTATTAGCGGAGGAGTTAAGGGTAACCTAAGCGCACGGTCGGCATATAACCTTGGCGCAAGTTTTTCGCTAATCGACAGCATGTACTTTTTTGTAAATATACCTCACGCATCGAATACATACTTTTTAAACCAATTCAAAGTTGTTTACGACAATATTCAGCGCAAGCGTTTTTTTGGTGAATTTATCATGGCTCCAACTGCCAGTGTAAAATTTTACGCAAAAGCCGAGTATAATGCATACAATTTAAGCGAAATTGATAAGCCCTGGCATTTGCCCGATTTTGTTGGTCGTATTGGCGCATCGTACAGCATAAAGGATAAAATAATTCTAAAAGCATCGGCATATATCGAAGGTAAGCGCTGGGTAAAAGGGCTTGCTAACTCTGCCATTGAAATTAATGGACTTACCGACATTAACTTTGGTATAGAGTATCGCTATAACCGAAAGGCAGGCGCCTTTATCGACCTTAATAACATTACAGGGAACAAACACCAGCTTTGGTACCTTTATCCCATGCATAGGTTTAATATGAAGGCTGGCGTTAGCTTTGCTTTTTAGTGTAGCTCAAAATTATTTAAAGGCTTTGGATATAATTCAAGGCTTTTTTTTGTTTTAAAATGCTATTGAATGCTAAGGCTATGGTAATTACTTTTGAAGAATTATGCATTGGTTTTGCCTTATACGGCATTGTCAACACCAAGTTGATAACAAACCCTTCAATATCAGTTGTTTAGACAGAATTAAAATTTATGCGTATGTCGCTGTATTTCAGTATATTATGCGCGTAAAAATATGATGAAAAAAACAAAAAAAAGACTCGTTTATCCACTTTATTTAGCTATTTTTGTTGGCTGCAATTTAAGCAGATGTATTTTGTTGATAATCAGTTGAAATAATTATAAAGGTAAAACATGAGCGAATTGGAAAACGAGAAGTTGGAAGTAAAAAAGTCCACCAGTAATGGCCAGTATTCGGCCGAAAACATTCAAGTTCTCGAAGGATTAGAAGCAGTACGTATGCGCCCCTCGATGTACATTGGCGATACGGGTTCGAAAGGTTTACACCATTTGGTATACGAAGTTGTCGATAACTCCATCGACGAAGCTTTAGCAGGCTACTGTTCAGCCATTGATGTTACAATTAATACCGATGGCTCCGTAACAGTTGTCGACGACGGGCGTGGTATTCCAGTCGATTACCACGAAAAAGAAAAAAAATCGGCTCTCGAAGTTGTTATGACCGTACTGCATGCTGGTGGTAAGTTCGACAAGGGAACCTACAAGGTTTCGGGTGGACTTCACGGTGTTGGAGTTTCGTGCGTAAATGCCCTTTCCAGTAAACTGGTTGTTGAAGTGTCGCGCGAAGGAAAAGTTTGGCAACAAGAGTATCACCGAGGAGTTCCACAATTCGAGGTAAAAGTTGTTGGCGAAACAGACAAAACCGGAACTAGTGTAACATTTTTACCCGATTATACAATTTTCACTCAGCAAATCGATTACAACTTCGAAATTTTAGCCTCACGTCTCCGCGAGTTAGCTTTCCTAAATAAAGGAATTCGGCTAAACATTACCGATATGCGCGAGGTTGAGGAGAATGGCAACGGCGGTAAATTTCGCCACGAATCATTTTACTCGGAGCTTGGCCTACAAGAGTTCGTTCGCTATCTCGACCTTAATCGCGAATCGCTAATTGAGAAAACAATTTACATAGAGACAGCAAAGCACGATATTCCTGTTGAGGTGGCCATGCAGTACAACACCTCTTTTTCGGAGAATGTGCACTCGTATGTTAACAATATCAATACAATTGAAGGCGGAACCCACCTTACTGGTTTTAGAAGGGCACTTACCCGAACACTTAAAAAGTATGCCGAGGATTCAGGAATGCTATCGAAACTAAAATTCGACATAAGTGGCGACGACTTCCGCGAAGGCTTAACTGCCATTATTTCGTGTAAAGTTGCCGAACCCCAGTTCGAAGGTCAAACCAAAACGAAACTTGGAAACCCCGAACTTAGCCTTGCTGTCGATCAGGCCGTTAGTGACGCCCTCGCAAACTACCTAGAGGAAAACCCAAAGGATGCACGAATAATTGTTCAAAAAGTAATTCTTGCCGCAACAGCTCGCCATGCAGCACGTAAAGCTCGCGAATTGGTTCAGCGCAAAACTGTACTTTCGGGCTCGGGACTTCCTGGAAAACTGTCCGATTGCTCCGATAGAGACCCCGAAAAAGCGGAGCTTTACCTCGTCGAGGGAGATTCGGCAGGTGGAACAGCTAAGATGGGGCGCGACAGAAGTTTTCAGGCAATTCTTCCACTGCGTGGTAAAATTTTAAACGTCGAAAAAGCGCTTCAACACAAAATTTACGAAAACGAGGAGATTAAAAATATTTTCACAGCATTAGGTGTTACCATTGGCACCGATGAGGACAGCAAAGGCTTAAACCTCGAAAAGTTGCGTTACCATAAGGTTATTATTATGACCGATGCCGACATTGATGGTAGCCACATTGCCACGCTAATTATGACCTTCTTTTTCCGTTACATGAACGACCTAATTAATCGGGGTCACCTATTCATTGCAACTCCACCACTATATTTAGTTAAAAGGGGCAAGGAAGAAGCATACTGTTGGAACGAAGAGGAAAGAACAAAAGCAGTTGAGGAACTAGGAAAAGGACGCGAAAGTGGAGTTCACATTCAGCGATATAAAGGTTTGGGCGAAATGAACGCCGAACAGCTTTGGGAAACTACAATGAGTCCTGCAACCCGTTTACTGCGTCAGGTTACTATCGACAGCGCAGCCGAAGCCGATCGTATTTTCTCAATGCTTATGGGCGATGAGGTACCACCCCGCCGCGAGTTTATTGAGAAGCACGCAAAGTATGCTAAAATTGATATTTAGGTTCAGCATAAATAAAAAAAACCGAGGCGAACCCTCGGTTTTTTTATGCAATTACATTTAAAATAATTTGGTAAAATAAGGACAACAAATTTTCACAATGTAAAAAACAGTATTTTTATATCTTTGCTTTTGCCCAATAAGCTAATATGCTAAATAAGTATAGTTACTTAAAACTTTCTCCTGACTTCATCATTTTTGCC
>DDWL01000039.1 GCA_002345675.1 Bacteroidales bacterium UBA2287 | reverse complement strand
TTTAACACAGAGGTTTTTTGTTTTGCATTTTACAATATGATTGTTTTAATCGTTAGGCTAACGAGTGAAGGTCTTTGATTATTAGCTAAAAAGCCCATTTGCTAGTGCAAAGAAAAAGCATGGGACAACAAAAACATCAAAGCGAAATGGACTAGAAATCGCAAGAAGTTTACTATGAGCGACGTGCGGTGGGATGGCACCCGATAACTATCCGTAGCCGTCAAGTTAAGGAGGCATTTATCTAATAATCAACATTATTTTGGGGATAAAAAAGTAGTGCGTATTTTAGCTACGGAGTAGCTAACTGTTTATAGAAACATTTACAATTATTAACCAAAAGCTCCATAGGAGCGCCCTGTTAATATGGCAAACACCTATTCACAAATGTACGATCAAATTGTTTTTGCGGTTCAAGGTCGCGAAAATATTATTCCGCAAAAAAACAAAGAAGAACTCCAGAAATACATCACTGGTATTATAAAAAATCGTGACCAAAAATTACTTGCGGTAAATTGCATGCCCGACCACACGCATATTTTTATCGGGTTCAAACCCAACATTTGCATTTCCGATTTGGTTCGGGATATCAAAACCCCAACATCATTGTTTATTAAAGAAAAACGATGGGTTAAAGGTATGTTTTATTGGCAGGAAGGATTCGGTTCTTTTACATATTCCCATTCTCAACTAACCGATGTAATAAACTATATAAAAAATCAGGAGGAGCACCATAAACGCAAATCATTTAAAGATGAATATCTTGAGTTGTTAAAGGATTTTGATATTGAATACAATGAACGCTATTTATTTGAATGGTATAAATAATTCACAGTGCGCTCCTCTGGAGCTCTGACGCCCTGATAAATGTTTACTATAAACATAAAGCCCCTCTGGGGCAAGTTAAAACAATTGAGAATATTTCTTTTTTTAATATTAACCTGACGGCAATAGATAGTTATCAGAGTAGCCCGTGGCTTTTGATACTATTTTTTCAATAAAAAATTTTAAACAATTTCTAAAATTTAAAAAAGCAATGATTGCAGATAAACTATCAAACATTGAGCTATACAAATCGACTATTCCATTTTTTAATGAAATATTCGATTTTATAAACACGCATCAACTTTCCTCACTTGAACTAGGGAAATACACTATTGTTGGCGACTCGGTATTTATACTCGTTCAGGAGTACAAAACGCAAACGGAGACCGAAAAGAAATGGGAATCGCACAAAAAGTTCATCGACATTCAAATTGTGCTAAAAGGCCAGGAGTATTTAGGTTTTTCACCAACCCAGTCGTTAGTTATTGAAACGGAATACGACAAAGAAAAAGATTTAATATTTTACCACAACGATCAAATTCAGCGAAGTAAAGTGCTGCTTTTAAAAGACGATTTTGCCATATTTTTCCCCCACGATGCCCATAAACCAGGATTACACCTAACCCACGAAAATGAGGTGAAAAAGGCGGTAATTAAGGTTTTGGCAACTAATTCGATTTGAGCCATTAACATAACTTCATTACAATGAACGCAATCTTCACCATTGGTATATTCCTAAGCCTTTTCCTCTCAATTCTACTTTTTACCAAAAAAGGGCGAACTAATGCCGATAGAATGCTTGCAGTATGGATGATAGCAGTAAGCATACATTTACTGAACTACTATATTTACATGCTTGGTTACTGGCAAATTTACCCTCATTTGGTTGGGATTACTCATCCATTTCCACTGGTGCATGGCCCTTTCCTTTTCCTTTACGTAACCCTGTCGCTGCGGAGTAAACATGAGTTTAAGCGATACGATTTTTTGCATTTCCTGCCCTTTGTTCTTTCGTATATTTATATGATACGCTTCTTCTTTTTCTATACTGCGGAGCAAAAAATAATGGAAGACCAAACCGAGATAAGCGATTTTTATGTTTTTCAAATTCTCTCGCTATTTGCCTTTGTGCTGTCGGGAATTATTTATCCAATTGTTGCCTACCGACTGGCAGGTCGTTACAACTCAATGGTAACCCAAAACTTTGCTTTTAAGGAGCGAATAAGCCTAGGATGGCTAAGGTACTGCATACTAGCTATTGCCGGAATTTTTGGAACTGTTGGAATTGTGATGTTTATGAAGTTGGTTCTGGATATTGATTTAGGGTTTAACGAGAGCCTTATTTTTTATTTCCAAGTTGTTCTATTTGTCTTTTTTATTGGGTATTTTGGGATAAGGCATTACGATATTTTTTCTAGTTCGACCACCCCAAACCAACCTATAATTGAACCACAAAACCCTGCCGAGTACAAGAATTCGGGTTTAAAACCAGTAGTGGCAACCGATTATCACAAGCAGCTATTGGCTATAATGGATAGCAAAAAGCCTTACCTAGAACCAAAACTAACCCTCGGAAAGCTTGCCGATGAGCTAGGAGTATCAGTAAATATTCTCTCGCAGGTAATAAACCAGCATCAAGGCGTAAACTTTTTCGATTTTGTAAACGGCTACCGAATTAACGAGGTAAAAAAACGACTTCAGGAGTCTAAATATCAGAATTACAGTATTATTGCCATTGCCTACGACTCGGGGTTTAGTTCTAAATCAACATTTAATCAGGCTTTTAAAAAAAATACAGGTAAAACTCCTACACAGTTTTTAGAGGACGAGGTGAATCGAAGCAGTGTCCTATAAAAAATTGTAACGCAATTTTCCGATGTGACCACCCTTAACTGACAAGAAAAACTTTTCTTTCGGTCATTCCCCTAATGTGCTTTTTCATAAACGACTAACAGTTTGATTGTATAGGTTCGTACCTGTACTTTGGTTTGAACTTACAGGGGAGTACCATTTTCTTCGAATTTGGATTTTCCTTTGTAGTGTGAATCGTGCATTCGATGCTACAACTAACTTTTTTTTCAAATTAATTCAATTTAACCATGATGTTTTATTCAACAAAACGATTTGCAGGTTTGCTATTGCTAAACTTTCTACTTTTTAGTAATGCCTTTGCACAAACGCTAACACAAACCGTAAGAGGCGAAGTTCGCGATATTTCAACCCGCGAAACCCTTCCTGGAGCAACAGTAACGGTCATTAACTCAGACCCCATTATGGGAACAGCAACCGATGGGAATGGAAAATTTCATTTAAAGGGTGTGCCACTCGGTCGACAAGCCTTTAGCATAAACTATGTGGGTTACGAATCGCTTATTATATCGGAGGTGCTTGTAACAACAGGCAAGGAGGTTATTCTTGAGATTGAACTGACGCAAATGAGCATGCAAATTGACGAGGTGGTTGTACGTGCAAAACACCGAAAGGATAAACCCATAAACTCTATGGCAACGTTGAGCGCTAAAATGTTTACTGTTGAAGAGACCCGTCGTTATGCTGGTGGAATGGACGATCCAGCCCGTTTGGTGTCGGCTTTTGCAGGGGTTTCGGTGGGTAACGTACAGAATAATGCAATAATTGTTAGGGGGAATTCACCAAAAGGTGTTTCGTGGAGGCTCGAGGGGGTCGATATTCCCGCCCCACATCACTTCTCAAACATTAATGTAGTTGGTGGAGGTTTGGTTACAATACTAAGTAGCCATATTCTAGGCAATTCCGATTTTTTCTCGGGTGCTTTCCCTAGCGAGTATGGCAATGCAATTGCAGGGGTTTTCGACATGAACCTTCGAAATGGTAATCAGCAAACGCATGAACATGCCGTGCAGGTTGGTATTATGGGGATTGATTTGGCATCGGAAGGGCCATTGGGACCAGGGAAGAATGCCACCTACCTTTTTAATTACAGGTATTCAACATTTGGCTTGCTAACCGATATGAAGCTAATAGATATTAACAACGCCACTTTTCGCTATCAGGATTTATCTTTTAAAATTAACTACTCTACACAAAAGCATGGCTCATTTTCGCTATGGGCAACAGGAGGAGCCGATGGCTTATCGGATCCTCACGAACCCAAAAGTGATCTTTGGATACAGGATTGGGATAAGGTTAATGGCGACGTAAAGTATTTGGTTGGGGCAGTTGGATTCACACACAAATTGACTTTAAGCAACCGAACGTTTATTAGTACAACCGTTGCTGCTACTGGTATTAACAACAAAATGGATGTAATTAGGCTCGATGATTCATTTGACCTTAAGCCCGATTTTCTTAGCAATGAGGCTAACACTACTCTGAATTTCAATACAAATTTTACAACAAAGTTTTCATCAAAGCATGCTCTTAAGTACGGCCTGTCGCACCGTGTAATGATGTATAACATTGAAGTAAACTCAACCTTTAATCAGCAGCCAAATAGCTACCAGAGTATTGTAAATCAGAACGGGAACAGCAGCTATAGTCACATGTTTGTGCAATCAAAATTCAACCTTTTGCCCAACCTAAACCTAAATTCAGGTGTAAACGGCAGCTATTTTGCACTAAACGGCGGCTACTCCATTGAGCCAAGGATAGGACTTAACTGGCAGGTGCATAGTAAACATTCGGTTAGCATAGGCTATGGCCTGCATAGCCAGCTCGAAGATCTTCGTATCTATATGGTTAATAAGCAAGTCAACAGCACACTACTAACGCCCAATAAAAACTTAAAGCCAACCAAAGCGCATCATATAATTTTTGCTTACGATTGGTTTGTTAGCCCTAAACTTCGCATAAAAGTTGAGCCATACTATCAGAAACTCTTCGATGTGCCAGGAACGTTAAGTGGAACCTATTCTGTAATTAACTTTACCGAGGATAGAGCATTTAGTAAACAGCTGGTAAATAATGGCGAGGGTAAGAATATTGGGATCGACTTCACCCTAGAACGATTCCTTAGCAATAACTACTACTATCTTTTCACCGCATCGGTTTTTGATTCAAAGTATAAAGCAGCCGATAATATATGGCGCAATAGCCGTTACAACAAGGGGTATGTAGTAAATGTATTGGCTGGAAAGGAGTTCTTCTTTTCAAACAACAAAAGGGTACTTGGATTGAATGCAAGGGTTAATTTGATGGGTGGCGAGCGCGTAACGCCTGTATTTTATGATGAATCGGCTCTTTTGCAAAAGGTTATTTTCGATGAAGCCAATGCCTTTTCCAACCAGTTACCTAGCCTAAATTATATCGATATCTCCGTAAGCTATAGGGTTAGCAAAGCTAAGGTTTCGAGTGTTTGGGCATTACAACTTAAGAATGTATTAAGTGCCCCTATTTATGAGGGCTACGACTACAACTATAAAACGCAACGTGTTGAGATGTTTAAGAGCCAAGGTTCGACAGTAATTCCTAGTTTAAGCTATAAATTGGAGTTTTAATGCAATATTTTGATTTTATGCAACTCCCGTTCAGTTGAGCCCCGATTGCTATCGGCTGTTTTTCAGTCGAATATATCCTGGCAGGCTGTGCCTAATTTGCGAAGTTAATCTTTTTGCCTTTGCAGGCAATGGTCGCAGGCACAGCCTGCTGGTGATAGTCCGACGGCGGCGAAGCCGACCGCCGAACGTTGTTTCAATCGGACAGCCTCGGGCTAACGGGGTTAATTTTTTTTGCCTTTACAGGGAAAATTAGCAGGCACAGCCCCGCTTTTGCGGATCAGGCTCTGCTGGTGATAGTCCGACGGCGGCACAACTTGTCCCGATGTTCTTTATCGGGAGCCGACCGCCGAACGTTGTTTCAATCGGACAGCCTCAGGCTAACAGAGACTTGGCCGAGTTAGGTAGATTACATGACACTTCTATAAACTTTTATTAATTCCTGAACCTCTTTAATTTTGCTGTCTTTCCATCTTTCAATTATATAAGTGGCAATTCGTCTATCCAATATATCTTCCCCATATTTTGAGTTCATTTTAATAGTAAACGAATCCTCTCCTTTGATTGCCATTAAAGCATATTTCCATTGTTCTCCATTACTATATTTAATCATTTGAATTATTTCATTTTCACTCATAAAAATTAATGAGAAATTGAAATAAGTATAAATATCGGCGGGATAAGTTCCAAAATAACAAGTTTCGCATACCTCAAATATTTTGCCCCAATTAACATCTGGTTTCTTGGGTTCAACTATAGTGTGTAATTTAGAAATGATCAGATTAATAACATCTTGATTATTTTTATCAACAAGTTTCATTAAATTACTTTTAAGCATATTCATAGACATGTCATAATAATATTCTTCCCCCTTTGTCCTCGAATAATTTTCTCTTTTAAAAATATAATGCTCAATTAAACTTGTATCCTTCATGCATAATGTAACAAATTCTTCTGCCATAAAAGCATATTTGTATATTTCTTTTAATTGCTTAGTAGTCGAAAGTGTTTCACTATACTTCTTATAATACTCATGGTTCTGAGCATTTAAAATAAGTGCATTCACAAGTATTGAAGTAATAATTGTAATCTTTAGTAGCATAACTAAAATGTTTTTGTAATTATTATTTGTTTAACAACAGTCCTAACGTGCGGATTATTGTTTTTTATTTCATTTTCCCTTTGTATTACCCAATTTCTAATCAACATAACAAAGTCATATGATTCTACTTGTGAGTTTTTTCGACCCGTGCTGGACAATTCACTGTTCTTCTCAGGTTCATTTGGCATTGGTAATATGCATCCCTGTGACCAACCTTTTGCATCATCTCTTCCTTTATGAAGTAAAACTCCTGCACGGCCATTCTGTATAAATCCATTAGGTTCTAATCTTAAAGATTCTCCAGGATATTTTCCACTTTCATTAACTACAAAGTTATACACTACTTCGATTATGCAAAAGCAATCAAATGGTTTTGAAGTATCAGTACATTTTGTTTTACACTCATTATTAGTTCCCTTGCTCGGCGAAGTCTGCGACTTCGTCGAACTTAAATTGCGATCTCCCGATCGCATAAAAACAATTACCGATACGTTTTCCACGGCAAATCAAGATAAACAATCTCCAATAGTCCACCCATATCAGCGTAACTTCTTGCACTTGAGTAACGGTAATCCTCTGGTCTATCGACCAATCCAGCACGTACAGGATTGTTGTGCAAGTAGTCGAGTTTCTCAGCTATAAAATCGTTGGAGTAGAGAATTACAGCATGGTTCTCGTGAGTCCAAAACTGATAGCTCTCGTTACGGGAGTGCCGATTGGCATTATAGCTAAACCGGTTTAGCATCCACTCGCTGCGACTCTCATTACCATCCTTAATTGTATCTATAATTGATTTTGCCGTAAATTTCTTAAAATCGCGAAGCGTTTCGCTCAAATGCCCTTTGGGACTATTGGCAATTAAGTGAATATGGTTTGACATGATAACGTAACCAAAAATTTGCAACCCTTTGTTCTGCTGGCAGTATTTTAAGCTATCGATAGCTATATCACGATAGGTTTGGCGTGTAAAAACGTCTATCCAATCCACCACCTGAAGGGTTAGGTAGTACAGTGCCGATTGATCCTCTATTTGGTAACCAGTTGTCATGCAACTACTAAAGTAACTTGTTTATTTGAAATCTTAACGCAGTTTATTAAGCGGTATCTTGCGCGGTCACAGACCGCTGTTTAGCAACGACGAAGTTACAAACTTCGCCGAGCTAGGGACTATTGGCAATTAAGTGAATATGGTTTGACATGATAACGTAACCAAAAATTTGCAACCCTTTGTTCTGCTGGCAGTATTTTAAGCTATCGATAGCTATATCGCGATAAATTTGGCGTGTAAAAACGTCTATCCAGTCCACCACCTGAAGGGTTAGGTAGTAAAGTGCTGATTGATCCTCTATTTGGTAACCAGTTGTCATGCAACTACTAAAGTAACTTGTTTATTTGAAATCTTAACGCTGTTTATTAAGAGGTATTTTGTGCGGTCAGAGACCGCTGTTTAGCAACGACGAAGTTACAAACTTCGCCGAGCTAGGGCACAATAACCACGTGTTGGCGGGTGAGCGGATTAGAAGTGCGTACGGTTATTCAAAAACGTCATCGGTTCGTTCTACAAACGGCTTGCTAATTCATGTTTTTGATCGACTTGCCGTTGCTTTTATGATTTTTTTAAACTGTTAATTCGCATTAATAACAATCATTTATTTTGACTTGTCGAATACAGTAACAATTTCATCTGTCATTATAAATTTTCCTGTTCTTTTTTCAATCTCATAAGTTTCGGTAATTTCTTTGTATGAACGTGTAAAAACTCCTTTTTCATTTTTAAAATATACTTTCTTTTTAATGAGAATTTGAAAATCTTCAGTTATAGTTCCTGATTGTTCTTCTAATTTGCCCATATCATCAAAAACATAAAATGGCATTTCACTTATTAATTCCCCATCCGCTCTAAAAACTCCAATGTCAATAACTTTTGTGAACTCATGATAACCATCTGTTACATACCCATCATAAATTAATAAGTAATAATTTTCTATTTGTATTCGAGCATAAGCCTTGTATTCATAGGATTTCAATTTTCTATATACAACTTCCTGAGTATCATGGTTGATACCAACACTTTCAAATGTGAGTAATGAACTATCTCCTTTGCATAAGTATAAAAAGGCTAAATCAGGAGGAACTAATTCTCCTTTATGTTCACTAAAATTATCAACCGTAAATGGTAAAGGCATTATAGAAAAATAAGAAATGAAACTCTTAAAACTTTTCTCTTGACCATTTGAGCAACTACCTAAGCACAGAATGGTTGCTATTAATAAAACTAATTTCTTCATAATATTTTATTTACTTATTCTAATTTCTGTTACGGTATAAAAACGAGTATCATATCCACGTTTCCCAGATAATAATTTTTTCTTTTTATCAACATTCAAGCGATTGTTTTCATGCTTTCCTCTATTTTCTTCGTGTTCGGGATTTGTTCCAACTTCATAATACCTGAAATAATTAGACTTAGTTGTTGGGTCATATCCTTTTCCAACTATAACGAAAAAATGTCGAGTAGCTTTATTTGTATTGTATGGTTCATCTGCTATAAAGTAATGAACTCCAACTACTACTGGTGAACCATTTTCTACAATTTGTCCTTCAAGATACGATAATCTGTTTTCAAAATTACCTGTTGAAACCAATGTATTATAATCACTTGCAGATGCCAGTACAGCAATATCATTAGCTGCATCTTGTGGAGCACCTTTTCCTGTAGTTTGCTTTAAAATATAGTCGCTTGTATACCAACAACAACCACTAGAGCAACCATTACTAATAACTGGGTCAAATTGGCTAACCCATTTAACATTATTCAACATTACATCTTCATATTTAGCTTCTTCTTCTCCCCAAATCTCATTTAATTTTTCAAGGGCGTAAAGTTGTACTGATTTCAGTATTTTCTGGATAGAATTTTCCTTGTCCTCTTCTTGCTGCTCTTCTGATTGTAATATCAACCCTAAGTAATTTACCCATTTTATAACAGCTTCTTTTGGCGAATTTCCACCAATGATCTGAAAGGCCATTTGCATGTTTCCACTTGCATCATAAAACACAATCAGCCCATAATCAACAGTATAACCAACTTTAATAGATGTATTGTACCGCAATGATGTAAAACTTTTTAAACGAATATCCTTATTTAAAGTTATTCCCTCTATTTTACTGTAAATTGCAAACTTATAGTTTTTTCCTTCAAGCGTATAATCTTCAAAATAAATTCCTTCGTTAAATAAAGAGAATGTAGTTTTGTCAATTTTAAACCCATTAAATACTTTCTTTGCTGTTCCCTGATGAGATGATTTCCTCGCCGACCAGTTTTTATATTTCTCAATTTCTAGATTTGTATCCTTTATTTTTGATTTATTAAAATAATCGTCATAATTCTGGTATACATACTTAAACAACATTCTGTCAGCCTCAATTTGCCCTTCTTGATTATCGGGAGCTAATCCCCAAAGATAATTACCAAGCCAAGTAATTCCATAAAGAAATCCCCCCTCCTCACTATCCTCAAACACAAACCAACCGCCCTCGGGGTTGTGGGTGTAGTCCCACTGGTACTTCCAGAGTTCTGTTCCTGTCGAATAGTCCATAAGGTTTTGGGTGCTTCCCTGCTCTAACATAAAAGCATTCTCACTACTAAAAGTGTGCCGTAGGTTAAAGAGGCCGTGGCCCAGCTCGTGGGCGGCATCGCGTGGCGTGGCGCTGGGGGTTAAAAAGCCGTAGCTGCTCCTTATGGGCATGTAGCCCTTGTACTGTGCGCTATCGAATGCGCTTACAATAAACAGGTACGCTGTGCCGGGCGTGGGGTTGTTGCTGGCCAAAAAGGCTTGCCATACGCCACGCATCTCGGGGCTGTAGTCGGTTGCTGGAAATTGTAGTTTGTCGTCGTTTATCTCGTCCCAGTAGGTTGCAGTTACGGCAGGTAGCTGGGTTACGTCCCAGTCAATTACCGCCGGGGCGTAAATGGCGTTGAGCTGGGTTCGCAGCTCGGCCACGCTAAAGTTTGGCTGGGCGCTGCCCACGGGCACAATAACCACGTGGTGGCGGGTGAGCGGGTAGCTCACCACGCGAAGGGCTCCGGCAACGGCTGCTTCGTGGGTGGTGGTGTCCATGCTGCACAGGGCCAGCAGGTTGTCGCTGCCACCCGCTGGGGTGGAGAGGTAAAGGCTTTTGCTGCCGCTTCCCGCTGGGTTGGCGGTTAGCGCTGTTCCGCTCTGGTAGGCATAGGTTACACCGCTTAGGCTGCTGCCCTCCAGCGGCTCAATGTACACCACGTCGGAGCCGCCCTGCGGTACGGATTTGTAGGCAAGGTTTATGGACTGTGTGCCTACCTGCAGCTTCTTGTATAGGTTTGCTATATCTGGTCGGTACGGATCGAACCCGTAGCGGTGCAGGCTGCCGTTGGGGGTAAACGCTACCCTGTTGTCGCAAATGCTGGTTGGGGTTATGGGCGTTGTGGTGCCGTTGTTGTTGGCATCCCTCGAGTAGGGAACTGCCGTTGTGCCCACAATCACAATTCCATTGCCGTTGGGGTCCACCACCAGCACGCCGGTGCCGTTAGTGGGCGGGTGAACAATTATGGTGTCACCATTGGTGGTTACCACGGTCCACGTGCTGTCGGGGTTCATGTGGTAGTTGGTAATGGACCCGGTAATGTGCACCGTGTCGGTTATATTGCCAAAGTCGATGGCGCCAGGGCCATTGGGGTTGCTGCCGTTACCGCCAATAATGGTGAGGGTCTCGGACTTCACCGACTCCACCTTTCCCGAGGTGAGCTGCAGCAGGCTGTTAACCTGTATATTCTTAAACGTGCCCTTCACGCTAAACCCAAGCAAAGGCATGGCAATGCGGCACTTGCCGCTAAAGGTATTCCCCGTTTTGGTCACATCGTCGATGGTTACCAGAAATCCTCCAGCGGAAATTACCTGAAGGGATTCGAGGTTGTTGAGCAGCGGTGCGTTGTCCACGGGTGGCGCTACGGCATCACCAGTACAAATGTTGTCGAGGTTGGGCAGCGGCTGGGTGGTAAAGGATTTCTCGGAGGTTGGATCGCTGTGGTAACTACCGCAAACCGATTTCACTCTATACTTGTACTCCGTTGCTGGGGCTAAGCTGCTGAGGGTGGTGGTAGTGCCCTGTACCTCGTAGCTGCGCCAGTTAACGGGATCTTCGTTTGTAGGGCGGTACTCCACGGCAAAGTTTGCCACGCCGCCCATGGGTACCCATGCAGTTTTGGCGCTCTGAATGGTAACCTCGGAGTGGCTAAGGTTTACGGGCTTGCTGCAGGGCGTGCCAAAGGTAAAGGCGCGCACCACGGAGTTGCCGTTGTTCTTAAAGGCTACCTCGCCCGTAGGGTCGGACGCCTGAATGCGGTAGGCGTACTGTTTTCCGGGAATTAGCATGGGGCGGTCGGGCCCCCAGATGGCGGTGGGGCTGTACGATTCAATGGTGCCTATGGCTGGCAGCGTTTGCACGGCCAGCTCGGGGTTTACGCCCGTTGTCACTTCCCATAGGGAGAGGCGGTAGGAAATCTGTCCTCCCGCTCCGGGGGTTAGTATATGGCGGGGCGCCCAGGTAAAGAGGATATTCTGCATATTACCAGCATCAACTACCTGATTGTTAGTGGGCAGAATAGGTTCGGGCGGATCGTTGTATATGGCCCACGCCATGGCCATGGCGGTGTTCGACACCACCACGTTGCGGCGGTGCTCCACGGCCTGTACGGTGAGTTTGTACATACCCTCGGGCAGCATACCCGACTGGGCGAAGCTGCCCGCTGCGCTTCCTGAGGCCATAAGGCTTGAAGTAGTAAAATATGGTGCAAGTTCGGTTTGTAAACTTACCGGCATGCCGCCGTATAATGTGAAGGGAATGGGCAGAAACTCGGGACGGGTGGTTAGCGTTAAACCAGGACCTTCGAGGGTTACGCGTAATCGCACCTGCAGTTCGGGTTGCGAGATGTCGGTGAGCAAAACCATAAGGTTTACCCGCGAGCTGGCGCCGGGAAACAGGCTGCTGAGCTTCACCGGACAGGGCGTTGCCACGTTTACGTTGAGCTGTACGGGGTAGTTTTGGGCAGTAGCTGGGATGGAAGGTGAAAATAGCAGCAGAAATGCCAAAACAATCGGATTGCAAATCCTATTTATTGGGAAAGGAAAAAAGCAACCCGTCAGACCGCTCCAAGCGGTCGGACGGGGTTGCAGCATTACACCTGTCAGGTTTTTAAAACCTGACAGGTGTAAATGATATAATAGGCGCGTAAGGGACATAAATTTGTAATGGGAAGAGAAGAAGAGTTGAAGTTTTAAAGTCATAAATTGTTACGGTTCTTTTGGCTTTTTAAAGGACAGCTAAAGTAATTGTTTTAACTCATTTTAACAAACTCAATCGCATAATTTCCATGTAATTAAGTTGTTTAATCTATAACCCTTGCGGGTGTTTATTTGTAGGCTTTTTGTTACCTTTCATGCTGCCTCACAATTGGCTGTGCCGAACTCGCATTCCGATAGCGATCAATAGCCGTCTGGTTAATAAGGTATTTGTCTACTAATCATCATTAATTTGGCAATTAAGTGTAGAGTTTATTTTAGCTACGGAGTAGCTATCTGTTTATAGAAAATCTTACAAATATTATCCTAAAGCTCCAGAGGAGCGACCTGTTCATATGGCATCACTTATTCACAGAACGCTCCTCTGGAGCTGTGATGCTTTGGTTAATATTTACTATAAACATAAAGCCCCGCTGGGGCAAGTTAAGACGATTGATAATAGTGCTTTTATTATCGTTAACCTGACGGTTATGGATAGCCATCGGGGCTGTTGTTCTGGTAATTTATTTCGTTCATCTGTTCAGCCCCTATCGGGGCTGTGATTATACTTTGTTTGTTTTACCGTGGGCTAGCTTCGACAAGCTCAGCTACCGCCCACGGTTATTGAAATTTTTCCCCTTCGGGGAAAGGACAGGCAACCCGTCAGACCGCTTTGAGCGGTCGGACGGGGCTTTTAATTAACTGTCTGACCGTCTTAACCGGTCGGACGGGAATGATACAAAATTCTACTGTTTTCTAATGTGTCTAGTGTGGTTAATTAGTTCACCGGAAAAATCTTAACCAACTCCTCAAGCGAGGCAACCTCATGGGTAATTGTTTGTTTATGCTCAACTTTGTTGACATTTAAAAATACCTGATCAATTCCAAAGTCCTTCGCACCAATAATATCAATTTCGAGGTCGTCGCCAACCATTATGCTTTCTTCCTTTAATGCGTTTGCCGACGAAAGTGGATACGCAAATGCCATTGGGTGGGGCTTGTGGTAGCCCGATATTTCGGAGGTTACAACTCGCGAAAAGTACTTTTCGAGGCCACAAAGTTTAAGTTTTGTAAACTGAACTTCGTTAAAACCGTTTGTTATAATGTACAGCTTATACTTTGGATAAAGGTACTCGAGAATTTCTTTTGCATAGGGCAAAAGGGCTGTTTTAATTGGACTTTCGGTAATATATTCTTCGCCAATAACTTTTGCTAACTCCTTGTTTTTAAGTCCGTACTCCTTTAGCGTTAGCTCAAAACGCTTCGATCGAAGGATATCCTTTTTCAATCGGCCATGACGATACTCCTCCCAAAGCCTTTCGTTATGCTTTGTAAAGCAAACATAAAAGTTGTCGAAAGATGTAAAGTAGGGGCATAGGTTATGCCTATTGTAAAGTTCCTCAAGGGTTAACTGCATATTCTTGTCAAAATCCCAAAGTGTTCGGTCGAGGTCGAAAAAAATATGGCTGTATTTTTTCTTTTTTTCTTTAAATCCAAGCATTGCCCTAACTTATTAGTTAAACATGGGGTTTACAAAGGTAGCCACAAAAAACAAATTAAAGTTGTACCTTTGTTCAGCAAAAAAACTGCAAGTAGGATTGTTTTTATTAACATCCCCAAGCCTTTATAAGTTACATTAATTAACAATTTAAAAAGTGCAATTCGACGAATTTGGTTTTCACAGCGACGTCATGGAGGGAATTATTGCCATGGGGTACAAAACGCCAACACCCATTCAGGAGCAAACAATTCCGCTTATTATGGGCGGAAACGATTTAATAGCATGCGCTCAAACGGGAACTGGAAAAACAGCGGCTTTTGTTCTTCCCATTCTTAGTAAGCTTTCGGAGCGCAGCGAACATGTAAGCACCATTAATACCCTTATAATAGTTCCAACCCGCGAGCTGGCCATTCAAATCGACCAGCATATCGAGGGTTTTTCGTACTTTGCCCCAACCAGCTGCATAGCAATTTATGGCGGAAGCGAGGGGGCATCGTGGGACAAGCAACGGGCTGCCATTGAGAGTGGTGTCGATTTTATTATTGCCACTCCAGGTCGGTTGTTGCAGCATCTAAGCATGGGCTATTTGTCGCTTAGCACCGTTGAGCACCTTGTTCTCGACGAGGCCGACAGAATGCTCGACATGGGCTTTTTCGACGATATTTTGGAAATCGTAGCTGTTCTTCCTCAAAAGCGCCAAACGTTAATGTTTTCGGCAACAATGCCAGCAAATATTCGAAAATTAGCAAAAAAACTATTGAATAATCCAAAGGAAGTGACCCTATCCGTATCGAAACCTGCCGAAAACGTTTTACAGGCCGTTTATGAAGTTGACGATTTACGTAAAATAAATCTATTGGCGGAACTGCTAAAGGGAAAGAGCGATGTAAGAAGCGTTATCGTTTTTGCTTCAACAAAAATTAAGGTTAAAACCATTGAGAAGCTCCTTTCGAGGGAGGGTATCGAAACTATGGCCATTCACTCCGACCTCGATCAGCCTGTTCGCGAAGAGGTAATGCGCAAGTTTAAAAACAGGCATTTTCAGGTACTTGTTGCAACCAACATTGTTTCGCGCGGAATTGACATTGAGGATATTGACCTAGTGGTAAACTTCGATGTACCTACCGACCCTGAGGACTACGTTCACCGTATTGGTCGTACTGCCCGTGCACAGGCCGATGGCGTTGCTATTACTTTTGTTTCGCCCAAGGAAAAGCGCCTGTTTCAGAAAATTGAGGAGTTTTTGGGAACAAAAATCTATAAAATTGCTCTTCCAAAGTAAAAAACAGTGTAAATGGCTGTCTGATAATTTACAAAGGTTTAACCACAAAGATCACAAAGTTTTACACCAAGTTAACAAAGAATTGTATATGTGAGTATTAACTTTGTGGCTCTTTGTCTTTTCTTTGCGCTCTTTGTGGTTAATTTTACTTTTTAGATAGCCCCTTTTAAGCTTTCGAAAGTTGCTGATAGTCAGTTGTTGTTCATAATTATCCGTCAAAAAGCTACCTCAACATGTGTTTAATTTCAATTGAAATTCGTAATGTTGTAGCTGTTTTTATACCGAAATTTGGGGAATTATTCTATTATTAATCAATAAAGGAACCTTATGCCTTTAAATGACAAAATTGAAGAGTTAAAAAAGCGTAAAGAGGAAGTTCTTCAGGGTGGTGGAGAGCAAGCCGTAGCAAAACAAGCTGCAATGGGCAAGCTTACTGCCCGTGAACGTATAATTGCGCTACTCGACGAAGACTCCTTCAATGAGTACGATATGTTCGTTGAGCACGAAGCCCGTGATTTTGGGATGGATGGTAAAATTCTCCATGGCGATGGAGTAATTATTGGCACAGGCACCATTTACGGTGCTCCTGTTGCAATTTTTGCTCAGGACTTTACAGTTGCTGGCGGATCGCTTGGCTTTATGCACGCTCGCAAAATTACTAAAATGATGGACTATGCGCTCCGCATGAGAATTCCATTAATTGGTATTAACGACTCAGGTGGTGCCCGTATTCAGGAAGGGGTTAACTCTTTAGCGGGTTACGGCGAAATTTTTTGGCGTAACACGCTTTCGAGCGGTATTATTCCTCAAATTTCTGTAATTCTTGGTCCTTGTGCTGGTGGTGCAGTTTACTCTCCAGCCCTTACCGATTTTGTTTTTGTGGTCGACAAAATTTCGAAAATGTTTATCACAGGACCCGAGGTAATTAAGTCGGTTCTTGGCGAGGAAATTTCGCAGGAAGATTTAGGCGGAGCAAAAGTGCACGCAATGATTACTGGAAACGCACATTTTTACTCCGAAAGCGAACTCGAGTGCTTCGAGCAAATTAAAAAGCTTATCACCTTTATTCCTTGGAACAACACACGTAAAGCTCGTAGCTTTGAGCCAAAGGAGCCAAAGTCGACTTACAATATTAGCGAAATTGTTCCGGGCGATCCAAAGCAACCATACGATGTACGCGATGTAATTCGTGCTATTGTCGACGATTCCGATTTCTTCGAAATTCATGAGCTTTGGGCTGGTAACATTGTAATTGGTTTTGGTCGTTTAAATGGCGAAACTGTTGGTTTTGTTGCAAATCAACCAATGGTTATGGCTGGTGTTCTCGATGTTGATAGCTCCGATAAGGCTGCTCGCTTTATTCGCTACTGCAACGCGTTTAGTATTCCACTTTGTACATTGGTCGATCTTCCAGGCTATTTACCAGGAATTGACCAGGAGCATGCTGGTGTTATTCGTCACGGTGCTAAATTGCTTTACGCTTATAGCGAAGCTTCGGTTCCCAAAATGACGGTTATACTTCGAAAAGCATACGGAGGAGGTTATATTGCCATGAGCTCGCGTCACCTTCGTGCCGACTTTGTGTTTGCATGGCCAGGTGCCGAAATTGCTGTAATGGGCCCCGAGGGTGCTGCAAATATTATTTTCCGTAAGGAAATAATGGAGGCTGAAAACCCCGATGAAATGAGGAAGCAAAAGGTTGAGGAGTATAAAGAGAAGTTTGCTAATCCTTACGTTGCTGCAGCAAAAGGCTATATCGATACTGTTATTGAGCCCGAGGAGACCCGTAAAATGCTCCTTCACTCGCTAGAAGTTTCGAGCAATAAAGTTGCCGATAGGCCATTTAAGAAGCACGGAATTCCTCCGTTCTAGAAATGAATGGGCGTATTTAAGTAAAGTGATTAAGAATAACGAATCTTCAAAAATAAAGAGCAATATGTCATTAAACAGACTTGATAATAAACAGCTAACTGCCTTTATACCTGGAACAATCGTTGATGTAAAAGTTAAAGTAGGACAGCAGGTAAAGCAAGGTGAAATTCTTGTTGTATTAGATGCAATGAAAATGCACAACAGAATTTTAGCGCCAATGAATACAACTGTTAAGGAGGTTAATGTAAAAACCGGCGAAAGAGTAGTAAAAGGTTTTGTAATGGTGGTTTTAGATTAGATAGCCCCCTGAGATATTAAAAAGCCCCCGAAGTTTTTTACTTTGGGGGCTTTTTTTAAAATAGAAAAGCTCCGACGAATCGGAGCTTTTTCTTATTCAATCGATTAAAGATTATTCCGAAACCACTTCGAAGTCGATATTAACCTTCACTTCGCGGTGAAGTTTAATTTCTAATGTATAGTTTCCAATTTCTTTAATGTGATCGTCGGCAATACTAATAAGCTTACGATCAATATCAAAACCTTTAGCAACAAGGGCTTCAGCAATTTGGATGGTGTTAACCGATCCAAAAATCTTACCTGTTGTGCTAGTTTTAGCACCAATGGTAAGCTTAATACCTTGAAGTTTTTTGGCAATAACTTCAGCGTCAGCTTTAACTTTAGCTTCTTTGTGAGCTCTCTGCTTAATGTTTTCGGCTAAAACTTTTTTTGCCGACTCGGTAGCAGTTGTTGCGTAACCATTAGGAATAAGGTAGTTGCGGCCATAACCGTTTTTAACGGTTACCACTTCGTCCTTATTACCGAGGTTTGCCATATCTTGTTTAAGAATTATTTCCATTGCAAGTCCTCCTGTTAATTATTTCATCAAATCGGTAACAAATGGCAGTAGGGCTAAATGGCGAGCTCTTTTAACTGCGGTAGCCACCTTGCGCTGATATTTTAACGAAGTTCCTGTTAAGCGGCGGGGAAGAATACGACCCTGCTCGTTAAGGAATTTTTTAAGAAACTCAGCGTCTTTGTAGTCAATGTACCTTATTTTGTTCTTTTTGAACCGGCAGTACTTTTTCTTCTTAACCTCAACAGTTGGGGGGGTAAGGTATCTGATTTCGCTTGGATTGCTCATTATTTCGCCTCCTGTTGTTTTTGTTCAACCTTATTGCTGCGTTTCTTTTGGGCGTACTCAACAGAGTACTTGTCCATTCTGAATGTAAGGAATCTGATAACGCGCTCGTCGCGACGGTACTCGATTTCGAGTTTTTCAATCAGAGCTCCTGGAGCTTTAAACTCAACTAGGTAGTAAAACCCTGTCGATTTCTTTTGAATGGGGTAGGCCAACTTTCTTAGTCCCCAGTTCTCTTCGTGCACTATTTCACCGCCATTGTCGGTAATAATGCCTTTGAACTTGATAACCGCTTCCTTCATCTGGGCCTCAGACAAAACGGGAGTTGTAATGAAAACGGTTTCGTACTGGTTTAGCATAGATTAATTAATGTTTAGTTATTAATAATTGAGCCCGCAAAATTAGTATTATTCTTTTAATCAGCAAAGTTTTTTTGTTTTTTACTCTTTCTCTTTTAAACAATTGCGTTTTTTGAAGTTAAAACTTAAGGTACTAGTTATTTAAAATGCATTACGAATCATTTATTCCTAAATTTGCACCTTCTCTTTGTGTGTTATAGCCCTTGTTACGACACGTCTGCAATGTCTCTATATTGCGAAATGAAAGATAAAACAGACTAATGAAATTGAAAAGAAAAGATTATCTTTGACTATATAAAACAAAAAACCCGGCTTCATCACCAGCATAAAAACTGGGAGAGGAATCACCGGGACTACAATGCAAAGATAATGCATTTATGGACAACAATGCAATAGTTGAAAGAGTAATTTCGAAAGAAAGGCTTGAACCTTACTTGAATTATCATAAGAATGACCTTTCAAAAGCAGTTGCTCATTATAAAAGCAACATTCTTATATCTGAATCTTATTATCCTTTACTCGCTGTATTAGAGATTGGGTTAAGAAATTCCATTGATTATCAGTTGACGAAAAGATTTGACGATAAAGAATGGTATGATAATAAGGATTTTGTAAAAATCGCGACTAGATTTCAAATTGACAGAATATCACAGGCAAGAACAAATATCTACTCTGAGAAAAAAGAAATAACACCAGGAAGAATGGTTTCAGAACTATCATTTGGGTTTTGGACATCATTGTTTGACACGAAATTTGAAATGACTTTATGGAAAAACTTAAGATTAGCATTTCCAAATTGCCCGAAGAATATCAGAAAAAGAAAGGTGATGAGTTCCAAATTTAATGGAATAAGAAAATTAAGAAATAGAATTTTTCACCACGAAGCAATTACTTGGAATTTAAATGTTTTGAATTCATATAAGGACGAGATTATTCAAGGGATTGAGTGGCTAAATAAGGATTTATTGGTGTGGATTGTTGAATTAAATCACGTTGAAGAAACCATTTCAAAATACAGAAAAACAATTGATTGACGAAAACTAACTACAGGTTACAACAAGGGGCGAAGAAAGTTAATGCGGTTTCATATTAGCCTTCTAAACTTTTTCGACTTATCGATTGTTTTTGTTTAGGTACAAAAACCTTATACGTGCTCCACCTTTATTTACCCACTACAGCCGTTGAAATGAAAAATCATTTTATAAATATTTGCGAGTGCAAATCGGTTTCGCGGAGCGAAATTATTAAATCGATTCGTACTGGAGGTTGCCAAACTATAATCGATATTCAAAATATTACAGGGGCTTCAACAGGCTGTGGGCGTTGTAAGCCAAAGGTTTTAGAAGTTTTAATGCAGGAATTACGAAGGAAAAATAGTGACGATAAGCAGCTGCAAATACCCTTTTAGCTTGCTCTTTGCTCGTTGGTAATGTTTAAAAACTCCTGCAAGTCCGATACTTTTTGGGGCTGACTAATTTTCTGAAAAGCAATCATTAAACTGGCAATAAGCTGCGAAATGGTGGTTCGGTTGGAGCAAGGCTGAAAGTATTCGACTTTATGCTCAACATTATGCTGCTCAAGGTAATTCTCAATTTCCCTAATTCCGATTACCTTTCCTGAATTAAACGGATTAATATAAAAGAGAATATTCCCATTGGTTTTTTCTACTTCCTTTGAACTTGTATATCGATCGACGTAGGCTAAAATAAAATTGCGAGGAAGGCTCACGCAGTAAATGGGAAGCCCTAACTTTTGTGCAACGCACGAGTATATAATTGCAAGAGAAACTGGACCACCCTTCTTGTTTTCTAAAACCCTATTTATAAAGTGATTATCGGGCGAGAAGAAGTCGGTTGTGTTTCCCGAGAAGTTATTTATACCGTAAATAATATGGTTTAGGGTTTTAACCTTTTCGAGCGGAGTAAGCGTTTGGTTAAACTCTTGCCAAATGGCATTTTTTATTGTCTCAATGGCTTTTTCAATTTGGCCTAAGTCCAAATCGGGGTACTGGTACGACGCAACCAAGTAAGCACCCTCGAGTAGATTCTGAGAACCATTTTCAACCCATTTTATAAGGTTTGTTTTTGTGCTTTGCAGCTGAATGGTATGAATTAGGTTCTCAATTCGCTCCTGCATTAGCTCGTTGTCGCACTCTTCCCACGATTTTTCGAGTTTCGAAACAATTTTTGGCCCCTGAACAATAATTCTATCCGACACCACTTTAAAGACCTCATTATCGGGGTCTTCGAGAAGTACGATAAGCGCTTTAAGTTCCTTTGAGGTCATCGAAATAATTGAGGGCTATTCGGTTAGTTTCATCAGCGTTTTTTCAACAAGCCTTTTAACAGTAGGTTTATAGTCGGGCGAAGCAGTTTTTGTTACCCTATTTGCAATAATTGCACAAATGGTTGTCGACTTGTGACCAAGTAAAAGCGATAGTCCATTAATCGCAGAACTTTCCATTTCGAAATTGGTAATTTTTCGATTTGCGTAACGGAAACTCTCAATTTTATCGTTTAAGTTGTTGTCGGCAAGTGGAAGCCTAAGAATTCGACCTTGAGGCGCATAAAAGCCAGGCGCCGAAATGGTTACACCACTAATAGTGAAATCGGAGAATAGCTTTACTAACTCGGGCGACGAGTGAACAAAGTATGGCTTTGCGCATTGCGAATTCCATTGTGTATGGTGCAAAAAGGCTGCTTCCATCGAAAGGTCGCTTACCTTGTCGCGATTAGCATAAAAATTTAAAAGACCATCGAACCCAATGGCTATCTCGGTAAGCACGAGGCTGTCGACAGGTATATCGGCCTGAAGTGCGCCACTGGTTCCAAGGCGAACAAGCGTGAGTTGCTTTTTTACGTCCTTTTCAACCCGTTCCTTTAGGTCGATATTTGCAAGTGCATCGAGTTCATTTACAACAATGTCGATGTTGTCGGTGCCAATTCCTGTTGAAACAACGCTTATACGCTTACCGTTAAACTCACCGGTTGATGTTTTAAACTCTCGGTTCTCAACGGAGCATTCAACCTTCGAAAAAAATGAACTTATCATATCAACTCTACCAGGGTCGCCTACAAGAATTACCGTGTCGGCAAGTTGCTCTGGTTTAAGGTGTAAGTGAAAAATACTACCATCGGTGTTGATTATCAATTCGGAAGATTCAATGCGTCTCATAAATTTTGAGTTTAGAATGAAACAGCGAAGATATAAAAAACGATTCTGTTGGCAATAGAATATTGTAATTATTATGCTAAAACATTGGGTTTCGAAAATATACTGGCTAACATTTTAACAAGTTCGAAAAAACAGTATATTTGATTCTAAATGAAAAATAAAATAGTTTAGAATTTAAAAACCTATTACCAAGTTTACTAACTCTAATTTAATTACCACTATGGAAGCTCAAAAAGTTGACATGTATTTGCTTACAAATGCAAAGTATTTCGAAAGCCAACACATTCCCTACTTAAGGGAAAAACTACTGGCTATGGACGATTCAAAATATGTTGTGCTACACAGCTTAAACCTAAAGGATCCTACAATGATTCTTGTAATTTCAATACTTGTTGGTGGTTTTGGTATCGATAGGTTTATTATTGGAGATGTTGGATTAGGTATTGCTAAACTTCTTACTTGTGGAGGTTTCTGGATTTGGTATATAGTTGATTTGTTTCTTATTATGGGTCGCACGCGCGAGGTTAACTTTAATAGTATGCAACTGGCATTAATGATGTAAATGTCGAAGGGAAAGCTATACACAATAATTCTTTTACTTTCTACAGCAGGGTACGCTTGGATAATTTTTAATTTATTCAATTTCAATAGACACTCAATTACAGTTTGTCAATTTCGAAATATTACAGGAATACCTTGTCCATCGTGCGGAACAACCGAAGCCATAGTGTTGGCAGCTAAAGGGCATATTATTCAGGCTCTTGCTGTTAATCCTCTTGTTTCGGTTGCCTCTGTTATGATAACTGTATTTCCCCTTTGGGTTACTTTCGATTTAGTTTTCAAAAAGAACAGTTTTCTCAAATTTTATTTTCGAGTCGAAAAGATTTTAAAAATACGAATTGTTGCAGCTATAGCCATCCTTTTAATTTTAGCCGTTTGGGCTTGGAATATTTACCGAATACTTTATAAGTAATGGAACTCCCCACAAAACCCTCTGATTCGGAAGCCGAAAAGGCATCGAATAGTTATGTTATGTCGCTATTAGCCTTAATGGCAGGGCTGCCACTTCCAATTATTAACCTTGTGGCAACATTAATTTTTTTCCTAGGAAACCGAAAGTCGACCTACTTTGTACGCTGGCACTGCACGCAGGCTTTGCTGTCGCAAACGACAGTTTTGCCAATAAATAGCGCAGCAACCATTTGGACACTTACAATTATTTTTGGCAACAGCGAAGTTACTAATGCTTACATTGCCTATTTAATTACCGTTTTCGTTTTTAACGTTTGCGAATTTCTTGCAACTCTTTATGCTGCAATCGAAACCCGAAAGGGGAAGCACGTTGAATGGTGGTTTTTTGGAGCATTAACAAATTTGCTAATTCCCGAAACAACTAGTAGGTCAATCCATTATAATAGGTAGGTTTCTTCTTTTAAAAACATAAAATACATTATGGGTAAATTATTCTCCCAACTGGCTGGATTGCTATTTCTTTTCTTTGGAATGTGGTTTTTGCTTAGCCAAATTCCATTTACAAGTTACTACAACTTTAAAGAACTTGGTAAGCGAAACGAGCAGGCGCTAGCCGATGTAATGCTGAATTACATTAAGCTTAATTCCGAAACCATTGAAGAGCCTTACCTCGACTCGGTTTTTGTAGTTTTTAAAAATCGAATTTGCGATAGCACTTCATTTGCTAGTAACGATTTGCAGCTTCATCTTTTAAACAGTTCCGATGTAAATGCCTTTGCGCTACCAGCAAGCAACATGGTAATACTTTCGGGGCTTATCGATTTTTGTGAAACACCCGAGGAGCTCGCTGGAATAATGGCACACGAACTTGCTCATATTGAGCATAACCATGTAACCAGTAGAATGATTAAGGAGCTGGGTTTCACAGTTGTTATGGCAATGATTTCGGGAAATTCCAGTGGAGGACAAACAGTTAAGGAGGCAGTTAAAATGGTTTCCTCATCGGCTTTCGATAGAAGTCAGGAGGTTGAAGCCGATGAAACAGCAGTGAAAATTTTAGTGAATTCGGGAATTGACCCACAGCATTTGGCAAACTTTTTTGAGCGATTAGCCGAAAGGGAGCCAAGTTTTGCCAAAAACTTAACTTGGGTAAGTACACATCCCGATACTAAGGAGCGCGCAGCTTCGGTTATGGAGTTTACAAAGAACTACTCCATTACCGTTCGAGAAGTTATAAGCGAACAGCAATGGAGTAATTTTAAGGAGATGGTTAGGAAGGCTAGTTAGTCCAAAGAGAGTTCGACGTAAGTTTAACACAGAGGTTTTTTGTTTTGTATTTTACAAAATGTTTGTTTTAATACGATTCGAACTCCTTATCATGATGTTAATTGTTATTGAGCCCCGATAGTTATCGGGGGCACGGAGATCACAGAGGGTTGCTGATTTTGCATTAATGCAAAATCAGCAAAAATGAAATGAATTTTATTCTCACTCATCAAGGCTATTCCTTATATTGAACTGACGTTTTTTTTACAATTTTGGCCCAGCTTCAACAAGTTTTTTCCCAGCCTCGTTATCGGTAAAGTTTTCGAAGTTTTTAATGAATTTTTGAGCCAAACTTTTGGCTGCTGCATCCCAATCGGCTGGGTTCGACCAGCTATTTCGAGGGTTAAGAAACTTGGTGTCGACACCCTTTAGCGCCTTTGGAATTTGTAGGTTGAAAGTAGGCATAGTTTCGAACTCAGCATTTTCAATGCTTCCATCGAGAATTGCATTAATAATTGCACGTGTACCTGGCAAGTCCATTCGTTTTCCCGTGCCATAAGCGCCACCAACCCAGCCAGTGTTTACAAGGTATGCTGTAGATTTATGCTGCTCCATTTTTTTAACCAATTCGCGAGCGTAAACCGTTGGGTGAAGAAGCAGAAATGCTTGTCCGAAGCAGCTGCTAAAGGTTGGCTGTGGCTCTTTCACGCCCCTTTCGGTACCAGCAAGTTTAGCGGTAAAACCGCTTAAAAAGTGGTATTGAGTTTGGTCGGGAGTTAACTTTGCAACTGGAGGTAGAACACCAAACGAGTCGGCGGTTAGGAAAATAACCTTCTTGGCATGTCCCCCTTTTGAAATGGGTTTTACAATATTTTGAATATGGTATATTGGGTACGAGACCCTTGTGTTTTCGGTTTTTTTGCTCGACGAAAAGTCGATATTGCCTTTTTCGTCAACATCTAAATTTTCGAGAAGCGCATCGCGACGAAGAGCTGCGTAAATATCGGGTTCCTTTTCGGGATCGAGGTTTATACATTTAGCATAGCAACCACCTTCGAAGTTAAATACCCCGTTATCGTCCCAGCCATGCTCGTCGTCGCCAATAAGAGCGCGGTTAGGATCGGCCGAAAGGGTTGTTTTTCCTGTTCCCGACAAACCAAAGAAAACGGCAACATCGCCATTTTTACCAATATTGGCGCTACAATGCATTGCTGCAATGCCCTTTAAGGGCAAAAAGTAGTTCATAATAGAGAAGATACCTTTCTTCATTTCGCCACCGTACCATGTGCCACCAATAACCGCCATGCGCTTTTCGAGGTGAAATGCTACAAATACTTCGCTGTTAAGTTTTTGCTCTTTCCAATTTGGGTTTGTAGCCTTCGATGCAACAAATACTACAAAGTCGGGCTCAAAGGTTTTTAATTCCTCGTCGGTTGGGCGAATAAACATATTTTTAACAAAGTGGGCTTGCCACGCAATTTCCATTATAAACCTAACACTTAGGCGAGTATCCTCGTTTGCACCAGCAAAAGCATCGACAACGTAAAGTTTTTTTCCGCTTAGCTGCTTGGTCCCAATTTTTAAAAGGTTTTCCCAAATTTCAGGGCTTAGCGGTTTATTGTCGGAACTTTTCTTTTCGGCTTCGGCCCACCAAACGTGCTTTTCAGAGGAGGGTTCCTTTACAATATACTTATCCTTGGGCGAGCGACCTGTAAAAATTCCAGTGTCGACATTTATTGCTCCAAGCGTGGTTTGCATTCCACGCTCGTAGCCCTCGAGCTTAGGATCGGTTTCGTGTTTAAACAGAAGATCGTAACTTGGGTTATGGAAAATTTCCTGAACATTCTCAATACCGTAAGCCGAAAGGTTAATGCTTTTCATGTAGTTTTGGTTTTTTATTTAAAGAAATTGAGCGATGGTTTTTTACTCACTGTAATAGAACAAAAATACCCTGTTAATTTATAACAGGGTATTTAAACTATATGTTTAATATCACTTTTTTTAAATTAAGGGTAAAAAAGTGTCAGATTGTAATCGTTTGAGCCAATAATTTGTAAAAATTATTTGTTACTTAATGCTTCGGAATATTTTCTTTCAACTTCGGGCCAGTTAACCACTAACCAAAAATTTGTGATGTACTCGGCTCGTTTATTCTGGTAGCGGAGGTAGTAGGCATGTTCCCAAATATCCAATGCCAGAATTGGAGTTCCACGTTTCGAAACCACATCCATTAATGGATTGTCTTGATTTGGCGTATTCGAAACAAAAAGTTTACCCTCGCTATTAACCGAAAGCCAAGCCCATCCGCTACCAAACTGGGTTGCTGCAGCAGTTTCAAATTCCTTTTTAAACGCTTCGAAAGAGCCAAACGACTTATTAATTGCTTTTAGCAATTTTTCGCTTGGCGCATCCCCACCTTTAGGCGACATAATTTGCCAAAAGAGATTGTGATTGTAAAATCCGCCACCATTATTTCGTGCAAAGGTTGAGTATTTGCTAATGTTTGCAAAAATTTCCTCAATGGGTTGAGATTTTATTTTCTCATCGGAAATTGCCTTAACAAAGTTATTAAAGTATGCCTTGTGATGCTTTCCGTGGTGAATCTCCATGGTTTGCTTGTCGACAAAAACTTCGAGCGCATCGGTAGCGTATGGAAGTTCGGGAAAGCTAATTTGTGTTAACCTACTTTCTTGAGCCGAAGAATAGCTTAAGCTCAATGCAGCGATGAGGGTCAAAAATACGTCTTTCATGCAGATTTATTTTTATGGTTTCATAATTATTACATTTTCAACATAGTAACAGCAAGTTTTACGAATTGTTTAAGTACCCCATTAAAAGTTTACACTAAAAAAGTTGAACTATGAAAATTTCTGCATTCCTTCTGATTTTATTTTCATTGAGCGCACTAACATTTTTTTCAGTAGCTCAGGAACGAAGAGCGGCTCAGGCTTACCGCCTTCAAGGTGAAGCACCACGTATAGATGGATTTGCCAACGATGCAGCATGGGAGGCTTTGGATTGGCAAAATAATTTTACACAGCGGCAACCCTACGATGGAAAGGCGCCATCGCAGCAAACATCGTTTAAAATTATTTACGACAACTCAAATATTTATGCAATAATTAGGGCTTGGGATACCAGTCCCGACAGTATTGTTTCACGCCTTTCACGCCGCGATAGCGGCGAGGGCGATGCTGTTGGTATTGAGTTCGATTCGTATAACGATAAGCAAACTGCTTTTTCGTTCATTGTTTCAGCTTCGGGAGTTAAACTCGATAAATTTATTAGTAGCAACGGCGGAAGCGAAGATGAAAGCTGGGATGCCCTTTGGGAAGCAAAAACGTCGATTGACGATAAAGGATGGATTGCAGAAATTCTAATTCCTCTAAATCAGTTGCGCTTTAGTAGTTTAGATGAACAAAAATGGGGGTTGCAAGTAGGAAGATATATATTTAGAAAGGATGAACTTTCGCTTTGGCAGCCAATACCTCGCGATGCACCAGGATGGGTTCACCAGTATGGAACTCTTGAGGGCATTAGCGGAGTAAATCCCAAGCGAAAAGTTGAAGTTGCTCCATACCTTGTGGCGCAAGCCGAAAGCTACGAAAAGGAGGCCGGAAACCCCTTTAGAACGGGAAAAGGGTATAAACTTCCATTTGGGCTCGATACAAAAATTGGTATAACAAGTGACTTTACACTCGATTTAACCGTAAACCCCGATTTTGGACAGGTTGAGGCCGACCCCTCGGAGGTTAATTTAACTGCTTTCGAAACCTATTTTCCCGAGAAAAGGCCATTTTTTATTGAAGGGCGAAACCTCTTTAATTTTCAGTTTTCGCCGGGCGATGGCGACAATTCTTACGAAAATATTTTTTACTCACGCCGAATTGGAAGAAATCCGCAGGGTTCATCGAGACTGTCGGACAATTTAGGTGGCAACGAGTTTATGAGTGCTCCCGAAAATACTTCGATACTAGGTGCCGCAAAGGTTACAGGTAAAACTCGAAATGGCTTCTCGGTTGGACTTATGGAGGCAGTAACTGCCAAGGAGTTTGCAGAGATTGACTTGAATGGTAGCCGACGAGAAGAAACCATTGAACCTTATACCAGCTACTTAGTAGGCAGTTTAAATAAAGAGTACAACGAAGGAGGAACTAGTTTAGGGCTGCTTCTTACATCGGTTAATCGTAATGTTAGTGATGCTGAAATGAAGTTCCTGCACAAAAATGCGTTTACTGGAGGATTAAACTTAACACACCAATGGAATAACAAGAACTATTATGTAAATCTTAAAGGATTTTTTAGTAGAGTTGATGGTACCCAAGAGGCAATTATTCGAACACAAAGAATGTCGAGTCGCTATTTTCAACGTCCCGATGCTTCTCATGTTAGTGTCGATTCATCGCGAACATCACTTACGGGTCATGGTGGTGCGTTAAGTATAGGTAAAAACGGGCAAGGGCGCTGGCGTTTTATGGGTTTTGTTACTTGGAAATCGCCCGAACTTGAGGTTAACGATGTTGGCTATATTCGTACCGTAGACGATATTTTTCAGGTTCTGTGGGTTGGGTATCGTATAAATGAGCCTTTCGGTATATTTAGGTCGGTAAGTATAAACACAAACCTTTGGCGCGGAAATAACTTTGCTGGCGATTTAACCTACTCTGGCGGAAATATCAATGGAAATGCTCAGTTTACAAACTACTGGAATTTTTCCTCAGGTATTAACTACAACGGCGAATCTCTAAGTTCTACGGCCCTTAGGGGTGGCCCTTCATTGCAGATTCCAGGGGGGTGGAACAACTGGGCATACATTGGTACCGATGGTAGAAAGAAAGTACAAGTATCGGCAAATACATACTTTTTCTTGGGCGAACAGTCGAAACAGAAAAGTTTAAATATTAGCTTAGGTTATAAACCCAGCAACGCCATTACAATGTCGTTAGGCGCAGGAATTTCGCCATTGTGGAAAGAGTTACAATTTGTTGAGAATATTGATTGGAACAACGAACCTCGGTACATTAATGCTTCAATTGATCAGGAGGTTTATGCCCTTTCGTTTAGGCTAAATTACAGCATAACTCCCGACTTGTCGATACAATTTTACGGTCGTCCCTTTATTGCCAAAGGCAATTACTTCGATTTTAAGCGAATTACCAGTCCCAGAGCAAGTGCTTATAGTAATCGTTTTCAAACTTTTACAAGCAACCAAATAGTTTTAGATTCGAGTAACGAGAACTATTCAATTGATGAGAACAACGATGGAACGACCGATTACACAATAAGTAATCCAAACTTCAACTACCGTGCATTCCAGTCGAACCTAGTGGTTCGCTGGGAGTTCCGACCTGGTTCGGCGCTATTCTTTGTTTGGTCGCAGGGTCGCGAATCGTCAGAAATTGACTATCGTACAACCATTGGCTACGATTCGGGCGAGCTTTTTGGCGCCTATCCCCATAACGTTTTTCTCTTAAAACTTTCGTATAGGTTTTACTAAAGTGTTCAACTAAAAAAAAACGTCAGACTGATTACGATCTATATGCCCGTCTGACCGATTTGCGGTCTGACGGGTATACTTCGTGTTCTATTTTTTCTTAACTAAAAAAACCCGTCAGACCGCAAATCGGTCAGACGAGTTTTTTAATGCGATTAAATATTTTTACTGCTTGTAAACGAATGAGTTAATATTCATTCCAGCACCTACCGAGGCAAAAATTAAAATGTCGCCCTTTTCAATTTTATGGTTTTGTAGTTTACCATTTAAAATCATGTCGTAAAGTGTAGGAACAGTTGCTACAGAACTATTTCCCAACTCGTGAATATTCATAGGCATCATCTGGGCTAGGTCGGGTTTAATACCATAAAGTCTAAAGAAACGCTGCACGATGGCTTCGTCCATTTTTTCGTTGGCCTGATGAATTAGAACTTTTTTTAACGATTCGATGGGCACTCCCGATTTGTCCATTGCAACTTTCATTGCCTGTGGCACTTTGGAAATGGAGTACTCGTATATTTTTCGACCCAGCATTTTAATGTAGCGAACATTTGGATCGCTATCGGGAGCATTCGATTTGCCTAAGTACAGGTAAGAGGCTTCCTCTTCGGCATGTGTAACCATTGATGTGGCAAGAATTCCAAATTTCTCATCCGACTCAACGCCTTCAATTATGGCTGCTCCAGCACCATCTGAAAAAATCATCGTGTCGCGGTCGTAAACGTCAACAACCCTCGAAAGGGTTTCGGCACCAATAACCAAGCACCGCTTCGATAGGCCCGATTTAATAAACGAGTCGGCTTGTATTACTCCCTGAATCCAGCCTGGACAGCCAAAAATAATATCGTAGGCAATGCAGTTGGGGTTTTTAATTCCAAGTTTATTTTTAACTCTTGCTGCCAAGCAGGGTAAAAAGTCGGCTTGTATAGTATCCTTTAAAATATCGCCAAAGTTGTTGGCAAAAATAATATGGTCAATGGTTTCTTTGTCAATGTTAGCCGAAGCAATAGCACGTTCGGCAGCTACGGTTGCAATTTCCGAAGTGGTTTGATCCTTTCGAACCCATCGACGCTCTGAAATACCAGTAATATCAACAAATTTTCGAACAATATCTTCGCCCGATCCTTCGATGGGGGAGTTATCTTTTTCGAAAAATATGCTTTTCAAAAACTCTTTATTTTCAATTTTTTGCTCGGGAATATAGCAGCCCGTGCCCGAAATTACTGTATTTATATGCGACATAGTTTGTTGTTATTCGTTCCACCATTTTAAAAAACGGTGCAAGTTAGCTTATTTTTTTAAAATTGAACATTTGTTAAATACCTAACTTGTTACTGCATTTTTTGGAAAAAAACACAGTAAAGCAACATTATTACACAAGTTAATGTTATAATTTCGCCCGTAAACACATACGAAATGGTTTCTGTTTTAATCGACCGAAAGTTAAAAACCCTTGCTCGCCAAATGGCAGGGGAACTGCATACCAACACTTCAGCAAAACTACAGTACGCAACCGATGCCTCGGCTTACCGTGAAATACCGCTTGCCGTTGCTGTTCCAAATTGCAAGGACGATTTAGTTCGGCTAATTCAATTTGCTCGCGAAACCAAAATTTCGCTAATTCCTCGTGCAGCAGGCACTTCGTTGGCAGGTCAGGTTGTTGGTAGTGGCGTTATAGTCGATATTTCGAAGCACTTTGGAAAAATAATCGAAGTTAATGCCAGTGAACGCTGGGTAAGGGTTGAGCCAAGTGTAATTCTCGATGAGTTGAATCTTCACCTTAGGCCCCTTGGGCTTTTCTTTGGGCCCGAAACTTCCACTGCCAACCGCTGTATGATGGGCGGAATGGTTGGAAACAACAGTTGTGGAGCGCATTCGCTTATATATGGCAGCACTCGCGACCATACTCTTTCGGTTAAAATGCTCCTCGACGATGGCAACGAGTGCGAATTTGGTGCGCTTACTGCAACTGAGTTTCAAAATAAATTGAATATTGAAGGGAAGGAGGGCGATTTATACCGACAGCTTTATAGGGAACTTTCGAGCAGTGAAATGCAAAATGAAATTGAAACTCAATTTCCCGATAAGTCAATAAAAAGGCGAAATACTGGCTATGCACTCGACCTTCTTTTCGATTCCGATATTTTTACCTCGAACGGGAAACCATTTAACTTTTGCAATCTCATTGCCGGATCAGAGGGAACACTTGGGTTAATTACCGAAATTAAGTTGAACCTTGTTCCGCTACCGCCTCGCGAAAAGGCTCTTCTTTGCCTTCACTTGGCCGAGCGTGAGCACGCTTTTAAGGCAAACCTTATTGCTTTAAAATATGCTCCAGGTGCTGTTGAAATGATGGATAGCTACATTCTCGAGTGCACTAAAGGCAACATTGAGCAACAGCGCAACCGTTTTTTTGTGCAGGGAAACCCCGAAGCAATTTTAGTAATTGAGATTTCTCGTGAAACTCGAGGGGAGATTGAAGAAATTTTCAAATCGATGGAAGCCGAAATGCGCAGCAATGGCTTTGGCTACCATTTCCCCATAATTTGGGGTGATGATATATCAAAAGTTTGGGCTCTTCGAAAGGCTGGTCTTGGTGTTTTGGCAAACATTGAGGGCGACGCAAAACCTGTTTCGCTGGTTGAGGATACGGCAGTTGCCGTTGAAAAGCTGCCCGAGTACATGGACGAATTTGCCCAAATAATGGCAACGCGAAACCTCGACTGCGTTTACCATGCACATATAGGTAGCGGCGAGTTGCATCTTCGTCCTGTTCTTAATTTAAAGGATGAAAAGGATGTTGCACTTTTTCGAGAAATAGGCCTCGAGGTTGCCCATTTGGTGAAAAAGTACAAGGGTTCGCTTAGCGGCGAGCATGGCGATGGTCGATTACGTGGCGAGTTTATTCCCGTTATGGTTGGCGAGAAAGTTTACAGCCTAATGCAAAGGGTAAAGGAAACTTGGGACCCCAACGGGATTTTTAATCCCAATAAAATTGTCAATACCCCGCCAATGAACTCGTCACTTCGATACATTCCGGGAAAGGAGACGAAAAAAATAGATACAATTTTTAATTTTTCGAAAGTTGGCGGAGTAATTCGGGCTGCCGAAAAGTGCAATGGTTCAGGCGATTGTCGTAAAACGGAGCTTTCGGGCGGTACACTTTGTCCTAGCTACATGGCTACTCGCAACGAGGCCAATACTACTCGTGCACGAGCAAATATTTTACGCGAATTTTTAACCAACAGCGAAAAGAAGAATCCTTTTAACCATAAGGAAATTTACGACATACTCGACTTGTGCTTGTCGTGTAAGGGCTGTAAAAATGAGTGCCCCTCCAATGTCGATATGGCAAAGCTAAAAGCCGAATTTCTTCAGCATTGGTACGATTCGCATGGAATACCGATTCGCTCAAGGGCTATTTCATACATAACCCAAATAAATTCGCTGGGTAGCATAATGCCTCGTGCAACAAATTTCTTTTTAACAAATCCGCTATTTGCCTATCCTATAAAGTTTTTGTTGGGGTTTCATACCAAGCGCTCAATGCCTAAGTTGAATACTAAAACGTTTAGGTCGTGGTTTAGCAGGCGAAGTTTAACAAAAAACGCAAGTAGAAAAGTTTACCTTTTGGCCGACGAGTTTACCAATTATAACGATGCACACATTGGCATTAAAGCAGTTGAGCTGCTCGAAGCCTTGGGGTACGATGTACACATATCGCCAGTTAGGGAAAGTGGCCGAACGTACATTTCGAAAGGCTTACTACGCACAGCGAAACGACTGGCAAATCGAAATATTGAGCTTCTTGCAGAGCATATTTCGCCCGAAACTCCGCTTATTGGAATTGAACCTTCGGCAATTCTGAGTTTTCGCGATGAGTATCCCGATTTGGCCGAACCGGCCAATGAAGCAGCAGCAGCGATGCTGGCTAAAAATGCGCTCCTTTTCGAGGAGTTCTTTGTAATGGAGGTTGCAAAAGGCGCAATTTCAAGCGAAATGTTCGGTACTGCCTTTCGAACCATTAGGTTACATGGGCACTGTCAGCAAAAAGCGGTTGCCACCACAAAAACCACAAAAGCAATGCTTTCGTTGCCACAAAATCATAAGGTAATTGAAATACCAAGTGGTTGCTGTGGCATGGCTGGCTCGTTTGGTTACGAAAGGGAGCATTACAACCTTTCGATGAAAGTTGGCGAACTTGTCCTGTTTCCAGCAGTTCGAAAGGCTTCCGACTCGGAAATAATTTCGGCACCCGGAACTAGCTGCCGCCACCAAATTAAGGATGGAACAGGAAAAACCGCTTATCATCCAATTGAAATAATGTGGGAAGCGAGTTTGGGAGTGGGGAAAGAGTAGACAGTTATCGGTTGTCAGTTCTCAGTTTTGAGTCGTCAGTTGGCAGTCCACAGTCTTCAGTTGGCAGTTGGCAGTCGGCAGTCGGCAGTCGGCAGCCCACATGCTAACAGAGAACAGAGAACTATTCCAAAACTTCCACCCTATACTTAACCCCTCGGTCGGCTAAATATTTCAAAATAAAATTGTAGCAATTCTCATTGTTTCCAACCAATTCGAGAGGAAAAACGCCTTTTTCATTAAAAAGTTCTTTTGCCAGCATATTTATTGCTGCCGTGGCAGTGTAGCCAGTTGTTCGGGCCATCGACCATGTTCCCGTTTTGGGTTCGTACTCGTCGTATAAGTTGCAAACTACTTTTTGACTTTTGCCATTAGTTTTGCTTTTTCCTTCAATTTCAATACTCATTACAGTGAACTCGGGCTCGTGTGGTTGTAGCTTCCATTCGTTAAAGAGAATTGCTGCTGTAACCTCCATGGGTTTTACGCTATTCCCTTTTACACTAATTGGTGTATGGGAAAAGAATCCCGATTTTTCGAGTGCGCTAATAAGCGCAATATGCCCAGGATACCTAAGCGTTTTCTCTTTCATATTGGGAATATGGCTCATTGTATCGATTAGCGATCGAAGGCCGTCGGTATTAAAACCCTCGAGGTGGCCAATACCTTCAAAAAAGAAAAGTTCGGGGTCGCTCATTGCTGGCTTAATGGCAATTGCTCCGTTTTCAACGTAACGTGCAGGACGAGTGTACTCTTCGAGCACATCGATTGGCGAGAATGGGGCTTTATACTGAAATGGGTAGCTGCGAACCTTAGGTAAACCTCCAACCATATAGAAAAAGCGCGAAACATCAATTTTTGTATTGTAGTAACCCAAAAAAAGGTTGGGCATGCCAGGCGCTACGCCACAGTCGACAATAACAGTAACCCCTTTGCTTTTAGCCAAAGCATTGAGTTGCTGAAAATCTTCGGGCATAAACGAAATGTCGACAACATTTTTTCCCGCATTTATGCAGGCTTCAATGGTTTTGTAACCCATAAAGCCAGGAACAGCACAAAGAACCAAATCGAAAGTCGACACAAGTTCGCTAACCTTTGCTGTATCGCTTAAATTGGCAACAATAGTCTCAATTTTATGGCAATATAGCGTTTCGAGCGCTTTTGGGTCAATATCAACACAGGTTACCACATGATTTGCCGAAAGGTCAATGGCCATTGCTCTGCCTACCATGCCGGCTCCAAGAACTATTACTTTCATGTTTACTAATTTTTTATTTGGTTGAAAGGTACATTTTTTATTCATCGATTAGGTTAGTTCGTTTATGTCAAAAAAAATTGTAGTTTTATGATTATCAAGCAAAATTCACTTTATTATGATAATCAAAAGGTTAACTTTTATTATTGCTATTGTAGTTGCATTAATTTCTGCACATACTTCGTATGGAAACACAGTTCGAAATGGAGTACTCGACTTACGAACCAACAATGTTTCTAATTTAAAACCAATAAAAATACAAGGGGAGGTTGAGTTTTACTGGGAGCAACTGCTTACACCCTTGAACTTTTCTGATTCAGCCTCAACTCCAAAGCCTTTAATGGTTTCAATTCCAAAGTCGTGGTCGTCGTACAGTATTAATGGCAAAAAGTTGCCCTCTTCGGGCTATGGAACTTATAGGTTTTCGGTTTTAGTAAATTCAGGCATAACCGATAATATTTTTGGACTGCGAGTTCCAACAATTTTTAGTAGCTATAAAATTTGGGCAAATGGTACACTTTTATCGGAGGTAGGCAGCGTAAGTGAAAGTAAGGTAGGTTTTAGTCCAAAGTTTAAGCACCACGATATTCCAATTATAGTAGCTGGTAATGGACAAGCTAATCAACGTATTGAAATAATTATTCAGGTTTCGAACTTTTCGCATCGCAGGGCAGGACTGGCTTGGCCAATGTACTTCAGTACATTTGAGAGCCTTAGAACCGATAGCCGAATGATGGATATTCTAAACCTGATAATAATCGGCATTATTCTTATTATTAGCTTAAATCATATAAATATGTTCATATTCAGGCGAGCCGATAGGTCGAACCTGTACTTTGGCTTGGTTTGCTTAATAATGATTTTGCGAAATATTTCAACAGGCGATCGCATTATTGGATTCCTTTTCACTGATATTAACTGGGAACTACTTGTAAAGCTCGATAACTTTTCGGGATTTGGCACTATACCATTCTTTGCACTGTTTTTATATAATATTTTTAAGGAAGAATTTCCAAAATGGGCTCGCAACGTAATGGTAATTTTTGGTGTAGCCATTTCGGTGTTTGTTTTTGCTACTCCCGCAATGGTGTATGGTAAAGTTCGAATTGTATTTGAAATATTTACTCTTATTAGCGGACTTTACCTAACATTTGGGGTTTTGCTTGTTGCAAGTTTGCGAAAAAGGCCTTCGGCATTGCTTACGTTTATTGGTTTCTTTATACTCTACGCAACGGCTGTAAACGATGTGCTTAGCAGCATGGGAGTAATTCAAACTGCATATTTTGCACCTTACGGACTTGTTACTTTTATGCTTTTACAGTCAATTACCATTACAAGCAAATCGGCACGGGCAATTAACGAGAACGAAGAGCTAAGTCACCAGCTCGAAGCAGAAAAGCATGGTTTAGAAGAAAGAATAGAAGAGCGAACAAAGGAACTTCAGCAGCAGCACAACGAACTTTTAGCACATCAGGAAAAGGAAACGCGTCAGAACTGGGTAAATGTTGGCCTAACAACCATAAATGATGTGCTTTCGGAGAGTAAGCACGATTTTAACTTATTGAGTCGAAACGTACTTTCGAGCCTCGCAAAGTATGTCGATGCCCGAATGGGTGCCCTTTACATTTTAAACGACGATAGCGCATCGGATTCGTACCTCGAACTGGCGGCAGACTATGGCTGTGCCAACGATTTTAAAGAGAATCGCAAAAGGGTTGACTTGAACAGCGGAATCCTTGGCGCTGCGTTTACAGATAACGAAACTAAGCACTTAACCAATATTCCCGACGATTTTATTCGAATTAACTCGGGTTTAGGCGAAGCGAAAGCAACGTCGGTGTTAATTGTGCCACTTAGTCTCGACGAATCGGTTTTTGGTGCAGTTGAGTTGGCCAGTTTTAATGAGTTTAAGCAGCACGAAATTGAGTTTATTCAGAAAATTGCCTCAAGTATGGCTACAAACCTGAATACCGTTAGAATGAATGAACGAAACCTAAAACTTATTCAGCAGTTTCAGTCTCAAACATCCGATATGCAGGAAAAAGAGGAGCGAATTCGCTTAAGTCTCGAGGAACTTGAGTACTACCGCGAACAGTACGAAACTTTAAAGCGTAAGGTCGATGAGGAACCAAAACCAAAACCTCAGGCAAAGCCTGCCAAGAAAAAGGGAAGTAAAGAGGAGAATTTGGAGTAAATATATTAGTGGTTTTTAATCGATAATAACAAATTTAGGCAATAAATTAGTTGTTGTTCGCTGCTATTTTTATTGGTTTTATATCGATAAAATGGCATTTTGCACAGAAGGTTGGTGGCGTATTATTAAACCATTGTCTTCGAAATTCTTTGTAACTATCCGAATTTAAAACATCTATTACCTTTTCATTAAGAATACTTCCAAAATTTAATTCCTTAGGAAAAGGCTTTGCACAACATGGGGGCACAAAGCCATCCCAGGTGATATAAAAATGAGTCCATGGAAACGGACACTTTTTAAAGCAGTTATCGGTTTTAAAATTCCGTTCAGTAACTATAACCTCTGGAGTTAACTTGATTGTTTTTTCAAGTTCTTCAATAGATTTTTGGAATTCCTCTGACTGGTAGAACTCATAATATGATTGTTCAATATCGGTAACCGATGCAAGATTAAATAATGTAAAATCCACGTATTTTATTCCTACTTCCTTAGCATATTTTATAAGCAACGACATGTGTTTATAGTTTTCTTTAGTAACAACCATATTCAGCATAATGTCGGTGCCTGAGTTTTTTGCCATTTCCGAAAGAGTTCGCAGGTTTAAATCTAATGTTTTGAAACTCGATTTTTTTCGAATCTGTTCGTATACATCCTCAAGCCCGTCAATTGACACCTGTATTGTATCAATTGTTCCAAGTAAATCAGTTATTTTCTCAATAAAATTTGGCAAAACTGCATTCGTCGATACTGAAATTATAATTCCGTTGTTCTTCTTTTTAATGTAGCTAACAATTTCACTCATTTCTTTATAAAGAAATGTTTCGCCCATACCTGTAAGTCCAATTGAATCAAGATAAGGCCATACCTCGTCAATTATATTTTGGGCTGTTATTAGGCTCATGCTTCCTTTGTCCATAGCTTTCCCATAATCATACTCTCGAGGACAAGTAGTACAAGCAAGATTGCAATGGTTGGTTAATTCAAGCATTATTGTTGAAGGGTAAGCAACCCTTGTCGATTTAGTGCTTTTTAAATAGTAATGTTTGATTTTATTACCTAAATACAATAACAAGAATTTACCCTTAGGTAAATTTGAAATCCTTTTTATTGCCTTTCTAAATTTTCGTTTATTCATAAGTACTTCTATAAAAATAACTTTCAATCAATGACAACTGACAACCGATAACCGACAACCGACAACTGATAACCGATAACTGAAAACTCCCTAACTAACCCTCAACCCCATAACCGTAATATCGTCGCGTTGACGAATATCCTGCTGCCAAGCAGAAAGTGAATTTTCGAGTAGTTCTTGTTGCTGCGCAAAAGGTTTTGGAGCAATGGATTTGAGAAGCGATAATAGCCTTTGTTTTCCGTAGCGAAGATTATCTTTTCCCGCCTGATCGGCAAAGCCATCGGAGCATAAGTAAAGGCAATCGCCAGCACTTAGGTCGATAGTATTAAGAACAAAGTTCTTTTCTTCGCACTGGTATAAAAAACCTCCAATTTCGCGAGGAGTACCCTTAATGCGGAAAATTGAATCGTCGGCTAAGCAGTAATGGTAAAGCGAAAGCTTAGCGCCCGAGTAGCTAACTGTAGTTTGATTTTCACTTTTTTCGAGCAGGCAAAGGCAAACCTCCATTCCATCAATACTATTTCGTTTTTCTTGCTTTAAGGCTTTGCGAAACGAAATGTCGAGTTGACTTAGAATATTGTGAGGTTCAGTTATCCCTTTTTCGTGAACAATTTCGTTAAGCAATCGACTTCCCACCATCGACATCATTGCACCAGGAACTCCATGTCCAGTGCAGTCGGCAACGGCAATAAGGGTTCTGCTTGTTAGCCCATCCTTGTCGGGAAGTGGTGCAAACCAGTAAAAATCGCCCGAAACAATGTCCTTTGGTTTGTAAACAATAAAACTTTCGTACAGTTTACTTATTTCATCCTTAAGCGGAAGAATGGCAGTTTGAATGGTTTGTGCGTACTGAATACTTTCGGTTATATGTCGGTTTTGTCTTTCAATTCTACCCTTTTGAATTGTAAGCTCGTCGCGCTGAGCGGTAAGCTCTTCGTTTGTATGGTTAAGTTCGTTTTCAATCTCTTTCAGTCGGGTAATATTACTGTCGATGGCAACAAGTTTTTCAACTTTACCGTTAGCCTTTACAATTGGAGTTAACGTGGTTTGAAGCCAAACAATTTCCGAATCGTATTTTTGAAAAAATGAATCGTAAATAACTGCTTTTTTATTTTTAATGCAGTAGTCGAGAATTTGTTCAATTTTTGGATTTGTACTTGTAGCCTGAATGTTTTGACCCTTTGTTTTTCGAAGATCTTCGAGCGAGTAGCCTGTCATGCGTGTAAACCCTGGGTTTACCCAATCGAAGTTCCCGTGCGAGTCCATTATTATTACCGAGTTATCGGTTTCGCTTGCTACAATCGAAAGCTTTTCGAGTTCCCTATTGGTTCGCTCAAGCATTTCCGACTGAGTAAGTATTTCCTCTTTTTGCTGTTCAATTAGCCTTCCCTTTTGTTCTATTGCTTCATTCTTTTCTTCGAGAACTTTGCCAGCACGTTTTTTAGTTTGCAGGGCGTGAACAAAAAATAGTATTGTAGCAAATCCAAGTGCAACAGCTAAAGCAAAAAGGTATAACCAACTTTTTTGCTGTTTAACCTGCTTTGCCATTTGGTATAAATCACTTTTTTGCTCCTGAATTCTTTCTTGCTGAACCGAAATGTCGCTATTTAATTTCGAAAGCAATTTATTACGCCGGTCAATATCATCTTCTTGCGCCTTAATTTTAAACTGTTGCTCGGCAATGCTCTGCTTAACATTCTCGAGTTCCTGTTCTTTTACTGTAAGCAAACCAACCTTTTTACGATAAACCACATTGTTCGAGTCGATTAGCCTCCTTAAGGTTTCGAGCATTTCGCCTTGCGTTTCGATGGCTAGTTTTTGCTTATTAATGTCAAGTTGCTGTATGGCAACTTGCTCTTTTTGAAGTTGTAACGTTTGTTCCTGCTGAACTAGTTGCGCTTTTTGTTGCTCGAGTTGCGCTTTGTATTTTTCGGCTTTTTCCTTCTCGTCTTGCAGTTCAAGTTCCTTTGTAACAATAAGTTCGTTAAGTGTGGCTCTGTTTCCGCTGAGCAATTGTAGCTTAGGGCTTGGAACCATTCCGTTTTCCTTAATCAAATCGGAATTTATTTTGTACGAAATTAGCTTCTTTTGGCTGTCGAAGTAGCCGAAATTAACCATCGAAAGGTTATCGTTGGTATAATTATCGGTTACAAGAAGTATAGGTTTCCCAGTTGTTTGCTGCCTTAGGTCGGGAATTATATTTTGAAACTCTGAACTTACAAAGAGAACCATTGGGGAAATGGATTTAGACTCATCGATCGTGGTAATTGTGACTAAACTTATGGGTTTTCCGTTAACTGTTTTATTAGTTGCAAACTTTTTAAAGTCGGCTAAAATTTTCTCGTTTGTGCTATAAATGCAAAATTCGAAAGTGTTTTTATTGCTGCTTTCGGGCCAACTAATATTTTGTGCAAACTGAAAAAGGTAGGCGGCTTTTAGCTCCGTTTCGGAGAAATTTTGTGAGTATAAAACTCTTGAAGAAAGGATTAAGGTAACAACTAACCAAAAAAATGGCAAGAAAAATCTTTTGAAATAGTACAGAAGTAAATTCTTAAATATCATTAAATTATAAAAATATTTCAAGCCCACATCCAACTTTATACAGTAAATAAACGTTTGCAAATATAAACGGATATGTTATATAAATGGCAAAATTGTGTAAAAAGATTTGAGAAAAGATATTCACTGGATATGCTGAAGTGTTATTTTTATTTGTGAGAAAATCAGTAAGTTGGGTTTCTATGGCTAAAATGAGAACCAGTTTTTTGTTTAAATTTCAACTTAAGGTGTGCTTAACGGCTGGGGTTGTGTTTTGCGCTGGGGATTAGCTCCGCTGAACTCGCAAAGTACGCTCGGTTGGAACGGAGTTCCTATCCCCCGATACGCAGTATCGCCAAAACCGATTAGNNAGACACCCAGCGTGAAATACACCCCTTGTTACCCACAGTTATTCCTTATATTGCTTCACTTATCCGAATATGTTTTTCTATCTCAGGTCGCCATTGTGCTTGATTTGACATTGTGTCGCAAATCTTCTCGTGAAAATAAACCTGATACCAAGTTTTCTTATGAAAGTCACAAACATTCTTATATACTTTCTCCGAATGTATCATTAATTTCATAATAAATTCTTCTTTAGGTTCTCTATGGTTATTTATTACCTGACTCAAACTCACTGGAGCAATATCAATATCCTTCGCAAATGTACTTCTCTTTGAATATATGGAATCAATATATACTTTTAAAAAATCTGAGAAATAGTTATGATTATCATATACAGGATTCTTTATATATTCCTCCATCTTCAGTTTCAATTGCAAAAGTTTAGCCTTGGTAATTTGGTCTTTTGAAAGATTTTTCATCCTCTTTAGACGAGCTTCCATTAAAGCTGTGGCATCAGATTCATTTTCCTTATTTGATTTGTATCTTGAATCTATACCGTACTCTGTATCCATAATGCTTTCTTTGTTTTCAGTCATTGTCGTATAAATTTATTAAGTCAATAATCTCAGGAACTTCAATACTTAAAGTCATGCCTGTTAGATTCATGTTGTATTTACGAATATAATGATGGGCAATCTGGCTTTTAGGTCTAAGAGAAACACATGCCAGTTCTCCAAATTCACGAATTGCAATTTTTGCAACATGTGCAATTAGGTTTCCTGCGATTTTATCATATTTTTTCTCATTTCCTTTGTTTTCTTTTGAAACAGTTAAAAGTCTGATATGTATTCTCCATTCTTGAGGAATCCTTTCTATAGAGACAAGTCCTAAAATATCACTTGAACCTTTTATCTGCAACTTGTATACCTCTTGATTCGTCTCAATTTTCCAGTCAAAAAAGTACCTGTCTTTTCGTAAAGTTTTAAATTCATCAATTTCAACAGGTAATATGTCTATCGAATATTTCTTGCCTGTTGATTTATCTATAATTTTCATACGTCAAAGATATAAAAAAGTTTACATATTTAGTAAAGTATCGGCATAGTCTTTACGTTTTACGGAAATTTATTATAATTGTGGGTAACTTTAAATTATCTGTTTATTTCGACTAACATTCACCATATAAACGCCAAGCAGTACAATTGCCATTCCGGCAAACTGAATTAGCGAAACAGTTTCGCCATCGAACAACCCCCAAAGTATTGCAAATATTGGAATTACGTATGTTACCGAGGTGGCAAATAGTGCGCTGGTGTGCTGTATTAAGCTGTTGTATACAAAAAGCGAAATTACCGAACCAAAAACCGAAAGCGTAACAACAGCTAATAAACTGTGATAAAAATGTTCCGATTGGTAGGCCGTATTTAAATTGGTAAAAGTTAGAACGATACCTGCCACAGGCCCTACAAATAAGAACGAAAGTACCGTAATTTTAATTCCACTTATACCTGTCAACTTAAACTTAACTTCATTCGCATTAATTCCGTAGCCAAATGTGGCTAGCACAATAAAAAGTGCATAAACATTTATGCTTCCAATTGAGCTGAAATTTCCATTAAGAATAAGAGTAAGTGCTCCAATAAATCCAATTATTATTCCAGCAGTTTGGGCTTTAAGGGGTTTGCTGTTATAAAAGAATATCCCCACTAACAGTGCAAAAAGCGGTGAAGCACTATTTAGCATTCCTGCTAACGAACTCGAAATATTGGTTTGAGCTAAAGTGAATAAAAAGGCTGGAAAAAAAATACCTGCGTATCCAACTAGAACAATGCTCCAAATGTTTTTACGGGTTACAATTTTGTAATGCTTTAGCATTAATGGTATTAGCACAATAAAACCAACAAGTATTCGAATGGCTGCAACCTGCACAAACGAAAAAGCCAGTAATCCTTTTTTCATTAGTATAAACGAACTGCCCCAAACGAGTGCAAGGAACAGTATCGACAGCCATTGCCATCGCTTTTTCGAAAGGTCAAACATAAAGGTGAATTAGGTCTGCAATATTAGCAAATTGCAACCGATAATGTACTGTTCGATTGGTTATTTATCATATCATTACACATTAAACAATTCGTTGTTTAACTTGTTTGTTATAATGTTTAATCAACTAAAAAAACTCAATAATGAAAGCACAAGTTTTAATTCTATTTTTTGGACTTTTTGCATCCTCGGTGGCAATGTCGCAAACCAAAACCCTACACGATTTTACTGTTAAAACTCTCGAAGGTGAAACATTCGATTTAGCCCAGTTAAAGGGCAAAAAAGTTATGGTGGTAAACACAGCTTCGAAATGTGGACTTACGCCTCAGTACGAAGCATTAGAAAAACTATACAAGCAGTATGGCGGCTCTAACTTTGTAATAATTGGTTTTCCGGCCAATAACTTTATGGGACAGGAACCTGGGTCGAGTGTCGAAATTCGTGAGTTTTGTTCGAAGAATTACGGTGTTACCTTTCCCATAATGGAAAAAATTTCGGTTAAAGGTTCCGATATTCATCCATTATACCAATGGTTAACTGAGAAGGACCAGAACGGGGTTTTATCTTCGTCTGTTTCGTGGAATTTCCAAAAGTTTTTGATTGACGAGGACGGTAAGATTGTTGAAAGCTTTGCTCCCCGCGAAAAGCCCGATTCCGAAAAAATTATTGCATGGATTACAGGTAAATAGTTGTTTCCTAAATGAAAATGGCAGTCGATTTATTCGGCTGCCATTTTTTATACATGAGATTTTTTTATCTAATTTGTTTTTGAAACGTAAATTTGCCCTGCTTCGTCGTGGGTAACAATTACCTTTACACCCTTGTCAATAAAGCCTTCGTTGGCCATAGCATCGAAGTATTCCCCATCAATTTCAACCCTTCCCGAGGGACGAAGAACCGTTCTCGAAATACCATATTTCCCAACCATTTGCTTCTGATGCGTGTCAACTCCAACGTAACCATCGTCGCCAGCAAGTTTGGCATGAAGTGCGAATTTGGAAAAAAGGGGAGTATCGAAAAGTTTTTTACTCAAGTAAATGGACCCAATAAATCCTGCCAGCAACGAAACCGATACTGTAACTAACGGGCGAAGCACTTCGACCCACGAAAATGGGCGTGTATCGCGAAATATATCGTTGTCGATTAGAGCCGCAGTAAGCCCAACAATTACCAATATAATTCCGCTAATTCCTATAACCCCAAAGCCAGGAATTGCAAATATTTCAACAGCAATAAGGCCTATGCCAATTATAAAAATAATAAGTTCAATATTATTGGCCATTCCTTCGAGGTAAAGTGGGGCAAAGTATAGTGTGGCTGCAACTATTGCTGCTGCTAATGGAAACCCAACGCCTGGAGTTTGCAGTTCGAAGTAAATGCCACCAACTATAGCCATAATAAGCAGTCCGCTAACAATAGGATTGGTTAAAAATCCAATAATAATGTCGAGTAGGGTAGGTTTATACTCAACAATTGTATAGTTGTCAATTTTATTATTCTTAAATATTTCGGCAACAGTTTCGGCTTTTCCCTCACAGTAACCCCATTTAATGGCCTCTTCGGTAGTAAATGTAAGCACTTTGCCAGTATCAATTATTCCCTCAATGTATACCGATGGGTCGACCATTGCTTCGGCAATGTGTGGGTCGCGACGCCATTTGTAGGTTGTGTCGCCATTTTCAACTATGGCTATTTTGCCCTTTGCCTCAGCAGTTGAGCGCATGGTACTTCGCATAAACGACTGAAACTTGTCGGGCACAACTTTTCCGCTTTGGTCAACTACTGTGGCTGCTCCAATACTTGCTCCTTTGCGCATGTAAATACTATCGCATGCAATACTAATGAGTGCCCCTGCCGAAGCCGCCTGATTATCGATAAAAACCCAAACGGGAATTGGGCTATTCAAAATCTTTGTTCTAATAGAGTCGGCCATATCAACCATACCGCCATAGGTGTTCATGTGCACAAGAATTATATCGGCTTTCTGCTCCTTTGCTTCGGCAAAGCCACTTTGTACTTGCCGCCATGCCCCTGGCATAATACTCTCTTTAATGTTTACCTTATATATAATAAGGGGTGGCGGTGCCAGAGAATCGTTATTTGCTTTTAAACTTGTTGAGCAATAAACTGCAATAAGAATAATTCCGAGTAGTTTTTTCATATTATTTGTTCAAGTCAAAATTCGTTGTTATGGGTTTTTAAAACTATAGCCACTTCTTCTTTTTAAAGATAATAAGGGTTAACGACGATGAAAGAAACATTAATCCTAACGAGAATAAATAGCCGTATCGCCACTGCAATTCAGGTAAAAACTTAAAGTTCATACCATAAATCGAGGCAATAAGGGTTGGTGGCATAAACACAACCGATGCTACTGTAAAAATCTTTATAATTTTATTCTGTTCAATATTAATAAGACCAAGAAATGTATCCTGAAGGTACTCTAACCTTTCGAAGCTAAAGTCGGTATGGTTAATAAGCGATCCAACGTCCTTAGTCATAATCGAAAGTTTTGGGGATGTGTCGTTCGGAAATCGTTCGCTTTTAAGAATTCCGCTTATAACCCGTTGCTTATCAATAACGTTTTCGCGAATAAGCATGGTTGTGTCCTGCAGTTTGCTAATATTTAAAATTAGCTCCTCGTCAAGTTCATCGGCTATTGAAATTCGTCGGCCTAAAACGGCAATTTCCTTTGCCACGTTTTCAACTAAATCGGCATCGAGGTCAATTCTGGTTTCGAAAAGGGCAATAAGAACATGGTAACCAGTTGGGTACGCTTTAAAATTTATGTAGAATTTTCGAATGGTATCGGCAAATGCCTTCAGCTCCATATTTCGAACCGAAATAAGAATTCCATCTTTTAGAGTAAACGAAACTGGCTCCTGAATGTAGTCTTCGCCAGTTTGAATTAAAAAATTTGAGTTTGCTGTTATAAGGCTTTCCGTTTCGAAGTAACGCGACGAACTCTCAATTTCTTCGGCTTGCTGACGAGTTTGAAGGAAAATGTCGAAAAATTCTTCAACAGCTTGTTTCTCCTCGGGCGATGGAAATGCTAAATCAATCCAAAGCAAATCCTCGTAGTCAATATCCTTAAGCCTATTCACATCAATTTCGTGAACAATTTTATTGAACGCTTTGTAAAAAATTGCTACCATAGCAGTTCCGGTTTTATTTGTTTAACAATAGTTTAATTCTTGCGTTTTAAAGGCAAGCCAATTAACCGGGCGCGAGTCCCTTTCCCATTTTAAGGAATAGGGTCATCGCTTCTCTTTTTTTCTCGTCGAAATGGTACGAAATATTATTTGTTAAGTAGAATGTTGCTTCCTGTGTCGAAAGTCCGTAAATGTTATAACCTTCAAGTGCTAACGGAATATTGTCGATTCCAATTTGAAGTGCTTGTTCAAACTGAACCAGAAATTTCGAATCGATACTTTTTTTCGCAACCCATGCAGCAAATGCAAAGGGCAAGCCAGTAAGTTTTTTCCATTCCAAAGCCAAGTCGTATTTATAGGTATATAATTTCTCGAGTTCAAAAACCTTGTCGCCAATGGCAACAATACCAATATTTGGCTTTTGGTACTCGGGTGAGGCGTAGGTCGACAATTCGCTCCAAGAAAAAGTTTTATTCCAATGGTTAGCAGCAAGAATTTTGATTAGCAGAACCGATGTTCGCGATTCGCGATCGAGGTAAATGGTTTTAATTTCGTCAATTGAGCTGTTGCTAAAAAGTACAACGGTACGAACAGCATCGGTACTTCCAATACAGTAATTGCTAAAAATGTGTGCATTCGAAATGCCCTCAATGGCTGCAACAGGAATTAAACCTATTTGCGATTCGTTTTTTTCGAGGCTAAGTGCCGATTTGGATGGGTAATTGAGTTGAAGGTTAATGCTATTACAAATGGGAAACTGCCGCAGTCCATAAATAAATGGTACGGTGTTTAAATATGATACTGCCGATACGCCTATCGTTCCAAGCATAACTATCACCCTCAGTTAGTTCCATGTTTAACCTTAAATAGTAAATGTTTAAGGCTACGAAGGTAAATAATAAACTTTTTACAAATGGTTAAAAAGTGAAAAAAGTGAGTTTTTAAACGCAGTGATTTCCTTTACCCTTGCTTTATGCAATAATATTTCTTTTCTATTGTTTCTTGATTGCTATCTTTGCTACTTAAAATGTTGAATATGGAGCTTACTTCACTTACCGCTATTTCGCCAATCGATGGTCGTTACGCCGATAAGTTAGTTGAATTACGTAAATACTTTTCCGAATACGCTCTAATTCGTTATAGGGTTCTTATTGAAATTGAGTACTTTATTGCTCTTTGCAAAATTCCCATACCACAGCTTGAGGGTGTCGACGGAATTACCTTCGAAACGATGCGTAATATTTACCTTATGTTCTCGCTCGACGATGCAAAGCGCATTAAGAGCATTGAACGCAAAACCAATCACGATGTTAAGGCTGTTGAGTACTTTTTAAAAGAAAAGTTCGATGAAATTGGGCTTTCCGACTATAAAGAGTTTATTCACTTTGGACTTACCTCGCAGGATATTAACAATACGGCTACTCCATACTTGCTTCGCGATGCTGGTCACGACATTTACTACCCAGCTATTGATAACTTAACGGCAAACCTCAATCAGCTGTCGCAGCAATGGTCAAACGTTCCAATGCTTGCTCGTACTCATGGGCAACCTGCTTCGCCAACCCGATTGGGAAAGGAACTGTTTGTATTTGTCGAAAGGCTAAATAGGCAATTAAGCATGCTTCGCGAAGTTCCCGTTTCGGCGAAGTTTGGAGGCGCAACCGGAAACTTTAACGCCCACCATGCAGCATACCCAAATATCGACTGGGTTAACTTTGCCAATAACTTTGTAAACAAAACGTTAGGATTGGACCGCTCTCAGGTAACTACACAAATTGAGCATTACGACAATTTAGCGGCTACCTTCGATAACCTTAAAAGGATAAATACAATACTCATCGACTTTTGCCGCGACATGTGGAGCTACATTTCCATGGAATACTTTAAGCAGAAGATTAAGGACGATGAGGTTGGCTCATCGGCAATGCCACACAAGGTGAATCCAATCGATTTCGAAAATGCCGAAGGAAATCTTGGTCTTGCAAATGCGCTTTACGAGCACCTTTCGGCAAAACTTCCCATTTCGCGCCTACAGCGCGACTTAACCGATAGCACAGTGCTTCGCAATATTGGAGTCCCCTTTGCGCATACAATAATTGCCATTCAGGCTATAATAAAAGGTCTCGACAAATTGGTTATAAACCTGCCAGCAATCGAAAGAGACCTTGAGGGAAACTGGATGGTTATTGCCGAAGGAATTCAAACCATTCTTCGCCGCGAAGGTTATCCAAATCCTTACGAAGCCCTTAAAGCCTTAACCCGAACCAATAAGGCAATTACCCGCGACGATTTACATGCTTTTATCGATTCACTTGATGTTGATTCTGCTGTAAAAAACGAGTTAAAGACTTTGTCGCCAAGTACATATACAGGAATTCAGTTTTAACTTTAATAATCTGTCACATAACCTTTTGAACAAAACATCGAACCATTTATATGAAAAAATACTACAAACTATTCCGATACCTAATTCCTTATAAGTGGAGCGCATTTCAGAGCATTCTTTACAATGTATTTGGCGCAATTTTTTCACTTTTTTCGCTCGCCATGATTATCCCATTTATGGGAGTTCTTTTTGGCACCGTTAAGCCACTCGAGGTTAAACCCGTTTTTGCCTTTAATGCCGACGCTATAATTGACTACTTTAACTATACGCTCGGTCAAATTGTACTCGAATTCGGTCAGGTTTCAGCCTTGCTTTATGTTGTAGCTCTTGTAGTTGTCACATCTCTTTTTAAAAATTTCTTTTCATACTTGGCTCTCTATCACATGGCTCCAATTCGAAATGGGGTTGTTCGCGATATTCGTAACGAGCTTTATGCAAAGGTTCTCGAGTTGCCATTGGGTTACTACTCCGAGGAGCGAAAGGGCGATATTATAAGCAAAATGACCAACGATGTGAACGAAATTGAGGTCTCAATTATTCGTTCGCTCGAAATGTTTTTTAAAGAGCCAATAATAATTATTGTCCACCTCATTGGACTTATAACCATTAGTCCAAATCTCACCCTATTTGTTCTACTTATGCTGCCTATTACTGGCGGGGTTATTGGGCGAGTTGGTCGAAATCTCCGAAAGTCGTCGTTTAAGGGACAGAAAAAGTTGGGTTCGCTGCTTTCAATAATGGACGAAACTCTTGGAGGTCTTCGAATTATTAAAGCTTTTAATGCCGAAACCAAAATGAATCTTAGGTTTCGAGGTGTTAATGCTTACTACTCCGACATAATGATTAAAATGTGGCGTAGACGAGACTTAGCAACTCCTTTAAGCGAATTTTTAGGCACAATTGTAGTTGTTTCAATACTTTGGTACGGCGGAAAACTGGTAATTGAAGGCACTAGCACCATTTCGCCCGGTGCGTTAATTAGTTTTGTTGCTATGTTCTATATGATTATTAATCCAATAAAATCGTTTTCTAGCGCATACTTCAACGTTTTAAAGGGTATGGCTTCGGCCGATCGAATCGACTCGCTTTTAATGGCCGAAAATACAATTAAGAGCACGGCAGGGGCAGTAAAAATTGATGAGTTTAGTTCTGGTATTGAGTACCGAAATGTTTCGTTTAGGTATGGCAACGAATACGTTTTAAAAAACGTAAATGTTACCATCGAAAAGGGAAAAACAGTTGCCCTTGTTGGGCAATCGGGGTCGGGGAAGAGCACATTTGTCGATTTGCTACCTCGCTTTTACGATGTGGTTGATGGCGAAATTATTATTGATGGCATAAATGTTAAGAATTACAACCTTTCGAGTTTGCGCGGGGTAATGGGCAATGTTAATCAGGAGTCAATTCTTTTTAACGACACCTTTTATAATAACATTTCATTTGGTGTTGAAGGCGCTACCGAAGATCAGGTTATTGCTGCAGCCAAAATTGCCAATGCGCACGATTTTATTATGGCAACCCCAAAAGGTTACCAGAGCAACATTGGCGATAGGGGTGGGAAACTATCGGGAGGTCAACGCCAGCGACTTAGCATTGCTCGTGCAATTCTTAAAAATCCTCCAATTATGATTCTCGACGAAGCTACATCGGCACTCGACACCGAATCGGAACGATTGGTACAGGAAGCAATTGAAAACCTAATGAAGAACAGAACCTCAGTGGTAATTGCTCATAGGCTTTCAACTGTAAAAAATGCCGATTTAATTTGTGTTTTGCACGAAGGCGAAATTGTTGAGCGGGGCAAGCACGACGAACTGTTAGCTTTAAATGGATACTACTCCAAACTTTATATGTTACAGAGTTAGATTATTCCCATTATATATAGGTATAATAAAAAAAGTGGACTTGTTCCACTTTTTTTATAGCCCTACTGCTCTTCGGTTCAAACCCTCGAATCTAAACTGGGGAATTAATAGAGCATTTATATGCTAGGTTTTTGATGCCAGAGGCATCGAATGTTTATAGAAATATAATCGAATCGACATTCGACCCCAGATGGGGTCGTACAAAATTCTGGCACAATTTCCTTTACACATCAAAACCCATAGGAGTTATTAATTCTTTAGGGATAAAAAGTAATTGCCTAGTTTCAATAAAAAAACGAAAGCCTTTCGAGNNTTTCGTTTGCGGAGAGAGAGGGATTACTCGCCTGCGGCTCGTGAGCTCGTCGCTGCGCTCCTCGGTTCAAACCCTCGAACCAAATGGGGAATAAAAAAACGAAAGCCTTTCGAGCCTTCGTTTCGTTTGCGGATAGAGAGGGATTACTCGCCTGCGGCTCATGAGCTCGTCGCTGCGCTCCTCGGTTCAAACCCTCGAACCCAATGGGGAATAAAAAAACGAAAGCCTTTCGAGNNTTTCGTTTGCGGAGAGAGAGGGATTCGAACCCTCGGACCCAATTACTTAGGTCAACGGTTTTCGAGACCGCCCCGTTCGACCGCTCTGGCATCTCTCCTTGAAAAAAATGAGACCCTTTGGCCTCATTTACCTTTTTTGGCGGAGAAAGAGGGATTCGAACCCCCGGAACCCTCACAGGTTCAACGGTTTTCAAGACCGCCGCATTCGACCGCTCTGCCATTTCTCCGCTGCAAAAGTAGATTTATTTTTTGGTTTACAAAAATTACAGTCAAAAAAAACTGATTTTATTAAGAAATAAAGGAATTATAGGCAAAAGACACCTTGTTTGAAGTGTAAATTCGATTTTGCGAATATTTTTTTTGATGAATGCTTTCTTTTTTTAAACTCAACGTATTTCCCTTATGTATCATATGTTTGAAAAAGCATCAGAATTTAAAATACAGATAATCAATGATATATAAAGCCGAAGAGGTGTGTTTTTTTTTTTTTTGTTTCTGAAAATACCGAAATGGTTGATAACTAGTTGATAAAAAAAATAGCTTAAAATGATTTTTTTATTGAAAACATTTGGTTTTGTTGATTTTTTTTGAATAATTTAGCTCTTAACATTTTAAAATTAGTTCTTTGTCAGAAAAATGCTAAAAATCTTTAAATTTTTAACTGAAATTGATTACAACTCAATAAATACGCTATATTTGTAATGTTTAGGTCAATTTTAAACTATTTCTAACCCTAAAAATTAAGTACTATGAACAAAGCTCAATTAATTGATGCAATTGCTGCTGAAGCAAAAGTAACTAAGGCTGATGCCAAAAAAGCTCTAGATGCTTTCGTAAAAACCACTCAAGTTGCTTTGAAAAAAGGTGACAGAGTTGCTCTTGTTGGTTTTGGTTCTTTCTCTGTTGCTGAGAGAAACGCTAGAACTGGACGCAACCCACAAACTGGTAAACCTATCACTATCAAAGCCAAGAAAGTTGTTAAATTTAAAGCTGGTAGCGATCTTAACGATTCAGTACAATAAATTGTTTTTACAAAATAAGGGGGGACTTAACAGTTCCCCCTTATTTTTTTAGCCTTTGATCAAGAATACCAATTATTCAAATTCGAATAAGAGTTTAGTGTTCTATACTTTTTTTATTACTTAGTTTAGGAGTTTAATTAACAATATTTGCCTTGGTTTCAACCGATTTATCCCCCCAACAACGGCAATTTTTAATTAGCCACCTTTCAAAATGCTCAACCGAACGTCGATTCGAAGCGCTAAAACAAGCCATCGATGAGCGCACTACCTATTTTACCATTGCACTCGAAAATATTTTTCAGTCGCAAAATGCAAGTGCAACCCTTCGAACCTGTGAGTGCTTTGGCTTACAAGATGTTCATATTATCGAAAACGACAATCGCTTTGGTGTTAACCCCAAAGTTGTAATGGGAGCCACAAAGTGGCTAAACTTATACCATTATAATGCAATTGAGCACAACACCCAAGAGGCAATTGACAATTTAAGGCAAAAAGGTTATCGAATAGTTGCCACATCGCCCCATGCAAGTGGCGTAACACTAAACGAATTCGATGTGTTAAAAGGTAAATTTGCCCTTTTCTTTGGTACGGAGCTAACAGGTCTTTCACAAACAGTACTCGATAATGCCGACGAGTACCTTCGAGTTCCAACGGTGGGGCTTACCGAGAGTTTAAATTTATCGGTAACGGTTGGTGTTTGCGTTCATACACTTACCGAAAAGCTTCGCAACAGTAATGTTAACTACCATTTAACCGATATTGAAAAGGAACTGCTTTTACACCAATGGCTAAGGCATTCAGTACGAAGTTGGAGAAATATTGAGAGCCGATATTTAAAGCACTTCGAAAAATAATTGCCCCATTTTAACATTTATTTCTTAATTTTCTGTAATTTCGTAGAAACAATCACCGGCCCAATGAAATGCATTATAGTTGACGACGACGATATGTCGCGTAGAGTTATAGAAGAGTACGTTAATAAAACCGATTTTTTACTTTTAGAACGCTCTTTTGCCGACCCTATTGAGGCAATAAACTATATACGTCAGGGTAATGAGGTTAATCTCATTTTTCTTGACGTTGAAATGCCCGAAATGACAGGGATTGAGTTTATGAAGCTTCTTGGTCTTCCAATTTCGGTTGTAATAATTTCATCAAAAGAAAAATATGCACTCGAAGCTTTTGAGCATAGCGTAACCGATTATTTGCTTAAACCCGTTAACTATAGTCGTTTTTTTAAAGCGGTAAATAAGTCGCTCGAGAAATTTCATAGCGACAGGCCTGTGTCGGGAAAGGACTCCGAGATTTTTGTTAAAAAGAACAGCTCGCTTGTTAGAGTTAACTTTCAAGACATTTTATACATTGAAGCCCTTGAGAATTACGTTGTTATTAACACTATTCACGATAAGTTTACCATTCACTTTACAATGAAATCGATTGAACAGCAACTTCCATTGGACAGGTTTAAGCGTGTTCACCGATCGTTTATTGTTAATGTTGGTCAAATTTTTAGCATCGAAGATAACTCGGTAATTGTAAAGTCGCCCGACGGGAAAAAGGTTATTCCCATTGGCAAATCGTACCGTGAAAAGTTGATGAACGAAATTAAACTCATGAATAAGTAATTAATTACTATACTTAATGTTATCAGCTAGGGATTTATTCCTTAAAAATTTAGCTCAAACTTCCGATTCTCCCCTTCAGCTTGAAGTAGAAAAAGCAGAAGGGGTTTACCTTTTCGATACAAATGGAAAGAGGTATTTCGATTTAATATCTGGAATTTCGGTTAGCAATATTGGGCACTGTAATCCTGTAGTAGTAAATGCTATTAACAGTCAGGTTTCGAAGTATATGCACCTTATGGTGTATGGCGAGTTTATTCAGCAGCCTCAAGTTGCTTTGGCAAAAAGGTTAACCGACTTGCTACCTAGCTCCTTAAGTAATGTTTACTTTGTTAACTCGGGCAGCGAAGCTGTTGAAGGAGCCATGAAACTGGCAAAACGTTTTACTGGGAGGAGCGAGATTATTTCGTTTAAAAATGCGTATCACGGAAGTACCCAGGGTTCGTTAAGTATAATGGGCAACGAAGAGTTCAAGCAATCTTTTCGACCTTTATTACCAAATATTAATCATATTGAGTTTAATAGTTTCTCCGATTTAAACTTTATAACCACTTCAACAGCAGCAGTTTTTATTGAGCCTGTTCAGGGAGAGGCTGGTGTTCGAATTCCAGCCGAGGGTTTTTCGAAAAGCCTTAGGGAAAAGTGTAACGAAACAGGAACGCTTCTGGTTTTCGACGAAATACAAACGGGAATGGGGCGCACTGGGCACATGTTCGCTTTTCAGAAATATGGAGTTTTGCCCGATATACTGTTGCTTGCAAAGGCTCTTGGTGGCGGAATGCCTCTTGGTGCTTTTATTTCCTCAAAGGAAATTATGTCAACCTTATCGTATAATCCTGTTTTAGGTCATATTACAACCTTTGGGGGACACCCAGTTTCGTGTGCAGCAGCGTTGGGCGCATTGAGTGTTTTAAGCGAAAATAAAATTGTTGAAACTGTTGAACATAAGAGCGAACTTTTCCAATCGCTTTTAACTAAGCACAAGGCAGTGCTCGAGATCAGAAGATCGGGACTTTTAATTGCAGTTGAGCTAGGAGCGTTCGAAAAGGTACTTACCTTTATTAAGTATGCTCTCGAAGAGGGAGTTATAACCGATTGGTTCCTGTTTTGTAATACAGCAGTACGTATTGCGCCTCCGCTAACAATTACAAACGATCAGATTCGAGAGGTTTGCTCTTCTCTTCTTCGGGTTTTGAATCGACTTTAGACTTTGTGTCGAAAAGCAAAAGGATTCCAAAGGCGGCACCTGTTAACATACTACGCCAAGGGCTTGCCCACATTGGGCACGAACCCCCTTTGCAACCAATAAAGTAGAAGTAGGCATATCCAAGGGCTGCACCAGCTAGCAATCCAATTAGTACGCGAAGCGAAAATAATCTTTTGGTAAAATCGTTTAAACTCATGGCTTAATTTTTGACTATTTTTGTGAACTCAAATAGTAACGCAAAATCGACAAATATGTTTTGGCACCGATTGGTTTCAATTATTCTAACCCTCACAACACTTCTGGTATTTTCAACAATAGGTGCAAGTCAAACTCTCGAAAAGCGGGAAGATTCACTGTCGGTGCTGCTTAACGCAATAATAAAAGCCGAAGCAATTGAACAAAAAATGGCTCTTAACCAGCAGTTTACTCTTTTGCTTAAGGAAACACTTTCCGATGAAAGTTCGATGGATTACCCATTTGAGAAACTTAAGAACATTGGAATTCTGAGTACCCCTTCGAAAAAAGTACGTTTTTTTACATGGAACATTCCTCAAGCCATAGGTAAGCAAGTTTACTATGGGTTAGTACAAGTTAAGGGCAAGGATTTTTATAATGTATTTTCGCTAAACGATTCGCGTAGCGAAATTGCCAATCCTCAATTGGAAGTGTTGAGTCCAACTAAATGGTGGGGTGCGCTATACTATTACGTAGATGAACGAAAAGTTGGAGGAAATAACGTTTACATACTTTTAGGGGTTGAAATGAATAACCTTTTTTCGACACGTAGAGTAATTGAAACCCTTTGGTTTAACGATAAAAACGAGCCAGTTTTTGGTGCCCCTATTTTTAGTGTAAATAAGCAAATTCTTAGCAGGGTAGTTTTCGAATACTCGGCACGAACCAATATGGTTTTGAAGTATTTGCCTGAAAAAGAAATGATAGTTTTTGACCATTTATCGCCACAACGACCCGACTTAGTTGGAAACTACCAGTTTTATGGTCCCGATTTTAGCTACGATGCTTTTAAGTTCGATAAGGGTATGTGGGTTTTTACACCCGATATTGACCTTAGGAATGCAAAACGCGACAAACCCGCAACCCCAATTGAGGCTCCCGAAAAGAATCCTGAGCCAGGCTTTTTGTACTTACCCGATTCGAAGAAAAATACTGACAGCAGTAAGGATGTGCAGTAGTTGTGGTTCATTATGATAACATACCCAATCAGTTACTATATAAACAGTTAGTGCAAAAAAAGCATTGAAATAATTATGGATAAACTAGTCTCACTTAACTTCATTGCACTAATAACAATTTTTATTTCACTCTTATTAACATTCTTTCTTTTAACCGTTAAATCAAAGAATAGACTAGCAAATTTTCTGCTTGCAGGATTCGTTATGGTTTGTGCAGTTGATATAAGCGGTATTATTATTGAGCCCGAACTTTATGTATTTATTAAATCGTTTACATTCCTAATTTTTCCATTATTTTTCCATTATGTACTATCGATATGCTATATCAATTTCAAACTAAAAATCAAATCTCTATTTCATATACTCCCTTTTGCATTCTACAACCTGCTTATATTAACCGCATTACTATTTGCAAAAAGTGAATTACTTTCGTTTACATTACATAAGTTGCTATGGATATTTAGCACATTCCTACTGAAATTACAGGCCTTGCTCTATTTAATTGCAATTGTTTATGTTTTAAAAAAATACAAAAAGATTTTCCTAGAAAACTATGCTTATGGTAATATTGATATTTACAAATGGTTATCCAGAATTGTCCTAGTTTTCTTGATTACATTGCCAGTAACAATAATAAAAGACTTTTCCAATTTTAGTAATCATCAGGAAATTTTTACTTGGTCTATCATAGTTTTAACCACTACTGCATTAATTATGTTGTGCTGGTTTATTCTTAAAGCATTATATACTCCTGAAATTTTCAGGGGTATCGACCCTGAATTAAAACCTGCAAGAAAGTTCACAAACAGAAAAAATGAAATAAAATCTATTGAAACAGGATTGGGCACAAAGTACTCTGCAATTATTGAGCAATTAAGAAAACATATGATTGAGAAAGAACCATTTCTTGAACCAACACTCACTTTACAGGATTTAGCATTGCAAATTAATATTCCCGTACGCGAATTATCAATTCTCATTAATCAGCATACTGGTCAACACTTTTTCGACTTTATTAACAAGTATCGAATTAACAAAGCAATTGAAATAATTGAAAAATCTACAAAGAGAGAATTTACAATTCAGCAAATATATTTTGAAGTTGGCTTTAACTCAAAATCATCATTTAACACTGCTTTTAAAAAGCATACCCAGCTAACTCCATCGGAATACAAGAAATTACAATCTAAATAAAATCTCTCCATTTAGCTCTAAAAAAGGGTTCGACTTTCATAAAGTCGAACGTCTACTATTTATAATCTAACGATGTTTGCTTCGTAATTGACCGAAACATATCGGTTATAAATTTATGTTTAACAATAAAATACTAAAATTATGAAGCTGAAACTTTTTGCAACATCACTGGTACTTATCGTACTAACCATTTATGCTAATGCTATTCCAATTAGCAAAACTACGAAAAACAGTTTTGAAGATACCGTAGAAATTAAAAACGTTAAGAAAACAGTTGTAGAAGCCTATGTTGAGGGCATTTTTTTACAAGGCAATGCAAAATTACTAAAGAAAGGGTGGCATCCAGAATGCGACATCGTAATATTTGAGAATGGAGAATTAATAAAGTTGCCTGCAAAGTATTGGATTGACCGACTGGAGAAGAATCCAAATCCTTTAGACCCTAATGTTACTTACAAATTTGTTGATGTTAAAGTAACAGGATATGCGGCAGTTGCAATAATTGAAATCTTCTCGAATGGGAAACAGATTTACACAGACTATATGTGCTTATATAAATTCAAGGATGGATGGAAGATTGCAACAAAAATTTACTATGCTTTTCCTAAATAAGCTGTTTAAAAATAAATATTATAGCTATGAAGCATATATCAATCATATTTTTATTACTAACTTTTTGTTCTTGTAGTAGCACTCAATCCCTGTCGGGTTACTGGACAGGCACAATGGAAATGAATGGTAAATCTGTTGATTTGACAATTGATTTAGATTCAGAAGAAACGGGTTTTTCTAGTTACGATTTAATGCTTCTGGAGACACCTTTATCAAAAAAAGAAACTATTAGTTTCTCGGTGGTTTTTTTTGATGCAAAAGTGGTTTTTGATGGAAAAATATCGGGTAATAAAATCTCCGGAAAAGCAACAATAAATGGTGGTCCCCCAAATATGAACATAGCATTTAAAATAACAAAGCACACCAAAAAACCCGTTAAACCATATACCGTTGAAAGCCTTACAATACAAAGTAATGAAGTCTATCTTTCAGCAGATATCTATAAACCAAAAACAAATGAATTACATCCAGCAATAGTTCTACTTCCTGGTTCAAATAGAGATAACCCAAAAAGAAATTTAGCATACTATGCAGACTTCTTTGTCAAACTTGGATTTGAAGTACTAATCTTTGATAAGCGTGGAAGTGGAAACTCAATGGGCAACAGCATAACTGCAACCTACGAAGATTTAACAAATGATGCAATAGCGTGCCTTGAATTTCTAGCAAAAAGGGAATCTGTAAATAATCATAAAATTGGTCTATGGGGATTAAGTCAGGGCGGAATGCTTTTACCATACATTGCCTCAAAAACAGAAATTCCATCATTTCTAATTTCTGTAGTTCCAGAAACTGATGGTATGCACGAAGCCGCAGCTTTTTCAGACAGCCTTAGGGTAGTTCTTCGGGGCTATTCACCTGAAGAAGGGCGAATTGCGGCAGAAAGCCACAGAAAGGTAGCGTTAATGATTTCAAAGGGTAGTAATTACAAGGACGTAGAGAACTACATAAACAACAATGCACGTCGCTATAGTTTTATGAGCTTAACAGGGCTATACGAAAATATTAATATTGATGAAGAAAGTTTTAAAGGAGCCTATTGGCAGGGTCGAACATATAATTTTTACATGTATTGGCAAAGCCTGAATATTAAAGCCCTTTGTATATTTGGCGGAGCTGATGACTTAGTTGACCCTGTGAAAAATGCAAATAGACTTAGCAGCATTAATAACATGAACATACAAACAGTTGTCTTTAAGAATGCCAATCATGTTCTTAAAAAATCATTCAACCCATCAACCAATACTGAATTTGATTTCCCAAGAATAATTGAGGGTTATTCAGAATATGTTGAAAAATGGATAAAAAGTGAAATTTATAAATAACGCACGCTAACAAAGGGATATTACAATGCAGGTTTTTAGTGGATTATGAAACTTTGTCGCTTTTTCGTAAATTGGCAACGTGGGATAAGGAAGCCGTTTTGGCCAATCGAAGTGAGTTCATCGGAGCTAATTTCCCGTCAGAAAATCCATCCCCAGCCATTAGCATAAAGTGTAACTGATAAGAAAAGTAAAACAGAAATAATCAGTTTTTGAATTAAAGAGATAAATCTCATTTTTTTCATGCCTTACAGCCATTCTATTTATTGAGCGCTCACACTGTGTTTACCTTTTTTTCGAAACTCTTATAAATAGTTTAATAAACTCATTTAAAACCAAGGGAGTTAATCCTAATGCAAAAATAATTCCCCATGCCCTTAGGTCGGGCATTTGTAGGTGAAATGCACTTTTAATAGCTGGTATTCCAATAACAACCAGTTGAAGGGCCAGACCCAATATAATTGCTCCTATAAGGTATTTATTCGAAAATATTCCAATTCGGAAAATTGATTTCCGATCATTTCGGAAAGCCATTGAATAAAACAGCTGACAAACCACCAACACCATGAAGGCCAATGTACGGGCATATTCGATTGTGTTTTGTGGCACCTGCTTATCGAACGGAGAGTACCCATGCTCGTAGTACCCAAAATAGTAAGCAATTATTGTTAACGTTCCAATTAGAAAACCTCCGAGCAAAATATGCATGCCAGCACCATTTGCAAAGAAACTCTCTTTGGCAGGTCGTGGCTTTTCTTTCATTACATCGGGGTTTCCCGGATCCATTCCCAGCGCTATTGCAGGAAGGGAATCGGTAATTAGGTTAATCCACAGTAGCTGCGTGGCAATTAATGGGGCTTTCCAGCCTATTACCAGTGCTGCTAATATGGTTATCACTTCACCCAAATTACATGTGATTAGGAATATTACGGATTTTTTAATGTTGTTGTAAATATTTCGTCCCTGTTCGATGGCTGAAACAATGGTCGAAAAATTATCGTCGGTTAGAATCATATCCGAGGCACCTTTGGCAACATCGGTACCAGTAATGCCCATGGCAACTCCAATATCGGCGGTGTTTAACGATGGGGCATCGTTAACGCCATCGCCCGTCATTGAAACGATGTTGCCCTGAGTTTTCAGTGCCCGCACAATTTTTACTTTATGCTCGGGCGATACACGGGCAAAAACGCAATAATTGTCAATCTTTTCGGCGAATTCCAAGTCGGTAAGCTCATCGATTTCCTGCCCCGTAATAGTTTGCTCTATTTTTTCTGCAATTCCAAGTTGATAGGCAATGGCGAAGGCGGTATTCTTATGATCCCCGGTAATCATAAGCGTTTTTACTCCTGCACTTTTTGCTTTTAGAATCGAGTCCTTAACTTCGGCTCTTGGTGGGTCAATCATTCCCACAAGGCCAATAAGAATAAGGTCTTTTTCCATTTCAGAAGGGGCAATTTTCTGCGTTACTGGTTTATAGGCTGCTCCGAGAGTACGCAGTGCCTTGTCGGACATTGCATCGGCTGCATCTATGTATTTCTTTTTATAGGCATCGGTTAGGGGAACCGCTTTTCCACTCTCCCAAACGTGGGTGCATATTTCGATTAGGTTACCAATGGCGCCTTTTGTATAAACCACAAAATTACCGTTTTCTTCAACCATTGTCGACATTAGCTTGCGGTCCGAATCGAATGCCAGTTCATCAATCCGCCTGTTGCTGTGCTGTAATGCTTGCCTATTAATTCCCAGTTTGTCGCCCATAACAAGCAAGGCTATTTCGGTTGGATCTCCGGTTCCTTCACCATTGTCGAAGCTAGCATCGGAGCAAAGGATCATGGCTTTTGCCAGAAAATTTAATTCTTCGGAAGTTGTATCCGCCAATCCTACGGGCATGAGACCTTCAAGGGTGAAGGCACTTGTAACAGTCATCTTATTTTGCGTTAAGGTGCCTGTTTTGTCGGAGCATATAATATTAAGGGAACCTAAGGTTTCAACAGCGGATAGTTTTTTGATGATGGCATTTTTTTTCGACAAGTTAGTTACGCCAATAGCCAGCACAACTGCCACAATAGCGGCTAAACCTTCGGGTATGGCGGCTACTGCGAGGGAAATCGACATCAGAAATATTTCCGACAAATCTCTTCCCTGTAGCATTGCAATAATAAAAATCAGTACACATATTACTATTGCAATGATTCCTAAATTTTTCCCCAGTTTATCCAAACGGATTTCCAGTGGGGTTTTTGTTTTAACTTCTGTGTTAATGAGCGAAGCGATTTTACCAATTTCGGTATTCATGCCGGTTCCCACTACCACCCCAATTCCTCTACCGCTGGTAATAATGGTCGACATAAAACCTAAGTTTAATCGGTCGCCCAAGGCAGTTTTTAGGTCTGCGTGTATAAGGGAAGCGTCTTTTTCTGAAGGAACCGATTCGCCAGTTAATGACGATTCATCGACCTGAAGATTAATGGATTCAATTAAGCGAATATCTGCGGAAATAATTCTTCCTGCATCGAGAATAAGAATATCGCCGATAACAACTTTTTCAGAATCAATTTCGATAACAACTCCGTTTCTGCGAACCAAAGATTTGGGAAATGTTAACTTCTGAAGGGCTTCAATTGCTTTTCCAGCCTTGACTTCCTGAATAACACCCAGTAAAGCATTAATATTTACAACCAGTAAAATAATCACTGCATCAACATACTCGCCCATAAAAAGGGTTACTACCACCGCTCCCAGCAGGATATAAATTAACCAGTTTTTAAGCTGGGCAACAAACATCAGAAATATGCTTTTCTTTTTTTCGGCCTGTAATTTATTCGCACCGTATTTCTTTAATCGGGTTAAGGCTTCTTCGTCCGAAAGGCCAAAGGCCAAATCGACACTAAGTTCTTTTAAAACTGCTTCTGATGATTTGGTAAACCACATTTTGGTTCGTATTAGTATGTTGATTATCAGTTTTATTAATTGAGTTTTTCTATTGGGAGATGTATAAAAAAACAACGCAATTTAGTTTCTCGTTGGGGAATAAACGTTACATATAAATTGTAAAGACTTGCATAATTCATTGCTTTTTTGGCTTTATGAACCTACAAAAAATTTGTTTTGAACAAACATTTGGCGATAGGCTAAGGTAAAAGCAACGGGCAACTGTCGTTAAATTCGATTCATAAAACAGAAAAATGAATCAGTAAGACAACATCATTGGAAGGATGGCATGAGTCAAACTCTCAAGCTGTTTCAACCTTGCATTATTCTACTGTTGCAATATCTTCGAGTTGAGGTATTTGCGGTAGTGTGTTGTAGGGTACAATTCGAACTTTTGAGAAGTAATGCTCGAGAATTTCGGTGTGGGATTTACCCCTTCGAGCCATATTTATCGCTCCATCCTGACAAAGACCTACGCCATGACCGTAACCACGTCCTTTTAGTCGAATGGAATTCGATACAACTTCAACTGAAAAGAAGGACGAACGTAGTTTAAAATGGGTTCTTATGTCGCTTAAGGGAATCTGTTTTCCCCCAATGTTATAAGTGTACTCTCGATTTTTTAAAACCTGATTGTACTGTGTAATAGCAAGAGCAGTTGTGTCGACCCCTTTTTCGTTCAAAAATATTTTCCACTCGCGAAGGGGTATGCGTAACTCCCAATTTGCGCTTGGCGAATTTCGGCAGTAAGTGTCGGTAACCGAAACTAAATAGTTATGGCTTTTAAGCCAAACATTGCCCGAGTTTGCTGTTTCGCCACCACAGTTGGCATGGAAAGCGCCAACAATAAGCTGCTCCGTTTCGTCGACTACAATAAGTCCTGCGGTTTCTTTTGACGCTTTTATGATATCGGGATTTTTTACCGATTTACCTTTGTACGCTTGGCAATGCACGGCATCGCATAGGTTAAACCCTTCGCCTTGGTGGCGTTCAATATGTCCTAATGCATAGGTACGTGCAAGAATTGCTTGGACTTTATAGAACTCCAACGGAGCCGAAGGTCCCGATTCGGATTCAACAACTCCAGCTATGTACTTGTTTTGTTCAACCAAATTTACCAGCATTAAACGGCCAAAATCGGCATAAAAGCCAAGGTTGTCGTCGTAAATTCGTGCTGGATGGGCTGGCGAAATTGGATTAATTCTAACCACATCGGTGCCTGTTTGGCCAACAAGCGAAACCCTTTTCCATGTGCCAAGGTTCGACGACATATCGCGCACCCTAAGCGAATCGCCAACTTTCGAAATGTACACAATTTGGTTTGGCGATAGTAGAAACTCTTCGTTTCCCATTATAAGCGAGTATTGCCCCGAAACTGGCGTAACCAGAACAGTTTGTAGGTTTAGCTCGTTAAAAATGCTAATCCCAATTTTTTGAGCATGTATTGCTGTACTCGTAATACAAAACAGAAGGAAGAGGAGGTGCCGCATACCAATATTTTTATTAATGTGTTGAGGTTAGTTCGCTTATCATTCGTTTTGCAACCCTTTCCGACGACCCATTGCTGCCAAGCAATGCTCTTAAGTGGTTGAAATTTGAGAGCATTTCAGATCTTTTATGTTCGCCTGGCATGAGTTCGCGGACTTCTTCAAGAAGAGTTTTTGGATTAAGGTCGTACTGTAAAAGTTCACGAACTACCTCGCGGTCCATAATTAAGTTAACCAGCGAAACGTACTTAACTTTTACAACCATCCAGGCAATTAGCATCGAAATAAAATGGCCCTTATAGCAAACAACTTCGGGAATGTCGAGTAGTGCTGCTTCGAGCGTTGCAGTCCCCGATGTTACTATGGCTAAGGTTGAGTGCTTTAGTAATGGGTACGTTTTACCATAAATTACTTTAACATTCGTGTTTGCAATGTATGGCTCATATATTTTATCGGTTAACGATGGTGCGCCGGCAATAACAAATTGATAGCTAGGGAATTTGTTAACGAGCGAAAGCATAATGGGTAGGTTGTACTTTATTTCTTGCTTTCGGCTACCTGCCATAAGTGTAATTATGGGCTTGCTGGCCAAACCATTTTGTGTGGTAAATTCGTTAAGCGATGTGCTGCTTTCAATTTTTTGGTGTATTGCGTCGAGAGTTGGGTTTCCCTCAAAAACTACTTCAATTCCGTGGCTGGCAAAGTACTTTGTTTCGAATGGAAAAATTGTGAACAGCTTATCGACGTAAAGTTTAAGTTTTTTAACCCTCGACTCCTTCCATGCCCATACTTTTGGGGCAATGTAGTAAAAAACTTTAAAGCCATTTTGTTTTGCAAACTGGGCAATTCGGAGGTTGAAACCTGGGTAATCGACCAAAATAACTACATCGGGTTTAAAGTTGAGAATGTCGTTCTTACAAAGTGAAAGGTTTTTCGAAATTTTACCAAGGTTCATTACAACCTCATAAAAACCCATAAAAGCCATTTCGCGGTAGTGCTTTGTTGGCTTTCCGCTAACGGCTGCCATTAAGTCGCCACCAAAATATTGAAATTGTGCTTCGGGATCGTTGGCTGCAATTCCTTTCATTAGGTTCGAAGCGTGTAAATCGCCCGAAGCTTCGCCTGCTACAAGGTAGTATTTCATGTTTGGTTATGCTACAATTTTCAGAATAAATACGACAACGGCAAATACTATTGTTGCACCAAGAATTCCCTTCGACGTTAAATACCTGTTGGTGTAAATGAATAGCATAAAAAATGCCAAGTTTGGAAGTACGGCAAGGCTTATAATTTTAGGGACAATAAAGAAAACAAGCATATGGTCGAAAAGCATTTCGCGAAATTGATTGGGGTAAACTTCTGAAATATAAATGGCAAGTGTAATTATTGGTGCTATTAAACCAATGGCAATGCCAAGCCATAAATTATCGAATTTTTGTTTTCTAATAAGAGCCGACATAGTTTACTATTTATTTTTTAATTCATTTTGAAATGGGGAACTTATATTCTCGAGTCCCGAAATTCTTTTCATTTCGGAATAGTTGGTTAAATCAATCGAAACTGGAACTACCGAAACGTAACCGTTTGCCAAGGCGAACTCGTCGGTGTCGGTGGCATTTGGTTCTTCGTTTAAAAAATAGCCTGTTAGCCAAAAGTACTCTTGTCCGCGTGGGTCGGTTCTCTTTTCGAACTCCTCACGCCAAGTACCCATATTTTGTCGGCATACCTTAATGCCATTGTACTGGCCATTTTCAGTAACAGGAAAGTTAACATTAAGGCAAGTTCCCTTGGTTAGCCCGTTTGTAACAACAATATTTACAATCTCTTGCCCCCAGACAATGGTTGGTTCAAAGTTGGCCGTTGGAAGGTAATCGAGCAGCGAAAAACCAATGGAAGGAATTCCATATAGGCACCCTTCGAGAGCGGCAGCCATTGTACCTGAGTATAATATGCTAACCGATGAATTTGAACCGTGATTAATTCCCGAAACCAAAAGGTTTGGAGTTGATTTAATAACTTGGTTCATGGCCATTTTTACACAGTCAACGGGAGTTCCATTAACCGAGTAAAAATCGACATCGTCGTTTCGTTTATGCTTGCGAATTCGAAGTGGATGTTTAATGGTTATAGCATGCGACATACCTGAATTTCCCTCTTCTGGAGCAACTACTATAACCTTTCCAAAAGGTTTTACAATTTCAATAAGCGCTTCGAGCCCTTTTGCGTGAATCCCGTCGTCGTTTGTAACAAGAATGGTGGGAATTGTTTTGTTGTTGTTTTGCATTGCGTTTTTAAATAAGGTGCAAATTTACTAATTCATTTTAATTCTTTACCTAATTATTGTAAAGGCTGTTAGTTAAACGTTGATTATTGCGAATGGTTTACTCGAAATTTCCTAGAAAATGGCAAATAGTAATTATATCTATTGTTTTTACATAAAAGAATTTAGAGCAGCTGGGTATTGTAATGTTGAATACTGCGTAATTGAAGGGCATTGCATGCAACATTAGCCGCAGTTTTTTTTGGTAATTTAAGATTACCGCTGTGTTTTTTGTGAAATTTCATGTAGGTTTGTAGGTGTTTTTTACAATTACTTTAATATAGAATTTATGAGAATTTCGTACAGCTGGCTCAAGGAGTATATCGACACAAATTTACTACCCGAGGAAATGGGTAAAATACTAACAGATATTGGATTAGAGGTTGAATCGATTGAAAAGGTTGAGGCAGTTAAGGGTGGTTTAAATGGTGTTGTAATTGGCGAAGTTGTAACGTGCCACAGGCACCCCGACGCCGATAGGTTAAGCGTTACAACTGTTAATGTGGGTCAGCCAGAGCTGCTGAATATAGTTTGCGGCGCTCCAAACGTTGCCCAAGGGCAAAAGGTTGCTGTAGCCTTAATGGGTACTACGCTTTACTTGGGCGACCAAGAGGTTACTTTAAAAAAAACAAAGATACGAGGACAACTTTCCGAAGGTATGATTTGCGCCAAGGACGAATTGGGGCTTGGTACTTCGCACGAGGGAATTATGGTTCTCGAACCATTGGCAAAAGTTGGAACTCCAGCAGCAGAATACTTTAAAATTAGCGACGACTATAGGTTCGAAATTGGACTTACACCTAACCGTATTGATGCTGCTTCGCACTTTGGCGTGGCGCGCGATTTGGCTGCATACTTAAACTTTTCGAAACCTATTAAAGCGAAACTACCTTCGGTCGAAGGCTTTAAAGTCGATAATAATAATCTTGTAATTCCTGTAATTGTCGAAAATACCGATGCTTGTCCTCGATACAGCGGGTTAACAATTAGCAACATTAAGGTAGGAACTTCGCCCGAGTGGCTGCAAAAAAAGCTGAGAGCAATTGGGTTAAACCCAATAAATAATGTAGTCGACATTACAAACTTTGTACTTCACGAAGTTGGCCAGCCTCTTCACGCATTCGACGCAAATAAAATTGAGGGCAAAAAGGTTATAGTTAAAACCCTTGCAAAGGATTCGCCATTTGCAACTCTCGACACCATTGAAAGAAAACTTAACGAGAACGATTTAATGATTTGCAACGCAGCCAACGGAATGTGTATGGCAGGCGTTTTTGGAGGAATTACTTCGGGTGTTACCGACGAAACTACAAGCATTTTCCTCGAAAGTGCACATTTTAATCCTGTTTCCATTCGGAAAACCGCCAAGCGACATGGACTAAACACCGACGCTTCGTTTCGCTTCGAAAGGGGAACCGATCCTAACATTACCGTTTGGGCGCTAAAACGCGCAGCTTTGCTGATAAAGGAGATTGCAGGTGGCGAAATTTCGTCGGAAATTATTGATATTTATCCAACAAAAGTTGACGATTTTAGGGTTGACCTTTCGCTCGAGTACACAGCCCGCTTGCTTGGCAAAAAAATTCCAACCGAAACTATTAAAGCAATTCTTACAGGATTAGACATAAAAATTGTATCGGAAACCAACGGGGTATTAAGCCTTGCCATTCCTCCCTACCGGGTCGATGTGAAAAGGGAAGCCGATGTGGTAGAAGATATACTTCGAATTTACGGCTACAACAATGTTGAAATTGCCGAAAGGGCAAATATTTCAATAAATCATACGCCACGTCCCGACAGGCACAGAGTTCTCGAATTGCTTTCGGAAACACTTACAGCCAATGGCTTTAACGAAATTATGAATAACTCGTTAACTCGCGCTGCGAACTACGAGGGTTTGGAAACTTACCCTTCGGGTAATTCGGTGATTATTCTTAACGCCCTTAGTAGCGATCTTAACGCAATGAGGCAGTCGCTTTTGCATGGTGGTGTTGAGGCTGTTGCGTACAACTTAAACCGCAGGGTTAGCAACCTGAAACTTTACGAGTTTGGCAACTGCTATTGGATGTCGAACGAAAAATCAAATTCGAAACCGCTCGAAAAATATTTAGAAGAATACCGTTTGGGAATTTGGTTGGCTGGTAACGATACTGCCGACAGTTGGATTCGCAAACCCCAGCCTGTTACCCTTTACCACATGAGGGCGGCAGTAAATTTAGTTTTCGAAAAGTTGGGTTTATCGCCCATGGTTGTTGAAACCGATGAAGCACCAGCCGACTTGTTCGACTATGGAATTTCGCTTAGCATTAATGGCAAAAATATTGGTTACTACGGATTGGTTTCCAATAAAGTTCGAAAAAACCTCGATGTAAAGGATGATGTTTACTTTGCCGAGTTACGCTGGGATAAATTATTTGCAGTAGCCCAAAAGTTAAGGGTTAGCTTTACCGAAATTCCACGTTATCCCGAGGTTCGTCGCGACTTAGCATTGCTCCTCAACAAAAGCGTTAGCTTTAAACAGGTTCGCGAAGTGGCAACAAAGAATGAAGGTAAACTTATTAAGAGTATAAACCTATTCGACTTTTACCAAGGGGCAAAATTGGGAGAAGATAAGAAGTCGTATGCCGTCAACTTTATACTTCGCGACGATACCAAAACCCTAACTGACAAGGTTATTGACAAAACCATGAGTAACCTAATTGCTGCATTCGAAAAGGAACTGGGAGCACAGATTAGGTAGTTAATTTATACCCAAATAAAAAACCGCCAATTGGCGGTTTTTTTATTGTATGTAAATTGGAATTACTTTTTGTAAGTAAATTTAAGAACTCCAGTATTAGCTTTAGTTGGAGCAACCTCAGTAGTATTATTTACAGTTATTTTTATTACGTAAAGTTCGTCACCTTTTTTTGCGATGTAAATATCGTTAACAGCAGGATTCGAAATGCTTGTTAACTGGTCAGCAGTTCCAGCCAGATTGAACATATAAAGAGCTTTTTCTTTTTTAGCATTTGTATAATCGAAAATGTTTGCTTTTACGTATTTTGTTCCATTACCTGTTGTAACCTGAGCAGTTCCACCTGTAGCAGTCCAATTTACAGTACCCGATGTCCAACTTCCAGTAAAATTACTTGGATCATTTAAAGTACCTACGTTGTCTGAATTTATGATGTACCTATTTGCTTCTGCAGCCGTGCCAATAGCCGTAACTGCAACATCGTTTTTTAAGTCCCAGCAAGCTTTTCCGGTACTATGTAGTTTCCACATTTCTCCAGTTGTTATTTCAGTGGCTAAAGCTGTGTAAGCACCCATGGTAACTATATATTCAGCTGATGCAATTTTGTCGTTATTGTCGGTAACAATAACCATAAACTCTACTTCATCAATTTCTCCTTTATGGAATTTACCGTACATAACTTCGCTGGTAAATGTTTCTTCATAAGTTGTTGCCCCAATAGCTACATTATAAGGTTGCTCGACGGGTGTGCCAACAGTGGCAGTTCCTAAATACTCAGTACGAACAATTTTAAGGTTTTTAATTTTCCCAGGAGCATCAACCGTAAAAACAAACGATACAGTTGGATTGGCGGTTGCAGTTACTGGAATAACAAACGATGGTGTTCCTGTAATTGCAATCGTTGGATCGGCAGGTGTAACAATGGGATCATCTTCGCAGGCAGTAAATGCAAACACACTTGCAATTGTGGCAAGAGCTAAATACTTGTTTAGTTTCATAGTAGTATAATTTTAGTTTAACAATTTTTATAAAATGGAATCAAATTTACAGTTTATTTCTAACATTGTAATGGTAGAAATATTTAATATTGGTTAAAATTTTAAAATTTCGAAACATGCTAATTGAACTAATTAAAGGCGATATAACTACAATTAAGGCAGACGCAGTAGTTAATGCCGCTAATAGCACGCTATTGGGTGGAGGAGGAGTTGATGGTGCTATTCACGAAGCAGCAGGATCCGAACTTTTAAAGGAGTGCAAAACAATTGGCGGCTGCCCAACGGGCGAAGCCCGAATTACTGGTGGTTATAATTTACCAGCAAAGTATGTTATTCACACTGTTGGCCCCATTTGGCGAGGGGGCATTGCCAACGAGCACGAGCTACTAACCAGCGCATACTCCAACTCTCTAAAAATTGCTTTAGATTATAAAATTGAGCAAATAGCATTTCCGAATATTAGTACAGGCGTATATGGTTTTCCGAAGGAAAGCGCTGCGCGAATTGCCATTCGAACAGTAACCCGGTTTTTAGAAAAGAATACCTACCCAAAAAAGGTTGTTTTTGTATGTTTCGATGAAGATAACTATAGTATTTATAGCGAAATGCTAAAGGGATAAGTTCTCTTTAGTACAAAACGTTTTTAAATATTGCTTAATATTCTCTGTCTTTAAACTAATTAGATTTTTTGGGTTTTGAACTTTGTCCCGTTAGATACAGAATATTTTGTACCTAACGGCACAGTGAAATTGGTTTATCTAACATTATCTACCGATATTAAGTCCCTAGCGGGACATTTTTTTTAAATGCTATTGCCCTAAAGTCCTCTTTATTAATCCATTATTTTTCAATGTTTTACATTAAATAACCAAATTATATTTTTCGAGCCTGCGGTCGAGCGATTGCCTTGTAATGTTTAGTAGCGTAGCAGCATCGGCTTTTTTATAGCCCGTTTTTTCGAGGGCTCGAAGAATTGTTCTTTTTTCAATTTCTTCGAGGTCGAGGGTCGTTTCCTCAATTGTTTCGAGTGGCGTTTCGAGGTCGGGCGTAATGCCTGCAAAGGCAAAATCGCGAAGGGTTAACCTATTGCCTTCGGCAAGAATTAGGGCTCTTTCGACCATGTTTCGAAGTTCCCTAACATTTCCAGGGAAAGGGTACGCCATTGCGGCTCTCAGCACCATTTCGTCAATGGCTATATTCTTTTTATTCATTCGCTTCGAAAGAACCTCGCAGTAGTAGTTAAGCAGCGGAGGAATATCGTCGGGTCGTTCGCGAAGCGGAGGAATAGCAATTTCGAATGAGTTAAGCCTGTAGTAAAGGTCGTTGCGAAAACGGTTGCTTGCCAAAAGTTCCTGTACATTTTGGTTTGTGGCAGCAATAATTCGAACATCGATGTTCACATCGACACTTGAGCCAAGGCGACGAACTTTTCTTTCTTCGAGCACCCTTAGCAGCTTGCTCTGCATTGTAGGAATCATTTCAACTATTTCGTCGAGAAATAGGGTTCCCCCGTTTGCAATTTCGAACCAGCCCGCCTTATCGTCGATAGCGCCAGTAAACGTTCCCTTTTTATGTCCAAAGAATTCGCTTTCGAAAAGCGTGTCGGGAATTGCAGAGCAGTTAACTGCGTAAAACGGTGCATTTTTGCGAGAACTGAGCGAGTGAATGCCTCGTGCAACAAGTTCTTTTCCTGTTCCACTTTCTCCTGTAATTAGAACCGAAGTGTTTTCGGCTTGGGCAACCTTTCGCATTAGCTCAATAACCTGCTGAATCGACTTGCTTTTTCCAATAATTTCGTAGCCTACGCTATCTTTGAGATCCTTTGCAATAATTGACAGCGACGTGTTAACCTCTTTAAGCCTTTGGCTTACATCCAAAAAGCGGCGAGTTCGGCGAATGGCAGCTTTCATATCGAGAAGTCTAAATGGCTTTGGAAAGAATTCGACAGCGCCAAGCCTCATGGCTTGTATAACCGCATCCATGTCGCCATGGCCAGTTATCATAATCACTTCGGTTTCGGGGTAGTTTGCTTTAATTTGTTCAAGTACAGCAAATCCGTCCATTTCGGGAAGACGAAGATCGAGAATAAGAATATCGATTTCGAATTCTTGAAAAATTAAAAATGCCTCTGATGGTTTTCCTGCAGCAAACACCTTAAAGCCTTCGTTTTCGAGAAATTCGCGAATTTCGTCACGAAATACTTTTTCATCGTCGAGTACCAGTATTTTTAGCGAATTCATTTGCAGTATTTTATGAAATTGGTATAGTAACTTCGAATTTAGTGTACTTGCCCTCTTCGCTTTCCACTTTAATATCGCCTAATATATCCTTAATAATTCCGTACGAAATCGAGAGCCCCAGACCAGTGCCCTTATCCTGTTTTTTTGTTGTGTAAAATGGGTCGAAAATTTTATCAATATCCTTTTTGGCAATGCCAATTCCGTTATCGGTTACTTCGAGAACTATATTTTGGCTATTAAACCCCGTTTCTATTGAAATGTGCTTTTCGTAAGCAGGAGAGTTCTCTGTTTTTTCCTTTTCGTCGACCGCATGTTTAGCATTTCCAAGGAGATTAAGTAAAACCTGCTCAATTTTATGCTTGTCGCCTATTATTTCGGGAAGGTTTTCGGTTAATGTAACACTAAACTTTATACCATGGTTTACAAATTGAGTTTGTACAAGCGAGAGGGCGGTGGAAACTACCTGGTTAATGTTAACCCTGTCGAACGATGCTGGTTTTTGCGCTCTCGAAAAGGTTCGAACTTGCTCAATTATTCGTTTTATGCGGTCGACATTTTCGAAGAGCAACGAAACTTTTTCCTTAAAGTAAGTATCGGTTAGTTGATTCTCAGAATGTTTAATCATTAAATTATCGAGCCCCATTGATATGCCGCCAAGAGGTTGGTTAATTTCGTGGGCAATACCTGCTGCAAGGGTTCCGAGCGATTCGAGTTTCGACTTTTGAGAAAGGAGAAGCTGCTGCTTTTCTTGCTTTTTAATCTCCAAAATCATTCGTTTTTCGAGTTCCTTATTTAGCTCAACAATGCGCTGTTCGGTTTCCTTTTGCTTTTTAAACTCCTTTTGTTTAGCGTAAAGGTAAAAGCCAAAAAGAATTAGAAGCGCAGCAAGCATTAGGGCAAGGGTAATAAAAATAATTGTTTGGTATCGAGCTTTATAGAGCTGAAGTTCTTGAATTTCGTTATTTTGACGTAGAATTTCGTTTTCGCGCTCCTTTTGCGAAATATCGTAAAGTATTTGAATTCGAGTTAAACTTTTTCCTGCTTCTTCAATATAAAGCGAATCTCTAATCTCGGACCAAAGTTTATGGTACTCGAGAGCCTGTGAAAATCGACCTTCGGTTTCGTAAATTCTCGAGAGGTATTTGTAAACTTCAGCAGCTGAACTGCTTAGGTTTTGCTTTTGGGCAAGCTTTAAGGCTCTGTTTAAGTATTCGGTCGATAGGGGGAAGTCGGCCAGTGCGCTATGACACCTCGAAATGCTTACCAGTGCTGCAACTTGGGCGGGTGTGTCGGATGCCTTTGTTGCCAACTGAAGGCTCTGGTTAAAGCTGGCAACTGCTTGCAGGTATTGTTGTTTATCGAAGAATACCTCGCCAATATTATGTAAAATATCGATAGTGGCAAGCGAGTCCTTTTGCAATTGAAACTGAATTAAGGCTTTACTGTAGTAATTTAATGCGCTATCGGGTTTTCGCATAAGCTGGTACGAAAGTGCAATTTCGGTTAAACTTTTAGCGTAATTCGAGGGTAACCCCAACTTATTATAAATTACAAGGGCTTTTTGGTATGCGTCGATACTTTCGTTTATTTGGCCAAGGTTTCGAAATAGAAATCCAATTTGATTGAGGGTGTACGCAAGTAAATTTTGTTCGTTTTTAAGTTCATCTTGCTCGAGCAGAACTAACGCTTTTGAATACTCCTTGTAAGCCTGCTTGTAGTTATTTAGTTTTATCGAGATATCGCCAATGCGTTGGTGGAGTTCAACTTGCCTCTTTTTTTTTCCTATTCGGCGGGTGATTGATTGAGCGCTAAATAGATATTTTAGTGCATTTTGGTTATCGTTAACTGCTTCGTAAAGAGTTGCAATGCCAAGCAGGGCTTCGGTTTGCAAGTCAGTGAGGTTGTTTTTTTCGAAATGTGCTAATGCTCGGTTTAGGTAACGTAACGAGTTTTCGTGTTGGGCTCCGTATAGGCTGGCCATTCCCATTAACAGAATTGCTTGCCCTTCGAATTTTGCATTTCCCATACGTTTCGAAAGAAATGCTGCTTTTAGGCCGTAGTCGAGCCCTTTTTCGGGGTCGATTTTGGCATACGCATTTCCGAGTTTAATCATTACATCGACTTGCTCTTCGCCTTGCGCCAAATTTAACTTACTCTCGAGGCTATCAATAAGTGTTTGAGCAACAGCAGTGTTGCAATATAGAACTAAAAGGGTAAGTATGAATAGGGTAAATTGGCGCATTAACTTTTTTTTCGAGTTTAAATGTAAAGTTTTTTTCTCGTTTTTTATATGAAATAATAATAATGTGCTTGTAAATACCTTAGCATTTATTTGTTATGTCGATATTGCGTTAATTACATTTCAATTTAATTACCTAATATCAATAGTTATTTTGTTTATTTGTTTGTTGCTGCTATTTTTGCTCACGATTATTTTTTTTACTAACTGGCAACGAATAACGATAATGAGTAAAACATCAAATAGTGCATTTAAAGACTACCTGTCGCTGGTTACCTTTAGCCATACCATATTTGCATTACCATTTGCACTTATTGGAACTTTTTTGGCTTTCCATTCCATCGATTTCGATTTTAGCTGGCGGCTACTAATTTTTGTAATACTATGTATGGTATTTGCTCGTAATGCTGCTATGAGCTTTAATAGGGTAACCGATAGGTTTATCGACAAGCGCAACCCCCGAACTGCAAACAGGGAAATACCAGCAGGAAAAATCCATCCACGAAACGCATTCCTCTTTTCAATGTTTAATGCACTTCTATTTATTATATCAACATACTTTATTAACTCGCTTGTATTTATGCTATCGCCTATAGCCCTAATTGTTGTTTTAGGTTATAGCTTCACAAAGCGATTTACCATGTTCTGCCACTTTGTATTAGGGTTAGGTTTAGCTCTTGCTCCCACCGGAGCCTATTTAGCGGTAACAGGAAAGTGGTCGCTTTTGCCAATTCTATACTCGTTAGTCGTTTTACTTTGGGTTTCGGGATTCGACATTGTTTACTCAATACAAGATGAGGAGTTCGATAGGGAAGAGTCGTTAAAGTCGATACCAGCAGTTTTGGGAAAGAAAGTGGCTTTCGTAATTGCCATTGCTCTACACACTATAACTGCGCTTCTTGTTATTAAAATTGGGTTTGCACAAGAAACAAGTGCCCTATACTGGGTTGGAGCTTTACTGTTTATTGCTTTACTGGTACACCAGCATGTGTTAATTTCGATTAAAGGTAAAAAATCGATTGGCTTTGCATTTGCAACGCTTAACGGACTGGCAAGTTTAGTTTATGCGGTATTTACAATATTGAGTTTTTATTACTAAAAACTAAGTAATTAAACGAAAAATCCCGTTCAACAATAGGTTAAACGGGATCTTTTATTAAGGGTGTTTGACTACTTTTTCCCAACTAGTTTTAGCATAAAAGCATACTCAAGGGCAACCTCTTCGAGCATTTTAAAGCGACCCGATGCACCACCGTGACCTGCTTCCATATTAATTTTAAACAGAATTAGGTTGTTGTCGGTTTTTGTGTTACGCAGCTTGGCAACCCACTTTGCTGGTTCGAAGTACTGAACCTGCGAGTCGTGGTAGCCAGTGGTAATAAGCATATTGGGATAGTTTTGTGCAGTAACTTGGTCGTATGGTGAGTACGATTTCATGTAGAAGTAGTAAGTTGAATCGTTGGGATTACCCCACTCGTCGTATTCGCCAGTTGTTAATGGAATTGAGCTGTCGAGCATAGTGGTAACCACATCGACAAAGGGAACTTGAGCAATAATACCTTTATATAAATCGGGGCGAAGGTTTGCAATGGCACCCATAAGCAATCCTCCAGCGCTGCCTCCCATGGCAAAAAGGTTTTCGGCGTTTGTATATTTTTGCTCAATAAGGTAATCGGAGCAAGTAGTAAAGTCGGTGAATGTATTTATTTTTTTAAGCAATTTCCCATCTTCGTACCACTGGCGACCAAGTTCTTGTCCTCCTCGCACGTGAGCAATTGCAAAAACAAAACCTCTGTCGAGTAGGCTAAGCTTATTGGAGCTAAAGTAAGGGTCGGTCGATGCACCGTATGAACCGTAAGAGTACTGTAGTGTAGGATTTTTTCCGTTAAGTTCAATACCTTTTCGGTAAACCAGCGAAATGGGAACTTTAACGCCATCGGCTGCAGTGGCCCAAAGCCTTTTGGCTTCGTAGTTTTCCGATTTAAAATCGCCAAGAATTTCGGTTTGCTTTAGCAATGTTTTTTCCTGTGAGGCCAAATTATAATCGAAAACTGTAGTTGGCGTTGTAAGCGAAGTGTAAGTGTAACGCATTAGGTTTGTGTTAAACTCGGGGTTGTAGCCAATCCATGCCGAGTAAACTTCCTCGCCAAAGTTTATGTAGTGCTCTTTGCCACCTTTCCACTCAATAATTTTAACCTGCTTAAGCCCTTCCTTGCGCTCGTCGAGCACTAGGTAGTCTTTAAAAATTTCGAATCCCGAAAGGTAAACATCAATACGATGAGGAATAACCTCAGTCCAGTTAGCCTTCGAAGGTTTTGAAATGGGTGCCTTCATCAGCCTAAAGTTCATTGCTTCGAGGTTGGTTCTTATGTAGAAATTGCTTTCGAAGTGATCGACGCTATACTCCAAGCCACGTTCGCGGGGTTGAATAACCTGAAGTTTTGAGTATGGCTTGTTTGCGTCGATAAAGTGGTACTCGTCGCTCATGGTGCTCGACGAGCCAAAGAACAGGTAAGCGTTTGACTTCGATTTGGAAACATAAGCAACATAGGTTTCATCGTTTTCCTCGTAAACTAACTCGTCGCTGCTCGATAGGCTGTTGCTAATTTGGTGTCGATAAATTTGGTAAGGCCTAAGCGATTCGTCTTTAACCGAGTAAAAAACGGTTTGGTTATCGTTTGCCCAAACGGCATAGCCGCTTGTATTCGATATTTTTGTGTCGAGCAGTTTGCCTGTTGTTAAGTCTTTAAAGTAAATTGTGTACTGGCGACGACTTACCGTATCGGCACCATAAGATAAAATATTGTTGTTAGTTGAAACATTTAGCCCAGTTGCTGAGAAGTAAGTGTACCCTTCGGCAAGTTCATTAACATTTAGCATAACTTCCTCGGGGGCTTCGAGTGAACCCTTTTTACGGCAATGAATTGGGTACTCTTTCCCTTCTTCGTAGCGAGTGTAGTAAAAGTAGCCATTTTCAAAATCGGGAACACTAATATCGTCTTCCTTAATGCGCGAACGCATTTCAGTAATGAGCTGCGCCTGAAGTTCTTCGGTCGACTGCATTACTGCATTGGTGTAGTCGTTTTCGGCATTTAGGTACGAAATTACATCTTGCGAGTCGCGTTTATTCATCCAAAAGTAGGGATCAATCCGAGTATCGCCGAACTTAACCAGTTCGTAGGGTTCTTGCTTTGCAATAGGGGGTTTTGGCGAAAATGAGCACCCCGAAAGAATAAATAGAACAGCTGCTGATAGCAGCATTGCTTTATTTTTGTTCATTTTTATAGGGTTGAGTTTTGTTTTAAAAAGTAGAAATTAGCAGAAATTCAAGTATAGATATTGAAAATTGAGTTTGGTTTAAAATCCAAGCTTTCAGAAAAAAAAGCGCTCTAATAAAGAGTAATTCTACTTTTTAGGGCGTCAATTCACTTCTGTTTTTAAAGAAGTAATTACTAAAATAGTCCTGTAATCACACCATTTTCATCAATATCAATAATTTCGGCAGCAGGTTTTGTTGGTAATCCGGGCATTCGCATTATAGTTCCAGCAATAGGAACAATAAAACCTGCACCCGACGAGAGTTCAATTTCCCTAATTTTTACGGTAAAACCACGTGGTCTCCCTTTTTTATACTGGTCGTCGGAAAGCGATTTTTGGGTTTTTGCTATGCAAACTGCAAGATTTCCCAAACCAAGTTTTTCAATTTTCTCGAGTTGTTGCTTTGCTTTAACGGTGTATTCAACGTGATCGGCGCCGTACATTTTTGTGCAAATGGTCTCAATTTTCTTTTCGAACGACCACGAAAGTTCGTAAAGGGGTCTAAAGCAATCGGTACAATTGTTAACCGCCTCAACAACTTTTTGCGCCAACTCAACAGCACCTTCGCCACCCTTACCCCACGATTCGTTAAGGGCAACAACAACGTTTTGCGTTTGGCAATGTTTTGTAAGCAGTTCAATTTCGGCTGTAGTGTCGGTATCGAATCGGTTAATTGCAATTACAGGCCTAAATCCAAAGTATTTCATATTTTCGATATGCTTATCGAGATTTTCGAAACCCTTTTCGAGCGATACTAAATCCTCGTTCTTAAGGCTCGAAAGTTTGGCACCACCGTGATACTTTAGAGCGCGAATTGTTGCTACAATAACAACTGCATTGGTTTTTAAATCGCCATACTGCGATTTTATATCGAAGAATTTTTCGGCACCCAGTTCACTGGCAAAACCTGCTTCGGTTACAACATATTCGCTTAACGAAAGGCCCATTTTAGTTGCAATAGTAGTATTTGTGCCTTGGGCAATATTTGCAAAAGGACCACCATGGATGATTGCTGGGGTTCCCTCGAGGGTTTGAACTAGGTTTGGCATTATGGCATCTTTTAGCAGAGCAGTCATAGCGCCTTGTGCTTTAAGGTCGCGGGCATAAATGGGTTTGTCGTCGTAGGTGTAGCCAACAAAAATATTTCCAAGTCGCTGCTTTAAATCCATTAAATCTTTCGATACACAAAGGGTTGCCATTACCTCCGAGGCTGCAGTAATGTTAAATCCCGATTCGCGTGGAACGCCTTCTTTCGCACCACCAAGTCCAATTATAATGTCTCTTAACGAACGCTCATTCATATCCATTACACGTTTCCATTCAATGGTTCGAGGGTCGATTCCAAGGTTTCCTTCTTTTAATTGAATATTGTTATCGATAAGCGCTGCAAGTAGGTTATGAGCCTTTTCAACTGCCGAAAGGTCGCCAGTAAAATGGAGATTTATATCTTCCATTGGAACAACTTGCGAATAGCCACCACCAGCAGCACCTCCTTTAATTCCAAACACTGGCCCCAACGATGGTTCGCGAAGTACTACTGTTGTTTTTTTTCCAATTAAATTTAGAGCCTGTGCTAATCCAATCGATGTGGTTGTTTTTCCCTCTCCTGCTGGGGTTGGAGTAATTGCAGTTACAAGAATAAGTTTCGATTTCTTAACCTTTTCTTCGTCGATAAAACGTAAGGGGATTTTTGCCTTGTATTTTCCGTATAGTTCCAATTCGTCCTGTGGAATTCCTAATTTCTCAGCAATTTCAACAATAGGCTTCATTTTATTGCTTTGGGCAATTTCAATATCTGACTTCATATAGCTTATATTTTAGTTGTTTGAGTTCGAAAAACTATACACTAAACAAAGTTATGGAAAAAGGGTTGAACATTGATTAGCTTTTTTACTATAAATCCTAACATACTTGTTGAATTTAAATTAATTTCGCCTAAACCTTACGTTTCGAACATTGTCCTACATTGACTTGTTTTTATATAGCCTTAAATCTGCAAGGAAGAAAGTGCGATTTTTAATTTCTCGCTGTTCCCGCTCTTGGCTTTCGGCAGACAGGGATTTACGCAGAGAGTTATTTTAAATGCTAATCTTCTGCGTTATCTGCGCAATCTGCGAGAGACAATGAGTTTTAAATAGATTAAGGTTTTAAGGTATAAACACTTTTATTTAAATTGATATTCGTATGGCAACAATTTCATTACAAAAATTTGCAATTGGTACTTTATTATTGGTTTTGGCAGTAAGTTGTGGTAGTAGCGAAAGTAAACCTACTGCTGAATCGAGCAAGGGTGGGCAGCGAGGATTAACTGTCGATGCTATTGTTATTCAAGAGGTTACCCTCGACCAAAATATTACAGTAACTGGCACACTTTTTCCTTCGGAAGAGGTTGACCTTAAAGCCGAAAATACTGGTAAACTTGTTGAACTTAATATTGAAGAAGGCAAGCGGGTTTCGAAAGGGCAACTTTTGGCAAGGGTAAACGACAATGAGATTCGCGCTCGCCTATCGAAGCTCGAAATTGATTTGAAACTGGCAAAGGAAGACTATGACCGAAAGGCTCGCCTAAAAGAGATAAATGCCATTAGCCAGCAGGAACTCGATGTTGCAGAGAATAAGGTTGATGGATTGAAATCGGATATTTTACAATCGAAGGCACAAATTGAAAAGTCGGAGGTTCGTGCTCCATTCGATGGAACTATTGGACTTAGGTATGTAAGCCCTGGGGCTTTTGTTGGTGCCAATACTATTCTTGCCAAGTTAGTTCAGGATAACCCTTTAAAACTTGAGTTTTCGGTTCCCGAGCGTTACGCTTTAGGTATTGAAAAAGGCGTAAAAGCAACATTTTCGCTTGGTTACAATCCTATACTTCACGATGCTACCATTTATGCCTTCGATCCAATTATCGATCAGGCTACTCGCTCCCTAAAAGTAAGGGCAATGGTGCAAAATCCAAAGGGGAAACTAATTGCAGGGTCGTTTGCAAGGGTAAACCTACAAATGAACACCAACAGCAAAACCATTATAATTCCACCGCACGCATTGGTTCCAGTTTTAGGTGGGCAATCGGTAGTTTTAGCTCGTGGCGGGAAAGCCTTTTTTCAAAAGGTTGAAATTGGCGTACGAACTGCCACCGAAGTTGAAATTATATCGGGTATTCAGCCCAACGACACCCTTTTGGTGTCGGGTTTAATTCAGGTTCGACAAGGAATGCCCATATCGGTTAATGTGTCGAAGTAATAACTCTTTTTCCCTATGAATCTCTCATCAGTCAGTATAAATCGCCCCGTTCTTGCCTCAGTAATGTCAATTGTGATAGTGCTGTTTGGCGTTGTGGGGTTTAACTATCTTGGCGTTCGCGAGTATCCAAGCGTCGACCCGCCAATTGTTTCGGTTAGTACAAGTTACGTTGGAGCAAATGCCAATGTTATTGAGGCTCAAATTACTGAGCCGTTAGAGTCGTCGATTAACGGAATTGCTGGAATTAAGTCGCTTTCGTCAACCAGTGCCGATGGGCGTAGCTCCATTTCGGTTGAATTTGAACTTGGAATGGATATGGACGATGCTACAAACGACGTTCGCGACCGCGTTTCGCGTGCAATGCGCAGCTTGCCTCCCGATGTCGATCCGCCTATAGTTACAAAAGCCGATGCCAGCTCCGAAACCATTTTGGTGCTCACATTACAAAGCGATAAGCGAAATCTTTTAGAACTTTCGGATATTGGAAATAACGTTTTTAAGGAGGTTCTCCAAACTATTAACGGGGTTAGCGAAGTTCGAATTTGGGGCGAAAAGCGTTACTCGATGCGCCTACAGCTCGACCCCAAAAAGCTTGCAGCTTATGGCATTACACCATCCGACATTCGAAACTCATTAAGTCGTGAAAATATTGAGCTGCCCACGGGCAGAATTGAAGGCTACTACACCGAGTTGTCAATTCGTACGCTTAGTCGCTTGGAAAGCGAAGCCGATTTCAATAATCTTATAATTAAGCAGGTAAACGGCACACAGGTTCGCCTTTCCGATGTTGGTCGAGCCGAACTTGCCCCCGAAAATGAGCGAACACTAATGCGCGGAACAGGAGGGATTCCTCAAATTGGAATTGCCATAAATCCGCAGCCCGGGACAAACTATATTAGCATTGCCGACGAAATTTATAAGCGTGTAAAGCAGCTGGAGTCGGAGTTACCCGAGGATTTAAAAGTTGGGTATGCAATTGATACCACAACTTCTATTCGAAAAGCAATTACCGAAGTTCAGGAAACCATTCTTTTAGCCTTTATACTGGTTGTAATTGTAATATTCTTTTTCCTTCGAAGCTGGCGAACCACGCTAATACCTATGATTGCCATTCCAATTTCGCTGGTTGGCTCGTTCTTTATAATGTACTTTATGGATTACTCCATAAATATTTTAACGTTACTGGGAATTGTGCTGGCAACAGGTTTGGTGGTTGACGATGCCATTGTTGTGCTCGAAAATATTTACTCGAAAATTGAAAAGGGAATGGATCCCATTCAGGCAGGGCACGAGGGTACTAAGGAGATTTTCTTTGCGGTAATATCAACAACCGTAACACTTGTGGCTGTAATTCTACCCATTGTTTTTCTCGAGGGTATTACGGGTCGACTTTTCAGAGAATTTGGAATTGTTTTGGCAGGTGCAGTAGTAATTTCTTCGTTTGTATCGCTTACGCTAACACCTATGATGAGCACTCGTATTCTGTCGCACAAGCATAAGGAGGGTAGAATTGCAACGTCTATTGGTAAATTTTTTACTTGGCTTTCGAATGGCTACGAGCGTTCGTTAACCAGTTTTATTCGCAAACGGTGGATTGCCCTTATTGTTATTGCCGTTTCGTTTGCTGCAATTTTTCTCATTGGCAGCGCTATTCCTTCGGAATTGGCTCCACTCGAGGATAAAAGCAGGCTTTCCATTTCGGCTACAGCACCCGAGGGTACTTCGTACGAAAAAATGGACGAGTACATTTCGAACATTGTAAACTATGTCGACACTATTAGCGAGCGAAAGGCAATAGTAGCAGTTACTTCGCCTGGCTGGTCAGGATCGACCAACAGTGGATTTGTTCGTTTGCTTTTAACCGAACCCAACGAGAGGAAACGATCGCAGCAGGATATTGCCGACGAACTTTCGATATTTCTCCGTAACCAAACCTTTGCCCGTTCGTTTGTTACACAGGATCAGACCATTCGTGCTGGTCGTGGAGGTGGTTTGCCTGTTCAGTTTGTTGTTCAGGCTCAAAATTTCGAGAAGCTAAAACGGGTTATCCCCAGTTTTATGGAGAGCGCCCAATCCGATCCACGTTTTCAGGTTGTCGACCTAAACCTAAAGTTTAACAAACCCGAAATTAGGGTCGAAATCGACAGGAATAAGGCGCGTGCTTCGGGTGTTACCGTTTGGGATATTGCCGAAGCCCTTCAGCTTTACTTTTCGGGACAACGCTACGGCTTTTTCATTCGAAATGGTAAGCAGTATCAAGTTATTGGTCAAGCCGAGCGGCAGTACCGCGACGATCCGTCCGATTTAACGGGAATTTATATACGCAGTAATGTTGGCGAACTTGTTGAACTCGGCAACTTAATTCGAATTTACGAGGAGAGCACACCGCCGCAGCTTTACCGTTACAACCGTTACGTTGCAGCAACGTTTAGCGCTTCAACAGCACCTGGAGTAACACTTGGTCAGGGCATTGAAGCTATGCGTGAAATTGCAGACAAGGAACTCGACGATACTTTTGCAACCACGCTAACGGGTATATCGCAGCAGTTCGAAGAGAGCTCGGGTAGCCTTTACTTCGCATTTATTTTTGCATTGGTTTTGGTTTACCTCACCCTTGCAGCTCAGTTCGAAAGCTACCGCGATCCACTTATAATAATGTTCACTGTGCCACTGGCGCTGTTGGGGGCACTGCTGTCGCTTTACATATTTAGCCAAACAATGAATATTTTTAGCCAAATTGGAATTATAGTTTTAATTGGAATTGTAACCAAAAACGGAATACTTATAGTCGAATTTGCCAATCAGAAAAAGCTGAAGGGGTACGATAAAATTCCTGCAGTAATTGAGGCTGCAGGGCAACGACTTCGACCAATACTTATGACCAGTATGGCAACAGTTTTTGGTGCCCTTCCCATTGCACTCGCCTTGGGCGAAGCATCAACAAGCCGTGTTTCGATGGGTATTACCATTGTTGGCGGTTTAATGTTCTCGCTTTTGCTTACACTGTACGTAATTCCTGCTATGTATGCTTTTATTTCCCTTAAAAAATCAAATATTTTAAATGTTGAAGTTGACGATGCAAAGGAGTAATTTGGTTTTAGTTTTAACATTGGTGCTTGCAAGCGTTTTCCAGTTTAGCAACACTCAGGCGCAGGATACGCTTTCGCTTTTCGATGCTATTTCCATTGGGCTCGAGCGCAGCTTTTCGATTCGAATTGCTCGCAATAATTTAGAAATTTCGAAGAACAATAGCACTGCAGGAAACGCTGGAATGCTGCCACGTGCCGATTTGAATGCAAATCAGAGTAGCAGCTTTTACAATAGGGATATCGACTATGCCGATGGCACTTCCTCCTCCTCGGCACTCTACCCAACACACGCATTAACTGCAGGCGTTCAACTTTCGTGGACCGTTTTCGATGGGTTTGCAATGTTTGCGCGGAAAGAACGTTTGGTTATGCTTTTTCAACAGGGCGACCTTTACCTTAAAATGGAGGTTGAAGATGCCATTGCAAATATTGCGCAAACCTACTACGCACTAACGCAAAGCGAAAAGTTGCAGAAATGGTACGAGGAACAGCAGGAACTATCGGCAAAACGTATGAATATCGCAAGCGAAAAGAGTAGAATTGGAGCTGGAAGTGAGCTGCTTGCAATGCAGGCTCGGGTCGACTTTCGTGCCGATAGCGCTTTGGCGCTTAAGCAAAAACTTACTGTTGCCAATCTGAAAGCGGAGCTTAACAGACTAATGGGTCGTGCTCCAGAAAGTTCGCTTGTTGCTAATGCTGGGTTTAAAATTCCAAAGCCTTGGAATTATGTTGAAGTTATGTCGAAGCTGTCGAACGAGAACCTCGAGATGCAAAACGCAAACGTTCAAATTCGAATAGCCGAACTTGAGGAGCGAGAGCAAAAAGCGCAACGTATGCCACAGGTAAACTTGTTTGGAGCGTATAACTTCTCGCGTACATCAACACCCCAAGGGCAAACAACACTTTTCAACACACTTGGTCCAGCGGCTGGAATTGGAGCCTCCATTACACTTTTTAACGGGTTTAATGTAAATCGAAGAATTCGGAATGCCTCGTTAACAGCCGATAATCGAAGATTGCAAGCCGAGGATTTGGCGTTACGACTTCAAACCATAGCCTACAGGCTAACCAACGAGTTAAGCTTGGCGCTGGAATTATTGCAAGTAGAGCAGAAATCGGTTGAACTGGCCGTTCGAAACTCCGAAATTGCATGGGAAAGGTATAGGTTAGGAGCCATATCGGATCTTGAGCTGCGGGAAGACCAAAACCGATTGCTAAATGCTCGCTATAGGCTTATTACTGCTCAGGCAAATGCCCAACTTGCCGAAATAGAACTGATGAAGTTGATGGGAAATTTGTCGGGGATATTAAGCGACAAGTAATTTATGAGCTACAAAGGACAAAAAGGAATAAATTATTGAATTTGGCATTTAGTTAATAATGCTTGATGCCAGCGGCATCAAATGTTTATAGAAAAAAATGATATTAGAATTCGTACGACCCCAGCTGGGGTCGAATATCTAATTACACAAGTTTCTATAAACATACAAACCCTCTGGGTTTGGTGAGTTATAAACGCGTTAAATTGATTTAAAATTTTTTTGAGTTCTTTGCTAATCATATTCTTAGTGCACTTCGTGTTTTTTTCTTCGTGCTCCGATAGTTATCGGGGTTTGTGGTAAAAAGATTATAATTAATTACATATGACAAATCTCCTTCAAAATAAAACCATCCTTATTGCTGGCAGCAGCCGAGGGTTAGGTTTTGCCATTGCCCAAGAGGTTTCGAAAAGTGGAGCAAACGTGTTCTTAGGAAGCCGAAACGAAGCCAGCTTAGCCGAGTCGGCAGCAAAAATTTCAACAGAGGTAAAATACCATATACTCGATGTTACAAGGCCCGAGTCGATTGAACAGTGGTTTGCTGCTGCAAAAAACGAATTTGGTAAAATCGATGGAATTGTTGTAAACGCAGGTGGACCTCCTGCTGGAACTTTCGACACCATAACCGAGGAGCAGTGGAACTACGCTTTCAACCTAACTTTAATGAGCGCTGTGCGATTGGTTAAAGGCGCTTTGCCCCTTATGGGAAATGGAGGTAGCATAGTTTTTATAACTTCGGTTTCGGTTAAGGAACCCATCGATACGCTAATACTTTCGAATGTTTACAGGGCTGGAGTTACAAGTTTAGCAAAAAGTTTATCGCGACACCTTGCCCCACGGGGCATAAGGGTTAATAATATAATGCCCGGCCGTTTTAACACGGAACGTGTAAAGGAACTCGACACATTCCTTTCCGAAAAGCAGGGCGTTAGCATCGAAGCCATTAAAGAGGGCTACGAAAAAATAATTCCGATGGGGCGCTACGGTAATCCCTCCGAGTTTGCTAATATGGCCGTTTTTCTTCTTTCCAACTTGTCGTCGTACATTACAGGAGCAACCATTCCGGTTGATGGAGGGCTGATTAAAACGGTGTGGTAGTAGTAAGGGCAAGTACATTTAAAATACTCGTCCCGTTAGATACGTAATATCGGTAGATGATGTTAGGTAAACCAATTTAACTGTGCCGTTAGGTACAGCATATTCCGTACCTAACGGCACGGAGTTCTTTTTATGTATTTGATTTCTACCCATATTTTGTCCCTAACGGGACAAAAAACCGAATAAAAAAAAACCAACAATGAGCCAAAGAGAAATTGAATCGATAATAGTGAGCATACTTAAAAAGTATAGCATATCGAGGGTTGGTGTCTTCGGTTCCTTTGCACGAAACGAAATTAATACTTTAAGCGATATCGATTTGCTTGTATCTTTTATCGATACACCTTCATTGCTTCAATTAGTAAAAATTGAACGAGAAATTAGCGAAGCTGTAGGTTATAAAATTGACTTAATTACAGAAAACTCAATTCAAAATAGTAAGTTAAAAGCCCATATAACCAAGGATTTAAAAGTATTGTATAATGCGTAAAGACGATTCTTTTTATAATTGTTGCTTGTGAAACTTTTAAAAGATACTCATTGATTCTTTACTGAATTATTGTTTTTTTAAATTCGTAAGTTAGGTTTGTTGGCAAGTCGGAAAGCGACTCTGAAAGGATATTTACCTCTAAAATTCGATGTATACATTTCGATGAATTGCCGTAAATTTTAAAATATATTTTAAAATTACGGCAATTATGATTAAAATTTTTCTGAAAAACGAATTACGAATAAATATTGTATTTTTTTTAGTTTGTAACCCACCAAATTATACGAGAGGAATTGTGTGATAGCTGTGAGAGTGCTGGTATAGTAGCGGTGTATTTATACCTGCTAAATTTAACTTTTAATTTAGTCGGGGCGCGACTCCAAGTCGCACTCCGACTAATATAATTAACTTACTTAACCAACTTCAACCCTTCCTGTGCCGAGGCGCTTGTAGGGCTGTAAAGTTGCGCTTTTTGAAATAGAACTTTGGCTTCGCGGGCTTTACCAATTTGTAGGTTGCTCCAAGCTAGCATAAGAACGCTATCGTAGTCGAACGGGTAAAGGTTTACAACCTTTTCGAAATGCTCGGCAGCATTTTTATACTCCTTGCGTTCGTAAAGAATTAGCCCCAATCGGTAAAGTGTAAGGGTGTTGTTTGGGTCAATACCAAGAATTGTTTGATATTGTGTTACCACAAAATCCCAGTTTCCCTGTGCCGATGCTGGATATGCAACGCCTAATCGAGGCTCAATGGCGTATGGCATTAGCGAAATGGCTTTATTGTAGTACGAAAGCGATTCGCTAAATTTCCCCTGAAGGTATGTTAACCAGCCCAAGCGAAGGTTCATTTCGTACGATGTTTCAGTGTAAAAGTCCTTTAAAGCCGATACGGCTTCGGCGTAGTTTCCTGCGGTTTCCTTTGCGTAGCTGTCGGCAAAGGCGCCTACCAATTTGCTTTGATCTTGCGAAAATGCGCCAATCGATATTATAAGCGCAGCAATTATGATTAGTATTTTTTTCATGCTTAAAAGTATTTAATTAGTTGAAAATTAACTCCTATATACTGAATTGGGTTGGGGTTAATAATTGAACTTGTTCTTATGTCCCATATAAATTCTGATGTTTCGGACATAAACCCTGTAAGGTTTAAGTAAAAACCTTTTCCCAACGAAGTGTTTATATTCCCATAAGCCGACCATTTTGTTTGGCTTAACGAGTTAATAAGCATTTCGCCTGAGTTTCGGGCCGAAAGCATGGCATTTCCAAAATTCACTCCAAGTTCAACCCCCGTGGGTTTAAAAACCTTTAAGCCAATGGCATTAGTAGTGTTGTAGCCGCTTCCAAGGGTTAAGTCGTACTGAAACAATCCACCATGAATACTATAAAGTTTGGCATTTTCGAAAGGGAAAATGGTAATATACCCTTCGCCCCTTATTTGGTTAAAGCCAACTAAGTTACTGTACGAAGCGTTAAGGTCGAGGCGGAAATACTTTTCTCTTTTAGCAAATCCAACCCCTGCAAGGTAATCGAATGCTAGTTTTTTAATAAGTGAACTGTTTTGTTGAAACCCTTGCTGGTTTCCAGTGCTAATTCCATAAGTTGACGTTCCGCTGAAAAAGGCTGCTGATCCAAAAAAACTTAGTTCAAATCCTTCGTAAAAATTTTTTACAGCTTTATAGTAAAGCTGATGCTGGCTAAAGTCCGAAGAAGTGCCCAATGGAAAGTATTCGTTATAGGTAACTCCGCTTTTGCTAAAGTAATTATACGACAACGTTTTACTCCATTTACTTTCCTTTAACCACGAGGTTTTAATGTTTAAACCATAGGTGTAGTCGATGTTTTCGGCAATGTAATCTTGATTGGAGGCAACTAGAGCGTAATTAACTTTAGGCGAATTATTCGCTGTATAATCGGCTTTAGCCGATAAAATTTTTAAGCCGGTTAGTTCGTATTTTCGAACGTTTGCTGACTGCAACTTAGTTGCAATTTTTTCGCGGTAACTAAGCGCATCGGCATTACGACCGCTGTATATGTACCCAAAAAAAATGTACTCGTGTGCTAAAGTATCCGAATTATTAAACGTCAAAGCCTTTTTAAAGTGCTCAATGGCAGTTGCATATCGCTGGCGATTGAATGCCGAAATGCCCAATCGCATTCGCAGGTAGTAGTAATCGGTTCCACTGTCAATCATTTGCTTGCCCAGCTTATTTAGCTCCTTATAGTTGCCTGCCAAATAATACTGATAACTCTGCTGGTCGAACTTTGCAAAGTTGCCAATTGGTTGGGCGTTAAGGCAATTTCCAATAATAAGCAATCCAATTATAGCTATAAAAGTTCGCATACACATTTGGTATTACTATCGTTATCGATTAGTTCAATTTCCAAGTTGGTCGATATTTTAATGGTTGAATTGCATTCGTTTAATTGCTTGCCAAATGCACTTTTTGTAATTGTTGATGAGAATATTGCCTCACTTGGATCGATTTGAGATCCATTAAATTCTAGTGTTCCCTTAAAAGAAGCGTTTAAGAAAAACTTTGCTGGAGCAAAAAAGTCTTGCAGAAAGAGTAGTCCGCCGCTAAAGGTTCTATTAATTGGCAAAAGGTCGTTTACTTCGTAGCCTTCAATGTAGGTTAGTGGAACACGATATGCCGCTTTGTAAAAGCTGAAAAGCAGCGATTTCTTACTTCCTGTAAATTCAGTAAAAGCAAAAAAAGCTTCGCTATTCTCGAACCAAGCAACCGATTTTGTTTGCGAGCAGTATATGTAGCTTTTGTTAAGCGTGTTTGTGAAAACTTCCCATTCAACTTTAGTACCATTCTCTAAAGTCCAAATGAGGCGCATTCCCGGAATTAAATGAAACGCTTTTGAAATTATTGGTGCAGAATTTATTGACGAAACCATTTCGTTTTCCATTGGGTACCCAAACGGCTCAATGCTTTTACCATTGCTTACATAAGAACTAATTGGGTACTTTATCGTTTTTGAACCGATGTGCGGTGTAGCCTGTACCTGAAAATGGAGGTGAGGGTATGGCGAACGACCCGAATTGCCTACACGCCCAATTAGTTGACCACGTTTCATAAATTCTCCATTTTTAATAGTAATCGAGTCCTTTTTTAGGTGACTGAGTTTTGTATAAAGATACTCCGAGTGCTTAATTACAATGGTGTTTCCCCAGTTGTTAACTAAATTGGCATCGCCAATGGAGTTGTCGTCAATTCCATCAACAACTTCAACAATATGGCCATCGGCAGGGGCAATAACGTTTTTGCTAAAGCAAAAGTAGTCGCTTGTAGCTTGCCCATTACCCAAGTATTGCTCCCCATTTTGGTCGACAATAATAAAATCCCAAGCGTTAGCCCACTCCCCTTTGTGCGTGTGCTGTCCGTTATGCCCTTGCGCAATTGACCATTCGCCGTGAAAAGGCAAATAAATTGGAATAAAACCTTCGCGTGGAAATCGAGAGGTATGGCTGGCAAACGAATACAGGTTTTTTTCGGGCGACCCCTGTTGGTAAATTACTTCGTGAAGTTTTCCTGCTTTCATTCTAAACCTAAAGCTGTATATAAACATTAAAACAACCAAGTTGAATGGGAGCGAGTACACAGGCAAACCATAAACCGAGAAAACCCCGAACATTCCAACAGTAACAAGTGCTATTATTGGCGTAATTACTATTGCCCAAAAATACGAGCGCTTGTCGGGAATGTAAAAGTAACCGCCTAAGGCAATGGAGGTTAGTATAAAGTTAAAACCAATAAAACCGTAGCCAAGTGTTTCAATGTTTACTCCTAATGCTCCGTAAGCAAAATAGGCAACCGTGTAGCCAATAATCGAGAGGGTAAAGGCAATTCGCGAGTACACCAAAAGCGCAATGGCAACAACAACTCCAGCAATAAAGTTGAACTGAAAGAAAATGGAACCCAGCGAAAGTAGGTAGTTATTTACAAAGGGCGAAACAATTGAATTTGTCCACCAGCTGTGTATGGCAATGAATTGGTGCCCTCCAGCACGAAAAATATCGTTGAGCAGGTAAACACCCCTTGCGCTAATTTCGAGGCTTGTTAAAAGTCGGCTTGCGAGCAGGGCAGTCCAAATGGCAAAAACAAATGGCAACGACAGGAATGGAAGGTAGTACTTTCCTAAAAACCCTTCGATGGCAATTGTAATTAGCAACGTTAGCAGCGAGGCAATTATTACAACTGCAATAATTTCGGGCGAAAAATGAAAACCGTTTCCCAACCCTAGACCAACGAGCAGGCTGTTAAAGCCATACATGCCCTTGTCAATTCTAAACTCGTCGAAACCTATTAACGTTGCCGAGCCATTGGCTACAATTACAGCAATAAGCCCGCAAATTCCTGTGGGTAGGTCGATAAATGAGACTAGCAGTAAAGGAATTGCCAGCCCAATGTTGTCAGTAAAGAAAACCTGAGAGTAGCTTCGTAGTAACCCCTTTGCAAAATGCTTAAGCGATTCGGTTTGCATTTATTTATAAAATTCGATTAGTAAAGAAATGTAGAGTTGTTACGTAACAATAGAACTCTTTAAAAATATAACCACAAAGGACACAAAGAATTTCGCAAAGTGCACAAAGTGATGTTTGATTGACTAATAATATGTTTTTTGTTGTGTGCACATAACCATTTAGAAAGTTTTAAAACAGTCCTTTCTCTGGGTTTATTCTTTTTTTACAGTGTGAATTTGCTCAGGTGTTCGGGAACAACTTCGTTCGAAGTTATATTCTCCATTGTTTCGGCTTTTCGAATTGTGTGAACCTTTCCGTTTGGGTCGATTAGAACTACGTTTGGCCTCATAGTTATAAACTGAAGCCATTGCGTGTTATTGTAAGCGCCAACCCGACTAATCACAAACTTATCACCACGCTTTAGTGCAGGAAACTGCATGGAGTAGCGAAGTACATCGATATTCATGCAAAGCGGGCCAAAAATGGTAGTTTCCTCGGTCGACCCCGAAACCCTTTGTGTGGGTTGAATTTTATGGTCGTACCAAAAGGCTGTGAAGAGTAGGTTTACTCCAACGTCGATAATTGTAGCCCGGTTTCCATCGGATAGGCGCTTGTTGGCAAGCACTGTTCCGGCAATGTAACCAGCATCGTCAATTAGGGCACGACCAGTTTCGAGAATTAGCATTGGCAGGTTTGCTGGTTTTATTTGCGAACTCAGAATGGCCGATGTAATTGCTTCTGCATAATCGTCGAACGATGGCGCCGTATCTTCGCCCGAGAGGTATGCTCCGCGAAGTGTATTTTTCGATGCAAAGCCACCGCCCATGTCGATATATTTAAGGGCGTAGCCAAATTTCTTTTCGAGGTTAACAGCAAGGTCGGCAAGTTTCGCAGCAGCTAATCGGTATGCTTGTGCCGAAAGCATATATGTTCCAATGTGCGTATGAAGTCCGAGGAGTTTTAGTTTCGAATTCAGCATTATTCGGTTTAACGCCTCCCACGCTTCGCCATTTTCGTAGTTAAAGCCAAACCTGTCCCACTTGGGGTAAATGCCAACGTCCATATTAACCCTAATGGCTACGCTAGCTTCAATGTTTTTGCGTTCGCAAATTTCGGCAAGTACAAACAGCTCGTCAAAATGGTCGATATGAATTAGCGAACCGTTACGAGCAGCCAATTCCAAGTCGGCTTCGCTTTTATCGGGGCCGTTAAAAATAATATTTTCGCCCTTTACACCCATATCGGTGGCTTTTTGGTACTCGAATCCCGAAACTACTTCGGCCCACGAGCCTTCCTGATGGAATACTCGGCAAATGGCCTCGTTATAGTTGGTTTTGTAGCTCCACGCCAGTTGCACCTTGGGGTAATGCTGCTGAAAGGCACGTTTTAGCTGGCCTGTAGTTCTTCGAATGGTTTGCTCGGAGTAAATGTAGAGCGGCGAACCGTAGCTTGCTAATAGCCCTTCAATGTCGACTCCATCAATTGATGAAAGAGGAACAAAACTGGGACTCATCCCGTGTTTCGATGGCATTCCGGGGTTTAACTTTTTTATTGTTGGGCGTTCAAATGGCAGTTTCATAGTATTTTGGGTTATCTGTTATCAGTTATCAGTTATCAGTTATCAGTTCTCGGTTCTCAGTTCGCCTCGGACACTGAGTTTATCGAAGTGTCGGTCTTCGGTCATCCGACTCCCGTCCTCCTAATATTCCCCTTTAGTTGTCAGTGCTTCAAATTCTTTTAAATCTACAATCATATCGAACGAGTAGCGAATAAACATTTTGCCCACATCGTAGTTGGCGTATGGCTCAACGGGCATTCCGAGGGCAAGCTTTACAAGTGCTTCGGGAATGTTTTGACCTGCACCTACGGCAAGGTATACCCAAGCAGGAATTCGGGGATTTATTTCGATAAGGTAAAACTCGTTTTTAGCATCGCGAACCAGCTCGAGTTCCATGCCCCCGCGCCATTTGGTTTGCTTAATAATGTGCTTAGCAAGGTTTACCATTCGTTCGTCGTCGAGGGTAATTCCGCCCCAAGCTTTTCCCTTGTCGGTTATGTACTGCTTTCGCATTGGAACGGCGGCTATTGTATTTCCTTTTCCGTCGCCCAGGGCAATTACGTTAACCTCGGTACCCTTTACAAATTTTTGAAGAATTATTGGCAGTCCCCATTTTGCGGCGAGTTTGCTAAAGTAGTAGCTAACCTGTTCGGGTGCAGCAGCAATGTAGGCATCGTAGTACTTTCCCTTTACCATAAGGGGAAATTTCAACTTCTCAGCTGCCTTTTCGACCTGTGAAACGTTGGTTATTTCGAAGCTTTCGGGAACGTTAATGCCGTACTTTTTGCCGTATTCGGGAAGATTGGTTTTATGGCGCTCCTCGAATTGCTCGAGCGTGGGCAAGAATACTGCTATTCCCATTGCCTTTAGCTCGGGTTCGAGTTTTATAAACGAGTACAGCTCAGCATCGAAATTTGGAATAATAACATCAATTTTTTCAATTTGGTGAATGTACACAAGTCGCTCGAGAAGAGCATCTTTTCCACCAGAAGGGTAGGGGATTATGTAGGCTTTATCGACCAAATCCCTCATGTAAATTCCTGGTTCAAGGGTTTCGTATGCAAGGCCCACAATTCGAATTTCGAAAACATCCGATTCCTTTAGCCCACGAATTACAGGTATTCCAGGACCAGGACTATCAATATTGTTTAATCCCGTTACGCCAATGGTTATTTTTTGTTTAGGCAGCATGGCTATTGCTCAATTAGGCTATAGGTTTTCATCTCCTCAAAAAATTCAACGAGGTAACGCTCAATAAGCGGCTTGTCGGCTTCGTACTTTTCGAGTAGAAATGTAACCACCTCACTGTGGCTTTTGCCGCTTTTTATTAGTTCTACAATTTCGAGCGCGGTGTTGTTTAGGGTAAACGAGTCGCCCGTGGACGGATCGAAAACAAAACCGTTTTCGCTTACCGCAATATTTTTTCTAAGTGTCATGGCTATTGCTTTTGTTGTTAGTACAACATGAAAAGGGGATACCCTAACAAAATGTTTTGGTATTTTCAATTTAATTTAAACGTTTAGTTTAAATCATTGATTAATAAAGGTATGTTAAATTTCAGTTTTTAAAGGAATTAATAAATTTTTTTTGAGCAATACTCCTAAATTTCTAACTTAAATAAATTTCTACGCTTATTTCAATAGGGGGACTTATTGTTCGTTGCAATTTTTATTTAACACAAATTCAAAATACAAAAGACGTAATTTCAAAGTTAAATAACAGAAATATCAAAGTTGAAAAGCAGAAATATCAAACTATGTAAAAGATTAACAACGTTTTAAATAAAACACTTTACTTAATCATCTCCATCAACCTATTCCTGTTAACTATCGAAATTTCCTTTCGGTTTACGGTAATTATGCCTTCGGCCTCCATTTCGGCAAAAACTCGTGCCAGCGAAGGACGAGTAACTCCAAAAAATTCGGCCAGTTCCTGATGGGTTTTGGGAAGAATAATGGTTGTTCGGGTTTCGCTTTTGGCAAGCGATAAAAGGTAGTGGGCAACCTTTTCTTTTATTGTTTTAAACGACAGAAACCAAAGTTTATTGGTTAAAAAATGTGCCCTGTTCGAAACGGCGTTTAAAAAGTTGTTGAGAATAATTACGTTCGACTGCAGCAAGCGAAGCACATCGGCTTTGGGTATAAAAAGTATTTTACAATCGACCAGCGCAACCACATCAACCGGAAACTTGTTGGAATTGCTAAACATTACTGCGTGGGCGAGGGGTTGAGGTGCTTGAATCTCTTCAACTTTAAGGATTTTTCCTGTAAAATCGACCATTTCGCCTTTAACAACGCCGTCAACAACTATGCACAAATTTTTAATCTCATCCTCGCGCTGGGCAATGGTTTGCCCCTTCGAAAATGATTTTACCGAGTACGAAATTCGGCTGAAGATTTGCTCCAGCTCCTCGGGCGAAATTCCTCTGAAAAAGGGCGAAACTGAAAGTAACTTAAACATATGCTGGTTGATTTTACTTGTAAAAATAGCGTTTTTTTATCAAACCAAATTTTAAATTTCCCCATTGCTGCTATCTTTGCCGCCTATGAATGCATGGCACAACATTCTTCGGCTTTTTATCATAAAGGCATCGCACTGGTTTATGCTGGTAATGCCCATTGTTGTTCTGTTTTACAACGACAATGGTTTGGGAATGCAGGATGTATTCATTTTGCAGGCAGTTTACTCCATTTCAATTGTGGTGCTCGAAATTCCCTCGGGATTTTTTGCTGATGCGCTTGGCCGTAAAAATACCCTTGTAATTGGCACCATTTTAGGATTCTTTGGATTTTTAACCTACTCGCTTACCTCCGGATTTTGGGGATTTTTAGTTGCCGAGGTTGTATTGGGCTTTGGACAAAGTATGATTTCGGGAGCCGATTCGGCGCTGCTTTACGATTCGCTACTAAGCGAAAAGCGCGAGAATTCGTACGTAAAGTACGAAGGGCGCATGGTGTCGCTTGGAAATTTTGCCGAAGCCTTTGCGGGAATAATTGGCGGCTTGCTTGCAACCGTAAGCCTTCGAACTCCATACTTTGCCCAAACTTTGGTTGCGCTGGCAGCCGTACCTGCTGCTCTCACCCTTTTTGAACCAAAGGTTCACGAAATTAAGCTGAAACTGGGATTTAGCGAGGTAATTAAAGTTGTAAAGTATTCGCTGGTCGATAATGTTCAGCTGCGATGGAATATCATTTTTTCATCAATTGTTGGTGCATCAACCCTAAGCATGGCGTGGTTTGTTCAACCCTGGTTTATGTCAATTGGCTTGCCTAAGGGAATGTTTGGTGTTATGTGGACACTGCTAAACCTCTCGGTAGGAATTACCGCCCTTTATGCGTACCGTATTGAGCGAATGTTTGGAATGAAATTTACCCTTTGGGCAACCGTTGTTCTGCTTAGCCTTGGCTTCTTTTGGGTTGCTGGTAGCAAAAGCATTTGGGGATTTGTGCCTCTTTTTATATTCTATCTTGTGAGGGGAATTGCAACTCCAGTTTTAAAGGATTATATAAATCGCCATTCAAATTCCAACGTAAGAGCAACCGTTCTGTCGGTTCGCAACTTTGCCATTCGTATAATTTTCTCAATTGCGGGTCCAATTTACGGTTGGGCAACCGACAGGCTTAGCCTTTCGGCAGCGCTTACTATTGCAGGTTTGGTATTGGTTGTTCTTTCGGCAATTAGCCTTTTGTTTTTGATGAGAAGTGTAAAGCGCATTGCTTAATTTCGCAAGGGGTAATTATCTATTTTGTTGGTATTTCAATTCGGTTTTTCTTATTTTTTTATGTAGGTTTGTAATTGCGTTTTTAAAACTCGCAAAACAAAAACCACCTGTATGAAAGTATTTCTACGCTCTTCGATGCTAATTGGCATTTGTCTTATTGCATCGTGCACACAACCCCAAGGATTTGATCGCGAAATTACCCAAAAGGAGCTTTACGCTCATGTCGACCTTTTATCGTCCGACTCGTTACAAGGACGCTTGCCTGGCACTCCCTTCGATAGGGTTGCTGCTAAGTATATTAAGGATCAAATGGAACTTTCGGGCATTAAGCTTATTGGCCGAAATGGTTACCAGTTTTTCGACTTTGTTGCAAAGCAAGAATTAGGAGCCGATAATACGGTACGAATTTCGGGACAAAGTTTGCAGCTGGGTACCGACTATTCAATATTCCCCTTTTCGTCCTCCGACAGTGTTTCGGCATCGGTTGTATTTGTAGGTTATGGCTTTAGTATAAACACAAAGGCACTTATGTGGGACGACTACTTGTCGGTTAACGTAAACGGAAAATGGGCATTAATTCTACGAGGCGACCCCGATTCGAAAAATTCCGAAAGCCCTTTTATTACATACTCATCCGATAGAAATAAGGCTATGCTTGCAAATGACAATGGGGCAATTGGCGTAATTATGGTTTCGGGTTCAAGTTACGACCCTTCCGACGAACTGGTTAATATGTCGGAAAAAGCTTTCGACGTTGGTATTCCTGTTATTCAAGTAAGTCGGAACGTGGTCGATAGAATTCTTCATACTTCAGGGCTAAACGTTTCATCGTTAGAAAAGAAGTTTTTAAATATTCGCAGACCATCGTCGTTTGCCGTTAAGGCAAATGTTGCCGCACGCACCGATATTATTCTTCAAAAAAAGCAAACGCAAAATGTTGTTGGCCTAATTGAAGGCACCGACCCGTTGCTTAAGAACCAGTACATTGTTATTGGTGCCCATTACGACCATTTAGGAAATGGGGGCAAGGGCTCTTCGAGCAGAATACCTGATACACTTGGCGTGCATAATGGAGCCGACGATAATGCTTCGGGCGTTTCGGCTATTCTCGAGGTAGCGCAAAAATTTGCTGGCAATTTAAATAAAAGAAGTATTGTGGTTGTTGCATTTGGTGCCGAAGAGATGGGACTTTTAGGGTCACGCTTTTTTATCGAGAACCCCATTATTCCAATTGACAGCATTGTTGCCATGATTAATGTTGATATGGTGGGAAGAATGAGTGCCGATAAGGCTTTACAAGTTGGAGGAGTAAAAACCTCGCTCGAGTCGGAAGGGCTTATCGATAAAGTTAATGAGGTATTTAAATTTAATATGGCTAAATCGCCCGAGGGTTATGGTCCATCCGATCATGCCTCGTTTTACGGAAAGGACATTCCCGTTTTCTTTATAAGCACAGGAGCGCATGTCGATTACCATACACCAAACGATAAAATTGATAGGATAAACTTCGAGGGGCTTTTCGAAACTTCACAATTTATCGAAGCCATAGTAACCGAATTGGTTTCGGTTTCCCAAAAATTAACCTTTCAGGAAGCTGGTCCAAAGAGCAGCCCTACTCGTCATGGCCGTGACCTTAAAGTTAAGTTAGGTATTATGCCCGATGTTAGCGGAGCGACTAACGATGGTCTTAAAGTTTTAGCCGTTACCCCAAATAACCCTGCGTTTATTGCTGGCATTAAAAAAGACGATATTATTACAGCTTTAAATGGACAAAAGGTTAACAATATTCACGATTATATGTTTCGTTTAAAAGATCTTAAACCTGGAAACACCATTTCGGTTGAACTTAAAAGAAATGGTGAAAAATTAGTTGTTTTAGTTCAATTATAATTTTCATTTTTAATAATATGAACCGTACATTTTTTTTCTGGTTAGCAGCCATAGTTATTACTGGCATTGCTATAATTTACCAAAGGCAAACAGGCCCAACTTATCCCAAAAAGGTAAAGTTCACTATCGACACAGTTGATGTAAAAATTAAGCTACCAAGGAGTTTTGAGTGTAATGAGGTGCTTGAAATTAGTATTCCCAACATACCGTTGGAATGGAACTCGTACATTTACTATCGTCGTTACCCAACCAACGACGAGTGGTCGTCGATGCCCTTTCTTATGGGCGACAGCAATAGAATGGTTGCAATTATGCCCTCGAATTTACCGCCAGCAGGAAAGTTGGAGTACTACTTGGAGTTCGACAAGCCTTTTAGCAACGAGGTTGAATCAATTTCGAAAGAAGACCCCATTATTATTCGCTTTAAGGGTGCAGTTCCAAACTGGGCGCTACTGCCTCATATTTTACTAATGTTTATTGCTATGGTATTTAGTAGTTTGGCTGGTGTTATGGCTCTGTTTAAGCACAACAAATTTCGTTTTTATGGAATGTTAACGTTACTGTTAATGCTTGTTGGGGGATTAGTTTTTGGTCCAATTGTTCAACTTTACGCATTTGGCGAGGCGTGGACTGGCTTTCCCTACGGCTCCGATTTAACCGACAATAAAACCCTAATTGCTTTTGTATTTTGGGTTATTGCAGTTCTTGTAAATTTGAAAAAGGAGCGACCCTGGGCTACTGTTGTTGCCGCTTTAGTTACTCTTATTGTTTATTCAATTCCCCACAGTTTTAGGGGTTCCGAATTCAATTTTGAAACAGGACAAGTAGTAACAGGCATGGTTTCGCATTTGAGGTTACTATTTTTGATATAGTTGGGTTTTCCCATTACAAAAAAAGCCCTGATAATTCAGGGCTTTTTGCATTTGAATGCCTTAAGTTACTTTACCGTTTTAAGAACATCGAGTAGCAGCTTCCAAAACTTTTCGGTTGTTTCAATATTAATTCGCTCGTCGGGCGAGTGGGCTCCTTTAATGGTTGGCCCAAACGATATCATATCGAGGTATGGATACTTTTCGAGGAAAAGACCGCACTCGAGCCCTGCGTGAATTGCCCTAACTACTGGGTCGACCCCAAAGAGCTTTTTGTACGAATTACGCGTAATTTGTAGTATTTCCGAGTTGGTATTTGGAGCCCATCCGGGGTAACCTTCGGAGTGAACAACGCTGGCATTGGCCAAACGAAAAACGCTTTCGACCATGTTGGCAATATCGGTTTTCGACGAGTCGATGGCGCTGCGCTGGCTGGTGGTAACCAGAATCTGGCTATCCTGTATAAATTTAACAGATGCAAGGTTAGTCGAGGTTTCAACAAGCCCTGGCATTTGGCTACTCATGGCTATAACTCCATGGGGACAAGCGTACAGCGAGTTAAGCAAGTCGAATTGAGTAGGCTCGTTTATAACCCATTCGGGCATTTCGGTTTGCTCCATGGTAATTTTTAGGTTTGGCTCGGTTACCGAAAGTTCAAAGGCAATTTCTTTGCTAAGAACATTGAAAAGATCCTTCATCCCTTCCGAGTCTTCCTCGTGAACTACAAAAACCGCAAATGCTTCGCGGGCAATGGCGTTACGAAGATTTCCGCCATCGAGGTTGGCAAGCCTAAGGTCGAATAGGTTTGTGCCTTTCCAAAGAAACCTATTAATAATTTTAAGCGAGTTGCCCAACCCTTTATCAATATCGTCGCCGCTGTGCCCACCCTTTAATCCAGTAACCGAAATTTTAAATGCTGTTGAATTGCTCGGCACCCTGTCGTTATGGTAAGCAAAAGTTACAACGGTGTCAACGCCTCCAGCACAGCCAATAAATAGTTCGCCTTCATCCTCGGAATCGAGGTTTAAAAGAATTTTCGATTTAAAAAATCCCGACTTCATTTCGAAAGCCCCTGTAAGTCCTGTTTCCTCGTCGGTGGTAAAAAGACATTCAATGGGGCCATGTTCAATTGTTTTCGAAGCAAGAACTGCAAGCTGAGCAGCAATACCAATGCCGTCGTCGGCACCAAGGGTAGTTCCTTTGGCTTTTACCCAATTACCATCAATGTAAGCCTGAATAGGATCGTTGTTAAAGTCGTGCTTCACGTCGCTATTCTTCTCGCAAACCATGTCGATATGGCTCTGAAGAACAACAGGTTGAACTTTTTCGTAGCCCTTTGTTGCTGGCTTAGTAATAATTATGTTGCCCGCTTCATCGCGACGAGTGTCGAGGTTGTGCTTTTTGCCAAAATCGAGTAGGTAGGCAATTATTTTCTCTTCTTTTTTTGAAGGACGAGGAATGGCGAGTATTTCTTCAAAATACTTCCAAATCTCCGTAGGTTGTAGTTTCGATAAAGTCATAATCTCAGTATTTTTTAAAAGGTAAACATAGCTCATTATCACCAAAAGTGTAAATTGTTTTTAGCTCAATTTTAAGGTTAGTGTCATATTTTAGTTTTGAAGGTGTTGTTTATTTTAAATACCTTTACAACCTGAAAAAGGCATAAACAAAGGTTTCTATTGTTACCATTGAGTAAGGTATGGGTTTTAGTAAACGTTTGCGTTCATTGGTTTTTGCTGCCTTCAAACATAAAAATTTGTAAGCTAATTTATCAATAATTATAGTAAATCATGATTGAGCAAGAAGCGCTCGTAAACCTGCTCACAGTTGCAGTAAACTCTGCGGTTAGGGCAGGTGGGCTTATCATGGAGGTATACAATTCCGATGATTTTCAGGTAAATCTTAAATCCGATGCAACTCCGCTAACACTTGCCGATCGTAAGGCGCATCATGAAATAAAGGATTCGTTAATAAAAACTCGAATTCCTGTACTTAGCGAAGAGGGGAGAAATATTCTTTACGAAGAACGCCAAAGCTGGGAATTCTTTTGGATGGTCGACCCATTGGATGGAACCAAGGAGTTTATAAAAAGGAATGGCGAGTTTACCGTAAATATTGCCCTTATTTGCAATGGTTTTCCCGATATGGGAGTGGTTTATGCTCCAGTTCAAGGTTTGCTTTATTTTGCTTTGCAAAACTTAGGCTCGTTTAGGGTCGAAAATATTCCTGCAACACTTTCACCCGATTTCAATATTTCAGCATTAATTAATATAGGTCGAAAGTTACCGCTACAAAGCAAACCCGAAAAGTTTACTGTTGTTTCGAGCCGTTCGCACCCTTCACCCGAAACGCAGAGCTACATTGAGAATTTAAAGCGAATACATGGCGAAGTTGAGGTGTACCCTCGCGGATCCTCAATGAAAATATGCATGGTTGCCGAAGGCAATGCCAATGTTTATCCACGGTTCGGGAAAACTACCGAGTGGGACACAGCAGCAGGTCAAGCCGTTGCCGAAATTGCTGGTTGCCGTGTAGTTACTGCTGAAGGCAATAAACGAATGGTCTACAATAAGGAAGACCTTGAAAACCCTTGGTTTATTGTGGAGCGAGTAGAGTAGGAGGGAGTTCTCAGTTCTCAGTCTTCAGTCCACATCGGACACTGAGTTTATCGAAGTGTCAGTCGGCAGTCTTCAGTTCACCTCGGACACTGAGTTTATCGAAGTGTCGGTTCTCAGTCTTCAGTCCACATCGGACACTGAGTTACGATGCCCTGAGTTTATCGAAGGGTCGAAGTGTCAGTCTTCCAGTCTTCAAGTCCTTCTGCCCCTTTTCACCAAACTAAAAGCCATTAATAGCAAAACTATGCATAGCGAAAAGCAAAGTGCTCGCTGGTTTTGCAGTTTATGCCGAAACTGCTCAGTTTGTTTTGCTAATAAATTACCCTCAAAGTACTCAATATCAGGAATGTCTCGGAAGTGCCATTTGCCAATTATTGTTCCGTTGTATAAAAGTAATAGCCCTGGGTTTGCCCTAACAACCGATTTTAGCATTGTTTCATCGGCGGTAAAAAATGGGTATGCCGCTCCAGTATTCCCAATAAACTTATCAATCGATTCAATAGGTGAAGCCGTAACACACGCAAAGCCAAAGCCTTGTTTGTTCGCCTTAAAGCAAAGTGGATTAAAGTCCTTTGTTACTTCAATATCTACTTTTTCTAAATTTTGTGAAACAAGCAGTAAAAAGTAACCTGGATAATTTAGTATGCTGTCGGTTACAATTAGTCCTTCGTTATTTTCCAAAGTAAAGTCGGTAATTGGTGGTTTAAAACCTTCTTTAACAAGCACCGATTTGGTGTCGACAAATTTCCATGTTGAGTCTTGCCACGGAAAATTTTGTTCATTAAACTCTTTTACAACTCCATCTTTTTCGTAAAAAAGGGTAGTTATGTATTCGTCGGAAGGCGCACCAGCAGGAATACTCATTGCTTGCGGAATGTTTGTTCCAACGCTATAGGGCAAAAAGTCAATCATTGGTAAGTGCCTGTAGCCGTTCGCCGAAGGTAAAATGGATACAATTACAAGCATAACAGCAATTACCGTTTCGAAGATGGGGTTTATAGCTTTAGCAAAATGTTTTCGTTGGGTAAGTAATAGCCAGGCAGCCAGAAACAGCGGAATGTTTTTGAAAAAAGTACCCCAGTTCGATAGTTTAATGGCATCACCAAAGCATCCACAGTCCGATACAGGGTTGAAAATTGCAATTACAAATGTTAGCGGGGTGAAAAAAGCCATAAACAGGAATGCTCCCCAAGCAGCAGTTCTAATTTTTACTCCAAATAAAAGCAGCAAGCCAATTAGTAGTTCAGCAGCACAAGCTGCAACCGAAAGGTATAGGGCAAAGGGTTTTAAAAAATCTAAATTGAATGCTATAAAGTAGTCGGTTAGCTTATAGGTAAAACCGAAGGGATCAATACCCTTTACAAAACCCGAGAAAATGAAAACAAAAGCCAATAAGTAACGAGAGGTGGTGGTTAAAATCTTTGTAATCATAGCATTTCGTTTATGTTAAATATTCAGGTGGTGGTCGATATTTTTTATAACATGCTTAAAAATGGCTTCAGGCTCGTCCATTTCGCCAACTGCGTTGCTACATGGCACAACAACAAAACTATTGTCGAGGTTGGGTTGGTTAAGGTAAACCTGCCTTACATTTTCCTGAAAAGTAAGACTTGCTTCGTGAATATCGCTTTGTCCGTGAAGGTAATCCCTGTCGCTTCCCTCGCGGTGCTTAGTTAACTTGGCAACGGTAAACTTAAACGGTACATCGAGAAAAATGTTAATGTCGGGTTTTGGAATGCCAAAGTAGCTGAACTCAAGGTCGAAAATCCAATTTCGAAGTTTTAGCCTTTCGGTTTCGTTTGTTAGCTTTGCGCACTGAAATGCAATGTTGGAGTATACGTATCGGTCGAGAATTACGGTTTTGCCTGCATTTAGCCAGTTGTTTAAAATACCTGCTGCATCTTTTCGGTCGCCTGCGTACAAAAGAGCTACAACGTATGGGTCAACTTGATTAAGGTCACCCAATTCACCCCTAAGGAAACGTGCTATTAGCTCGCCAAAAAATGGCGAATCGGTACGTGGAAAGTGAAGCGATTCGTGCTGAATACCCTTTTGCGTTAAGTAGGCGCCCAACTTCTCAATTTGTGTCGATTTACCTGCACCATCGAGACCTTCGATAACAATAAATGCCATAAAACACCTTTAAGCTTAATAGTTAGCAATTTTAAACAAGTTCCAAAAATATTGAAAAAAAACGAGAAAATATTATACAATAACAGTTATTAGCATGTTGGTGTCTTGCAAATCAGTGTTAGTAATCATCGCGGCTTCTCATTGGTTTAGTTTTCCGATATTTTGCTAAAAATTTTTTACTAACCAATAGTTTAGTAATTTTAGCCATTGTTTTAAATTAAACATTGAATTGGAATGGATAAATCTTCTTCATTCTTTAGTCGAAAGAAAACCATTACTTGCAACGGCGAAATAGTTGACTTAAGCAAACCCATGGTTATGGGTATTATTAACGTAACCCCCGACTCATTTTATGGGGCAAGTCGTTATATGATGCGCTACCGCATTGCCCGAAGGGCAAAACAAATTGTTGAGCAAGGAGGCGGAATTATCGACGTTGGAGCCTGTTCAACCCGACCAGGTGCCGAATTAGTTTCGGAAAAGGATGAACTAAAACGCTTGGATAAAGCGCTAAGTGCAATTCGAAAGGTGTTGCCAACGGCAATAATTTCGGTCGATACCTTTAGGGCTTCGGTTGCAAAGCATGTTGTTGAAAATTTTGGCGTTAGCATAATAAACGATATTTCGGCTGGCGATATGGATGCAAACATGTTTAAAACCATTGCCAATCTTAATGTTCCTTACATACTTATGCATATGCAAGGAACCCCAGCCAGTATGCAAAAACAGCCTCAATACAATAATGTTGTTCGCGAAGTATTTACATTTCTTAATTTTCGAGTTGAAAAGCTAAAGCTTATGGGTGTTAACGATATTCTTATCGACCCAGGCTTTGGTTTTGGCAAAACCATTGAGCATAACTATACTCTACTTCAAAACCTCGAGTCGTTTTGTATTCTCGATTTGCCTATTGTGGCTGGCTTGTCGCGAAAATCGATGATTTATAAGCAACTTAACATTTCGCCAAAAGAAGCATTAAATGGAACAACAGTACTCAATACCATTGCACTTAATAATGGCGCTAAAATTCTTCGTGTTCACGATGTTAAAGAAGCCGTTGAGGCTGTTACCTTAACCCAGTTTTCGAATAGTCAACCGCTTGTTAATTAGACTGTAATATTTATGCTGCTTAACTTTATAAACGTCTTTATTACTGTTCGCGTTCTCGATGTTATCGACATTGTGTTGGTAGCATTTTTACTTTACCAAATTTACATGCTTATTCGAGGTACGGTTGCCATAAATATTTTTATGGGAATTTTTGTGCTATACATTATTTGGTTGGTAGTTAGGGCTCTTAATATGGAACTGCTTAGCAGTATTTTGGGTCAAATTATTGGCGTTGGAGTTATTGCCCTTATTATTGTTTTTCAGCAAGAAATTCGTCGATTCCTACTTCTTATCGGAACAAGGTACTTGTCGCATCGAAGTTTTTCCATCGAAAACCTATTTTTCCCACGAAGTAAAAGGGTTGAAGTTCCGGTAAATATTGAAGCAATTGTTCGAGCATCGCGAAATATGGCCGAACTCAAAACGGGTGCTTTAATTGTAATTACCCGAAAATCGGACTTGCAGGTATATGCCGAAACTGGCGACATTTTAAATGCCGAAACTTCGAGTCGATTAATCGAAAATATTTTCTTTAAAAACAGCCCCTTACACGATGGGGCAATGATTCTGAAAAACGAGAAGATTTTTGCAGCTCGCTGCGTTTTGCCCGTGTCCGAAAAAACGAACCTTCCCGCTTCGTATGGTTTGCGACACCGTGCAGCATTAGGAATTACTGAACTAACCGATGCTATTGTTGTTGTTGTGTCTGAAGAAACAGGGAAAATTTCGTTAGTAAATGGAGGCTCCATTAAGTATGGCATTTCTACAATCGAGCTAAAATCTCTTCTCGAGAAGGAACTTGTTGAAGAAGAATTAACAGCAACTAAATGAAAACTGCATTAATTGTTGGTTCGGGTTTGGGTGGTTTAACCACTGCCATTCGTCTTTCGACGGTTGGCTATAAGGTTACTATTGTCGAAAAGCAGCCTCAGGCTGGAGGAAGGCTAAATCAACTTAAAAAGGATGGGTTTACTTGGGACTTTGGCCCTACATTCTTTTCGATGAGCTACGAATTCGATGAGTTTGCAAAAACCTGCGGAATTGAATTGCCATTTAAGTTTTACCCTCTCGATCCCTTGTATACAGTAAACTTTTCGGGAAGTAACCGCAAATTTGTAATTCATAAGGATATTGAGAAACTGGCTGCCGAGTTTGCCGATTTAGAACCCGATTTCGCAAAGCGAATGGAGGAATACCTTAAAAAAACGGGTAAACTTTTTCACGATACCGAGAATAGAATTATTCGCAAAAATTTCGATTCGCTTCTGCACTTTGCAGCAACTTTAGCCACAGTGCCCATGGGGCACGCTCCAAAAATGCTTCGAAGCATGTGGTCCGAACTCAATAAGTACTTCACCTCATACGAGGCAAAAGTTATTTTTTCGCTTGTAGCTTTTTTTCTTGGTGCAACTCCCTTCGACACGCCTGCCGTTTACTCAATGCTAACCTACACCGAGCTGGTTCACGATGGTTATCACAACGTTGAGGGTGGAATGTATAAAATTGTTGAAGGGCTACTCGAAGTTACAAAGCAACGTAATATTGAAATTGTTTACAACATCGAAATAGTCGGAACACAGGAAAGCGGAAATGAAATTGTTGCCGTTACCGATAGTGCTGGAAAACAGTGGAAAGCCGACTTATTCGTAATTAACTCCGATGCTGCCTCGTTTAGGGGTAAAATACTTAAACGCAAAGCGTTTACCGAAAAGAAGCTCGATGCAATGAAATGGACTTTAGCTCCTTTTACAATGTACCTTGGGGTTAAGGGCAAAATTGAAGGCTTGGAAGTTCACAACTATTTTTTAGGTCGAAACTTTGAGGAGTACAGCTCCAAAATCTTTAAGAATAGCATAAGTCTCGAAAAGCCATACTACTACGTTAACGTTCCAAGTCGTGCCAATGCAGGTCACGCACCCGAAGGTTGCGAAGCACTTTTTATTCTTTGTCCCGTGCCCGATTTGCGCTATAAGCCTGACTGGAGCGACTCCGAAGAACTGGCGCGCTACATTATTTCCGATCTTTCCGAGAGGGTTGGTTTTAACATTGAAGCAAACTTGCAGTCGAAAACAATTATCAATCCACTTCACTGGCAAAGCATGTTTAACCTATGGCGTGGCAGCGGGCTTGGACTTGCGCACGACATAAACCAAATTGGCTACTTTCGCCCTCACAACACCGACGAAAAGTTCAAAAATCTTTTCTACGTTGGTTCGAGTACCATTCCAGGAACAGGACTGCCGATGGCAGTAATAAGTTCGCGCTTAACCACCGATCAAATTGTAAAGCGATATGGAACTGTACGATAAAACCTGCTTGGAGTGTAGCGAGGTTTTTACACATCGCTATTCAACCTCTTTTTACAAGGGCATTCAGGTACTTCACCCTTCGCTGCGAAAACCTATTCACGGAATTTATGGGTTTGTTCGTTTAGCCGACGAAATTGTCGATACGTTTCATCAGTTTCCAAAAAGGGAACTGCTAAGCGAGTTTAAAGTTCAGGTTTACAAAGCCATCGATGGGAAACTATCGACAAACCCAATTCTGCATAGTTTTCAGTTAGTTGTAAACGAGTACTCTATTCCAAAGGAACTTATCGATGCATTTCTTTTAAGCATGGAAATGGATTTGGACAAAACAGCTTACAGCACCGATGAGTATAAAAAGTACATTTATGGCAGCGCCGAAGTGGTTGGACTAATGTGCCTCAAGGTTTTTTGCAAGGGAAACGAGGTTCAGTATAGCAATTTAACCCCAGCGGCAAGGCGACTTGGCGAAGCTTTTCAAAAGGTTAATTTTTTACGCGATGTTCGCGACGACTACTTGGGAAAGGGTAGGGTTTACTTTCCTTTGGTCGATTTTAAAAACTTTACTGAGATACAAAAGCGTGAAATTGAAGCTGATATTGAAGCCGATTTTGATGCCGCTCTGATAGGTTTAAAGCAGCTACCCAATGAAGCAAAACCTGGGGTTCTATTGGCATACGTTTATTTTCGTCAACTACTCAATGCCATTCGAAGGGTAAAGGCAAACGATATTACAAACCGACGAATTAGGGTTTCCGATTTGGTAAAAATTTACTTGCTTATTAAAGTAAAACTGATGATTGCTTTTAGAGCAATATAAATTGCTAATTCTCTCAAAAATAAACAGATATATTTAATTACTTATTATGATCGATTTTAATCAAGCCCAAATTAAAAGCATTGCCATTCACCGAGTTGGAAGCAAATCGCGCGAAGATGAACTTCAACTTTCCTCGGAGCCAACAACAATTACCGACGAAGCAACGCTGCATTTGCTTAAAACGTTTTTCTTGTATCCTTTTAAACAGCCCGTTTTCTATAGTTTTACGCACGATGTAAACATTCAGCATAACGACATTTGCAAGTTTGCCTCACGAGCTTTCGATAATCCATCGCAGCTGCACGAGCAGTCGATTCATATGGCGCAGCACCTTCACGAAGTAAGCGGTCACCCCAATATTAAGTTTGGTGAACTTTACGTGGTACTTTTCGAGGGTTGTGTAATTGATGGCGAACTGGCCGATGCACTTGGAATTTTTAAATCGGAATCAAAGGAAAACTTTTTGAAGGTATTCCAAACCAATACCAACGTGGGTGTTGACGCACAGGTTGGTATTAGCATAAACAAGCTCGATAAGGGTTGCCTTATTTTTAATACCGAAAAGGATCTTGGCTACAAACTTATGGTGCACGATAAAACCAGTGCCAGCGACGAGGCACGCTTTTGGCGCGAAAGTTTTTTGAATGCAGTTCCCCGTCAGGACGATTTTTACCAAACCCAAGAGCATATTAATGTGTGTAAAGGTTTTGTGCGTCAAGTATATAATCCCGAAAATAGGGTTGAGCGTGCCGATCAGGTTGAAATGCTAAATAAAACCCGCGACTTTTTTGCCGAAAAGGAGAACTTCGATATTGTTGAGTTTGAAAGGGAAGTAATAAAAGAACCCGAAGTTATTGAGGCATTTAGGGACTATAAAGAGGCATACCAGTCGGAAATGGGCTGCAATCTAAAGGACTCGTTTTCAATTTCTGTCGATGCTGCAAAGCAGGCAAAAAAAGTACTAAAGAGCGTAATTAAACTCGACAAAAATTTTCACCTGTATATTCACGGCGATCGCGAAAAAGTGGAGCACGGTTTCGACGAAGAAAAACGTATGAACTACTACAAACTTTACTATAATAACGAAGCATAGTGCAGTTGGCAGTCGGCAGTTGGCAGTCGGCAGTTGGCAGTCCACAGTTGGCATCTGAATAACTGAACAACTGAACAACTGAACAACTGAACAACCGACAACCGATAACTGACAACCGACCCTTCGGGAGCCTCAGGGCAAGCAACTGATAACTGATAACTGATAACTGATAACCCAAAAACTCAATGTCCACCCAAAAAGCAGCCATAATAGGAGCCGGAGTAGGCGGTTTGGCAATAGCCATAAGGCTTGCAGCCAAAGGTTACCATGTTTCTGTGTTTGAACAGCAGGGTAAAGTTGGAGGGAAACTAAACGAGTTGAATGTTAATGGGTTTCGATTCGATACGGGTCCTTCGCTTTTTACACTTCCCGAGCTGGTTGACGAAATACTTGCCATTGGGGGCGAAATTCCTTCGAATGTTCTTCCTTACAAAAAACTTGATGTAATTACTAAGTACTTTTTTCCCGATGGGAAAGTTTTAAATGCCTTTGCCGATCCACAACTTTTTGCAAACGAAGTTCTTAGTGTGCTTAACGAACCTAAGGAGAATATCGAAAAGTATCTTTTGGAGTGCCGAGAACTATATAGGCTAACAGCCAACTTGTTTATTTACAACGAATTTCCAACATGGAATGGGTTTAAATCGGCCGAGGCACGCGAAATTGGTAAGAACATTGGAAAACTCAAGGCATTCAGTTCAATGCACAGCGTTAATAAGCGCAGTTTCACAAATTCAAATACCATTCAACTTTTCGATCGCTTTGCAACGTACAATGGTTCAAATCCATACAAAGCACCTGGAACGCTAACAATAATTCCTCATTTGGAGCATAACGTTGGTGCTTTTTTCCCCGACAAGGGAATGTACTCCATTGCGTCATCGCTTGAGGCATTGGCCATAAAATTGGGAGTAACATTTCACCTAAATGCTCCCGTTCAGGAAATTGTTGTGCAAAATGGTAAGGCAGTGGGAGTTAAAGCCAATGGCCAGTCGGAGGCATTCGATTTGGTGGTAAACGATACCGACATTTTTACTGCTTACCCAAAGCTTCTTCCAAAACAAAGGCAAAGCTGGGTGTACAAACGGCAAGAACCATCGTCGTCGGCACTTATATTCTATTGGGGAGTTAAGGGAAACTACCCGCAGCTCGACATTCACAATATTCTTTTTAGCGGAGCTTATAAGTCGGAATTTGATGCCTTGGGCAAAGGAACCATTTTGAGCGACCCAACGGTTTACCTATTCATAAGTTCCAAGCAGGTTGCCAACGATGCCCCCAGTGGTCACGAAAACTGGTTTGTAATGGTTAATGCTCCCTATAATCGCGAACAGGATTGGTGTACTTTGGTAGCTGAAACCCGTGCGGCAATTGTTCGAAAAATTAAAACCGTGCTAAATATCGATATAGAAAGCCAAATTGTAAACGAGAATGTACTTACTCCTCCACAAATTGAGCAGCTAACTGGTTCGTATCGAGGTTCGTTGTATGGTATAAGTTCCAACAGCCCAATGGCCGCATTTAGCCGTCACCCAAATCGTTTATCGAAAATTAAAGGGTTGTACTTTGCAGGCGGGAGCGTACATCCTGGTGGTGGAATTCCTCTTTGTCTTGCTTCGGCAAAAATTATCGACAGTTTCATTCCACCTGTTAACAGGAGTTAGCCAATGTTTATTTCGATTAAAACTGCCAAAATAGTTCTTGTTGCAGGTTACGTAATTGGCGTAATTGGGCTGCTTTTTAAGCAGCATGAGCCCGTTTACTTCCAGTTAACTTGGGTTTTTACACTTTTAACATTGGTAATTCTACTTGCATTTCACAAACCATTTACTGTTAAATTCTTAGTGGCAATACTTTTTGTTGGCATTGCTGGTTTTACAATTGAAGCAATTGGTACAAACACAGGGTTAATTTTTGGAGAGTATTCGTATGGCAAGTCGTTAGGTATAAAAGTTTTCGAAACTCCTTTAGCAATGATTGTAAACTGGATGCTAACCGTGTACCTTGCAGTTATGTTTGTTGGAAAAAGGGTAAAACCCTTATGGCTTTTCGCAATACTTGCCTCGTTGCTAATGGTTGGTTACGATATTATTCTCGAACCCGTTGCCATTCGGCTCGATATGTGGAGTTGGAATCAGGGTGTTCCTCCTTTGCAAAACTATATTGGTTGGTTCGTAGTTTCGTTGCCACTTGTTGCTTTTTTACGCCAAATTACTAACAACACATCAAATCCGTTAGCTGGAATTATCCTTTTTTTACAAATTGCATTCTTTAGCATTTTAAACCTACTAATGGTTGTTGGTTTTATGTAGTTTTGCCACCTGAAGACTTCCAATTTTATTTTATGAACTACCAAGAAACACTTAGCTACCTTTTTTCGCAGTTGCCAATGTACCAGCGTATTGGAAAGGCTGCTTACAAGGCAAATCTCGACAATACCCTTGCCCTCGATTCGCACTTTGGGCATCCACATAAAAATTTTAAAACCATTCACGTGGCAGGCACCAACGGTAAGGGCAGCACATCGCATATGCTGGCTTCGGTGCTAATGGAGACTGGCTATAAAGTTGGACTTTACACCTCGCCTCATTTAAAGGATTTTAGGGAACGAATTCGTGTAAATGGCGAAATGATTTCGGAGACATACGTTGTTCGGTTTGTTGATAATAATCGTACTGTTTTTGAGCAAATTAAGCCTTCATTCTTCGAAATGACTGTTGCTCTTGCATTTGCCTATTTTGCCGAGCAAAAAGTTGATGTTGCCGTTGTTGAGGTTGGTTTAGGTGGCCGATTGGACTCAACCAATATTATTAGTCCCGAGTTGTGCATAATTACTAATATTGGTATCGATCATACCGACCTGCTTGGCGACACGCTCGAGAAAATTGCAACGGAAAAAGCAGGAATTATTAAGCAGAAAGCACCTGTGGTTATAAGTCAGTATCAACCAGAGGTTAAAAAAGTTTTTACAAGAAGAGCCATCGAACTCGCTGCCTCAATAGTTTTTTCCGATAGGATTCTTCTTGTTAAGTCTCAAAAACTTGTTAATCCCAATTTGCAAGAAATTGAAGTTGAAGACTCCCGAACTGGAGCAACCACAACATATAGCATCGATTTGGCAGGTGTTTACCAAGCAAATAATTTAACAGGCGTTCTGGTTGCACTTCAAATTCTAGCAGAACAGGGTTTCATAATTCACGATAAGAACATTGCTACTGGGTTGCGAAATGTTAAAGAGAATACCGGCTTAATGGGGCGTTGGCAAACACTTTCCGAAAACCCCCTTGTTATTGTCGATACAGGCCATAATATCGATGGAATTAAGCAGGTTGTTAAGCAAATTGAATTAACCCCTTACAGTCATTTGCACTTTGTACTTGGAATGGTTGGAGATAAGGACATTATTGGAGTTATTAGCCTTTTACCAAAAAATGCTACCTACTACTTTACAAAGGCATCAATACCTCGGGCATTAAATGAGCAAAAGTTGGCAGAAATTGCCAAAAAATGCAATTTAAATGGAAATACCTACCCAACCGTACAGGATGCCATTGCCGAAGCAAAAAAAAATGCGAACACCAACGATTTGATTTTCATTGGTGGTAGCACATTTACAGTGGCCGATGCATTGATGGATTGAAAAAAAGGTTCAAAATATTTTGCCGATTAAAAAAATGCTCTTATTTTTGCAACGCTTTAAACGAAAAGCACGAACCAAATATGGGAGTTTAGCTCAGCTGGTTCAGAGCACCTGCCTTACAAGCAGGGGGTCGCTGGTTCGAACCCAGCAATTCCCACACTACGAAAGCCTCGATTTCTCGAGGCTTTTTGTATTTATATTGGTTGTTTAAAATTGAGGATTTACAAGCAGGGGTCGCTGCCCCGATACATATCGGGGCTAACCCAGCAATTCCCACACCACGAAAGCCTTGAGAAATCAGGGCTTTTTTTTTATTGACTTTCCATTGTCCCGAAGGGACATGGAAACGTCAAACAACCGACTATACTAGTCGGAGTGTGTATAATAGTGGCGCCTCGACTAAAAACAGAAAGCCTCGATAATTCGAGGCTTTCTGTTTTTAAAATAATTTTCCTTTGGTTAAATCTGCTATTTTTTCACCATTTTATGAACAATACAATCGCCATTAGAAGCTTCGAATGTTATAATGTATACCCCCTTTAACAACTTGGTTGTTTCAATAATTGCTTCGCCATTTAATTCAATGTCAATAATTTTTTGGCCAACAATATTATCAATAACAACTCGCTTAACTAAATTTGGATTGCTTGTACTAATATAGTTGCTAAATGGATTTGGATATACCCTCAAACTGGCAAGCGGGTTAGGATTAACTCCAACATGTATTAATTCAATATAAACTGTTTGATCCATATCGAGAACTGATACTGTACCTGAAATAGGATTAAAACCCTCTTTTGTAACAATGTAGTCGTAATCGCCAGAGTTTATATTAGTAAATTCATATACATTGGCTGAATTAACAATTCCATCGAATGTAATAATGGCATCAGTAATTGGCATTTCATCCTCGTCAGTTATATTAAAAGTAACCGTGTACGTTGTACCTGAATTGATTTGAAAGATTGAGGACACTGCTTCTATTTCTAAATTAACGTCTTCAATTTGAATTAAACACTCATAGTAAGTTCCTTCAATTTCAATTGGTATAAACCAATTATAGTAATTAACACCATTCATCGAAGGTACATCGGATTCAATCAACGTCCATTCGACACCATTATTTATTGAGTATGAAATACTTACATTTTCAGCACCTGTGGAAGCCCAAGCAATAACATCACTATTTCCTGACACTAATACTTGGTTAGCAGTAGGACGTTTTATTTCGATGCTTTCATCTCCCATTCTTAAGTATGGATAACCATTATTTTCGGTTGCATTTTCATCGTCAGCCCAAATGTTACTAAACCCCCAATCTAAATATGTATTTTGATCATACGGATAGATCATTTGCTCTGTTGTTCTTCCTTCGCCACCAGCCGAAATAGCAATCCCACTTGTTTCTGTGTTCCAGTAGCTGTTTATTACTTGTCCAGTACTAGTACCCGCAAGTCCTCCTAAGTTGCTATTTCCATTAACGCTTCCTATAGAGTAACATGAGTTTAAAATGCTACTTCCATTTTGGCCAACAATTCCTCCTACATAGTTATTCCCAGTTATTGTTCCTGTAAAGTATGAATTGGATATTTCGCTTTCTTGGTCGTTTATTCCAGAAACGCCTCCACTATTAGCACCCATTGATGTTACAATCATTGATGAGTAGCAATTATTTATTTTGCTATACATGTAGTTAATTCCTGCAATTCCCCCTGTCCAATTGCCTGTTGAATTTATTGAGCCAGATGTGTGAGTATTGCTTATTTGTATGTTTCGGGCCCAGCCAACAATTCCACCAACATAGCTTAGGCCAGAAATATTGGCATTTGTACTTATGTTAGCTATGCTTGTATCCCAAACATCACCAACAAGTGACCCAACGTAATCGAGCCCATTAACATTAGCGTTTAATAGATTTATATTTTCAAATACTCCTCCACCAACTTGGCCAAAAAGACCAATTGTTGATTGTGTTGGACGATTTATTGTTAGGTTGTTAATGTTGAAACCATTGCCATTGTAGGAACCTGTAAAAGGATTTCCTGATTGCCCAATTGGATTCCAGCCTTCGTCCGTATTCCAAGGTGCAACACCTAAATCGATATCGGCAACTTGCCGAAAGAAAGATGAAAGAAAAAGCCTTGTAGTATACAATTCGTTTGCATTTGAAACTAAATATGGATTCAATTCGGTTCCATCGCCTAAAGCAAAACCCGTGTTTGGAAATGTTGAAACGCTTGAAGTTGGTTCCGATTCCAAAACATCATAAAGAGCCGTAACAAAGTAAGTGTAAGTGGTGTAATTCGTTAAACCTTCATCGTTATAAGCATTTGTAAAAACTGTTTGAACGCTAACCCCATCTCTATATACTATATATCCAGTAACGGTACCAATAGATGGAGTATTCCATGCTAACGAAATGGATCCATTGCTTGGGGTTGCAACTAAACCTGTAGGTGGTATAAGTGAAGGTGGGTAATTGAACGCCCCAGCTGTTCCTTGCCATTGAAGGTATGGGTAAGTTGAGCCGCTGTTAATGCTCCAAATACTCTCAAACGACCAATCGGGATATGTTGATTGATTAATCATTTCTAAAGTAGTTTTTGGTTCACCTAATGTTGAATTTGCTTGACCACTTGTTTCAGTATTCCAGTAACAATTTGTAGCTGAAGCATCGACATTTCCCCAAGAAAATCCTCCCCCTGACTCGGAAAATGAAACTTTTCCAACAGAATAGCAACTTGTTAGTGAACTATATTCAATACCTCCAATAAATCCGCCTACTGTAGCAGCACCAGAAACGTTGCCTGTTGAATAGCTGTTTGATATTTCACTAGCTCCTGTTGCCAGTCCTACTAAACCCCCAAGCCATGTTCCATTACCACTCACATTTCCTGTTGCATAGCAATTTAATACTTTTCCCGACAATACTCTACCCACTAATCCTCCTGCTTGCTGTTTTACATATTCTCCTGAGATAAATTCAACATTTACCGAAGAGTAGCTGTTTTCAATAGTTGAATTTGTGTAGTATAAATTACCAACTAAGCCCGCAGGAAAAGTTTGACCTTTAACAATACCAGTAGAATAGCAATTACCAATATAACCTGCATTTCGCAGTTGTCCTGCAAGTGCGCCAACTCTTTGGGCTCCAGTAATGTCAACATTTACAAGGCCAATGTTGGAAAGCCTTGCATTATTTGCACAGCCAAATAGGCCAATGTAATGCGACACAGGCCGATTAATTGTTAACCCTGAAATTGTGAAGTCACTACCATTGTATTTTCCAAAAAAGTTAGAGGAGGTGTTTCCTATGGGTAACCAGCCTTCACCTTCATTCCATGGAGCAATGCCAAGATTAATGTTTGCTGTTTGCAAAAAGTAAACGTCAGCGTTACTACTTCCAAGGTACAGCCTAACATTGTTAAGGTGATCAGCAGTTTCAATTTGGAAAGGGTCAAGTTCAGTTCCAGTTCCACCAGCAAATAAGTTCTTTGCGTTAACAGCTTGTGGCGCGGTTACTACGATTATTCCTTCAGCATTGTTAATTTCAGTGCCATCATCAATGTAACGTAACAATGAATTTGAAGTTGAAAGTTTATTTTTTTGAGTAGTAGCTCCACCATTACTTTGACCATAAGCTAACCCCGTAAATGCAAACATTATAGTAACAATAATAGCGTTACTTACTAAGTTTTTAAGGTTCATAGCATTAATTTTTTAGGTTAATTGTATTTTGGAAGGGTAATTTTTCATTATAAATGCATTTTCTTAAACAAAGTTTAAGAAATAAAATGAATATCGAAAAATTTAGCCTATGTTTTTCAGCATTAATACATTGAGTCGAATTGCAAAAAAAAGGTACCAATACTATTGGCACCCCATTTTGTGAATATTTAAATAGTCACTTATTTTCTTAAATTATTTTTTTCGAAATAATCATCTAATTTTAATTACTTACTCTCCAAGTATTCTCTTTTTATATCGTTAAACGTTTCCTGAACCGAAATAATTTTTTGGGCAAGGTATGCATTTGTGCCTGCAAAGGCGTAGCCACTGTTAAAGTTGCCCTTAAACGCGCTGTAAAGTGCCGAAATTATGCAGTAGGGACTCGACGATACGTCGCAGGTTCGAATGCACTTAAAAGGACAGCGAATGGGTTGCTTAATGCCCAGCTTAACCTTATCGAGAAAGCCATTACCAATTGCTCTACCTGGCATGCCAACAGGACTCTTTATAATTTCAATGTCTTCGGCTTTAGCGTTAATGTAGGTTTGCTTAAAGGCATCGGAGGCATCGCACTCGGTGGTGGTAACAAAACGGGTGCCCAGCTGCACACCCGAAGCGCCCAGTTTCATAATATCGTGAATGTTTTGACCTGTATAAACGCCACCTGCTGCAATAACCGGAATTTTTACGTTGTAAAGCTCTTCGAAAACCTTAACGGTTGCAACCACTTCGGGAATTAAATGCTCGAGCGAATAGTTTTCGTCAGTAATTTGTTCGGCTTTAAAGCCGAGGTGTCCGCCTGCCTTTGGCCCTTCAACCACAATGGCATCGGGAAGGTAGTCGTACTCCTTTTTCCACTTTTCGCAAATAATCTTTGCAGCTCGTCCCGACGAAACAATAGGAACCAGCTTGGTTGTACTATCGCTTTTTAGGTAACTTGGAAGGTCGAGGGGTAAACCAGCTCCGCTGAAAATTATATCGACTTTTTCGGCAATTGAAGTTTTTACCATATCGGCAAAATTCGACATGGCAACCATAACGTTAACGCCAATAACTCCAACAGTTTTTTCGCGAGTTTTTCTAAGCTCTTCCTTAAGCCCTTCAATGCTAGCTTCAAGGTAATCGGCTGCAAGGTTGCGGTAAAGCAAGCCCAAACCTGCACTCGAAATTACTCCAACTCCTCCTTCGTTTGCAACAGCAGAGGCCATGCCCGAAAGCGAAATTCCAACACCCATTCCTCCTTGAATAATAGGAACTGGGATGGCCAAACTACCAATACGTAATGGATTCATCATAAAATATGTGTGTTTTTTAAAGTTAATGTAACATCAAAAAAGCTTATAAATAGTGTATTCGGCGGCAAAGGTAAGCTATTAAGTTGAATAACCATTTTAAACGGTTGATTAATTATTGTTATTTAGCTCTTTTAAATTTCAGCAGTATTTTGTAATTGAAAAAAGATACTCTTGCTTGCATATTCAACTAAGTGTTTTACTTTTACTGTATTATAAAAATTGTAAAAAATCTCTCTTTATGCAAAAATTGGTTCAGTACTACTGCGAGTTACCAACAACATTTCGTCGCCCTTTATGGCAGCTATGGCACAAGTTAATCCTTAAGTTCGACAAGAACAGGGAGGCAACATTTATGAACTATGGCTTTCAGAGCCTTAACGGTGATGAAAAATTGGATTTACAATTGCCACGCGATGAGGAAAATCGTTACTGCATTCAGCTTTACCACCATGTTGCCAGTCAGGTTTCGCAGGAAGGAAAGGACATTCTAGAAGTGGGCTCTGGTAGAGGAGGAGGCGCCGAGTTTTTAACTCGTTACTTAAAACCAAAGTCGTACACAGGAATCGATATTTCGTCGAGCGTAATTGCTTTCTGTAATAAAACTCACAACCAGCCTGGGCTATTGTTTAAAAAGGGATTTGCCGAGAAGCTCGAATTTCCCGACCAATCGTTCGATTCGGTTGTAAACGTCGAGTCGGCTCGTTGCTATGCCGATATTCAAGGTTTTTTTAAAGAAGTTCACAGGGTTCTTCGTCCTGGGGGCAATTTTCTTTTTGCCGATATGGTGGTAAAGGGCGAAATTGATGAAATTCGTGAAAAGATAAATCGCAGCGGACTTAAGATTGTTGAGGAAAAAAATATCTCCCAAAATGTGGTTAAGGCTCTCGACCTCGACCATAACCGTCGAAATAAAATGGTTAATTCGTTTGTTCCCAAGTTTTTGCGTAAATCGTTTCTGCAGTTTGCTGGCGCCAAAGGTTCCGAGAGGTACGACTCGTTTGCCACTGGGCGCATTGAGTACTGGAGTTTTTTGCTAAGTAAGAACTAGCGGTTCGACTAAGGGTTAAATAACATGCCCCAATTCCTGAAGAAACAGAAATTGGGGCGTGACCATTTGTAAATGGTAAAAGGTAATGCCCAAAATTTATTTTAGTATTACCTCTTTTTTCATCTAAAGTTGACAATTATATCTTTACCATTTTTCTAATAGTTTTATCGCCGTTTTTGTGGTGCAGAGTAATAAGGTAAATTCCATTCGTAAGACTTTCGGTATTTATTATACTTTGCTTGAAATCAGCTAACTTAACCACCATAAGTTCCTGCCCCTGCAGGTTGGTTATGGTAACCTTTTCAATTACATCGCTACTCTTAATATTTATGAGTGTAGAGAAAGGGTTAGGAAAAAGTTGAAGTTCGATAGATGCTTGCTCATCAATTCCGGTAATCTCACTAAAAGTAGCATTTATAGCCATATTTGAATTCATTACCACTACCTGAGTGGCAATTGGTGACACCAAATCGCCTGTCCATCCGTCGAATTGCCACCCTTCCGATGCAATAGCCTCAAGATTTAGTGTAGCCCCCAAGATTGCATTAATGGGTTGTGTGTAATTTTCACCATTCACTTCAATCGATCCACTACCATTAATATTTATCGACAGAGTTTTATTTGGAGCATAGTTGTGATCGCCTGGCGCACCCTGCCATTGTAGGTATGGGTAGGTAACATCTTCCTCAATGCTCCAGATATCTGAAAAATCCCAACCTTCAAAGTTTTCCTGTTTTACCATCTGTATTGTGGATAAACCTGTACCTCCTGCAGAAGTTTGCAGCCCACTGGTTTGAGTATTCCAGTAACTCCTATAAATAGTATTAATATCATCAACGTAACCAACCAAACCACCGGCATTCCCTAGGCTAGTTGTAGCACCAGTTGAGTAGCAAAAGTTGATAGTTGAAAGTTGTTGGAGACTTCCTACCAATCCTCCCACAAAGAACTGTCCAGTAACATCAGCAGTAGAGTATGAATTGACAATTTCACTACTATATGAAGCGGATCCAACTAAACCCCCAATATTGTTGTTCCCAGAGACAGAACCCGTAGAATAAGAGCCTTCTATTGTACTATATTCAATACGCCCAATTAAACCTCCAATTCTCGCATTCCCATTAACTGTACCCGACGATGATGAGTTAGATATAGCGGAATGGTATGCCTTGCCACAAAGTCCTCCACATTCATCATAACCATTAACGTTTACAGTTGAGGTGCAATTTGATATTAAACTGAATGAATAAATACCGCCAGCCAATCCTCCAGCTGAATTACCAGAAGCATATACGCTTCCAGAAGAAGTACATTTTAAAATCGTGGTATTATGTGAACTTCCAATAAGGGCACCAACATCGTTGCTTCCTGTGATATTGACATTTTGGAGGTTAATGTCAAAAAGCACAGCATTTCCTCCAGTGGAAAATAGTCCCTGATATTCTTCTGCTTCAGGCCGGTTTATAAACAGACCATTAATAATGTGGTTCTGCCCATTATAGTTACCAACAAATAAATCAATAGGAACCCAACCTTCGCCTTCATTCCAAGGAGAAACGCTAAGGTCAATATCATTTACCTGCAGAAAAAATGAAGAGTAATAATACCTAATAGCATTCAGTTGCTCTGCACTGGATATGAGATAGGGATTACCCTCCGTTCCGTCACCTCCATCGAAACCCGGGAAAAAGTATATTTCTTCGGTATAGGAAGGAACCGATTCGTCAATACCACTTACGGCTGTAACATAGTAACTATAGAATGTATAGTTCACAACAGAATAGTCGTTGTAGCTGGTTTGTCCTGTTACATCGGTTAAAAGTACACCATCTCTATATATATTGTACTTTTCGGGAATACCATTTGTTGGTGGGTTCCAAGTTAGGTTTACAGCTAATTCGTTAGAACTGACTGTTAAATTTTTTGGAGGAGAAAGCGCTGGAGGATAGTTGAAACTCCCAGGAGTTAACTGCCACTTAAGGTATGGATAAGTTGTACCTTCATTTATCATCCAAATTTCGGAAAAATCCCAATCGGTAAAAGTTATCTGAGTAATCATCTCTTCAATGCTTCTTCCGCCCACTTCTGGGCTTCCGTATTGCCCACTCGACTCTATATCCCAAAAACTGTTGATAACTCCCTTTGTGATTGTAAATTGTGCCCCTATTAGCCCACCACAACCATTCGGACTTGATACAAAACCTGATGAATAACAATTCGTTACAAAACCATTTGTTAAGGTTCCCACAAATCCACCAACATTATAGTTGCCATAAACAGTACCAGTAGCATAACTATTCTCAATAGAGGCATCATAAGTTGAGCCTGATAAGCCACCAGCACTAACCCCACTTGAAGTTACATTGCCTGTAGCATAACTTTTTTTTATTAAAGCTCCTGTCTGATTATTACCTGTTAATCCCCCTGTTTTATCCCCGCCACTTACCATTCCCGAAGCATAACAATTAATAATTATAGCATTGCTTCCTGAATTTGCGCCGGTGAGTCCGCCATTGACAATACCCTCACTTATTATCGTAGCCGTGGAATAAGAATCTGTAATAACAAAGTTGTTCCATCCCACTAATCCGCCAATTCGCCCATCTATACTTGTCGTTTGAATAATTCCAGAAGAGAAACAACCAGTTATAGAACCCAAATCCCAATTAATCCCAACAAGAATTCCTGCACGACTTCCGTTATCGGTAACCGATGCATCAACAACACCTAGGTTCGAAATTGCTCCGTTATTATAGCCAAATAAACCCTGATAAAGGTTTGTGCTACGATTAATTACCATATTTTGTACAACATGGCTATCGCCATTATAGTGGCCATAGAAAAGGGAGGTATTGGTACCAATGGGTACCCACCCTTCGCCCTCGTTCCATGGTGAAACGCCAAGGTCAATGTTAGCAGTTTGGATAAAATAAACGCTGGCATTCGCTTCGCCTAAATATAGCCTAACATTATTAAGGTGCTCCGCTGTTTCAACCTGATAGGGGTCGAATTCAGTACCTGAGCCGCCTGCAAAGTTCGTTATTGCATATTTAGTGCGAGTAAGTTCATTTCCATTAGCTGTATTTATGGGGTTCACCCTGTCAGTTTCGTCTACAAAGGCAGAAACGGGCTGGGTTTCAAACTTGTAATGCATAGGTATGTATGCCTTAGTACCTTTTGGTTGCCCCCAGGCAAAACTAGACAGTGTGACAAGCACAGTAATTACTAAAGCATTTTTTATTAATCCTTTTAAATTCATAATATTTTTCAGCTTAAGATTAATTAGATTTTTGAAAAAGAACTTGAAAATAAATTCAAATTATTTTGCGCAAATTTGGGTATTTAAAATTCACTTAACGCTAAGTAAAACTATGTTATGAAGCATTTTACTGAATATGTTACAGTTAACTTATTTATAAGTTGTTCTCGCTTTTAACTTAATGGTACTAGGAACACAGCGAGGTAACATAATATTAACAAGTTTCTTGTATTGAAATTCAAAAAGAAACAGCAAACATAAATTTGCTTACAAATAGATTTAACGCTTCACAATAACTCCATTATATATTGTTCCATTAGCTTTGAACGTTACAGCGTAAAGCCCATTTGGTAAATGAGCAAGATTTAGTTCTATTTGGTTTGTGCTATTAAAGTTGATTTGTTGGCTATGTACCTTTACCCCTAAAATACTATGAATTTCAATTAGCCCCTTTCCGGTAACATTTTGTGGTAAGCCAATTAGTACTTTTCCACTGGTAGGGTTAGGTGAAATCGATATACTTTTTGATGCAGTATTAATATCAGCATTAGTGAGTAAAACTTCTATGGTATTCGAAACATTAGCCGACTTGGTTGTGTTCGATGCGGTTAGTGACACCGTGTATTCGCCAACTTCACTGTATGTATGCACAGGATTTATTTCGGCAGAAGTAGCACCATCTCCAAAATCCCAAAGAAAGTTGTATGCATTTTGAGTTTCCGAGGTGAAATAAACTTCCTCATTGGGAAGGGGGTTACTTGGGGTAAATGTGAATGAAGCAGTTACATCGGCTGTGTCGGCAACAAATAGAGGAAGAGCCAATTCGGCAACGAGAGGTACTTCACATACTTCGTTTCGAGCGGTAAGGGTTACTTCATAGTTTCCACCTGATGTATAACGATGCGTAGGGTTTTTAAGTGTCGACGAGTTTTCGGAACTTAAAGGATCGCCAAAATCCCACTCGAAATGCGTACAATTTTGCGAAAGGTTTACGAATGTTACATCAACAAAATGTTCGGTTGCATCAACAATTGGCTGAATTGGGTATGAGGAAAAAAGCATTCGTGGCTCGAGGCAGCGGAGCGTGTCGATAAAGCTAACCGAGGTGAAAGTAATTCCTTGCTCTGTTTGATTGCCTGTGGCAACAAAAACGGGTTGTCCAAAATCGGGCGACCACCACTGAGCCAAAACTTCGGTTGTTGGCATGGCAACTGTGTCGCCTTCGTAAAAAAGTGTATCAATTCGTTCAATTCGGGTAAGCATTCTTAACGTTTGAGCAAAACTTGCGTATGGTGTTACCAGCGAACCCCAGCCATCGACCTCGTTTACCCGTTTCTGCCAGCGTTTTACAATTATATCGAATCCTAATGAACCAAAATCGCTATTGAAACCCGATTCCGACGAATCTTTGTTCGATATGACCATAGGAAATTTCAAAAGAACATCGGGTGCTGTGTATTTAATGGTTACTGGGTAGCTCGTTTCGCCCATTTTCATTGTTACGCCTAGCATTGTTGCATCAACTTTTTGGCTCGAAGTTTTTTGAAATTCCGAGTAGTTCTCAATTTCGGCTTGAACTAAAAATGCCCCTTCGTTCTGCGACTTAACGAGGCTCGATAGGTTATTCCACACTCCAGGGCACGTAAATATTGTTCCTCCACCAAGTATGCAGGTTGCCATAAAACTTTCGAAGTATCCCGAATTATCTCGTGTTTTAAACATGTATTCCTTTTGGGTTGTTATTTCTAAATCGGAATAATCCCAAATGTAGTCTTCACCCGTTTGCACAAAGTTGGTTATAGTTATATCGGCTTCAGAACCAACGCTAATTAGGTAGTTACTATCGGCTTTAGCATAATTTACAAGTGTGTATTCGGGTTGAGCGTAAATTTTGCTGCAAGCCAGAAGGAGGATTAGAGTGGCGTATAGCTTATTCATGTTTTCGTTGAATTTTGACGAAAGGTAGAAGTTTTATTGCTAATTACTCTTTGTTGAAGTTAAAACTTATTTTTTTTTACTTTTTTTCAAATCGTATTCATTAAAATTTTATTTAGAAGATTGTGGCGTTTTTAAGGAGAATGAAATTTGTAACTTGCATAAAAATAGTTTGTTATGCTTTTTTGGAGGTGCTTTATAGTTGTTTGCATTAAAGACATTAAGCGTATAAGGTTATTAACAATTGTCGAAAATAATCAACAGACATCAAGAAATTAAGCGTTTTCGATGTATTGGTTTACTTTTTTTTAACTAATATTGTATCATTATAACCAAAAGCACCATTATTAATATAAACCGACCCTATGATAAGGTCTTTTATTGTATTAATTCAAACACTCGTAATGCTTTTCCTTGGCATTTTTGTTGGGGAAGAAGTTTCGTTAAACCTTAAGGCTCCAATGCAGGTAAGCGCTGGAACTGAGTTTAATGTTGAACTTACTTTAAATAAAGGTAATTACGAAAACTTTGCACGCTATCAGCAAGAACTACCTCGCGGACTTACAGCAGTTCTTATCGAATCGAATAATGCCAGTTTTACCTTCGAAGAGCAAAAAGTAAAGTTTATTTGGCTACGCATGCCAACCGATAAAGAGTTCAAAATTTCCTATAAAATTAGGGTCGATGAGCGCTTAAAGGGTAATTTCGATCTTCGCGGGCAACTTTCGTATATCGATGGAAACGAGCGCAAAAGCGTAAATGTAGCTGTCGATAATATTTCAATTCAGCCTTCAGCTTCAATTGACCCTAACTTAATTGTCGATATTTCGGAGTTTCAAAAGTCAATTCCAGTTCAGCAACCCGTTTCATTGCTGGCAAGCAATGTTAAAGTAGCAAGGCAAACCCCATTTTTTACTGGTGAGGGTAACGATATGATGGTTCGCCTTTTGGTTAATAAGGGCAATACCGAAAAGTTTGCAAAAATTGAGGAGGAAATTCCACAGGGTTATACTGCAGAGGCTTTGCAGACTAAAGATGCCATTTTTTCGTACAAAGATAATAAAGCAAAGTTTTTGTGGATGAACTTGCCCGCCGAGCAGCGCTATGTTGTTAGTTATAAGCTAATGCCCGAAGATGGCTCCGGAAAAACTGACCTTAAAATTAAAGGAACCTTTTCGTATATAGTAAATGAAATTACAAGGGTTATTGAAATTGCTCAACGCGATGCCGATTTTTCGAACCTCGATCCACAAAATATTGAAACCATTTTAGCATCAATTCCATCAACCGACATTGCTCCAACTTCTACTAAAGGTTCGCTTACAAGTTCAACTTACAGTGGCGATGAAGGGGGCAAGGAACTGGAAGTTAAGTTTCAGAAAATTGAAGACAAGCCACGATTTGCAGGCAAACCAGTAGAACTTGACAAGCAAAACATGCTCGAACCCGAAGAGGGCGTTTACTACAGGGTGCAAATAGCTGCTGGTCACAAGCTGGTTGATATTAAACGCTACTTTAAGCGCTATAAAGTTACCGAAGACATACGTACCGAAAAGCACGAGGGTTGGTTTAAGTACTCAATTGGCTCGTTTCCTGAGTATAAAGATGCTCGCGATTACCGAACTAAACTTTGGAATTCAACGCCAATCGACGATGCCTTTGTTGCAGCATATAATAATGGTGTTCGCATTACTGTTCAGGAAGCATTAATGATAACCAACCAGAAATGGTACAGGTAATTAAGCAAATTCGCGCTGCCATGACATTCAATTCTTTTAATACGTTTCGATTACAAAATATAATAGTTCTCCTTGTAGCCTTTATTTTGGTTCCATTTATTTCGAATGGACAAACAGATGAAGATGAAGACTTTTGGGCAAAACAACTACAAACCGAAGTTGAAGTAGTCGATCCAGTTTATATGCCTGTGATTTCGGGAGGGGTTGGAGTTCTCCACTTTTTAGGAGATGTTAAAAACCCAGGCTCGAATCCGCTTTACGGAAACTTTGGGTACAAGATTACTGTTTCTACATTTGTTGGTAAAAATTACAATTTTAAAATTAGCCCATTTTTTCTATTGGGTAACTTGCAAGGACACGATTTTTCCATTTCTCGTGCAATGCAGCAAAATGTTAGCCTTTTACCTGTCGATAATTTAGGGGTGCCAATTTACACTAACTCATCATTTAGCACCGAGGTTACGCAGTTTGGGGCCTCTTTTGAGTATGCATTTGGCCATTTTATGGGAAAGGAACATACAAAACGTTTTAAACCATTCGTTTCAATTGGATTTTCGGCACTTATTACAAACCCTAAAGGTAATTACGCAGTCGATTTTCCAGTAGCAGTTACTGATGCTTACTACCATTTTTGGTCCGATGGAACAATACGAAATTTTGCCGAAACTCACCCCGAATCGTGGCGTAGCGAGGTAATTAAATTTGGGAAGGACTATGAAACCGACCTTGAAAAAGGAGACATTCATGCTCAAGGGGCTTTATCAACTACTACTGTAGCTATTCCTTTCGAAGCAGGCTTCGATTTCTTTTTATCGTATAGGGTAAACTTGCGAATTGCTTCTACGCTTAACTATTGCCTATCGGACAAAGTTGACAACTATGATGCTAAAGCTGCTGAACGTTACGGGTTAACTGCTAGCGGATTAGGCGATATGTTTCTCTTCACTTACGCATCGATGAACTTCGACCTTTTCTCCGATCCTAAATATCGAAGAATAGACCAATACTTTATGGATATCGATTTCGATTACGATGTGCTAATGGCCGATGAGGATAATGATATGATTTACGACCGTTGGGATCAGTGCCCAGGAACTCCAATGGGGGTTGAGGTTGATACTGTACTTACTTCTCCAACCGTTGGTTGCCCGTTCGATACCGATTTTGATGGTGTTCCCGACTATTTAGACGATGAATCAAATACACCGCAAGGTTCGATTGTAGACGATAGCGGCGTTGCGCTTACAGCCGAAAAATTAGCTGGAATATTCGATAAGCCTACAGCTGTTCGCCGTGAAGATATTAAAGTTATTCCTTTAGCTCCAATTTGGACACGTAGTATTACGTTTACGCCAGGTGTAATTCCCGACAAATTCAAGAAAGTTGATAGGGATGGCGATGGCTATGTTTCGTTTGAGGAGTTACTAAAGGCTGTTGAACAGTTCTTCGACCAAAAACTCGACTTGTCACTTGAAGAAATGTACGAACTTAACAACTTCTTCTTCACACAGTGAGAACCCTAAAAATCTATATAATTTTCATGCCCCGTTGGTTTCAACGGGGCATTTTTTTAACGTTAGTTCGATATAAGGAGTAGTATAGAAGTGAGGGAATTAAATTCTGATTTTGCATTTATGCAAGATCATCAAACCTCTGTGCCCCGATAACTATCCATAGCCGTCAGGCTAAGAATAAATAAATATAGTGCTTCAGTATAAGAGGCCGATTTGCTGATGGTTCAGAGAAAGCAGAGGACTATAGAATAGTCAAAGCGAAATGGTATAGAAATCCCAAGAAGAATGCCATGAGCGAGGTGCGGTGGGACGGCAAAACGGCGAGCCTGCAGTTGGGTGAATGGACTATTGCGTAGTTTTTAAGCAAAGGGGCTTTGCCTACTTTGCTTTAAAAAACAAGCAATAGGTCAGAGCGGGCAGGAGCTTCGTTTTGCCTTGATTCTTTGTTTCCTTTCTCATCAAGGAGAAAGGAAAAAGGAAAAAACGAACTCTGGAGTTCCTATAATCGCTGGGAAAACATGCTTAACCTGACGGCTATGGATAACTATCGGGGCCTGTACTCCTCTCATTAACAATTAACATCATCATCGTGAATTCGAATCGTATTAAAACAATCATTTTGTAAAATGCAAAACATAAACCCTCTGTGTTAAAATTAAGTCGAACTCACGTTTTTAGTGCTGTTTTTGTATATAATTTCGGAGGTGTTGAGCAGTATAGCTTTTCTCGTTAAAAATAATTTCCTCTGGGGTTCCCTCGCAAACAATCATACCTCCTTCGGCTCCACCTTCGGGACCTAAGTCGATAATATGATCGGCTACTTTAACCACATCGAGGTTATGCTCAATAACTATTACTGTATTCTTTCGATCCACTAACCTGTTGAGTACATCGAGCAGAACGCGCACATCTTCGAAGTGAAGCCCTGTTGTTGGCTCGTCGAGAATGTAAAGGGTTCTTCCAGTATCGCGCTTGGCAAGTTCCGAGGATAGTTTTACACGCTGACTTTCGCCACCCGATAGGGTGGTAGATGGTTGCCCAAGAGTTATGTAACCAAGACCAACGTCTTGAAGCGTTTTTATTTTTTGATAAATCGAGGGAATGCTTTCGAAGAACTCAACAGTTTGGTTTATAGTCATGTTCAGAACATCGCTTATATGCTTTCCTTTAAACTTAACCTCGAGCGTTTCGCGGTTGTAGCGCAAGCCGTTACAATCCTTACATTTCACATAAACATCGGGTAAAAAGTTCATTTCAATGGTTTGAACTCCAGCGCCCTTGCAGGTTTCGCATCGGCCTCCCTTTACGTTAAAGCTAAACCGACCAGCCTTGTAGCCCCTAATTTTTGCGTCGGGAGTTATTTCGAAAAGCTTGCGAATATCGGTAAAAACGCCTGTGTAGGTTGCCGCATTCGAGCGTGGAGTTCGTCCTAATGGCGACTGGTCTACTTCAACTACTTTATCAATTAGTTCTAACCCGTTAAGGGTTTCGTACTCTAAAGGTTCGTCGAGCGAACGATATAACTTGCGGGTAAGCGCTGGTAGCAGGGTGTCGCTAATAAGTGTCGACTTGCCGCTTCCCGAAACGCCAGTAATGCAAATGAATTTTCCCAAGGGAAAGCTTACCGAAACATTCTTTAAATTATTTCCCTTAGCGCCAAAAATTTGAATGTTTGTATTTGTTCCTTCGCGGCGCTTTTCGGGAATGGGGATTTCCATCTTGCGGCTAAGGTACTGGGCTGTTAGCGAGTCGGACAGCATAATTTCACTGGGTGTTCCCTGCGCTACAATGCGTCCCCCAAGTCGGCCAGCGCGTGGACCCATATCGATAACGTAATCGGCAGCAAGAATCATCTCCTCATCGTGCTCAACAACTATTACAGAGTTTCCCGAATCGCGAAGCTTTTGAAGCGACTGTATTAGCCTCAGGTTATCGCGCTGGTGAAGCCCAATGCTGGGTTCGTCGAGAATGTAAAGAACATTTACCAGTTTGGAGCCAATTTGCGTAGCAAGCCGTATGCGCTGACTTTCGCCACCCGATAGCGATGCCGAACTTCGGTTAAGCGAAAGGTAGCCCAAGCCAACATCCTTTAAAAAACCAATTCTTTCGCTTATTTCCTTTAGTATTTCCGAGGCAATGGCTTTTTGCCGTTTGTTAAGTTTGTTAGCTACAGAGCTAAACCAATGGTCGAGCGAAATAATATCCATGCTTGCCAAATCGGAAATACTCTTTCCATCAACCTTAAACCATTGTGCTTCGGGCTTAATGCGAGTGCCTTTGCAGTCGGGACAGGGAATATGTTTTATAAACTGCTGCGCCCATTTATTGCCTTTTCCGCTGTTTTCGTCACTTTGCTGATTGTAAATAAAATTTATAACCCCTTCGAAACTAAGAAAGTAACTCGATTTTACGCCAATTCCGCTTTGTTTCAGTGTGAATTGCTCGTCCGACCCAAAAAGAATAACATTCATTGCTTGTTCTGGTATATCCTCGATGGGGTCGGAGAGGTCAAATCCGTATTTAGCCGCAATTGCTTCGAGTTGCCAAAAAATTAGCGAGCTTTTAAAGGGGCCAAGCGGTTCAATTCCTCCCTTTTTTATGCTGTTTTTACCATTGGGAATAATTCTCTTAATGTCGGCTTCGGCAACTGTGCCAAGGCCATTGCACTTTGGGCAGGCTCCATGAGGCGAGTTAAATGAGAAACTATGAGGAGCAGGTTCATCGTACGAAATGCCCGATGTTGGGCACATTAAGCTTCGGCTAAAGTATCGATACTCCATTGTTTCAATATCGAGAACAAGAATGGTTCCCTTTCCATGCATCATGGCGGTTTGCACCGAGTCCGACAGGCGTTTTCGCATATCCTCTTCGGCTCGCATTTTGTCAATTACCAGTTCAATATTATGTGCCTTGTAACGATCGAGCTTCATTTCGTGCTTCATCTCTTTTATTTCGCCATTAATACGGCAATGTAAAAAGCCCTTTTTCCGAAGTTGCTCAAACAGTTCGCGGTAATGCCCTTTTCTTCCTCGAACGATAGGTGCAAGAATTGCAAGTTTTTTTCCCGAAAACTTAGTTAGAATTAGGTCGATAATTTGATTGTCGGTATAGCGAACCATTTCTTCGCCAGTGTTAAACGAGTATGCAATAGCAGCGCGAGCGTAAAGAAGACGTAGAAAATCGTAAATCTCGGTAACTGTTCCAACGGTGGAGCGCGGGTTACGATTGGTGGTTTTTTGCTCGATTGAAATTACTGGGCTTAGCCCATCAATTTTATCCACATCGGGACGTTCGAGGGTTCCTAAGAATTGCCGTGCGTAGGCCGAAAAAGTTTCGATGTACCTTCTTTGCCCTTCGGCATAAATGGTGTCGAAAGCCAGCGACGACTTGCCACTACCGCTTAAGCCCGTAATTACAGTAAGTTTGTATCGTGGTATGCGAACGTCGATGTTTTTTAAATTATGAACCCTTGCGCCCTGAACATCAATTTCGAGCAATTCGCCTTTTGCAATTTCCATTTCGAGATGAGTGATAACGTCTTAATTATAAGCATTCTCCCTAAATCCTTTGGAGGGAAGTTTTATTACATATGATTTCCCTTGCGAAGCGGGCAAGTAGTTTTCGCGAAGCCATGGGTTAAGAATTTTAAGCATTTTATAGCTAGTGCCATGCAGCTCGGCAAACTTGCCAATACTCGTAATTGCTGTGTCGACTTTAACTTCGTAAGAATCGAAAGGAGGATAAAGGTCGTTCTTTTCGAAAAAGAAGCCGTACTTCTGAGGGTCTTCGAAAATTGCCTTAATTGCAAGAATTCTAAATAGGTACCTTTCGGTTTCCTCGCCAAACACCATGTCGTAGTAGTTTGTGTTGAGTTGGCGTTCCATTTGCTTGTTAATTCCGTTTCGGCCAAAGTTGTACGAGGCCGCGGTTATAGTCCAATTGTTGTAATGCTTGTAATTTTTTATAAGATAGGTACAAGCAGCTTTAGTCGACTTTTCGATATGGTAACGTTCATCGACTTCCTTCGTGATTTCTAAATTTAGCTCCTTGCCAGTAGCTTCGAGAATTTGCCAAAAGCCAACGGCTTTCGATGGCGAAATGGCCTGTGTAAGTGCGCTTTCGGCAACAGCAAGGTACTTAAAATCGTCGGGAATTCCATTTTCTTTTAAAATGGGCTCAATAATTGGGAAAAATCGATTTGCACGTTTTAGCAAAAGAATTGTTTGCGAGTGCCAGTAGGTGTTAACCTGAAGCTCGCGATCGAGGCTTTCGCGAACATCGAAAAGGTGCAACGGAACTTCTTCGTTGGCAAAGTAAAGCTGTTCGGGAATTGGCACTTGATAAATTCCATTGATGATGCGAAGCGAGTCGGAGTGCTGCCTTTTTTCAATTATCGATCCTGTACAGCTTTGTTGCCATGGAAATATGGCAATAAAAAAGCCCATTATTACAAAAAGCATTGCAAACATGTAAAGAATAATGTGGCGAGTATTTTTAGGCTCGGTACGTTTCATTGTGGACGTAGATTTATGGAACAATAGAACAGCAAAGATAGGGCTTTTGTTGTTGTTTTTAGCCAATCTTTTTTAAATCAATTAAGTGATTTATATTATAAACGGCAGTAGGAGAGTCAATCAATCCCCCGATAGTTTTCCGACAACTATCGGGAGGGGCAATCAATCTAATATTGCCTCCGTATTGACAATTAGGGTATTCAAAAAAGTTGGTGAAAGTTTAGCGGAGAGTTTTAGTAGCTGAAATTTCGGGGAAATACTTTAGCCTTGTGTATATTAAAAAAGTGTAGGATGATCTTGTTCAATTGTCTTTAGAATTTTCGAAATAACAGTTTCGCGAAGAAATTTCGAACGGTTTTGTATGCGATACCTTTTGCAGTACATATTAATGGCTTCAAGTTCCATAGTATTGAAAAGAATAGCCTTGCGATGTTTACGCTTAAGCTTATCGTTGTTAAATCCTGGACGCTGATGCATACAAACCCCGTTATTATTTTAAACCATTTGTTCTGCAAAGAAAACCAATACTATTCACATTAACTTTTGGGTTTTACCTAAAGTACTTAACATTTTGGCTAAAGTTTTAAACAATGCATTGCGTTTTTTAGTTTTAGGTATAGTTAAACAGTTTTTGCAGCCGAGTGTAATTTTCGTACTAAATTTTATTGATATGCTTATTGTTAAATTTTTTAGCAACTATAAGTACCAAATAGCCTCAATTTATAGACCTGTTATGTATTCCGCAAACGTTTTTTTAGTACATTCGTATTATGTTTGGTTTATTTATCGTTTTTTTGTGTGATTAAAAATAAATTGAGTACAGTTATATGGATACGAATAGTTTGGATAACAATGAAAAGCTCCTCTCACAAACACTAAATGTTTTAGGCGAAGCTTACTGGATTTGGTATCCTAAATCGGCTCAAATAAAAGTGAGCAAAAAATTATTCGAACAGTTAGGTTACGAGGATGGTGCATTTGAGCCAACAACACAGTTGGTTAACGTGTTTGTACACCCCAACGACATAAACAGAGTAAAAAAATTAGCCGACGAACTAAAAGCTGGCGAAATTACAGCATTCGAGGAGCGTTTTAAAGTATTAACAAAGGATGGCTCCTATAAAAACATTATTTGTAATGCAGTTTCTGTAGCATTCGACGATAATAGCATACCCTTACAAGTTGTTGGTTCGGTTACCGATATTAGCAATCAGCTAAAAACTCAGGAAGAACTACTATTAAGCCAGCGGAGGCTTAAGAAAGCACAAGAAATAGCCCTTATTGGAAACTGGCAGGAAATGCCAGATGTTTCGAACAATTTTTGGTCATCCGAAACCTTTAGCATTTTTGGGTTCAAAAATGACGAAATTAAACCGACCCTTAGTAACATACTTAATGGACTTAAAAAGAAAGATGCTGAGCAAATTGGCAAATTTCTTAATTTCAGTAAACTCGAGTTGGACCAAAAGAAGTTTAGCTACGAAATTCAGTATAAATGCCCCGATGGTGAAGAGAAACATTTACTAATTATAGCCGAACCCGCCATTAGTCCATCTGGGAATATTCTGTTTTGGCAGGGTGTTGTTCAGGATATAACTAAGCAAAAGGAACTTGAGCGAATTCTACGTGAGGATAAGGAAAACCTTATGGCACTGGTAACAAACATGCCAGCTTTAGTGTTTGCAACCGATAGCAATGGCAATCTTGTGTTTTGGAATAGAACCTGCGAGCAGCTTACAGGTTATAAGGCATACGAGATTGTTGAAAATAAAGATGCCTTGAAGTTACTATACCCCGAAACCGAGTTACGAAGAAAAATTCGCTCCTACTTAAAGGACATGGGCATGTCGCTTTCCTCATGGGAGCATCAGCTTACTACAAAAAAAGGCGAAAAAATTGATATTGTTTGGACGGTATTTAGCCAGTACGTTAAAGTTGAAGGTTGGAGCGCTGTAGCAATTGGTTACGACATAACTCATCAAAAAAAATCGGAACGATTACAAGCAGCCTATCGGTTTAAGTTAGAAGCTTTGGCCGAAACGGCAACAGGTTTTGTTGGTATGTCGCTTACCGACAACGTTTTTCACTACTTAGGAACACAGTTCGAGAAACATGTTACTGGCCAAATATTTATGATTCTTTCGCTCGATAGCGACGAAGCATTCTTCTCAATTGAGGGCATTTATGGTATCAACATTCGCTCTTGGGAAACAATTATTAACCTTTTAGGCTGGAACCCGGTGGGCCGAAGAATTCACATAACCCCCGAAATGACCAAAGCTTTTAGCAAAGGCAAGATGGTTTTGGCAAATCGCAGTTTATACGATTTTTCGGGAGGTATTGTATCGTCGGCAGTTTCGCGAAAAGTTGAACGGATGCTTTCGCTTAGCGGAATTCATACAATGGGAATTCATAAAGAATCCAAGTTGCTTGGTGGGGTGGTTCTTTTTGCACAGGATAAGTACTCCGAAACCGACTTTTCGCTAATTGAGGGTTTAACACATCAGGCTGCAATGGCTCAAGATAGGCATTTAGTTGAGGAGCAACTTTTAGCTGCCAAAGAAAAAGCCGAGGAGAGCGATAGGCTTAAAACAGCATTTCTTGCAAATATGAGCCACGAAATACGAACCCCTATGAACGCCATTTTAGGGTTTTCGCAGCTACTAAGTATTCCAAACCTGCCCGACGAAAAACGAAATCAGTATATAAGCATAATTAACACCAAGGGTAATTCGTTGGTTAAGCTTATTAACGATATTATCGATGCTTCGAAGGTAGAAGCAGGTCAGCTTACCCTTGCTTTTAGCAACTTTAAGGTTAACAATTTGCTCCGCCAGCTCAAGCAATTTTACGAAAAGGAGAAAGTGTTTCAGCAGCGCGAAGCTCTCGAAATAAGGCTTATACTTCCCAAACGCTCAAATAGTCTTATGATTTACAGCGATATTGGCCGAATTGAGCAAGTACTCACCAATTTAATGGATAATGCCCTAAAATTTACCGAAAAAGGTTTCGTTGAATTGGGGTATACAGTTGACGAAAAGTCGATTGTGTTTTTTGTAACCGATTCGGGAGTTGGAATCGACAGCACAAAGCAGCAGCTAATATTCGACCGATTTAGGCAAGTTGAAGGCGAATTAGCCCGAATAAAAGGGGGTACAGGCCTTGGACTTTCAATTAGCAAAGGTATAATTGAAATGCTGGGAGGTAAAATTTGGGTCGAATCGTCGCTGGGCAAAGGGGCTAAGTTCTTCTTCTCGCTTCCAAGTATTGTTGTAAAGGACGATTTAACCGACGAGGAGTTTATTCAAGAGGAAGGCGATGAAAGAAAAGTTCCCGATTGGAAGAATTTAGTGCTTCTTATTGCTGAGGATGAGGAGGTAAACTATATTCTTTTAAATGAAATACTCGAACCAACCGGAGTTACATTACTATGGGCTCGCGATGGGTTACAGGCGGTTGAACTAGTAAATTCGATTAAAAAAATTGATGCCATTTTAATGGATATAAAAATGCCAGTAATGAATGGCTATGCCGCAACTATGGAGATTAGGCAAATAAACGCTAGCATTCCAATTATTGCACAAACCGCATACGCATTTACCGAGGATAGGCAAAAAGCCGAGGCTGCAGGATGCGACGAATACCTTGTTAAACCAATAAATTCTGTTGAACTTTTCGACAAACTCGACAGGCTAATGCGACGAAAGAAAGTAGAGTAGGATTAAGTTCTCAGTTCTCAGTCAACAGTCGGCAGTTCTCAGTTCTCAGTTTTCAGTTCACCTCGGACACTNNGAGTTTATCGAAGGGTCGAAGTGTCAGTCTTCAGTTCACAGTCTTCGGTTCTCAGTCCACAGTCCACAGTCCACAGTCCACAGTCCACAGTCTTCAGTCCACAGTTTTCAGTTCACCTCGGACACTNNGAGTTTATCGAAGGGTCGAAGTGTCGGTCTTCAGTCTTCATTCCCTCAAAATTCTTTCCCCTAATTTTATCTTCATTGTTGTTGAAACCGTTATTTTTGTAGCGTATCGTGAGTTTGTTATAAGATTAATCATCAATATATTCAGATTTAAAAAAAATTGTGTCAGATGAATTACAACAAATAACTATGTGTACAAAGCGGAGCAAACTGAATGAAAGTTATTGAATATAAATTGGGAGGAAGTTCATTTCCTATAATAGTGGACGATGGAACGCAAATTTTTCTAGTGAAATTGAGCGCAGGAATGAGTGGTGAATATTCGTTATTAAGTGAGTGGTTTGGTAATGTTATTGGTAAAAAGTTGGGTATAAATACAAGGCAGCCAAAGTGGATTTATTTGACTGATTTATTGGAATATAATAATGTTTATATTGAGGTAAGGGATTTGATAGAGAAAAGTATGGGGTTAAATATTAGCTTTGAGTATATCGAAAATGCTAAAGATTTTTCTTTACTTGAGAGTGAAAGCATGGCTAAAGAAAAGTTTATTGATGTTTACCTTCTCGATGTTTTAATGTTAAATATAGATAGGACAGTAAACAACCTTAATCTCATGAGAGACGATGAGGATAACTTAATAGTTTCTGATTTCGAATCGAGTTTAATTTTTAATGAAATGCTTAATGGGCGGGCATTATATAAAGACGAAAGAATTCTCCAATGTTTAAAGACAAATCCTTTTTATCAAAAAGTTGAGAGTAGGGAATTAGACATTTTTACAAATAAACTAAATGAACTCGATTTAGAATTACTAATATTTGATTTACCAAGTGAAGTATTGTCAAGTCAAAATAGAGAAAAACTTCAAAAAGAATTTGAAGCTAAAAGAAATATTAATTGGGGGTTGACCGATTTACTTGATAGAATAGATAATGTTTCTTTAGAGACGGATGAGGAAAAGGAGAAAAGAATAAAAAGAAATAGAGAGAAACTAGAAAAATTAGTAAACTCTAAACTCCACCAGCCATTAGTTTAGGTGAAAATTTAGCATTTACTTGAAATTTTAAATGTTTGGTATACAGTTTTATGCGCTAAGTATTGCCTGAATTTTGTTTTTAATCACATATCATGCAGCAAAACGCAAAGTCGTTTCGTCATTAGTTTGAAATTAAATGGCAAAAGGTAGTTACACAAATATACACCAGCACCATATCGATGGATGCATAAAGGGTGACAGGAACTCTCAGTTTGAGGTTTACAAGTTGTATTACCAAGCTATGTACAATACTTGCCTTAGGCTTGTTGAGGATACTACCGAGGCCGAGGATATAATGCAAGAGTCGTTCTTTAAAGCGTTTGATAAAATAGGCACTTACCGAAACGAGGTTAGCTTTGGAGCATGGTTAAAACGAATTGTTGTTAACACCTCGCTCGACTTTTTAAAGAAAAAGAAGCTAAAGCTAATGCCACTCGAAAAAGCTTACGACTTCCGTGAGGAAGACGATACGAATGCCAGTTTTGAACCCGAATCGGTAGAGCAGCTAAAACTAGCAATAGCAAAACTTCCCGAAGGGTATAAGGTAATTATTAATCTTATACTTATTGAGGGCTACAGTCACGATGAGGTTTCAACAATGCTAGGAATTACTGCCTCTACTTCGCGATCGCAGCTAACAAGGGCCAAACAAAGGCTAATTGAACTATTAACAGGTGAACAAAAAAAGTGAGTCATGGACAAGCTTACAGCATACATAAACAGCAACCGCCAAGCTTTCGACAGCGAGGAGCCAAGCGCAAATCATGCCGATAGGTTTTTCGGAAAGCTTCAGCAAAAGCGAGGAGTAAGAAGAATAAACACAACTCTTGTAGCCTCGGCTGCCGCTATAGTTGGACTAATTGTTACAGCAGGGTTAAGCCTTGTTCTTAACTACGGTCAAATAGTTGGCGAATTAAATAGGGGTATTGTTGAAAACAGCTATACCATGGAAATGCAAAAAATTGAGGAGTACTACTCAAATCAGCTTTTCCAGCGTAAACAACAAATTAACAATCTTGTGCCAATTGGTAAGGAAAGCCTTAAGCAAGAAGCACTAGCCGTTTTTTCCGATGTTGAAATGGGGTACAGCAACCTTCGCTCCGAAATGGTAAATTTTGCCGAACCCGAAAGAGCAGCTTACGTACTAGCCCTATTTTACCAAACGCAAATTGAAGTGCTCGACGAGATTATTGTAAAACTCGAAGCTATAAAACAGTGATAACAATTAAATAACAATAATATGAAACCTCTTAAATTAAAACTAACAGCTTTAGCCGGAGTTCTACTCGGACTTTTCATTGCGATATCGACTGTTCATGCAGCAGAAGATAGGCTTAATAAAACCATCGACAAGGAGTTTGAAGCCCCTGCAGGAACGCTGGTTAGCATTAAAAACCGATTTGGTCGTGTTAATATCGAAAACTGGGATAAGGATATTGTTAGCATTAATGTAATAGTAACTGTTGAGCACCCAAATAGAGAACGTGCCGAAAAAATGCTTGCTGCCATAAGCGTGAGCTTAGAAAAAGTGGGAAATGAAATTGTTGCCGTAACCACTATCGACGAAAAGTTAATGAACTCAATAGGCGGCAATATACTTGGGTCATCATCGAAAGAAATTAAAATCGACTATAGCGTTAAAATGCCAAAGCATCTGAACTTGTCGCTCTATAATAAGTTTGGCGATGTTTTTATTAACGAAATAACTGGACACGCAAAAATCGAAATTAAGTATGGCAACCTTAAAGCAAACCGTATAATTTACGGCAATTTAGCTCCACTTAGCAGCTTAACACTTGGTTACGGAAATGCAAACATTGAAGAAGCCGACTGGTTAAAATTAGATATTAAGTATTCGAACGTTAGCATAACTAAGTGCAGAGCCCTTGCAGTCCTAAGCAAGTATTCGAAAATAAATGTAGAGCAATCGAGTTCAATTGTAGTCGATTCAAAGTACGACAACTTCATACTAGGCCAAGTGTCGAATATAATTGGCGAAAGTGGTTACACAAACTACAAAATTGAGCGAATGGACAAGAAACTAGATATTACATCGAAATACGGAGACGTAAAAATTGCCACTGTGCCAGCATCGTTCGAACTTATACGTTTTAACGGAGGCTACTCAAGCATTAATGCCCCCATTAGCGAGTCGGCATCATACACACTAAATGGTGTAGCGGCTTATGGTAGCATAACATATGGTAGTGTAAACAGAGTTAGCCGTATTGAAGGTAATACTAAAACCGAAGTTGCTGGAACTGTTGGCGACGAAAGCAAGGCAACTGCAAAAGTTATAGTAAATATTAAGTACGGTAATGCTCGATTTAAAGGTGAATAATAGGTTTAAGTTTAAGGTTTAAGGTTGAAGTTTAAGGTTAACAAAGGCGTGCACTAATACTAGTCACGCCTTTGTTATTGATATTAGACAGTATCCCATAAAGTGTGTA